>DAIQRJ010000012.1:0-99312 GCA_036786375.1 Actinopolymorphaceae bacterium
CCCTCCAACACACCCTCGCCAACGCCACCGCTCAAGCCGCCTAAACAGCCAGAGGCAGACACAGGGCAACTCATGCCGCGACGCTACGCCCGGGCGGCGAGCGCCCACGCGTGGCGGTGGCCGTCCGGTTCGTGGCCGGCGTCGACCTGCATGAACACATGTCCGGCATGCTGGCCGTCGTGCCAGTTCTCGCCGACGTCACGCCACTGCGGGTCTCGGCGGATTTCCGACGCCTGTTCGTCGGGCTGAACTTCGGTCAGCTCGGTCAGCAGATGACCGCTGTCGCCATCGCGATCCAGGTGTTCGACCTGACGAAGTCGTCGTTCGCGGTCGGCACCGTCGGCATCGTCATGCTCGTCCCGATGGTCGTCGGCGGCCTCTACGGCGGTGCGCTCGCCGACGTGATGGACCGCCGCAAGCTCGCGATCATCACCGCCCTCGGCCTGTGGCTGCTGTCGATGGCGTTGGTCGTCATCACCGTCCTCGGCCTGCACCACGTCGGGATCCTCTACCTGATCGTCGGACTTCAGGCGGGCCTGTTCGCGGTGAACTCGCCGACGCGGAGCGCGATCATCCCGCGGATCCTGCCGCCGAAGCTGATCCCCGCGGCCAACGCGCTCAGCGGCGTCGGCTTCAACATCGGCCTCACCGTCGGGCCGATGCTCGGCGCTGTCATCGTTGCCTGGAAGGGATATCAGGCCGCCTACCTGACCGACGTCGTGCTCTACACGGGTGCGCTGTACGCGCTGATCCGGCTGCCTGGGGTGCCGCCGATCGGGCACGTGACCCGCGCCGGCTGGAGCACCGTCGTCGACGGGCTGCACTACCTGCGGACCAACCGCGTCGTCCTCGCCAGCTTCGCCGCCGACCTGATCGCGATGGTGCTGGCCAGCCCGCGAGCGCTGTTCCCGGCGGCGGCCGGCGCCTTCTTCGCCGGTGGCCCGCGGACGGTCGGGCTGCTGCAGTCCGCGCCCGCGATCGGTGCGGTCGTCGCGATGATCTTCTCCGGCTGGCTGGCCAAGGTGAAGCGGCACGGCTGGCGGTGATCATCGCGATCCTCTGCTGGGGTCTCGGGATCGCCGGCTTCGGCCTGACCGGCGGCATCGTCGTCGGTGTGCTCATGCTTGCGCTCGCCGGTGCCGCGGACAGTGTGAGCTCGGTCTTCCGGAACACGATCATGCAGGTCGCGACACCTGACGAGATGCGCGGGCGGCTGCAGGGTGTCTTCGTGGTGGTCGTCGCCGGCGGACCGCGGCTGGGTGACTTCCTCGCCGGCTCGGTGGCGGACGTGTTCGGGCTGCGGGTGGCGCTGATCGCCGGTGGGCTGGCCTGCGTGATCGCGATCGTCGCGCTGTCGAAGCTGCTGCCGGAGCTCACGAACTACATCCGGCGCGAGCGGCCTCCGGTGACCACCACTCCGGCCGCGACGACCCCTGCCGACACCCCCCGGACCGGCGAAGCGAGCTAGGTGCCCGCGGCGATCTGGTGGTGCTGCGAGTGCGGCCGACGTCAGGGCGCTGTCAGGACCAGGTGGCTCTCGACGACGTCCACACCCGCGGTCGCCTGGAAGGAGACCGGGTCGAACGCTTCCGGCGCCAGCGTCTCGACGGTGATCGTGCCGGTCCAGGTGACCGTGAGGGTGACGGTGTGGTGTCCCGCGGTGCGGAAGGTGTCGGTGAGGTAGTAGTCGGGGTTGGTGGTCGGGTCGATGCCGTCGTAGGCGTGCCCGGCACCTGACGCGGTGGTGCCGTCCTCGAAGGTCCAGGTGAAGTCGGCGTGCGCATTGATGCTTCCGTGCAGCGGGATCGTCCGGCCGGCCGACGGGGGGACGGTGATGTCGAACGTCTTGTCGGCGGGGTAGTCGGTCGAGACGATCGTCGGGAGGTTGACGAGCGTCTCGGGTTCGGGCCGGAGATCGATCGTGGGTTTCGGGAGGAGGCGTTCGATGTCGTACTGGAACTGGTACCCGACCTGCTCGATCGGGACCCACACAGGGGTGGCGAGGCAGTCTTCACCTTGCAGATGCCACTTGGTCTGGTCGTTCGCATCCGCGCGTGCGTACTCCCAGTCGCCCTCGGCGTAGGTGGGCGCGCGCGATCCGCCCCAGTGCGGAGGGCATGACAGGCTGATGACGCCCCGGCAGTCCCGGATCGGATTGCACGCCCAGAACGTGGTCGTACCCCACTCGCGGAAGAAGACGGGGTCGCTGTCGCCGCCGTGCGTGGTCGACGGCGCCTGGTAGAAGCCTTTGCCGGTTTCGTCGTACTGCCAGCCGACGCTTCCGCCGTTGAGGTCCGCGCGTGCTGCCGGCGGGTGCAACGACACCGTCATCAGCGCGACGGCTGCGACGACGAGGACGAGTGCGAGCCGCCGCCCGACGGCGCTGCCGCTCAGCTTCCCGGTTGCCATGTCGCGTCCACCACCTTCGAGGCGCCGCCACTCGTGCCGACCCGCAGGATCAGCAGGGCGCCACGGTTTCCGCCGCTGTCGAGAACGCGGCCGGATCCGTCGATCTCCTTGTATTTGCTGACGGTGGTGTCGACGACGACGGTGTAGATGCCTTGCCCGGGCCGGTCACCGTGAACGTGTTCTTCGTGAACAGCTCACCTTCGACGTGGCCGCCGCCCCCGTAGATCTTGAGGACCGCGGTCTTCTTGGTCGCGCACCACGTGCAGGACGGCGCGGTGACCTTGTCGCGGGCGCTGAATTTCCCGGTCTTCGTGGCTATGTTGTCGCCGGCGACGAACGCCTGCGCGACCTTTTTCGCTGCGTCTGCTGCCTTCCCCTTGGCCACTCCACCGGTCGTGGTGGTGCCGCCGCTGCCCTTCGTCGCAGTCGGGGTGGGGGACGCGGTCGGCGTCGGGCTGGTCGTCGGCGGTGATATAGGGGACGCGCCGACGCTCGGAGGTGTCGACCCGGACGCGGTCGCGGTGACGTTGCCGAGGGGTGGTGCATCGGCCGAACTGCCACATCCGGCGAGCGTCAGGACGGCAGCGCCGACGAGGGTTGCGAACGTCAGGCGCGCGCGTCGGGCTTCGCATCGTCGTCCTAGCATCGTCGGATACTCACTCCGGGGCTGGGCCCGAGGCTATCAACGATGCGTGTCACGGCTCGACGTCGCCGATTCGGGCTATGCATTTCGGGCCGCGGCTCGACCCGTCGGCCGTCGTCGTAGGTTGACCTCGTGACTTCCACCCAGAGCTCCAGTTCGACCTCGACCGTGACGATCCTCGACGACTATCAGCAGGTCGCACTCGGCTACACGGACTGGACGCCGGTCACCGATCGTTTCACCCTCGACGTCGTCACCGAGCACATCGCCGACACCGACGAACTCGTCGAGCGTCTGGCCGGCAGCGAGATCGTGGTGGCCATGCGGGAGCGGACGCCCTTCCCCGCGTCCACCCTCGAACGGCTGCCCGAGCTGAAGCTGCTCATCACCACCGGGATGCACAACGCGTCCATCGACGTCGCGGCCGCGGGCCGGCTCGGCGTCGTCGTCTGCGGCACCGGCGGCGCGGGCAATGCGATGCCGGAGCTGACGATCGGGATGATCCTGGCGATCACCCGGCACCTGGCCGAGGAGGACGCCGCCGTCCGACGTGGAGAGTGGCAGCACACCGTCGGAACCGGCC
Source organism: Actinopolymorphaceae bacterium (assembly GCA_036786375.1). Taxonomy (GTDB): domain Bacteria; phylum Actinomycetota; class Actinomycetes; order Propionibacteriales; family DAIQRJ01; genus DAIQRJ01. Next base: position 3,636 of record DAIQRJ010000012.1, read on the forward strand.
TGGCCGGCCGGACACTCGGTGTCGTCGGGCTGGGCCAGCTCGGCATCCCGGTCGCGAAGCTCGCGCGGGCGTTCGACATGCGCGTCATCGCGTGGAGCCCCAACCTGACGGCCGAGCGCGCGGCCGAGCACGGCGTGACTGCGGTCTCGCGGCAGGACCTGTTCGCCACCGCCGACGTCGTGACGATCCACATGCCGCTGTCGGACCGCTCGCGTGGATTGATCGGTGCCGACGACCTGGCCGAGATGAAACCGACGGCGTATCTCGTCAACAACTCACGCGGGCCGATCGTCGACGAGCCCGCGCTGGTCGCCGCGCTACGCACCCGGCGGATCGCCGGTGCCGCGCTGGATGTCTACGACGTCGAACCGCTGCCGGTCGACCACATCCTGCGGACGTTGCCGAACACGCTGCTGCTGCCGCACATCGGCTACGTGACCACCGATGCGTACGCGGTCTTCTACGCCGACGCGGTGGCCGACATCGTGGCCTACCTCGCCGGTGAGCCCGTCCGCATCCTCGCTCCCATGGCGCGTTAGGGCATCTCGAGCGACGGCGCCCTCTCGAGCGACGGCGCGACGAGCTCCGCGAACGTGCTCACCATCCGCGCCATAACGCGGTCGGGATCCTCAGCCCAGACGTCGGCGTTGAAGATCTCGACCTCGACCGGCCCGGCGTAACCGGTCGCGGCGACGGCAGCGGTCATCGGCGCGAAGTCGATCACCCCGTCGCCCATCATTCCCCTTGCCAGCAGGGCATCCGCGGGGATCGGCAGGATGAAGTCGCACACCTGATAGGTCGCCAGCCGACCCGCGGCGGCAACTGAGGCGATGGAATCGAGCACGCTCGGGTCCCACCAGATGTGGAACGTGTCAACGCACACGCCGACGGTCGCGGGGTCGAACGGCGCCGCCCATTCGAGTGCCTGCGCCAGCGTCGACAGCACGCACCGATCCGCGCAGTACATGGGATGCAGCGGTTCCAGCGCGAGCTGGACGCCCGCGGATGCCGCGTACGGGACCAGTTCGGCGATGACTTCCTGCGCTCGTCCGCGGGCGGCAGCCAGGTCACGCGATCCGCCCGGCAATCCGCCCGCCACGAGCACGAGGACGGACGTCCCGAGCGCCGCCGCTTCGTCGACCGCGCGTCGGTTGTCGGCGAGTGCCGCATCGCCGGGTGCGGTGAAGAATCCGCCACGGCACAGCGAGGTCACGACGAGCCCGGCGTCGTCGATCCGGTTGCGTGCCTCGACCACGCCGATCTCGGCGACCTTCTCGCGCCACAAGCCGATTCCGCCGACGCCGTGTCGCACACACCCGTCGACCGCCTCGGCAAGTGACCATCGGCGGGTCGTCCACTGGTTCAGCGCCAGCCGGGGATGGGCGGCGGCCGGCGCACCGGACATCAGCCGACGATCCCGTTCACCGCGAGCAGAGAACGCATGCGACGCTCGGCGAGGTCGGCGTCGGGGAGGAGCCCGGCGACGTCGGCGAGTCGGAACGCCTCGGCGAGGTGGGGAAGGCTGCGCGCGGACTGCAGACCGCCGACCATCGAGAACGCGTCCTGGTGGCCGGACAGCCAGGCCAGGAAGACGATTCCGGTCTTGTAGTAGAACGTCGGCGTCGAGAACAGATGCCGTGACAACGGGACGGTGGCGTCGAAGGCATCGCGATAGGCGAGTGCGTCGCCGGCGTCCAGGGCAGCCAGTGCCGTCGCGGCCGCCGGAGCGATTGCATCGAAGATCCCCAGCAGGGCATGGGATCCCGACGCGATCAGGTCCGGGTAGTTGAAGTCGTCGCCGGTGTAGAGGCGGACCCCGGCCGGTAGCGCCGCCCGCAGAGCCACCTCGTGCTCGGCGTCGAGGAGCGAGACCTTCACGCCGTCGATCTTGTCGGCATGCTCGCCGATGATCGCCAGGAAGTGTTCGGTGGCGATCGCGGTGTCCGTCGAACCCCAGTAGCCGGCCAGCGCCGGGTCGAACATCGGACCGAGCCAGTGCAGGATGGCCGGCCTGCCCACCTGCGCGAGGATCTTGCCGTACACGGCCGCGTAGTCGTCCGCGCCGGTGGCGAGTTCCGCGAGCTGCCGGCTGGCCATCAGGATCGACTGCGAGCCCGCTCCCTCGACCACCTCGAGCTGCTCCAGGTAGGCGGCGGCGACTTCGTCGAGGGACGTGATCGTCGTCCGCGAGTCGGTGCCGACCCCGCAGGCGATCGCACCGCCGAGCTCACGGGCCTGGGCGGAGCTGCGGACGATGAGTTCCTTCGTGGTCGCCCACGTCAGGCCCATCCCGCGCTGGGCGGTGTCCATCGCCTCGGCGACTCCGAGTCCGTGCCTGATCAGGTGCGCCCGGAACGCGAGGGTGGCGTCCCAGTCGAGAGTGGCGGGGGAGCCGGGGGTGTTGTCGGCGAACGGGTCGGCGACGACGTGCGCGGCGGCGAACGCCACCCGTGACGTCGCCGGGCCTGTCGGCACCGGCCAGGAGCGCGGGCCACGGATCTCGTAGCCGGCAAGGGATCCATCCGGGCGCGGCAGTCTCAGCATGCTCACAGGCTGACCTCGCCGACCTCGACCCGCTGACCCTTCGCCGCCGACTCGACCGCCAGTTCGGCCAGCGCGACCCCACGCGCGCCCGCCGCCAGCGTGTAGGGGAACGGCTGGTCGGCGTAGACGTGCCGGAAGAACTGCTCCCACTGCGCCTTGAACCCGTTGTCGAACACGTCGTTGTCGGGAATCTCCTGCCACTGCTGGCGGAACGGCTCGGTGGCGGCGAGGTCGGGGTTCCACACCGGCTTCGGGGTCGCGGACCGGTGCTGGACTCGGCAGCGCTGCAACCCGGCGACCGCCGAGCCATGGGTGCCGTCCACCTGGAACTCGACCAGTTCGTCGCGGAAGACCCGGACCGCCCAGGACGAGTTGATCTGGGCGACGACGCCGCCGTCGAGTTCGAACAACGCGTAGGACGCGTCGTCCGCGGTCGCGACGTAGTGGCTGCCGCTCTCGTCGACCCGCACGGGAATGTGCGTCGCCGTCTGCGCGTAGACGCTGCGGACCGTCCCGAACAGGAACTCCAGCACGTAACTCCAGTGCGGGAGCATGTCGAGGGTGATGCCGCCGCCCTCCTCGGCGCGGTAGTTCCAGGACGGCCGCTGGCTCGTCTGCCAGTCGCCCTCGAACACCCAGTAACCGAATTCGCCCCGCACCGAGAGCACCCGCCCGAAGAAGCCGCCGTCGATCAGCCGCTTGAGCTTGAGCAGGCCGGGCAGGAACAGCTTGTCCATCACGACGCCGCTACGAACGCCTGCGGTCTTCGCCGCCCGGGCCAGGGCCACCGCGTCGGACACGTTCTCCGCCGTCGGTTTCTCGGTGTAGACGTGCTTGCCGGCGGCCACGGCTCGCAGGATCGCCGCCTGCCGGGCAGAGGTGAGCTGGGCGTCGAAGTAGATCTCGGCGTCGTCGCGGTCGAGAGCTTCGTCGAGGTCGGTGGTGTAGTCCTCGAGCCCGTGCCGCTTGGCAAGCGCGGCCAGCTTCTGCCCGGACCGGCCGACGAGGATCGGCTCGGGATAGATCGTCTCGCCGTCGGGCAGGGTCACACCGCCCTGCTCGCGGATGGCGAGGATCGACCGGACGAGGTGCTGGCGGTAGCCCATCCGGCCCGTGACGCCGTTCATGATCACGCCGACCCTGCGCTGCGACATCTCTGCTCCTGTTACCGAGGGTGTTGCGGTCCGACGGAAAACGCTTTCCCAACACTAGACGAGGCTTTTGTGACACGGCAAGCATGCCAACGCGCGGATGCGGGCACGACGTCCGCTCCCGGTCGCCGGGCGGACCGGGCACGCCCGAGGGTTGCGAGGTCCGAGTGGTCACTCCGGTGCGGGGTCCTCGGCGTGTCCTGTGCGCACGCGCCCACTCCGGACAGCCGACGAGGCGAGGTGTGCGTGGTGGCGGCGGGTCTACTTCAGCGCGCCGGCCGTCAGGCCTTCCTCGACGCGGCGCTGGAACACCACATACACGACCAGCACCGGCAGCATCGAGATGACGAGTCCGGCGAACATCTGGGCCACCGAGTTCGCCGACGTCTCGTAGTTCGTCCGCAGCGCGAGGTCGGCCAGCCCTTGGGTGAGCAGGAAGTTCGACCGCTGTTCGTCGGCTTGCGGGTTCAGCACGAGCGGCAGCAGGTACTGGTTCCACTGCCCGAGGAAGTTGAAGACGCCGATCGAGATCAATCCGGGCTTGGCCAGCGGCAGCATGATCCGGAAGAACGTGCCGAAGTGGCCGGCGCCGTCGATGAACGCCGCTTCGGCGAGTTCCTTGGGCAGCGACTGGAAGAACGCCGTCAGGAAGAACACCGAGAACGGCAACGAGAACGCCGCGTAGATCAGGATCAGGCCCGGCTTGTTCGCGAACAGATGCAGGTTCTGCGCGACCTTCGTCAGCGGGACGATCGCCAGGAAGACGGGGAACGTCAGCCCGATGAGATAGAGGTAATAGATCCCGCGGCTGCCGAAGAACGGGTATCGCGCGAGCACGTAGGCCGTCATCGCCGACAGCAGCAGTGTCAGCGTCACGCCGCCGGACACCACGATCACCGAGTTCAGGAAGAACCGGCCGATGTTGGCTTCGCGCCAGGCATCCGCGTAGGTGCCCAGCCGCGCGGCGCCCGGAAGTCCGAACGGGTGCTGGTAGATCTCGCTGTTCGACTTGAACGACGACATCAGCACCCACAGCAGCGGGGCCGCGACCAGAATCGCCCAGACAACGACGAAGACGTGCGGGATTCCGTTCAGGAGAATGCGGGCGCCGCCGAACGGGCGTCGCGACGGCCGGGCTGTGGGCCCGGGTGCCGGTGCCGGCGTGGCCTGCGGAGAAACGGTGTCGAGATCGGTCATCGGATCAGAACTCGATTCGTTCGCGTCGAGTGAAGCGGAAGGTCACCAGCGCCAGCACGACCGACGCCAGCATCATCAGCGTCCCCATCGCCGAGGCGTAGCCGAACTGGGAGTTCAGCGTGAACGCCGTCCGGTAGAGCAGCGTCGCCATCACGTCGGCGCCGTAGTCGGCTCCCGTGCCGTTCTGCGCCAGCACCGAGATCAGTGCGAACGAGTCCAGCATGCCGATACCCAGGTAGACCGTGGCCGTCTGGATGTGCGCCCACAGCAACGGCAGCGTGACGTTGAAGAATATGTTGATCCGGCCGGCTCCGTCGAGCGCGGCGGCCTCGAACAGATCCCGCGGGATTTGGCCCATGCCGGCGATGAACAGGACCATGTAGAAGCCGACCGCCGACCAGACGGTCGCCAGTGCGATCGCGAAGATGATCGTCGACGGATTGCCGAGCGGGCCGTTGGGAATGACCGTGAGGATGTCGATGCCGACCGTCTTCAACGCCGCCTGGAGCAGACCCGACTGGGTCGAGTAGACGTAGCCGAACATGATGCCGACGATCACCACCGGCACGACCTGAGGGAAGAAGAACAGCACCCGGTAGAAGCGCGCGCCGGGAAGCCCGTCACGGGCACCGCCGGAGCCGCCGCGGGTGAGCAGGGACGCGAACAGCAACGCCAGCGTCAGCGTGATCACCGGGACCACGATCAACAGGATGAGGTTGTGCTCGAGCGCGCGCCACCAGTCGCTGTCCTGCACCAGGGACACGTAGTTGTCGAGGCCGACGTAATGGAACCCGGGTGTCAGCCCGGTCCAGTCGGTGAACGAGATCTGGATGCCCTGCGCGAAGGCCGCCAGCACGAACACCGCGTACAGCGCCAACGGCGGTACGAGGAACGTGATGATCAGGGGCCAGCGGCCCTTGGTCATCATGCGTGGTCTCCCGATCCTCGGTGGCTGACCCGGATCAGCGGGTGAACTTCTTGATCTTGTTGTCTTTCCTGGTCTGGTCGGCCTTCTTCTGAACCCGCGCGATGAACCCGGCGACGTCGAGGTCGCCCACCATCATCGTGTTCAGCGCGGCCTTGACGTCGTCGCCGTAGGCCTTGTACCAGCCGGTGTATTTGATGTTCTCCCAGGTGGCAACGGCATTCGACTTCTTGATCAGGGTGTTCACCGACTCGAAGGCGGTGCCCAGCTTCTGGTCGTCGTGCGCGCCCTTGACGACAGTGAGGGTCTTCGTCAGCTCGGCGAACTTCCGCGCCGCCTCGGTGCTCACCATCGTGCGCAGGAACTCCTTGCCTCCGTCGACGTTCTTGGCCTTCGCCGGCACGATCAACGGCTCGCCCGGTGTGACCGACGTGAGCGCGTCGCCGAGCTTGCCGCTACCGACCGCGGGCACGGGGACGGCGGTCAGCTCGAAGCCGCTCGGGATCGTGGACTTCATCTCGTTCTCCAGCCACGACCCGCATGGGATGAACGCGGCCTTGTGCTGCAGCTATGCCGTCTGCGACTCGGTGTGTGTCATCGAGGCCAGCCCGGGCAGGAGGAAACCGCCGGTCTTGAGCTGGTACAGCGCGTCGAGCGCCTGCTTGATGCCGTCCTGTTCCCAGGCGCCGTCCTCGAGGTTGTCGACCGGCTTCCACACGTCCTGGCCGCCGAGCTTGGACGCCATCGGGTGGAACACGCCCTGCTGCAGGTACTGCGGGAAGACACCGGTGTAGACCCACGGCGCCATCGCCCCGCCGGACTTGATCGTCTCGCAGAGGCTGAGCATGTCGTCCCAGCTGGACGGGTACTTCCAGCCCTTCTGGGCGAACAGCTTCGCGTCGTACCACATGGCCCAGGCGCTCTGGACGAAGTTGAGCTGGTACACCTTGTCGCCGATCGTGCCGGCGTCGACGACCGCGTCGATCAGGCTGTTCTTCACCGTCACCTTCGCGTCGTCGTAGGACGGCGCGGCGAACAGGTCGATCAGGTCGGACAGCTGCCCGTTCGCTGCCAGCGTGGTGTTGTCCAGGGCCTTCGCGCCGGAGTTGTCGATCACGTCGGGCGGGTTGCCGGCGACGAACCGCGGCTGTAGGGAACTGATGTCCTGCGTCGCGGTGTGCTTGACCGCGGAGTCCGCGAACTTCCTCGTGTAGAGGCCTTCGGTGAACTTGGCGTAGGCGTCGCCGAATCCGCCGTTGAAGATGACGACATCGAGCGGCGCCGAGGCCTGCGCGCCGAACGGGTTGGCCGCGTCGGTGGTGAGAGCCGGGCCGGCGGACGCCGGCGAGGACGCAGTGTCACCCCGCCGGTCGCGCAGGCGGCCAGGATGCTCGAGGAAGCGGCCGCGCCGAGTCCGATGGCGGCCGCTCTGCGGATGAAGGTGCGGCGGCCCATGGCATCGAGGCTGTGCAGGTGATTACGTGAATGCTGGCTCATCGGCGGATCCTCCGTAGCGGGTCAGATGTCGGGCAGATGTCGTCCGGATGGCAAGTTGGCTTCATGCATGCATCGGTCGTTGAAACCAACAACCTTAGTGCGAGCGCGACGGACCGGGCAACGCGCGAGCTCTAGAGTCGGGCTGCAGCGGGACCGATCGATCGACCTCGTCGGCCGGTCCGGCACGCGCGGACAGGCCGTCCATCCTCATCCTGCCCAGCGGAAGGGCACCTCATGACGACGTCGAAAGTGGTGACGCTCGGAGAGGTCGCACGCGCGGCCGGGGTGTCGCTGGCGACGGCGTCGCGGGCACTGAACGGCAGCACGCGACGCGTCAACGCCGACCTGGCCCAGCGGGTGCTCGAGGCGGCCGGACAGCTCGGCTACGTGCCGAACGTGCACGCCCAGGCGATCGCCCGTGGATCCTCCTCGGTGGTCGGGCTAGTCGTTCCCGACATCGACGATCCGTACTTCTCCGCGATCGCAGCCGGCGTGATGACCGCGGCCGAGCGGGCCGGTCTGGTCGTCACCATCGGCGCGACCAGGCGCAATGCCGAGCGTGAACTCACTTATCTCGGCATGCTGAGGGCCCAACGTGCCCGCGCCGTCATCCTGGTCGGGTCGCGGTCGAGCGATCGTGCGCTCACCGAGCGGCTGGCACGGGAGGTGGCGGCCTTCGAGAGCGCCGGCGGCCGGGTCGCGTGCGTCTCCCAGCCGCGGCTCGGGACGGACACGATCACCCCGGAGAACCGCGCCGCCAGCCGCGAGCTCGCGCGTGCCCTCGCGGGTCTGGGCCACACCCGGTTCGCCGTGCTGTCCGGCCCCGGCGAGGTCGTCACCGGCCAGGATCGGCTGACCGGCTTCGTCGGCGGCCTCGCCGACCACCATCTCCCGCTGCCCGCCTCGAACGTCGTCGACGGCCCGTTCACCCGCGACGGCGGCTACCACGCCGCGAAGGAACTGTTGTCGAGGAAGGTCGACTTCACCTGCGTGTTCGCCGTCAACGACGTCATGGCGGTCGGTGCGATGGTCGCGTTCCGTGAAGCCGGCCTGGCGATTCCGGGTGACGTCTCGGTGGCCGGCTTCGATGACATCGCGACCCTGCGCGACATCTCACCCTCGCTCACCACCGTGCAGCTCCCGTTGGCGTCGATGGGCGAGCAGGCCCTCAGGATGGCACTCGATGCGCCGTCCGAGCGGCCGCGGGTGGTCCGGGTCACCGGCCGCGTCGTCCTACGCGAGTCCACCCGCACGCTCGCGGCAGGATGACGACGGTGAGCGACGTGCATCCCCGGCTCCGTCCCCGGCTCGAGATCGACGGTGATCAGTTCGTCCGCGGCGGCGACGAGCACCGCATCGTGTCCGGTGTCGTGCACTACTTCCGGGTACTGCCGCAGCTGTGGGAGGACCGGCTGCGGCGCGTCTCGGCGATGGGGTGCAACACGGTCGAGACGTACGTCGCGTGGAACGTCCACCAGCCGCGGCATCCCTCGCTCGCCCCGGCGGACTTCGCCGGCGGGGCGGACCTCCCCGCGTTCTGCCGGCTCGCCGACGAGGTCGGTCTCGACGTGATCGTGCGGCCCGGTCCCTACATCTGCGCGGAGTGGGAGTTCGGTGGCCTGCCGGCGTGGCTGCTCGCCGACCCCGGCATGCAACTGCGCTGCGCGTACCCGGGATTCCTGGCCGCTGTGGACGAGTGGTGGGACATCCTGCTTCCGCGGCTCGTCCCGCTGCTGGCGACCAACGGCGGCCCGATCGTCGCCATGCAGATCGAGAACGAGTACGGCAGCTACGGCAATGACAAGACCTACCTGGCGCATCTTCGTGCCGGCTACGAGCGGCACGGGGTGGACGTGCTGATGTTCACCTCCGACGGGCCGACTGACCTGATGCTCGCCGGCGGGACCCTGCCCGACGTGCTGGCGACGGTCAATTTCGGCTCGGAGCCGGAGTCGGCGTTCGACCTCCTGCGGCGATACCGGCCCGGAACGCCCTTGTTCTGCGTCGAATTCTGGAACGGCTGGTTCGACCACTGGGGCGAGCCGCATCACGTCCGTGCGGCCGACGATGCGGCCGATACGTTGCGACGCATGCTCGACGCCGGCGCATCGGTGAACTTCTACGTCGGGCACGGCGGCACGAACTTCGGCTTCTACGCCGGTGCGAACCACACTCCCGGGCCGGCGGGTTATCAGCCCACGATCACCAGCTACGACTACGACGCGCCGATCGGCGAGGCGGGCGAGCTGACGCCGAAGTTCCATGCCTTCCGGGAGATCCTGGCGTCGCGATCGACGACGCCGCTGCCCGACCCGCCCGCCGATCTGCCGCGGCAGGTGCCGCAGTCGATCGATCTGGTGGTGGCGCGCGCCGTGACGTTCCGCGGGTTGCTCGACGCCTTGTCGACGCCGGTCCGGCTGGCCGCGCCGGTGCCGATGGAGCAGCTCGGACAGGCCTACGGCTACACCCACTACCAGAGCGTCGTCCCCGCGCCGGCCGTCGGGGACGGCATCACCGGCACGCTCCGATTCGTCGGCCTGGCAGATCGTGCGCACGTGTTCGTGGACGGCCGGCTGGCCGGCATCGTGGCACGGCAGGACGAGAATCCCGCACTGGAGCTGCGGATTCCGGCCGGTGGCGCCGTGCTCGAGATCCTCGTGGAGAACACCGGTCGGGTGAACTACGGGCCCTACCTGCACGACCGCAAGGGTGTCGAGCAGGTCTGGTTCGACTATCAGCAGCTCTTCGACTGGCAGGCGCGGACTCTGCCGCTGGACGACATCTCCCTGGTCGAACGAGCCGTCGAGGAGTCCGCCGAGGCGGCAATGGCCGGTGCGCTCGGCGAACCGACGTTCGTCGGGCTCGACGTGTTCGTCGGCGCGTCTCCCGCTCCCGCTTCTGGCGCACGGGCGGCCGGCGACGCCTTCATCGCCCTGCCCGGCTGGACCCGCGGACGTGTGTGGCTCAACGGCTTCAACCTCGGCGCCTACCGGGCCGAGGGTCCCCAGGTCACTCTCTACGCGCCCGCGCCGTTGTGGCAGGTGGGCCGGAATCGCCTGCTGGTGCTGGAACTCGACGACGTCGGCGACGCGATCGAGATCCGTGACCGCCCCGACCTGGGACGCGTGCGTTCCGACGACGAGAGCTGAGGTTCGACCCATGACCACGCCCACCGGCACGACCTCGTCTGCCGCGAGCGGCCCCGGCCGGCTGAACGTCGTCCAGGCGATGTCCGCGGTATCGGCCGGCCGCCTTCTCGATGCGCGCAGCGCGGACGCGTTGCGGGCGGTCGCGAACGTCGACCTCGACCTGGTGGTGTCGGACTGGGGACAGGCCGCGGACCCGTCGGTGGCCGCTGCGCTGGCCCAGGCCGACGTGCTGCTGACGTGCTGGGGCTGCCCGCCGATCACCGCCGATCAGCTGGGGTTGATGCCCCGGCTGCGGGCGATCGTGCACGGCGCCGGTTCGGTGAAAAGGCATGTGACGCAGGACTGCTGGGACGCGGGCCTGCTGGTGAGCACGGCGGCGGACGCCAACGCGGTGCCGGTCGCGGAGTACACGATGGCGATGATCACCCTTGCCACCAAGCGGGTCTTCGCCGTCATCGACGACGCGCGGACGCCCGATGGGCGTGCCGGCCGGCGGCACGACTTCGGCCGGCAGGAGCCGCGGACCGGGATGTACCGCACGGTGATCGGGCTCATCGGCGCCTCCCGGGTCGGTCGGGCGACAGCGGCCTTGCTGCGGCCGCTCGACGTGCGGGTGCTGATAGCCGATCCCACGATCACCGCGGCCGACGCAGCCGACCTCGGCGCGACGCTGGTCGAGGTGGACGAGCTGATGCAGCGGAGCGAGATCGTCAGCATGCACGCGCCGAACATTCCGGCGACCCGGCACATGATCGACACCCGCCGGCTCGCCCTGATGCGTGATGGCGCGACCCTGATCAACACCTCGCGCGGCGCGCTGCTCGACCACGACGCGCTGATCGCCGAGACCCGTACCGGCCGGCTGTGGGCGATCCTCGACGTGACCGACCCGGAGCCGCTGCCGGCGGATTCCCCCTTGTGGGATATGCCGAACGTCGTGTTGACCCCGCACATCGCCGGGTCGACCGGAGGTGAGATCTACCGGATGGGCGCGGACGCGGTGCAGGAGATCGCGCGGCTCGCAGCCGGGCAGCCGCTGGCTCACGGGATCAGCGAAGCCCAGGTGGCGACGCAAGCCTGATCGGGCGCGCCCCCTAGGCTCGACCGTGTGACCACAGCCTCGCCGTTGCGCGACCCCCCGCCGTTACGCAACACATGGACGACCATGCTCTGCGACTCGCTCGAGAAGGTGTTCCCGGACACGAGTCCGCGTCCGATGGACGCGACGATCGGGTTCCACGCCTTCAGGGGTGAGACCGTCTCGGTCCAGATCGCCTTCCTGCCGCCGTCACTCGTCGACGGTGGGCGTCTCCCGCACGTCGTCGTCGACGAGATCGCCGTGCCGCCGGGTGTCCGCGCCGAGGTCGGCCTGGTCGATCTCGTCCCTGCCACCTTCCTGGCGTTCGACGATCACGACGCCGGCTACCTGCGCGACACCGCGGGTCCTCTACCCCGACCCGATCCGGCCGCTCGGTCACGACGCCGTCCAGCCCTTCGTCGGGCAGTGGCGCGCGATCTGGATCGACGTCGTGGTGGCCGAGAACGCCGACGCGGCCACGGTCCCGCTGACCGTCACCCTGCGGACCACCGACGGGACGGAGATCGGCACCCATCTCGTCGAACTCGAGGTCGTCGCCGCGACCCTGCCGCCGCTCGGCCTAGTGAACACCCACTGGTTCCACTGCGACGGGCTCGCCCTGCACTACGGCGTCGACGTGTTCTCCGAGGAGCACTGGGCGATCATCGACAGATTCCTGGGCATCGCGGCCGAGGTGGGGATCAACTCGATCCTCACGCCGGTGTGGACACCCCCGCTCGACACCCCGCGCGGGGCGGTCCGGCTGCCGGTCCAACTGCTGGGGATCCGCGAGTCCGACGACGGCGGGTACGTCTTCGACTTCGCCAACGTCCGCCGCTGGATCTCCCTCGCCCGCAACCACGGCATCGCCTACCTCGAGATCGCCCACCTGTTCACCCAATGGGGCGCGACAGCCACGCCGGCGATCTACGTCGAGCGCGACGGCGTCACCGAGCGACGGTTCGGCTGGGACGTCCCTGCGACCGACTCGTCCTACCGCCGCCTCCTCGAAGCGCTGGTGCCCGAATTACGGGCCGTGCTGGACGAGGCGTGGGGGAGCGACGTCTTCTTTCATATTTCCGACGAGCCGCACGGCGACCAGGCGACCACGTACCGCGTGGCGCGGCAGGTCGTCGACGACCTGCTGGACGGCTGCACCATCATCGATGCGCTCAGCGACTTCGAGCTCTACACGTCGGGCACGGTCCCGATCCCGGTCGTGGCCACCGACGCCGCCGAGCCGTTCCTCGAGGCTGGCGTCGACCCGCTGTGGCTGTACTACTGCGTCGGCCAGAACCGTGACGTCGCGAACCGCTTCATCGGGATGCCGTCGAGCCGCAACCGTGCCCTGGGCGCCCAGCTCTATGTCACCGGTGCGGCCGGATTCCTCCAGTGGGGCTTCAACTTCTACCTGTCGTGGGACTCGAGCCGGGTCGTCGACCCGTTCCAGACCCCGGATGCGGCCGGCGGGTTCCCGGCCGGCGACCCGTTCCTCGTCTACCCGGGGCCGGACGGTGTGCCGTGGCATTCGCTGCGTTCGCGGGTCTTCGCCGAAGCGGTCAACGACGTCCGGCTGATGCAGATGCTCCGTGACCTCGCCGGTGACGACGCCGTGCGCGGCATCGTCGATCCGGACGCGACGCTGACGCTCAAGCACTACAGCCTGGACCCCGACCACTACCGTCGGATGCGTGCGTCGCTGGTCGAGCGGCTCACCGCAGTCGTCAGGGGTCGACGGGCGCGCTGACGGGTCGAGGGGCGTCAGGCCATCGCGGCGGTGTTGCGTGCGACGACGATGTCGCAGTCCGAGCTCCAGCTGATCGCCTCGTAGAGAGCGTGCCCCTCGACGGAGGCGATCAGCAGTCCGTAGGTCGCGCCGGCCGCCTGCGCTGCCGAGCCCAGCTCGGTCATCATGTAGCGACCGAAGCCCCGGCGGCGGAAGCCCTCCTCGGTCACGATCCGGTCGGCCACCGCGCCGCCGCGGGGTGTGAGCGCCATCCGGCCCGAGCAGGCGAGCTCGTTGGCCGGACCCCGCACCTCGCCGGTGAGAACGCCGTCGCGCAACTCGATCGTCGATGTGAAACCGTTCGGGCAGGCCGCCTGATCGTGCAGCCCGAGTTCGGTGCTCATGAGCCACTCGGGCCAGCCGGCTGGGACGACACCGCGTTCGGCGAGGATGCCCTGGGTGCTCGAGACGTCGTGCGTCGCCACCGTCGCCCATGTCGGCCGGGACCAGGCGCCGATGGTCGCCAGCAGGTCGGCGTCGATCACGGTGCCGGGATCGGGCCACAGCAGCTCACGCTCGCGGCCGTCCTCGTTCGGGTACGACCAGAACGCGACGCCGGACTGTTGTGGTGCATCGAAGCCGCGGGACGCACACCAGCCGTACACCCACTCGGCGCACCGCTGGGCCGTGGACAGGGAACTGAAGGTCACGGCGCGAGAGCCTAACCGGTCGGGACGCTCCACCGGCCCCGGGTGACGTCCGGGACGTATGCCTTCGTGCTGATGTGCGAGGTTTTCGGGCCCGCCACCGCCCATGACCGCAGGCGGTCACAGGCGACTGTCGTCGGTCCTGTCGTATCCTCCGGACGTGAGCGACCTCATCGACACCACCGAGATGTATCTGCGCACGATCTATGAGCTCGAGGAAGAGGGAGTCGTCCCGCTTCGCGCCCGGATCGCCGAGCGCCTGCACCAGTCCGGACCCACGGTGTCGCAGACGGTCGCCCGGATGGCACGCGACGGGCTCGTGACGGTCGAGGGTGACCGCCACCTCGAGCTCACCCCGCAGGGACAGCGCCTCGCCACCCGGGTGATGCGCAAGCACCGGCTGGCCGAGCGGCTCCTCGTCGACGTCATCGGCCTCGACTGGGAGCTCGTGCACGAAGAGGCCTGCCGCTGGGAGCACGTGATGAGCGAGACCGTCGAGCGGCGGTTGATCGAGCTGCTCGAGCACCCCACCGAGTCTCCCTACGGCACGCCTATCCCCGGCCTGGACGAACTCGGTGAGCACGCTCCGGTCGAAGACTTCCGCGAAGGTGTGGAGTCCCTGCGTGCCCGGATCGAGCAGACGTCCGACGCGAAGCTGACCGTGACCGTCCGCCGCATCGGCGAGCCGGCCCAGACCGACCCGGCGACGATGAAGCTCCTGCGCCGCGCGGGCGTCCTCCCGGGCAAGGTCATCGAGGTCGTCCCAACCGACGCCGGCGTGCTGCTCGGCAGCGGCGGCGAGGCGGTCGAGATGGGTCTCGACGAAGCCGCGCACATCTTCGTCAGCGTCTCCGTGAGCGCAGCGGTGGCCGCGGCGCCGGTCAGCTCAACTCTCGTTTGAGCACCTTGCCGGTCGCCGTCATCGGCAGCGCATCGAGGAACTCGACGGTCCGCGGATACTTGTAGGGCGCCATGTTCTCGCGCGCCCAGGCGACCAGTTCGTCGGCCTCGATCTCGACGCCGGGGACGCGGATGACGAACGCCTTGACCTCCTCGCCGACGGACTCCGACGGCACGCCGATCACGGCGGCGAGCGAGACGGCCGGGTGCGTGATGAGCACTTCCTCGATCTCGCGCGGGTACACGTTGAAGCCGTTGCGGACGATCATGTCCTTGGCCCGGTCGACGATGAAGTAGAAGCCGTCGGCGTCGCGGGTGGCCAGGTCGCCGGTGTGGAACCAGCCGTCTTTCATCACCGCGGCGGTCTCCGCCGGCCGCTGCAGATAGCCCTTCATCACGTTGTGCCCGCGGACGGCGATCTCACCGACCGTGTCGACCGCGGTGATCTCGGCACCGGCCACATCGACGAGGCGGACCTCGACGCCCCAGATCGGGAGCCCGATCGAGCCGGGTTTCGGTGCGCGATGCATCGGGTTGAACGTCGCCACCGGCGAGGTCTCGGAGAGCCCGTAGCCCTCCCGTATCCCGACGCCGAACCGGGCCGCGAACGAGGTGATGATCTCCACCGGCAGCGGCGCCCCACCCGCGACGGCGATGCGCATCCGGGCCGCGAGCGACGCGGTGTCGACGTGGGCGTCGAGGGCACCGAGCAACGCCCAGTACATCGGCGGCACGCCGGCGAAGAACGTCACCTCGTGCCGCTGCATGAGCGCCAGCGCCGTCCTGGGCTCGAAGCGGGGGAGCAGCACGAGCGTGTCGCCGCAGGCGAATCCGTAGTTCTGCTGGACGGTCTGCCCGAACGAGTGGAACAGCGGCAGCGTCACAAGATGGACGTCCTGGCTGCCGTCCTTGCGGCCGAGCAGTTGCTGCATGGCGACCACGTTGAGAACCATGTTGGCGTGCGTGAGCTCGGCACCCTTGGGCTGGCCGGTCGTGCCGCTGGTGTAGAGGATCACCGCGGTGTCGTCCGCGTCGGTGACCGCCGGGTCGAACGCGGTCGACCGTCCCGCACAGGCCTGCGCGAAGGTGACGGCCCCCGGGATCGGCCCCGCAGCGGCGGGGTCCGCGGTAATCACCACGAAGTGCTCGCACGTGTCCGTCGCCTCGAAGCCGGCGAATCCCTGGGCGCCCATCGCCAGCTCGGCGGTTCCCTCGAAGCACAGGTAGGCCCGGGCACCGGAGTCGGCGAGGTGATACGCCACCTCGCGGGCGCGGAGCAGGACGTTGAGCGGGACGACGGTCGCACCCACCTTGAGGATCCCGTAGTAGGCGATCGGGAAATAGGGCAGGTTCGGACACGTCAGCGCCACCCGCTCGCCCCGTCCGATACCGAGACCGGACAGGTAGTCCGCAACCTGTGACGCGGCGGCGTCCACCTGCCGGTAGGTGAGGCGCGCGTCCCCGAGGACGACCGCAACGGTCTCCGGCGTGCGCCGGGCAGTGCTCTCGAGCAGCATCGACAGGTTGAGCATGGTTCATCCTCTGCTCGCGGGGGTGCCGCGTACAGGTGGAATACCGGACACCCTGCCGACACGTGCGCAAACGGGCCGACGGCGAAGGACCGACCCCGGCCGGTCCGGCCGGTCGCTAGGCTGCCGCACATGCGTGCCGAGCTGTTCGTGACGTGTCTGGGGGACACGCTGTTCCCCGACGTCGGCATCCACACCGTCACCCTGCTCGAACGTCTCGGCGTCGAGGTGTCGTTCGACCCGCGGGCCACCTGCTGCGGGCAGATGCACATGAACACCGGCTACGCCGACGCCGCCCGGTCCCTTGCCACCACCTTCGTCGAGACCTACCGCGGCAGCAGCGCGGACGCGATCGTCGTCCCGTCCGGATCGTGCGCGGCCACCATCCGGCACCACTTCGCGCGCCTCGGCGTCGGCGACACCGCCGACCTCGGGCTGCCGCCGGTCTACGAGCTGTCGGAGTTCCTCGTCGACGCGCTCGACGTCACCGACGTCGGTGCGGTGTTCCCGCACCGCGTCACCTACCACCCGACCTGCCACTCGCTGCGCCTGCTCGGCGTCGGCGACCGGCCCTACCGGCTCCTGCGTTCCGTCGAAGGACTCGAGCTGATCGACCTGCCCGACTCCGAGCAGTGCTGCGGCTTCGGCGGGACGTTCGCGCTCAAGAACGCGGACACGTCCACGGCGATGTGCATCGACAAGGTCGAGCGGGTCCGCCGGACCGGCGCCGAGGTGCTCGTGGCCGGCGATTCGTCCTGCCTCATGCACATCGGCGGCATGCTGACGAAGACCGGCGCCCCGGTGCGGGTCCTGCACCTGGCCGAGGTGCTCGCGAGCACGGAGTTCCGGCCGGTGCCCGCTTACGCCGGCCGGCCGGCGTGGGAGCGCGCGTGACCGCCGCCAGCACCCACCTCGGGATGCCGGCGTTCCCCGCGGCCGCACGCGAGGCCTTGCAGGACACGCAACTGCGCAACAACCTCGCGCACGCCACCGCCACCATCCGGACGAAGCGGTTGCGGGCGGTCGCCGAGGTGTCGAACTGGCAGGAACTGCGTGAACACGCTGCCCTGGTGAAGGATCACACGCTGCGCAACCTCGACCGGTACCTCGTGCAGTTCGAGGAGGCGGCCACCGCCGCGGGTGCCGTCGTGCACTGGGCGATCGACGCCGGCGAGGCCAACCGCATCGTGATCGACCTCGTCCGCGCGACCGGCGCCGACGAGGTCGTGAAGGTCAAGTCGATGGCCACCCAGGAGATCGACCTCAACGAGGCACTCCAGGATGCCGGGATCGCCGCCTGGGAAACCGACCTGGCCGAGCTGATCGTCCAACTGGGGCACGACTTCCCGTCGCACTTCCTCGTGCCGGCCATCCACCGGAACCGGAGCGAGATCCGCGAGATCTTCGTCCGCGAGATGGGCAAGGTCGGCCGGCCCGCTCCCGACGATCTCACCGACGAACCGGCCCGGCTGGCCGAGGCCGCCCGGCTGCACCTGCGACAGAAGTTCCTCCGGGCCAAGGTCGGGATCTCCGGTGCGAACTTCGCCATCGCCGAGACCGGGACGCTGGTCGTCGTCGAGAGCGAGGGCAACGGACGCATGTGCCTGACGCTGCCGGAGACGCTCATCTCCGTCGTCGGCATCGAGAAACTCCTGCCCCGCTTCGAGGATCTCGCTACCTTCATGCAGCTGCTGCCGCGGTCCTCGACCGCCGAGCGGATGAATCCCTACACCTCGACCTGGACCGGCGTGACCCCCGGCGACGGGCCGCAGGCCGTGCACATCGTGCTGCTCGACAACGGCCGCACCCGTGCCCTGGCCGACGAGTTCGGCCGGCAGGCGCTCCGGTGCATCCGCTGCTCCGCCTGCCTGAACGTCTGCCCGGTCTACGAACGGGTGGGCGGGCATGCCTACGGCTCGGTCTACCCGGGCCCGATCGGGGCGATCCTCAACCCGCTTCTGCACGGGGTGGCCGACGAGCACGACGCCGCGCTCCCGTTCGCCTCGTCGCTGTGCGGCGCCTGCTACGAAGCCTGCCCGGTGGCGATCGACATCCCCAGCGTGCTGATCGAGCAGCGGGCCGAGGTCGTCGCCGCGCACGGGCGGGTCGATCCGGAGAGGGCCGCGATGTCGCTCGCCGCGTGGGTACTCGGTGATCCGCGTCGGCTGGCCGCCGCGCAGAAGGCCGGCAGGCTCGGGCGCGGGTTCGCGCCGAAGGTGAAGAGGTTGCCGGGTCTCCTGGGCGGCTGGACCCGCAGCCGCGCGATCCCGGTGCCACCAGCCGAGTCGTTCCGCGCCTGGTGGAAGCGCACCCACGAGGATTCTCCTGCCCGGTCTGACGATTCGGAGGGTCGTCGATGACCGCGCGGGACGACATCCTCGGCCGCGTACGAGCTGCGGTCGACGGATCCGCGGACGTACGACGCCCGGCCGAACCGGCCGACCCCCTTGCCGGGACGACCGACGACGCCGCGGTCGAGCGGTTCGTGGACCGGATCGTCGACTACAAGGCCGGCATCGACCGGATCGGCCCCGACGACATCGCCCGCGCGGTCGGTGCGGCCTGCCGCACCCACACCGTCGGCAGCCTGCTCGTGTCCGACGGGGTGCCGGCGGACTGGCTGGCCGGGGTGGCCGACGGAGGGGTCCGGCTGGTCGCGGACTCACCCGACCTGACGGCGGCCGACCTCGACGACATCGACGGGGTGCTCTCGGGTTGCGCGGTCGCGGTGGCCGAGACCGGCACCATCGTGCTCGACGGGTCCGCGGGACAGGGTCGCCGGGTCGCGAGCCTCGTGCCGGACGTGCACCTGTGCGTGGTCGCAGCCGATCAGCTCGTCGCGAGCGTGCCGCAGGCGGTCGGACGCCTCGACGGCACCCGGCCGGCCACCTGGATCTCCGGCGGATCGGCCACCTCCGACATCGAACTCAACCGGGTCGAGGGCGTGCACGGCCCGCGGACCCTGCACGTGCTTTTCGTGCGCTGAGGGCGCAACGGCAGACTGTCGTCATGTCTCTGCGACCCGAAGACCTCACCTCGCTCGAACCGCCACGCTCGATCATCGCGCCACGGGCGCGGCTGGTCGGCGATGCGCCGGAGGTCGATCTCAACGGTCCGTGGCGGTTCTCCTGGTCGCCGACGGTCGCGCAGGCGGTCCCCGACGTGGAGTCGCCCGACCTCGACGACTCGGGCTGGGACGAGCTCGTCGTCCCCTCGAACTGGCAGTTCAACGGTTACGGCAGGCCCTGGTACACCAACGTCGTCTTCCCGTTCCCGATCGAGCCGCCGAATGTACCGACGGCCAACCCCACCGGCAGTTACCGGCGGCACGTGCAGGTCGATGCCGCCTGGCTCGACGCCGCCGCGCAGGGCGGTCGGATCCTGCTCAGGTTCGACGGGGTCGACTCGATGGCCGTCGTGTGGGTCAACGGCATCCGGGTGGGTCGCATCGTCGGGTCGCGCCTGCCCGCCGAGTTCGACGTCACCGCGCACCTGGTCGCGGGGGACAACCTCGTCACCGTTGTCGTCACCCAGTGGTCGGCCGGCAGCTATGTCGAGGACCAGGACATGTGGTGGCTGACCGGCATCTTCCGTGATGCCAGCCTGCTGCTACTCCCCTCGGGTTATCCGGCCGACGTCGTCGTCCATGCCGACCTCGATCCGGCGTCGGGCCACGGCGCCCTGCAGGTCGACTCCGACGTCGCGGGGACGGTCCGCATCGACGAGCTGGGCGTCACCGGTCGCACCGGTGAAGGCCTCGACGTCGGCCAGGTCGGGCCGTGGACGGCCGAGACGCCGCGTCTCTACGACCTCGTCGTGAGCACCGACGCCGGAAGCGTCACCACCAAGGTCGGCTTCCGCCGGGTCGAGATCGTCGACGGCGTGTTCCGTGTCAACGGCAACCGGGTCCTGCTGCGCGGTGTCAACCGGCACGAGTTCCACCCTGAGCGCGGTCGCGCACTGAACCACGACGACATGCTCGCCGACGTCCTGATCCTCAAGCAGCACAACGTGAACGCGATCCGCACGTCGCACTACCCGCCGCATCCGTCGTTCCTCGACCTGTGCGACGAGTACGGCCTCTACGTCGTCGATGAGTGCGACCTGGAGACGCACGGGTTCCATCCGCAGAAGTGGAAGGGCAACCCGACGAACGACCCGGACTGGCACGACGCGTTGGTCGACCGGATGCGCCGCATGCTCGGACGCGACCGCAACCATCCGAGCATCGTCATGTGGTCGCTGGGAAACGAAGCCGGCGCCGGCGACAACCTCGAGGCGATGTATGCCGTCGCGAAGAAGACGGACCCGTCGCGGCCGGTGCACTATGAGGGCGACCAGCGCACCCGCTACTCCGACGTCTGGTCACAGATGTACGCGACGGTCGACGCCGTACAGGCGATCGCGACCTCCTCCGAGCCGGCGCTCACCGACGCGGCCGACGACGCGGCCCGGCGGGTGAAACCCTTCGTGCTCTGCGAATACGGCCACGCCATGGGCAACGGCCCGGGCGGCCTGCTGGAGTACCGCGAGGCGTTCGAGTCGAGCGAGCGGTGCATGGGCGGGTTCATCTGGGAGTACATCGACCACGGGATCCCGACCGTCGACACGCAGGGCCGTGCGATCTTCGGCTACGGCGGCGACTTCGGCGAGCCCATCCATGACGGCAACTTCATCTGCGACGGGCTGATGTTCGCCGACCGCAGGCCGTCGCCCGGGATGATCGAGTTCGCCAAGATCATCGAGCCGGTGCGGATCGAGAGCGTCCCGGCGACCGGTACGGGTGCGTCGCCGATCCTGCGGGTGTCCAACCACTACGACCACGTGGACACGTCCGGGCTCACGTTCGACTGGACGGTCGAGATCGACGGCACCGAGAAGGCATCCGGGCCCGTCCACCTCTCGCCGGTCGCTGCCGGCCAGGCCGTCGAGATCCCCGTTCCGGCCAAGGCCATGTCCACGGCCCGATCGGCCAACGGTGAGGCCTGGTTGACCATCCGCGCGTCGATCACGGCTGCGACATCGTGGGCGAAGGCCGGCCACGTCGTCGCCTGGGGGCAGACGCAGCTCCCGTCCGCACCGCGACCCGGCCGAACCAAGAAGCCCGTCGGGACGGCGCACCCCGACGCAGGACTCACCTTGGGTCCGGCGACGTTCGATCAGGTCACCGGCGAACTCGTCGCGTTCGACGGACTGGCCGTCGCCGGTCCGCGGCTCGATCTCTGGCGGGCGCCCACCGACAACGACCGGCTGGGAGAGGCACCGATGGCGCGTGCCTGGGAACGCCTCGGCCTGCACCGGCTCCAGCATCGGCTGGTCTCGTTCGCCGATCACGGCGGCGCCGTCGAGGTGGTCGTACGGACGGCTGCGCCGAACCGGCGCGAGGGCGTGCTGACGAGCTACCGGTGGACGGCCGATGCCGACGGCGTCCGCGCGCTCATCGACGTGACGCCGGAGAGCGGGTGGACCACCCCGGTCGCGCGCGTGGGCTGGCTGCTCGAACTCCCGGCCGAACTCGACGCGGCAAGTTGGTTCGGCCGTGGCCCGGGGGAGGCGTACAGCGACACCCGCCAGGCCGCCCGGATCGGCGCCTTCAGCACCTCGATCGACGCTCTGCACACGCCGTACGCGCGGCCGCAGGAGAACGGCCAGCGGCTCGACGTCCGGCACGTCGACCTCACCGGCGCCGGCGGGGGAGTCCGGCTCTCGGGCGACTCGCCGTTCGGATTCACCGCGAGCCGGTACAGCTCGCGGCAGCTCTCCGGCGTGACGCACGAAGGCTCGCTGGAGCGCGAGGACTCCGTGTTCGCCCACGTCGATCTCGCCCAGCACGGCATCGGCACCGCGTCCTGCGGGCCAGGCGTTCTGCCCGCCTACCGGCTCATGCTCAGGCCGTCGACGTTCGTGCTCGGGCTGCGCCGGCCGGGTCGCTGACGCAACCTGGACGCGACAGTCAGCGCCGGGCGGCCGAGGAGGCCCGGACCACCAGCTCCGGCTGATAACGGACCTGGCGGTGCACGTGGGTGCCGTTGCTGGACGCCTCGGCCAGCAGGAGATCGGCGGCGGTCCGGCCGAGCGCGTAACGCGGTTGGGCCACCGAGCTCAGCGGCGTCGACAGCTCGGAGGCGAACTCGACGTCGTCGTAGCCGATGACGGCGATGTCCTCCGGCACGGCCACCCCGTGCCGGTTCAGCGCGCGCAGGACCCCGAGTGCCACCAGGTCGTTCACACAGGCGATCGCGGTGACCGGCTCGTCGATGGCGAGCAGTTCCTCTGCGCCGCGTTCACCGGCCGCGGAATTCAAGCCGGGCGTGAGTTCGACGAGGGAGGTGGCGATGTCGAGGCCGGCCTTGCGGCACGCGGCCCGGAAGCCCTTGCCTCGGTCGACGCACGCCTGCGTCGTCGCCGGCCCGTTGAGGAATCCGATCCGGCGGTGGCCCTGCTCGAACAGGTGCGAGCCGGCGAGCTGACCCCCCTTCACGTCGTCGACGGCGACCGAGCAGAAGTCGCGTTCGCCCGCATGACGATCGAGCAGCACCACCGGAACACCACTCGAGGCGACGACCCGCAGGTCGTCCAGGCCGCCGGTCGGAGTCACCAGCAGGCCGTGCAGATCCTGCTCACGCAACAGATCCAGATACCGCTTCGTGCGCGCCGGATCGCCGTCGCTGGAGCACAGCACGAGCACGCGGCCGGCTTCGGCGAGCCGGTCCTCGACGCCGCGCGCCACGTCGGTGAAGAACGGGTTCCCGATGTCGAGCACGATGGCGCCGACGATGCGGGACTCGCCGGCCCGCAGGGACCGGGCCGCTCCATTGCGGATGAAGCCGAGCTCGGCCACCGCAGCCAGGACCCGATCCCTTGTGCTCGGCGTCACCAACTCGGGTTTGTTCAGGACGTTCGACACCGTTCCGACCGACACCGCGGCGAGCACGGCGACATCGCGGATGCTGTTGCGATGGACTGTCGACATCGGCGTCCCCCTCCCACGCTGGCTGGCTCTGGCTCCGGATGATCCCACCAGCGTCGACTTTCTGACAGAAGGTGTCTGGCTTCGGCCCCGGGACCGTTCGCAGGCGGCCGGGAGCGGACTGCTCGCACCGCCGTCACGGTCGTCGCATTGACGCTGTCCGCCCGGCGCTCCTAGCGTGAGTGGGCCTGAAACCTTTCACTGGCCGGACTCGAGGAGCCCACGTGCCCGCATCGACCGATACCACTACTGCAGCCGTCACCGATCTGCGTACCGAGCGGCTGGTCGACCCGATCGGTGTGGCCGACGCGCGACCGCTGCTGTCCTGGCGGCTGACCGGCACGGGCGCGCACCGGCAGACATCGTTCCGCATCCGCGTCACCGCCGATCCCGACGATCCGCGCGACGAGTCCGCGCCGGCCCTGTGGGAGTCCGGCCGGATCGCCGGCTGGGCGAGCGTCGACGTCCCGTATTCGGGCAGCGCGCTCGCGCCCCGTGGTCGCTACCGCTGGAGCGTGCAGGTCACGACCGACGACGGGACGACGACCGCGTGGGCGGAGCCGGCGAGCTTCGAGCTGGCGCGGACGTTGCATGCCGGCGACGACTTCGGGGCGACGTGGATCACCAGCGCGGACGAACGGTCCGGCGGATCGGCGCCGACGCTCGACCCGAACCGCTGGACGCCGAAGCTGCGGCG
This sequence comes from Actinopolymorphaceae bacterium, assembly GCA_036786375.1. Lineage (GTDB taxonomy): Bacteria > Actinomycetota > Actinomycetes > Propionibacteriales > DAIQRJ01 > DAIQRJ01. The sequence continues at coordinate 27,706 of DAIQRJ010000012.1, forward strand.
CATCTGGCTGCCGGGCGGCGCGACGGCCGGTGCGGCGGCGACGTTCCGGACGACGGTCCGGCTCGGTGACGGCGTCCGTGTGAGCGCGGTCCAGCTGCTGGCCGTCGGCGCCGCGACCATCGACGTAACGGTGAACGGTCGCAAGGTCTCGCACGACGGCGGTCAGGCCGCGGCGGACATCCCGGCGTGGACGCAGGGCGACAACGTGCTCGAGATCCGGGCTGCGGCGGGCACCGGCGAGATCCCCGGTCTGCTGGTGTCCGGTGTCGTCTGGCCGAGTGTCGGCGAGCCGGTGCGGTTCGGCACCGACGACACCTGGACCGTGAGCGCAGGCGGGACCAGGTGGGCGCTGGCAGCGTCCTTCGGCGCCAACGGCGACGCGCCGCGCGGCCGTGAGCCGGAGTCGCACCGGCCGAGTCCCTACCTGCGCAAGGACTTCAGCGTTCCGGCCGCCACGTCGTCGGTTGTCCGGGCGCGCCTGTACGCAACCGCGCTCGGCGTCTACCAGGTGAGCATCAACGGCAACCGCGTCGGACGACACGAGCTGGCCCCGGGCTGGACCGACTACCGCCAGCGGCTGCCCTACCAGACCTACGATGTCAGTGAGCTGATAACCGACGGCGACAATGCGATCGGGGTCGTCCTCGGTGACGGCTGGTACGCCGGCCACATCGGCTGGATCGGCCCGTTCCGTTACGGAACCGAGCGTGCTTTCCTTGCCCGCCTGGAGATCGAGCACGCGGACGGGTCGACGACGGTCGTGACCACCGACGACTCCTGGACCGCCGGCACCGGCGCCATCCGGTACTCCGACCAGCAGATGGGCGAGGTGGTCGAGCCGGCCGCGGGCGTGCCCGGCTGGGATCGCACCGGGTTCGCAGCTGACGGTTGGGCACCGGTCGTCGCCGTCAGTCCGGTGCACGGCCCCCTCGAGGCCGAGGTGAACCCGCCCGTCTCGGTCCAGCACACCCTCTCGCCGGTGTCGGTCACCCGTCGCGACGACGGCCGCTACCTGGTCGACTTCGGCCAGAACCTGGTCGGCCGTGTACGGCTGCGGGTGTCACAGGCGCCTACCGGCAAGGTCATCGTCGCCCACGCCGAACGGCTGGACGACCGTGGCGAGCTGTACGTCGAGGCGTTGCGCAGCGCCCGGTGCACGGACGAATTCCTCGTCCAGGAAGCGGATCTGCCGGTGGAGCTCGCTCCCACGTTCGCCTGGCGCGGCTTCCAGTACGCCGAGATCACCGGGCTGTCCACGCTCTCGACCGACGACATCACCGCCGAGGTACTGCACGCGGCGATGGAGCCGATCGGTGATTTCGCCTGCTCGGATGAGAACCTGACGCAACTGCAGGCGAACATCGTCTGGGGTCAGCGCGGCAACTTCCTCTCGGTCCCCACCGACTGCCCGCAGCGCGACGAGCGGCTCGGCTGGACCGGTGACGCCCAGGCGTTCGCGAGCACGGCGGCCTTCAACTACGACGTCCGCGGGTTCTTCCGCAAGTGGATGCGCGACGTGCGCGATGCGCAGGGCGGCAACGGCGCCGTCACCCACGTCGCGCCCGACCCGTTGAGTGCGACCAACGGCATCGGCAGCCCGTTCGCACCCGCGTCGGCCGGCTCGGCCGGCTGGGGTGACGCCGTCGTCATCGTGCCGGACGCGCTCTACCGCACCTACGGTGATGCCCGCATCGCGCACGAATCCCTCGACGCCATCGGCGCGTGGTTGCGCTATCTCGACGAGACCAGCGCGGACGGCATCCGCGGCAAGGTCGCCGGCGTCGGGCCTGCCGACGGGTTCGGGGACTGGCTCGCCATCACCGACACCCCGAAGGACCTCATCGCGACCGCGTTCGTGGCCTACGCGGCCAAGGTCGCGGCCGAACTCGCCGCGGACCTGGGCGAGCCCGAGCGGGTCGCCGACTGGGCGGCACAGTACGGGCGGGTGCGCTCGGCGTTCCGGGCCCGGTGGGTGCGCGGCGGTGGTCGTCTGGACCCCGGCACCCAGACGGCCTACGTGCTCGCCCTGCACGTCGAGCTCCTCGAGCCCGACGAAGAGGACGGTGCCGTGGAGCACCTCGTCCGCGACATCAAATCCCGCAACACCCACCTGGCAACGGGATTCCTCGGGACGCCGTACCTGCTCAAGGTGCTCGCCGACCGCGGCCGGGCCGACGTCGCATTCGACCTGCTCATGCAGGACACCTACCCGTCGTGGCTCTACCCGGTGGTGCACGGCGGGGCGACGACGATGTGGGAACGCTGGGATTCCTGGAGCGACTCGCGCGGATTCCAGGACCCGGGCATGACGTCGTTCAACCACTACGCGTACGGCTGCGTCGGTGAGTGGCTCTATCGCAGCGTGGCCGGGCTGGCCCCGGGATCCCCCGGTTACGGCCACACCGTCGTCAAGCCGTTCGTCGGCGGTGGCCTGACGTGGGCCGCCGGATCGCTCGCGACGGTGCACGGCCGGCTCGCGTCCCGCTGGGAGATCTCCGGCGACCGGCTGACGCTCGCGCTCACGGTGCCGTCCAACACGACCGCGGAGGTCTGGCTGCCGACGCCCGACGGCGGCCATGCGGGCACGCCCGTCTCCGTCGGCGGCGGCGACCACACGTTCGAGGTCGACTGGACCCCGGCGAGCTGAATCCGCAGAGCCGATAGGTTCCCGGACATGACTTCTGCACAGACGTCCCCAGGTCCGCGTCGCGCTCTCGTCGTCCGAGGAGGCTGGGACGGGCACGTTCCCGTCGAGGCGACCGACCGCTACGTCCCCGTTCTCGAGAGCCAGGGCTTCGACGTGACCGTCTCGGACACTCTCGATTCCTACCTCGACGCCGACGCGCTCGCCGCCACCGACCTGATCGTGAACTGCTGGACGATGGGCACCATCACCGGCGACCAGGCGCGCGGCCTCGCCGGCGCCGTCGCGGCCGGCACGGGCCTCGCCGGTTGGCACGGCGGCATCGTCGACTCGTTCCGCGACCAGACGCTCTACCAGCTGATGACCGGTGGGCAGTTCGTCCATCACCCGCGCGGTTTCGTCGAGTACCAGGTCGACATCGTGCCCGCCCGGTCCGACCATCCGATCGTGGCCGGGCTCGGATCGTTCTCCGTCACCACCGAGCAGTACTACCTGCACGTCGACCCGTCGAACGACGTCCTCGCCACCACCGCCTACATCGACGACCCGGACGTACCGGGTCTCGTCGGACGTCTGACGCCGGTTGTGTGGACCCGGCTCTGGGGCGCCGGGCGCGTGTTCGTCAACGCGATCGGCCACAAGATGGACGACTTCGACGTCCCCGAGGTCGACGCGATCATCACCCGCGGTTTCGCCTGGGCGAGCCGATGAGTGCCCCGATGCGCGTCGGCATCGTCGGCCTCGGCAACATCAGCGGCGCCTACCTGTCCACGCTCCCGAAGCTGCCCAACCTCGCGCTCACCGCCGTCGCCGATATCGACCAGACCCGTGTCGCGCGGGTCGTCGCCGAGCAGCCGGGCGTCGCCGGGCTCATCCCCGAGCAGCTGTACGCCTCCGCCGACGTCGACGTCGTGCTCAACCTGACGATCCCGGCCGTGCACTCGCTGGTGGCGAAGTCGGCGATCGCGGCCGGTAAGCACGTCTACGGCGAGAAGCCCCTCGCGCTGGCCACGACCGACGCCGTCGAGGTCCTGGCGGCGGCCACCGCGGCCGGGCTGCTCGTAGGCTGCGCGCCTGACACCGTCCTCGGTACCGGCACGCAGACGGCCCGCGCCGTCCTCGACGCCGGCGACATCGGCACCGCGGTGGCGGCCACGGCCTTCATGACGACGGCCGGGCACGAGCGCTGGCATCCTGACCCGGAGTTCTACTACAAGCCGGGTGGCGGCCCGCTGCTGGACATGGGGCCCTACTACCTGACCGCCCTCGTCACACTGCTCGGCCCGGTTCGACGGGTGGTCGGGCTGTCCTCGCGGCCCAAGCAGTCGCGCACGATCGGCAGCGGTCCGCGGGCCGGCACCGACTTCGGTGTCGAGGTGCAGACCCACGTCAGCGGCATCCTCGAACACGAGAACGGCGCGCTCTCGACGCTGATCATGTCCTTCGACGTCTGGGCGGCCGAACTGCCCCGGATCGAGGTCTACGGCAGCACCGGCTCGCTGTCGGTGCCCGACCCGAACGGGTTCGACGGGCAGGTCAAGCTCTTCCGTGGCGCCGACGGTGAGTGGGTCGACGTCCCGGTGGCGGGCGGCTTCGCCGGTGCCAGCCGCGGGTTCGGGCTGTCCGAGCTGGCCGACGCGGCCGAGCACGGCTGCACCCCCCGCGCGTCCGGTGAGCTCGCCTACCACGTCCTCGACGTGATGGAGCAGGTGCTGCGTGCCGGCGACGAGGGGCGTGCCATCGATATCGAGAGCACGTGCGCGCGACCCGCGGCGATCCCGCTGGGCGCCCGGCCGTTCGCCTGACGGGTTCGGCTGTTTGCTGACGGGTTCGGCGCTGACCGGTTCTGCCGGCCGGTTCGGCCGGCCGCTCGCCGACTTCCGGCCGGACTGAAAGATCCGGCAGGAATCACGCAAACTCCTGCGAATCCGCGCAGGCCTTTGTCAGGTTCTGTCCGCTCGGGCCCGAGCGGAGATTTCCCTGTGATTTCAGGAGATTCCGGCCCGGCAATCGTTGACCTCGGCCGCTGACGGCCATAGCGTTAATGCGGTTGAAACGAATCATCGAGGCTCGCCGTGGAACAGAACGGGTTTCAAGACCCGCCCATCCTCCGGCCAGACCACCCTCGCACAGCTCGGCGGAAGGTCGTCGGGATTCGTGCGCAGGCGCCTCAGCACCCGTGGGTTCATAGCCCGAATCCGCGACACAAACTACTTGTCCTCATACGGACGAAAGGCGACGGTATGACCGATCTGGATGTCGGCACGATGCATCGCGCGACCCAACGGACGATGCCTGAATTGCATCCCCTGAGCCCGCGGGTCCCGCTCCAGCGCGATGCACTTCCCTATCGCGAACCGGTGGCCCGCCACGTCAGCTCCGAAGAGCTGCGGCTGCTGTCGCTGTTGGCCGAGGGACTCCCGCTCGAGACCATCGCACGCCGGCTGTCGTTGTCCGACCGCACCGTCCGGCGCCGGTCCAAGGCGTTGTGCGACCGGATGGGTGCCCGTGCGCCGATCCAGGTCGTTGCCTGGGCCGCCCGTAACGGGCTCATCTAGCGCCACCGCACGTCTTCCCCGGGGCTGGCCGTACCGGGATCCATTCGGGTCCTGGTGCGGCCAGCCCTCGTCGTGGATCTTGGGCCGGCCGCAATCCGGGCGTACGGTGGACGTCGATCGGTTGAAACGATTCACCCAGGCCGCAGGGGAGCGTCCGTGGAACGTATCTGCTTCAGGCTGCAGGTCAGGCCGGACCGGTTGGACGAATACCGAGCCCGGCACCGTGAGGTGTGGCCGGACATGCAGCAGGCGCTGCGCGACACCGGCTGGCGCAATTACTCCCTCTTCCTCGCCGGCGACGGTCAGCTGATCGGCTACCTCGAGTGCGACGACTTCGAGAAGTCCCGCGACGCGATGGCCGCCACCGAGGTCAATACGGCCTGGCAGACCGAGATGGCCGAGTTCTTCCTCGATCCGGACGGGCGGCACGCGGATGACGCGATGGCCCCGCTCGTCGAGGTCTTCCACCTCGACTGACCCGACCGGGTCGACGCTGCCCGAAACGTCCAGCAAGGATCAGTCGCACGAACGAACCAACGGAGGGACATGTCCATGAGCATCAGCAACGAGATCCTCACCCTGCTCGAGGCCCAGGAGATCGAGCTCCCGTCATGGGCGTTCGGCAACTCGGGGACCCGCTTCAAGGTGTTCGCGCAGGCGGGTGTCCCGCGTGATCCGCGCGAGAAGCTGGCCGACGCCGCCAAGGTCAACGAATTGACCGGGCTGGCGCCGCGGGTGGCGCTGCACATCCCCTGGGACAAGGTCGATGACTACGCCGCCCTCCGCACCTACGCCCTCGATCTCGGCGTCGACCTGGGCACGATCAACTCGAATACCTTCCAGGACGACGAATACAAGCTCGGCAGTGTCACGCACACGGATCCGAAGATGCGGCAGCGGGCCATCGACCACCACTACGAGTGCATCGAGATCATGAACGCGACGGGGTCGCGCGACCTCAAGATCTGGCTGGCCGACGGAACCAACTACCCCGGCCAGGACGACATCCGGTCCCGGCAGGACCGGCTCGCCGATTCGCTGGCGAAGATCTACGCCCGGCTCGGCGACGGCCAGCGGCTGGTGCTCGAGTACAAGTTCTTCGAACCGGCGTTCTATCACACCGATGTTCCCGACTGGGGCACGTCGTATGCGCACTGCGTCGCGCTGGGTGAGAAGGCCGTCGTCTGTCTCGACACCGGCCACCACGCTCCGGGGACGAACATCGAGTTCATCGTCGCTCAGCTGCTGCGGTTGGGGAAACTCGGATCGTTCGACTTCAATTCGCGTTTCTACGCGGACGACGATCTGATCGTCGGTGCCGCGGATCCGTTCCAGCTGTTCCGGATCCTCGTCGAGGTCGTCCGCGGCGGCGGGTACGCGCCCGCCAACGCCGACAAGGACAGCGCAGGCAGTTCCGTGGCATTCATGCTCGACCAGTGCCACAACATCGAGAAGAAGATCCCCGGCCAGATCCGCTCCGTCCTCAACGTCCAGGAGATGACCGCCCGTGCGCTGATCGTCGACCGCTTGGCCCTGGGTGAGGCCCAGGAAGCCGGGGATGTCCTTGCTGCCAACGGGATTCTGATGGATGCGTTCTACACCGACGTCCGTGCCGACCTGGCCGACTGGCGGGTGTCGCGCAGCCTGCCCGCCGACCCGCTGGCCGCCTACGCCGCCAGCGGGTACCAGGAGAAGATCGAGTCCGATCGCGTCGGCGGCACCCAAGCGGGGTGGGGAGCCTGATGACCGCGTCGACCAGCGGGAGTGCCCTATCCGTCCCGGCCGAGTTGATCGCGCGGTCGAACCGGCTCGGTGCCGACCCGAAGAACACGAACTATGCCGGCGGGAACACCTCCGCGAAGGGCTCCGCCATCGATCCGGTCACGGGCGAACCCGTCGACCTGCTGTGGGTGAAGGGCTCGGGCGGTGACCTCGGGACGCTGACCGAGGGGGGGCTCGCGGTCCTGCGGCTCGACCGCCTCCGTGCTCTTGCGGGCGTCTATCCCGGCGTGGATCGCGAGGACGAGATGGTCGCGGCCTTCGACTACACGTTGCACGGGAAGGGTGGTGCCGCGCCGTCCATCGACACCGCCATGCACGGCCTGCTCGACTCCGCGCACGTCGACCACCTGCATCCCGACTCGGGTATCGCCATCGCGACGTCGACCGACGGCGAGGCGATCACGTCGGCGGCGTTCGGCGGTGCCGTGGTGTGGGTGCCGTGGCGCCGACCTGGGTTCCAGCTCGGCCTGGAGATCGCTGCCGTCAAGGGGGCGAATCCGACCGCCCGTGGATGCATTCTCGGTGGCCACGGCATCACCGCGTGGGGCGACACCAGCGACGAGGCGGAAGCCAATTCGCTGTGGATCATCGCCACGGCGCAGGCCTACATCGACGCACACCGCCGGCCCGACCCGTTCGGTCCCGTCGTTCCGGGCTACGAGGCGTTGCCGGTCGACGCGCGGCGCGCGAAGGCGGCCGCGCTGGCCCCGACGATTCGCGGGCTCGCCTCGACCGACCGGATCCAGCTCGGGCACTTCACCGACAGCGATGTCGTCCTGGACTTCCTGGCGCGCGACCAGCATCCGCGGCTGGCGGCGCTCGGAACCAGCTGCCCGGACCATTTCCTGCGTACGAAGGTCAGACCCCTCGTCGTCGACCTGCCGGCCGGCGCCTCCGTCGAGGACACGCTCGGTCGGCTCCGTGCCCTGCACGCCGACTACCGCGCGGAGTACCAAGCCTATTACGACCGGCACGCCGAGCCCGCCAGCCCGGCCATCCGCGGCGCCGATCCGGCGATCGTGCTCGTGCCCGGCGTCGGCATGTTCTCGTTCGGGACGAACAAGCAGACCGCGCGGGTGGCGGGGGAGTTCTACGTCAACGCGATCAACGTGATGCGCGGTGCGGAGGCGCTCTCGACCTATCACCCGATCGACGAGTCGGAGAAGTTCCGGATCGAGTACTGGGCACTGGAAGAGGCGAAACTGGCCCGGCTGCCGAAGCCCAAGCCGCTCGCCGGGCGGATCGCGTTCGTCACCGGTGGGGGTTCGGGCATCGGCCGGGCGACGGCGATCCGACTGGCGGCCGAGGGTGCGTGCGTCGTGGTGGCCGACCGCAACGTCGACGCCGCGACCGCGGTCGCAACCGAACTGGGTGGACCCGACGTCGCGGTCGCGGCCGGTGCCGACGTAACCGACGAGGCGGGCGTCGTCGACGCGATCCGCGAAGCGGGGTTGGCGTTCGGGGGTATCGACCTCGTCGTCAACAACGCCGGGCTGTCGATCAGCAAGTCGCTGTTCGAGACGACGCTCGGAGACTGGGATCTCCAGCACGACGTGATGGCGCGAGGGTCATTCCTCGTGAGCCGTGAGGCTGCGCGAGTGATGCGCGATCAGGGCATCGGCGGCGACATCGTCTACATCAGCAGCAAGAACTCGGTCTTCGCCGGCCCGAACAACATCGCCTACAGCGCCGCGAAGGCCGACCAGGCACACCAGGTGCGTCTGCTCGCTGCCGAACTCGGGGAGTTCGGCATCCGCGTGAACGGCATCAACCCCGATGGCGTCGTCCGCGGGTCCGGCATCTTCGCCAGCGGGTGGGGGGCCAACCGCGCCAAGGTCTACGGCGTCGAGGAGCAGGACCTCGGCCAGTTCTACGCACAGCGCACCCTGCTCAAGCAGGAGGTCCTCCCCGAGCACGTCGCCGCCGCCGTGGTTGCGCTGGTGTCCGGAGACCTGTCCCAGACGACGGGCCTGCACGTCCCGGTCGACTCCGGCGTCGCGGCGGCCTTCCTCCGGTGAGCTTCGTTGGGGCACACCCGGAGATCGCCGCCGCTGCGATCGACCTCGGGGCGACGTCCGGGCGTGTCGTGGTCGGGCGCGTCGCCGCGGATCGGCTCGACCTCACCGAAGTGGCGCGGTTCGCCAACACGCCCCACGAGGTCGACGGTGTCTGGCGGTGGGATCTCGCGTCGCTGTGGCGTGAGATCGGTGCCGGTGTCCGGGTCGCGGTGCTCGAGCACGGTGCGACGACGGTGGGAATCGATTCGTGGGCTGTCGATTACGGCCTGCTCGATGCCGGCGGACGACTCCTGGCCGACCCGGCCTGCTACCGCGATCCGCGCACCGAGCGCGTGCTCGAGCCGGCCGGTGCGATCGTCGGGCGTGCCGCGCACTACCGGATCACCGGCCTGCAGTACCAGCCGTTCAACTCCGTCTACCAGTTGCTCGCCGAACCGCCGGATGTGCTCGGGGCCAAGGCCGAGCGGATGCTGCTGCTGCCCGATCTTCTGAGCTACCTGATGACCGGGGTGCAGGGCGCGGAGCGGACGAACGCGTCGACGACGGGTCTCTACGACGCCGTCTCGGGCACGTGGTCGAGTGAGCTGTGTGACCGGCTGGGGATCCCGACGTCGCTGCTCGCGCCGTTGGTCGAGCCCGGGTCGTCCGCAGGCTGGATCCGCCCCGAGGTGGCGCAGGCATGGGGAATCGACGCGGACGCACAGATCGAGGTCGTGCGGGTCGGCTCGCACGACACGGCCTCGGCCGTCGCCGCGGTGCCGGCCGACGGTGACCGGTTCGCCTACGTCTCGTGCGGGACCTGGTCACTCGTCGGCCTCGAACTCGACGCCCCCGTGCTCACCGAAGCGAGCCGGGCGGCGAACTTCACCAATGAGGTCGGCACCGACTCGACGATCCGCTACCTGCGCAACCTGACCGGGCTGTGGCTGTTGTCGGAATGCCTGCGTGCGTGGGCCGACGCGGGCAGCCCACATGACCGCGACGAGCTGATCGCGCGTGCCGTGGAGTTGCCGGCCGGACGGTGGCGGATCGACGCCGAGTCCGCCGGGTTCGTCCCCGCGGGCGACATGCCGGCCCGGATCCAAGCGGCGGCCGCCCGACGAGGTCCGGCGCCGACCGAGCCTGCGGAGGTGGTGCGCTGCATCGTCGACAGCCTCGCCGTCGCGCATGCGGACAGCGTCGCGCTCGCCGGCCGGCTCGCGGATCGTCGCGTCGATGTCGTCCACATGGTCGGCGGGGGTAGCGCGATGGGCCTGCTGTGCCAGGCAACGGCCGATGCATGCGGTCTGCCGGTGGTGGCCGGGCCCGTTGAGGCGACCGCCATCGGCAACCTGCTCATGCAGGCACGCGCGGCCGGTGTCCTGCCGACCGGTGCCGAGGGGCACGCGGCGGGTCGGGCGCTCGTCCGCGCCACGCAACCGCTCACCCGGTACGAACCCGGCGGGCGGTAGCCGACCGTCCGCAACACCTAGCGCTCAGCCGCGCACGTCACTCCACGGTCGCGCCATGATCTCGGCGAAACCGTCCTCGTCGATCTCGACGCCGAGCCCGGGCCTGGTCGGAACCGCGACGCAGCCGTCGTCGCCGAGCACGAACGGCTCGCGCAGATAACCCCGGCCGATGATCGTCTCGCCGTGCATCCGCGAGTCGTTGACCTCGTTGTGCTCCTGCACGAGGAAGTTCGGGATCACGGCATCGAGCTGGATCGACGCGGCCAGCGCGAGCGGGCTCAACGGGCAGTGCAGGGCGACTTTCGCGTAGCCGGCTTCGGCGATGGCCGCGATCTTGCGGCACTCGGTGATGCCGCCGGCGTGGGCGAGGTCGGGCTGGACGACGGCGAGGGCACCACTTCTGACGGCGTCGAAGAACACCCACTTGCCCATCCAGCGCTCACCCGCGGCCAGGGGCGCGGTGGTGTGCCGGGCGATGTCGGCCAGCGTCTCCGTCCGTTCGATCGGCATCGGCTCCTCGACGAACAGCGGACGGTGCGGCGTGAGCGCCTCGATCAGCTGCATCCCTATGCGGGGATGCGGATTGTGGATGTCGATGGCGACGTCCACGTCGGGTCCGGCGCCTTCGCGGACGGCCGCGAACAGATCCGCGATGCGGTCGACGTCCGAGGTCGTCTCGAGCCCGCCACCAGGGGCGACATGCGCCTTCAACGCACGGAATCCCCACTCCTGCACGAGAATCCGGGCACAGTCGGCCCAGGCGTCGCGGTTCCAGCGGTCGCCCAACGGTGGCCGGTAGCCGGCGCGGTAGGGCTGGCCGGGCTCGACGCAGTGCGGTGGCGCGTGCCCGACGGCGCGGTACATCTTGATGCGATCGCGGGTCGCGCCGCCGAGAAGCTGATGGACCGGCAGACCCGCCGCTTTTCCGGCGATGTCCCACAACGCCATGTCGATGCCGCTGATCGCACTCATCGTGACCGCGCCGCCTTTGTAGCCCAGGCCACCCTCGTACATGGATGCCCAGAGGGCTTCGATGCGGAGCGGGTCCTGGCCGATCAGCAGCGGCTCGAGCCGCTTCACCTCGGCGATCACGCTGTCGCCGTGGTTCTCCAGGTAGGGCTCGCCCGAGCCCACCAGCCCGTCGTCGGTGTGCACCCGCAGCCAGACCCATGACGGCGGCACCTTCAGAAACTCGAGCCGGGTGATCTTCATGGGTGTTGTCGCACTTCCGATCGAGTCGGTATATCGGGCCGGGCGGACGGCGGCGCGCGCGCCAAACGAGACTGCAGAAGAACCGCACCCAGCGACAACCGCGACCGGTTCTTCTGCAGTTCGACGCCAGGGAACCCGTGTTGTCCACAGTTGCATGCGCGTCCGTGGTCGTCCACAGATCGGACCGGCAACGGTCGGATCCGTCCGCTCCTGGCTCAGGCTGCGGTGCATGACCGCGAGAGAACCCGTTCCCGAACGCCTGGCGCGAGGTCCCTTCACCACCCGCGACGGACTGCGTCACGGCATCGGGCGGCACGTGCTGGAAGGCCGTGCGATCGCGAGGGTCACCCGCGGCGTCCATGTCGTCGGCCACGTCGATGAGACGGCTCTGCTCAAAGGCCTCCTGCTGGTGCTTCCCGCGGGATCGGTGTTCAGCTGCCACACGTCCGCCCGCCTGTGGTCCCTTCCCGCCGGCTGGACGAACTCGACGCACGTGCACGTCCAGGCGCCGGGGCAGGTGCGACGAGCGGGCGTCGTCGCGCATGTCGGTGTGCCCGATGACGTCGTTCGTCGTCATGGCCTGCCTGTCACCTCGCCCGTCGCAACCTTTGTCGATCTCGCTGTGCATCTCGACGACGCTGAGTTGCTCGCGTGCGGCGATGCGATCGTGCGACGTGGCTTCACGACGGTCGATGGACTCGTCGCGGCAACGGCTACGGCGACACGGCGTCGAGGGTCCGCTCGCGCCCGTCGGGTGGCCTCGCTCGTCCGTCCCGGTGTCGATTCGCCGATGGAGTCGCTCCTTCGGCACGTGCTGACGACCGCCGGCCTGCCGGAGCCGGAGGTCAACCTCGACGTCGTCGACAGCCACGGCGGGTGGATCGCCCGACCCGACCTCAGCTATCCCGACCGACGCATCGCGATTGAGTACGACGGACGGCACCACTTCGACGACCGCCGCCAGTGGGAGAACGACATCGCCCGACGGCACAACCTCGAGGACGAGGGTTGGGTCGTCCGGATCGCGACCGACCGCGATGTGTTCGTGCAGGCGGACCGGTTCGGCGCGGAGATGCGCGCCCTGTGGCGCCGCCGCGCGTGAGACTGCAGGAGAACCGCATCAGCGAGCGATGGGACGCGGTTGTTCTGCAGTCTCACGTCCCTCCAGGCCGCGGTAGACGCCGGCGGGGTCAGCCCTCGATCGCTGCCTTCTTCGACTGTGCTGAGCGGATCCGCTCCATCTCGACCTTCTCGGAGCGGTCGAACATGTAGATCCCGTTCTGCTCCTGGAACACGTCGGTCAGCTGCGTGTAGCAGTAGCCGAACATCAGCGGGTCGTCCAGCAGCGCCGCAACCAGGCCCTCGAAGCGTGTGTAGAACTCCTCCAGCGACGCCGGACGCTGCCCGTAGCCCCACGAGACGCTGCGGTCGTCGCGGGCGCCGGGCTGCCACCAGATGCCGCCGAACTCGCTGCAGAAGTAGGGCTGTCCCGCATACGGCGTCGACCAGCCGGTCTCGCCCTGGTCCCGCCCGTTCTCGTACGGCATCCCGTCGGCCAACGGAGCCATCACCGCGGCGAACGCGGCCGGGTCCTGCTCGTAGTTGTGCGAGTCCCAGACGTCGGTCTCGCGAACCCGGTGTGAGTAGCCGGACGCGTCGAGCACCGGCCGGGTCGAGTCGATGGCCTTGGTGGCAAGGAACATCCCGGTCGTCACGTCGTCGAGCTGGGTGATCCGGTCGTGCAGATCCTGGTGCGTCTCGTTCAGCGGGCACCAGCCGACGATGGCCGGATGCGAGTAGTCGCGCTCGACCGCCTCCAGCCACTGGGTGATGTAGCTCGCCGTCGGCTGCTGGTTGTCGGAGTGATGACCGCCCACGTTGCTGCCCCAGTCGCCGAACTCGCCCCAGACCAGGTAGCCGAGCCGATCCGCGTGGAACAGGAAGCGCTCCTCGAACACCTTCTGGTGCAGGCGCGCCCCGTTGAAGCCCGCTGCCATCGACAACTCGATGTCGCGGACGAGCGCGGCATCCGACGGTGCGGTGAGGATGCCGTCGCGGTAGAAGCCCTGGTCGAGCACGAGCCGCTGGAAGACGGGTTTCCCGTTCAGCAGAACGGCTTTCCCGTCGATGCCGACACTGCGCAGCCCTCCATAGGAGGTGACCGTGTCCAGGACGGAGCCATCCGCACCGAGGAGCTCGAGCACGAGGTCGTAGAGGAACGGGTCGGCCGGGCTCCACAACCGGACCGAGTCCTCGGCGGACAGGCGCAGCCGCACGGACAGGTCGAGATCGGCGCGCACGGTGACCGAGTCGAGCATCGTCCCATCGGCCGACAACGTCGCACGCACCGATGTCCCGGCACGATCCCCGCGGAGCGGGACGACGACATCGAACACCGACTCGCCGACGTTCGGCGTCACCCGGGCGCGTTCGAGATGCACCTTGTGCGGAACGGGTTCCATCCACACGGTCTGCCAGATGCCGGTCGTCCTGGTGTAGTCGCAGTCGTGGTTCGCGTACTTGCGTGACTGCTTGCCGCCCGCCCGCACCATGTGCCGGCTGTCGCGCGCCCGGACGACGACCGTGACGGTGGACCCGCCGACATCACCCAGGTCGGCCGTGATCGGCGTCCAGCCGCCGCGGTGGCGGGCCACCTCGACACCGTCGGCCCAGATGGTCGTGTCGTGGTCGGACGCTTGCAGGTGCAGAAGCACGCGCTGACCCGACCAGGCCGCCGGGACCTCGACGTCACGCCGGTACCAGACGGCCTCGTGGAAGTCGACGTCGCCGATGCCCGAGAGTTCGGACTCGGGCGTGAACGGAACGATGATCTCGCCGTCCAGGGCAGCGCCGACGAGGCCTCGCTCGAACCCGGAATCTCCCGGGTCGAAGGCGAATCCCCACACTCCGTTGAGGTTCACCCACGGCTCGCGGACGAAGGACGGGCGGGGGTATTCGGGTCGAGGCGTCTGGTCGGTGCTCACGATCCCCAAGCTTGACCGAGCCGACCGCCACCTGCGCCCGCGGGTCCGCAGGACGGGACGAATTGGCCGCTGGTGGACGCAGCCGCCCGGCCGCCCGGTACCAGCCAGTGCAACGCGTCAGGCGAACAGGAGCTCGCCGCCACGTCGGTGTTCGAGATCGAGCAGTGCCCGCTTGAGGGGCAGCCCGCCCCCGTAGCCGGTGAGCGATCCGTCGCTGCCGATGACCCGGTGGCAGGGGAGCACGATCGGGATCGGGTTCCGTCCGTTGGTGGCTCCGACGGCACGGGTGGCCGTCGGCCGCCCGACTCGCTCGGCGAGCCAGCGGTAGGACTCCGTCCGGCCGTAGGGGATCTCGGCGAGGGCGAACCACACCTCGCGCTGGAAGGCCGTGCCGGCCGGATCCAGTGGCAGGTCGAAGTCCTCGCGCGTACCGGCAAGGTATTCCCGGAGTTGCTCGATCGCCCTGTCCGCCACGGCATTCGTGGCGTCGTCGTCGGAATCGCAGGTCGCGATGGCGGTGCCGTTGGGCAGCACGATCGTGGTGATGTGGGCGTGCTCGGCGACGACGTGCAGGACGCCCAGGTCGGTGTCGAGTCGGCGGACGGCGGTCATGAGGCAACCTCGAGTTCAGCGGCAGCGGGGGTCGGCGGAGCGACCACGGGCAGAACGGCAGCGGGTTCGTAGCGGGAGTTCGTCCACAGCAGCTGTGCGGTCCAGCTGCGGAGCGGGCTCCAGCCGGCCGCGTGCGCAGCCAGCTCACGGGTCGTGGACGGAAGCCCGAGTCGGCCGGCCTCCCGCCGCAGGATCAGGTCGCCGGCCGGGAACGCGTCCGGGTCACCGAGCGCCCGCAGCCGGATGTAGTCGAGCGTCCACGCGCCGATGCCCGGGAGTCCCACGAGGGCCGCGGCGGACGCCTGGAACGACGCAGCCGGATCAAGCGGGACGGTGCCGTCGAGAACGCCTGCGGTCAGTGCCTGCAGCGTGCGGTTTCGTGAACCCGGCATGGGAAGGGGCTCGCTGGCCCGGACTGCGTCGGGGGAAGGGAATGCGTGCGTGAGCGAGCCGCCGGTGTCCTCGACCGGCGTACCTGCCCGCGCGACGAGCAGCCCGGCGAGCCGTGCGGCGGCGGCGACCGACACCTGCTGCCCCAGCACGGCGCGAACCGCGGTCTCGTAGGTGTTGGTGCTGCCCGGTAACCGCAGCCCGGCGAAGCGTTCGGCCAGCGGCACGAGTACCGGGTCGTGCTCGAACACCTGTGCCCGGCCAACCGGGTCAGCGTCGAGGTCGAGCAAACGCCGGCACCGTGCCACCGCGGCCGACAGGTCACGCAGATCCGTCAGCTCGAGGTGGGCCTCGACGAAGCCGGACCGTGGCGTGAGCTCGACGATGCCGTGGCCGCTGGGCAGCGAAAGCACCCGGCGGTACGTGCCGTCGACGATCTCCTCCAGGCCCGAAATCAGCCGGGACTCAAGGAACGCCCAGAGATCGACGGCGTCGAACGGCTCCCGGTAGGCCAGCCGCAGTCGGAGACCAGGATGGGTGTCAGCGGTCCGCCCGGACCCGCCCCGCCGCTCGCGCAGCTCGCTGGGTGTGCAGCCGAAGACCTCGCGCACGGTGTCGTTGAACTGCCGGATGCTGCCGAACCCGGCGGCGAACGCGACGTCGGCGAACGCAAGCTCGGTCGTCTGGGCCAGGATCCGGGCGGCGTGCGCGCGACGCGCCCGAGCGAGTTGCAGCGGACCTGCCCCCAGCTCACCGGTGAGGATGCGGTTCAGCTGTCGTGAGCTGTAGCCGAGCCGGTCGGACAATCCTTCGATGCCGTGCCGCTCGACATAACCGTCGTCGACCAGCCGTACGGCCCGGGCGGCGACGTGGGCCGCGTGATCGTAGGCGGGGGAGCCGGGTACAGCGTCGGGTCGGCAGCGCCGGCACGCGCGGAACCCGGCGAGCTGTGCGGCCGCCGACGTCGGATAGAACCGCACGTTGCCGCGTAGCGGCGTCCGCGCCGGGCACGACGGCCGGCAGTAGATCCCGGTCGTGCGCACACCGGTGAAGAACCAGCCGTCGAAGCGTGGATCGCGGGTGGTGACGGCGGTGTAGCAGGCGTCCTGATCAAGCTCCATGGCCCTACAGTGCCACGCCGGACGACCGGCGACTAGCGGTTTCCGGACAACGCGGTGGGTCGGGATGAAGCGTCAGTCGAACGTCAGCGGCGCGGCCAGGGTGCAACCGGGACTGGGGATAGCGAGCGTGAACGACGTTGCCGCTGGGATGCCGGTGGTGGCGTCGAGGTCGAAAACGGTGACGTCGTGGGAGCGCTCGTTCGCCACGTACAGGTGGGTGCCGATGACCGCGAGATGGCGTGGCCACGCGCCGCCGGTCGGCGTGTCCGCCACCGGGGTGACCGACGCACCGTCGAGTGCGATCGTGCCCACGAGATCGGCGCCGCGGTTCGCGACGTAAGCGAACTTCCCGTCGATGTCGACGGCGATCTCGGACGGGTAGTTCTCCTGCCCGACAGGCTGGACGGTCGATCCGCCGACGGCCGCGGCCGCCAGCGTCCCGTCGCTGTCGTCGAACGAGTAGCTCGCGACAGTCGAGTTGAGTTCGTTCGCGACGTAGACCCAGCCGTGTGAGAGCGACACGAGGTGCCGTGGGCCGGCACCCGGAGCGGTGGCGACGATCGGGGTGGCGCCCGGCTTCAGCGTGCCCGTCTCGAGGTCGAGGGAGTACACGTAGACCGCGTCGGTGCCCAGGTCGTTGACGAGCAGCCAGCGCCCGGACGCGTCGAACTTGGCCTGGTGGGCATGCGCGTGGTCCTGCCGGGCCTTGTTCGGGCCCAACGGCTCGGTGTGGCTGACGAGATCGGTCTGCTCGCCGAGGCTGCCGTCGGCACCGATCCGGTGCACGACGACGGTTCCGTTGCCGTAGTTGGCCGCCACGAGGAACGTGCCGGACGGGTCGACGCTGAGGTGACACGGGCCCTCGCCGCCGTCGGGCACGGTTCCGAGGTCGGTCAGGGTGCCGTCCTCGGCCACCCGGAATGCCTGCATCGTCGACGTCGACTCGTTCACGGCGTAGAGGGTGTGGCCGTCCGGGTGCCAGGCGAGGAATGCGGGTGACGAGGTGGTGGCGACGAGCCGCGGGTTGACCAGCTCGCCGGTCTCGACGTCCTGGTCGACCAGCGTGATTCCGGCACCGGTGCCACCAGGTGGAGTGAACGATCCGATGTACACGCGGCGGGTGGGACTCGACATCGGATGCCTCCAGGCTGACGCGGACAATGCCGCGCCAGCCTAGCGAGGGACGAGGCCCGACCTACCCGGCGACGACATTCGTGCCGCTGACCTTGACCTTGACGGCCGCGAGTGGCTTGGTCGCCGGCCCACCGAGTACCGCTCCGGTGAACGCATCGAAGCGTGAGCCGTGGCACGGGCAGTCGATCTCCTTGCCCGTCGGGGCGGCCGTGCATCCCATGTGCGTGCAGATCGCGGTGAAGGCGGTGATGTCGCCCTTGGTCGCCTGCGAGATCACGATCGGGGCGTCACCGATCTTCGCTGCGACCGCACCGCCGACGGGGACTTCGCTCAGTGCCATCAGCACGGCGCTGCCGGCGGCGGGAGCCTCGGTCGTCGAGGTCTTGGATTTGGATCCGCACGCCGCGAGGACGACCAGGGCTCCGCTCGCGCCTGCGCCCAGGAGGATCTGACGTCGGGTCGTGTCTGCTCGGCTATCGCTCATGCCGTTGAAACGAACACAGTTCTGGATCGGTTCACCGAATGCTTCGAACGTGTGTAACGAGAATGTGAACCGATCGGCGTGCAGATCCGTGGTGAAAAGCGGGACCATGGTGGTCCCGGGCCGGTTGTCGTGAGGCGATGTGCGGGTACGAGGAGGCGGAGTGAACGACCGGAGTGCCGAGCTCGTCCGCACCCTGCACGACGAGCACGCCGGTCCGTTGTGGTCGTACACGCTCCGGCTCACCCATGGTGACCGCGGCCGTGCCGAGGACATCGTCCAGGAGACGTTGATCCGTGCGTGGCGCAACCCGGGCGCGCTGGATGAGCGGAAGGGCTCGCCGCGCGCGTGGCTGTTCGCCGTGGCGCGCAACCTGGTCGTCGACGACTGGCGGGCCCGACGTGTCCGCCCGGCACTTGCTCCGGAGAACGCGCCGGAGCCCACGACCGACGACGAGTCCGACGCGGTGTTGCAGTCGTTGCTGGTGGAAGAGGCGTTGGGACGGTTGACGAACCCGCATCGAGAGGTCCTGCTCGAGTGCTACTTCCGGGGGTCGAGCGTCGCGCAGGCGGCGGCGGTGCTCGGGATCCCGGCCGGGACGGTGAAATCGCGTGCGCACTACGCGCTGCACGCGCTCAAGCTCGTGCTGGAGGAGATGGGGGTGGTGATGTGAGCAGCGCGGACGAGTACTACTCGTGGGACGCGGCCTACGTTCTTGGCGCGCTGTCGACCATCGACCGCCAGGCGTTCGAGCGGCACATGGCCGGGTGCGGGGAGTGCCGACGTTCGGTGCAGTCCCTCGCGGGGCTCCCGGGTTTGCTGGCACCCAGCCGGAGCCACGTGCTCAGGGCGGGATCCGATCCGGACGACGGCGTGCCCGACACGCTGTTGCCGGCTCTGCTCGCCGACGTCGGCCGCGAGCGTCGTCGCCGGCGTTGGCTCACGACCGTCGGGACAGCTGTCGCCGCCGCGTCGCTCGCCATCCTGGGAACGCTCACGGTCCAGGCGAGCAACACCCCGGTCGCACCTCCGACGGCCGCGGTCACCCAGCTTCCGCTGGCGCCGCTCGTGAACGGCCCGATGACCGCGTCGGTCGACCTCACCCGCAAGGCGTGGGGTACGGGTATCACGATCCACTGCACGTACGAGGCCGGCAGCTGGGGTCAGCCGACCTATGCGCTGGTCGTCATCGACCGGTCCGGCGTCAAGCAGCAGGCGGCGTCCTGGATCGGCGTGCCCGGCACGTCGGCGACGGTGCAGGCGTCGACGTCCTACCACCCGGAGGACATCAGCTCGGTCGAGGTGACCGTGGCCGGCGGGCAGCCGATCCTCGAGGGCAAGCCGTAACGGCAGATCGGCTAGCCGTCGAACGACGACCGGAAGAAGCTCTCGGTGGCCGAGAGGCGTCGCGCCTTGAGGGTGCCCAGGGTGAGCGTGCCGACGAAGCGGATGAGCGGGCCGTCGTCGCCGGAACTGCCGCCGGTGACCTGCGACTTCCCGAGCGGGGTGGACAGCCCGCTGATGTCCACGCGCATACCGGCCGGCACGAAGACGTCGATCGAGGCGAGGATCCCGGTCACCTCGACATCGACCGTCGGCGTGGTGAGCTTCGCCTGGGTGAAGTCGAGGACGACCTTGCCGAGCGTGACGTTCACCTGCAGCCGTCCGGGCACCTCCCAGTAGCCCTGACGCCGGGTCTTCGAGAGTGTCGCGCCGACGATCGCCGGTGCGCTGACCACGGCCGAGCCCGGCGCCGGGAGGTCGGCCGTCAGCGGCTCGAGCTCGGCGCGGGTCTTGGCGGCCGAGGCGAGCTCGATACGGCTCTCGAGTTCTTCGATCGTCAGGAAGCCCCGGCCGGCCGCATCCTGGATGAGGTCGATGACAGCATTGCGGTCGTCGTCGGACACCCGCACCGCGGGGACCGCCGGGACAGCGGGAACCCCGGACCGAGCGGGCTGTGCGGGGTGATCGTCAGCCGCGTCGGGCACGTTCGGGAAGTCGTCCATCCGGCCAACGATAGCGAGCGGGATCGGTTCGATCGCCGAGTCGATCCGGAACCTTCGCGGTGTCAGCGCGGAGCGAGGATGTAGCTCATTCCGTGGATGTCCTTGACGGTGCGGGTGCTCCATACCCCGAGCCCGTGCCAGTTCATCTCGACGATGTCGACGTACACGCCGTCGCGACGGTGTTCGACCGCGGTGACCCATCCCATGTGCCCGTACCTGCTGTTCGCGCGGTCGACGCCGGGCTGGAAGACGACGATCGAGTTGGCCTGGGCGGGCAGGACGACGGTCCAGCCGTTCGCCTTGGCCGACGCGGCGACGTCTTTCGCGTTTCCGCGGACCAACGGATACACACCGGTCCGTTTGTGGAAGTACTCGTATGCGCCCCACGTGCAGTTGCCGCTCGCCCCGCTGTTGTAGGTCCGAGTCTTTCCCCACGTCCGCCCCGTTTCGCTGGCACACGTCCTGGTGATGGACCCGTTCGATCCGGTGCGCAGGAAGGCATCGCTGACGTATCCGCCTTTTTTCGTGCGGTACCAGAGCTTTGTCTTCAGCCCGGCCGGGCTCTTCACCGACATCCCGCTTATCGAGCAGTCGAGGGCGACGGACGACTTGTTCTTCAGCCGGCGCAGGACCGGCGACGCCGTGTTGGGCGCCTGCCGGACGTTGAGGGCCGAGCCGCTCGTCCGGACGACGCCGGTCGGTACGGCGGCGTCGACGCTCGCGGCCACGGTGACACCGGCCCCTGCGACGAGCATCGCGGCGACGCCGATTGTCGAGAGGCGGCGAATCAAGAGTCTCTTGTGTGTCATGTCTCTGTATTCACTCTTCTCCCTCGGGCCGATAATCGTCACATGCGTCACTATCGTCACCACAGACACGGGAATATGCAAGCAAAATGACCAGATAGTGGGCATCACAACACCGAGAGTGAGGTTCAAAGAAAGTGACGCCGGTGTAATTACAAAGATGTATTTCATTGCTTTCCTGCCGCCCGTTTCGGCCGTCCGTCGGGCGCTCCCGGGCTCGTTACACGCTTGTGATCAATGGCAGGAACAGGCCAGATCTGTCCGTCCAGACGGCTCTGCGGTCCTTGCCCGCCGGTGGTTCGCCGTGTTCGATCTCACACACAGCACGACGCGCCTGCGTGCTCCGCCAGACCGGCGCAAACTCCCCTTGTCCCTCCGGAGGCCGTTGTGTCCATCTCCACTTCCCGCCGCACCATCCTCAAAGTCGCCGCCATCTCCGCCGGCGGCGTTGCGCTCGCCGCGTGCGGCAGTTCGAAGTCCAGCACCGGAAGCAAGTCGACCGACGCGTCGACCGGCGCCAGCACGGGTAAGGGGTCGGCAAAGGAGCCGCTCCCCAAGCCCGCGGCGTTCCAGGAGTCACCGCTCCTGACGAAGCAGGCCGAGGCGGGCACGATCCCGAAGCTCGCCGACCGGCTCCCCGAAGAGCCTTACGTCATCCCGCACAACTGGGTGCAGAAGGGCAAGTACGGCGGCAAGCTGAAGATGAACATCAGCAGCACGAACGACGGCTGGGTCGGTGAGTGGTTCTACAGCCACGGCATGCTGCGATACCTCAACGACGGGCAGACCATCGGTCCCGGCGTCATCACCAAGTGGACCTCGAACGCGGACGCGTCGGAGTGGAACTTCACCCTGCGCAAGGGTCTGAAGTGGTCCGACGGTGAGCCGGTGACCACGGCCGACATCCTGTTCTGGTGGAACGACCTGGTGAACTACCCGGACTCGCTCAAGACCGCGCCCGACGAGGCCAAGTCGGGCAAGGGCACGCTCTGCAAGCTGACCGCGAAGGACGACCTGACCTTCACGATGAAGTTCGACGCGCCGGCGCCGTTGACCGCGGACCGGATGGCGATGTGGACCAACGGCTCCGCGGGAAGCGGCCCGATCTGGATCGTCCCGGCGCACTACGCCAAGCAGTTCCACCCGAGATACGCGAAGGTGCCGGCGAGCTGGGCCGGGGTCGGCGGGCTCTGGGAGCGGAGCATGTCGCAGCGTGTCAATCCGAAGTGCCCGACGTTGCTGCCGTTCAAGCTCACCAAGTACAACGAGGGCCGCTCGCTCACCTGGGAGCGCAATCCCTACGCCTATGAGGTCACGAAGGAGGGCGACCAGCTGCCCTACATCGACGGCATCACGATGACCGTCGTGCAGGACTTCCAGGTCGGCAAGATCCAGATCGCCGCCGGCAAGGTCGATATCGTGCACGGCCCGCAGAGCTCGCTCATTCTCGCCGACGTGTCGACGCTCAACAAGGCGAAGGCCAAGGCGGACATCGACATCTTCCTGTGGGACGGCGGCGCCGGTGCGGCCGGCACGTTCATCGCGTCCCTCGACTACTACGAAAAGCCCTACCGTGATCTGTTCCGCGAACCGAAGTTCCGCCAGGCGATCTCGCTGTGCATCAATCGGGCCGAAGCCAAGAAGTCGGTCTACTTCGAGCAGGGCGAGCTCACGACCGGCACGATGAGCCCCAAGGCGATCGAATACCTCGTCAACGACACGGGCAAGGCCGCGTATGTCTCGTGGCGCGACTCGTTCGTGAAGTACGACCCGGACGCAGCCAAAGCCCTGCTCGACGGACTCGGCCTCAAAGATACGAACAAGGACGGCTTCCGCGAGTTCCCCGACGGGACCCGACTTCGGCTCCGTTCCGACCGGTCGGCGACCACCGGTGATGACACGAAAGCCAAGGACACTCTGCTCATCCGCGACATGAAGGCCGTCGGCATCGAGATGATCATCAACCCGGTCGACCCGCTGTCCTTCGACTCTCACTGGACGTACGGAAAGTACATGGTCCGCACCGACTGGGGTATCGGTGACGGCCCGAACCACCTCGTCTACCCACAATGGGTCGTGCCGATCGAATCGACTCGCTGGTCACCGCTGGTCGGCGCCATGTACAACGCGCGGGGAACGAAGGTGTACACGAGCGAACTCGATCTCGACCCCTGGAAGCGGCACCCCCCGCGGGTCATGCCCGAGAAGGGCAGCGCGATCCAGAAGTTGTGGGATCTCTACGACACCACGAAGGTCGAGCCCGACTTCATGAAGCGCACCGCGACGGTCTGGGAGATGATCAAGGTGCACGTCGAGAACGGTCCTTACACGATCGGCACCGTCGCCAATATCCCCGATATCGTGGTGAAGAAGACCGACCTGAAGAACGTCCCCAGCAAAGAGAACCTCGCGCTCGGTGGATTCGCCGATCCGTGGATCCACCCGACCCCGGCCGTCTACGACCCAGAGGCCTACTACTGGGATCACCCCGAACAGCACACCCTCTGATCGATCCCGGCCGGCGCAGCCCGGGCCCAACCCAGAACGACCCGTAGCCCGGAAAGAGGCACTGCTCCATGACTTCCCCCGCCAAGCTGTCAACCGACGGTCTCGACGACAAGAGCCTTGCGCAAGCCCTGCGCAGTCTCCACGACTCGGGTATGGCAACAATCGAGAACCCTTACACCGCGGACGAGGTCGCGACGTTGAGGGACGCGTACGACGCGTTGCTCGACGCACGGCCCGAAGGCAAGGTGCAGCCGACCGACGGTGAGCGCCATGTCCAGATGCAGATGCCGCTGGTGCCGCCGTTCTCCGACCCCACCACGGTCGCGCATCCCGTGGTGACACAGATCCTCTCCATCGTTCTCGGGCCGGATTTCGAGTGCAGTTACTACAACTCCAACACGGCGTACCCGGGCTCGACGTACCAGCGGGTGCACCGTGATTCGGGGCTGATCTTCGGCACCGAGCAGAGTGGGGCGACGCCGCCGACCGGCATCGTCGTCAACATCCCGCTCTGCGACTTCACCGTCGAGAACGGCAGCACCGAGGTGTGGCCGGCGACCCACCTGATCGTCGACACCCCCGACGATGTCGAGGTGGCGCTGGACGATCGGACGAAGGTGCTCGCGTCCTCACGGCTCAACGTGACGGCGGGCTCGATCGTCCTGCGTGACCTGCGGGTCTGGCACCGCGGGGTTCCGAACAACTCCGACCACCAGCGCTCCATGCTGGCGATCGTCTACAAGCGCCACTTCCTCGGGTGGCGGCACAAGTCGCTGCGTGTGCCTGCGAGCACGTGGGACTCGTGGCCGGCCGACGTCCGGTCGATCTTCGAGAGCGCACCCAAGGACGCCGACTGAGCTTCGGCGCCTGGAGCATCCGCCGCGCCGGTGAACCGGCGCGGCAGATTGCTGTCCCAGGAGGTTGGGAGGACGCGGGCTACGCCAAGGACGACGCCGGCCCGTTCACGTACTCGACGACCTTCGAAGTCGGCTCGCGGAGCCCCGACACCCTTGTCTCGTTGAGGTTCGGGGCGGTCAGCTATGCGTGCACGGTCCTCGTCGACGGCGTCGAGGTCGGGCGGCACGTCGGCATGTGGACGCCGTTCGACGTCGACATCACCTCGGTGGTTCGGCATGCCGGCGACACCGCCGGTGACACGGCCGGATCGCATCGTCTCGAGGTGATCGTCGAGAAGCCGGCGAGCCTCACCGCCGGCCCCGATTCTGCGAGCGGTCCCGGCCGGTACCCGGTCCGCAGCACGCTCGCGGGATTCCTTCCTTACGTATGGGGTCACAGTCACGGCGGCATCTGGCAGGCCGTCGAAGTCGTGCTGACCCCTGCTCTGCACATCACCGAGCTCGACTGCTGGGGCGATCCCGACGGCGGGGTGCACGTCGTCGTCACCGCGTCGGGCGACACCGACGGGCAGGTGGTCGTGAGTGACGACGACGGCGTCGCTGTTGCCGCCGCCGGCTTCCGGGCCGGTGTCTCGCCCGTGCAGGTCGTGGTCCCGGTCCGCGCGCCACTACCGTGGTCGCCCGCGGATCCACACCTGTACACGGTGTCCGCGCGGCTGGCCAACGGCGTGGTCGCCACCGCACGTATCGGTCTGCGCGCGCTGCGCGTGGGTCCCGACGTCGCGGGCAGCCGGAACGCGCTGTGGCTGAACGGGGAACCGTTCTATCCGCGGATGCTGCTGTCCTGGGGCTGGTATCCCGATCGCCTCGTGCCGGATCCGGGCCCGCACCGTGTCCGCGAGGATCTGGAGCTCGTGCGCAGTCTCGGTTTCAACGGCGTGAAACTCTGCCTCTGGTTCCCGCCGCCGTACTACTTCGACATCGCCGACGAGCTCGGGATCGCCTTGTGGGTGGAGCTTCCGATGTGGCTGCCGCAACCGGGGGAGAGCTTCGGCGAGCAGCTGCGGGCCGAGACCGACGACCTGGTCCGGCTTGCCCGCGCACATCCCTGCGTGCTGCTGTACACGCTGGGCTGCGAGCTGGATGCCACCGTCGGCGAGGAGATCCTCGCGCCGCAGTACCGGCAGGTGAAGTCGCTCGTGCGGGATGCGCTGGTGTGCGACAACTCCGGCTCGGGGGAGGCGTACGGCGGCGTCGGGACTGTGCCGACGGATTTCTACGACCACCATCTCTACTGCGAACTCGAGCATGCCGAGGAGACGTTCGACTACTTCGCACCAGGCTGGCGAGCCCCGAAACCCTGGCTCTTAGGGGAGTTCTGCGATCTCGACACCTATCGGGACCTTCGCCGGAGCTCGGCGTGGTGGATCAGTGCCGATGCGCGGGTCAACCCGCAGGGAGCTCGCTGGCAGTTCGACGTCCTTGAGCTGCCGGAACGGCTCAAGTCCGGAGGCTGGTGGGAGCGCGGCGAGCAGCTCGAGCGGATCAGCCGGCACGCCGCGTTGCTGCATCGCAAGGCCACGTTGGAGATCGTGCGTGCACGAGCCGATGTCGCGGGCTATGTCGTGACCGGCGAACGGGACACCCCGATCAGCACGGCGGGACTTCTCGACGACGACGGCCGGCTGAAGGTCGATCCCCGCGAGTTCGCCCGGGCCAACGCCGACACCGTGTTCCTCCTCGCGGGTGACCGGCGCCGGGAGTGGACGGCCGGTGGTGACCGGCCCGCGCCACCGGACATGTGGTGTCATCCCTGCGGCGCGGTCGTGCGGATGCACCTGCTGGTGGCCAACGCCGGGCCGGTCGAGCTCGACCCGATGGTCAGGTGGCGGATGACCGACATCGGCACCGGGGCGGTGCTCGGGGTCGGCGTCTGCCTGCCGTCGGATCACCTGCGTGGGAACGGCATTCACGAACTGACCGGCATCGAGGTGATGCTCCCGGCCGGGGATCGGCCGGGTGTTCTCGAGCTGGCCGTCGACGGCAGTGTCGGCGGCACGCCCAGCGGGAACCGCTGGCGGCTGTGGCAGTTCCCGACGCCCACCTGGGGCAGTGACCCCGCGTTCACCCTGCTCGACCCGGGCCGGCGGTTCGACGAGCTCCGCGGAGTCGCCACGTCGGGCCTGCAGGCCGGACGCGTTGCGCTCGCAACCCGATGGAGCCCCGAACTCGAGTTGTTCGTCCGCGCCGGTGGGGACGCGCTGCTCGCGCTCGATGACGCCGCGGACGCGCCGGTGCCGTTGGTCGCCGAGCCGTTCTGGCGCGAGGCGGTGAAGGTGATCGAGCCGCACCGGTGGTGGGGGAGCTTCCCGCACGAGGGTGTCGTGGACCTGCAGTTCCTCGGTTGCGCGACCGACCGCGCGATGGACCTCGGCGGGGTCGGGGGCGTGCGGCCGTTGCTGCGGCGCATCGACGCCCGGACCGGCCGAACGCACGACTATGCCGCGGAAGTCGCCGTGGGCAAGGGAAAAGTCCTCATGACGACACTGCGCTTCGAGGGTGGCCGGGGTTCGCAGCCGCGCGGCCTTACTGCGAATGTCGGCGCGGCGTACCTGCTGGCGACGTGGATGCGGGGCCTCGCCGCCGATCAGCTGCGCTCGGCGAGCCCACGCAGGTAGGCGGCCTGACCGATGTGCTGGGCGTCGTCGTCGATGACGCTGACGAGCCGCACGGCCAGCGTCACCGGCGGCGTCCACGATTCGTCCACCACCCGCGCCAGGTCCGCATCTGTCAGCGTGCCGACATAGGCGACCGTCCGGTCGAACACCGCGTCGTGATAGCCGGCGAGCAGGGCGCCGGAGTCCATCTCGACGGCAGCGACCTCGTCGGCCGACTGCCCATAGCCGGTCGCGGCCGGGTCGAACGGGAAACCGAGGCGATGGAACCAGCCGTCGCTCGTCCACACCTGCTCGGCGCCCTCGACGTCGGCGAGGTGGTCGTCCTGGACCCGGGTCAGGTGCCAGACCAGCCAGGCGATCGAGTTCGCGCCCGGGTCGGGTCGGAACGTGAGCTCGGCGGCGCCGAGGCCGTCCAGGACGGCGTGCACGTTGTCGCGGACACGGCCGAATCCGTCGATCAGCAGGTCGGTTGCTGCGGACATGGCATTCACCTCGGGACTCGGATGTGGACGGGCGGGATCGCCTGCCCACCTGCTTACCACGTGGGTGTCTTGCCCTCGTGGTCGGCGTCTGGTCTGCTGGCATGGACGTGTTGCCACCTGTACCGGAAGGACGTCCGATGATCATCGCCCCCTGGCTCTCGGTTGTCGACGCGACCGCTGCGGTCGCCTTCTACAAGGCTGCATTCGACGCGGCCGAGCTGTACCTGCTCGAGGAGGGCGGGATCGTCGCGGTGGCGCAGCTGTCGATCGGCGGCGCCGATGTGTGGCTGTCCGACGATCCGGACTCCGCGCCCGTCGACGGCAAGCCGGGCGCGGTGCGGATGATCGTCACCGTCGACGACCCGGACTCGCTGTTCGACCAGGTGGTGGCCGCCGGTGCCAAGGTCGTTGCGGCCATCCACGAGGACTTCGGCTGGCGGATCGGACGCGTCGTCGACCCGTTCGGGCACCACTGGGAGATCGGCAAGCAGCTATAGGCGTCGAACGATTCCCGCAGGTCGCGGTTGATCAGTTCGCCCAGCCTGCGGCGAAGGTGTCGCAGAACCTGGCTGGACGGATCCGCGCTTCCTGGTCATCGACCGATCGCTCACCTGCATCGACGGCGTCGACGTCACCTACCGCCAGGCCGGCCGGCTCTGGACCCAGCGCATGAGCACCTGCTTCGACTACGGCACCGGCCTCGGGACGGCGGGCGCGCCCTGTTCGTGAGCGCAGGGGAGGGTGGGACCCGTGCGGTCGCCGCAGGGCCGGGGTTCTTCGTCGGCTTCCTCATCTACCTCGCGCTGCACGAGCTCATCCGCTGACGACGTGTCACCCCTCTCCGGGGACGTGCTCGGTCAGCCAGTCGATCAGCGTGCGGATGAGGTCGTAGGTCTCGAGCACGCGGTCGGTCGCCGCCGACGTGTGCAGGACGGCCTCGTCGTCGATCAGCCGAACCGCCGCGAAGCTCCGGTGGCGGAGCAGATCGGCCCGCCGATGGTCGGCTGGATAGCCCTTCGGTACGCGCTTGAGCATCGTGCAGATCGTCGAAACCCAAGCCGCGCAGGGTTTCGACGATCTGCACGAGCTCAGGTCCGCTCGTGTTGTCGTCGACGGCGCGCCGGTGCCGTTCGACCTCGCCTCTCGCCGGATAGCCCCAGCCGCCGCCGATCCACAGCCCGTCCAGATCGAACCGCAGGCTGAGTTGGACGGGTGGCTCGACGCGGACGATCCCGCACTGGTGCTGCCACCACCACGCCGTCTTGCCGTAACCCCAGACCGAGAAGCGCTCGTACGCCTCGTCCGCGGCCGCGACATCGGTGAGGAGATCGACCATCGGCCGGCGGAGCAGCTGTTCGCGGTCGTGTCGCAGCCGCTCGCGGGTCTGGCTCGACGGTTCGCCTTCGAGTTGCAGCAGGACGTCGACCGCCGCCGCCGGCCAGCCGTCGAACGCTCGCTCCGTGGTCACCTGACCATCATCACCGCGCCCACCGACAGCCGGCGACCCGCGATCCGCTGATATTCCCGCACTCGAATCGATCAGGCTCGGTCAGCTGAGCGTGAACGATCACCGGCGCGTGCATCGAGTGCGGGAATATCAGCGCACGTCAGATCAGCGGACGTCAGCTGTACATGAGCGAGCCGGGCGTCGTCAGCACGTCACCGGTCTCGAGCCAGGTCTTGAGGCTCGACAGGATCATCGGCCAACCTCCGTAGACCTCCGGGTTCGCGTTCTCGCGGAGCTCGTCGTGGGTGACGGTCAGCTGGCAGGAGTCGCCGACCGGGACGATCTCCCAGGTGACCCGCGACGTCCCCTCGCGCTTCACATGCTCACTCCACAAGTTCGTCATCGTCTGTACGAGGCGGCGCGGCGGGTCGACCTCGAGGTTCACGCCTTCGCCCAGCAGCATGCCGGGCGCCCCCGGGTTCGTGATCTCGAGCCGCGAGCCGGCCGTCCAGTCGGAATCGATCCGGTTGCCGAAGTGGAACTTGCCGCGGATGACGGGATCGGTGATCGCCTCCCACAATCGTTCGGGTGTGGTCCGGATGTAGATCTCGTAGATCTTCTCCATGGTCGTCTCCAGTCTGGTCTTGAGGTCGCTGAGGCCGGCGACCCGCGGCTCTGCGTACTTGCTCACCCACCGGTCGTGGACGAGCCGGATGGGGACCGGGTTGAGGTAGTGCAATTTCTCCCGCCCCCGGCGGCGGGCCACGACGAGGCCGGCCTCCTCGAGCAGCTTGAGGTGCTTCATCACGCCGAAGCGGGTGATGTCGAACTGCGCCTCGAGCGCGTTGAGCGTCTGGCCGTCTTCACGGAAGAGCTCGTCGAGCAGGCGTCGCCGCGTCGGGTCCGCCAACGCCCGGAACACCTCGTCCATGCCGAGGGACGATAGGTGACCGCGTGGTCACATGTCAAGAAATGTGCTCGGAGCTCGACCGGCCGTTTCTGTCGCGGAATCGGAGACGCGACACTGGACGTCGGGCCGTCATCATCATCAGGCGGTGCCGAGGATCGCCCGACAGAGCCGAGGATCGCGTCACAGAGAGGATGCCGGATGGCCGAGTTCGACCCGACGACGTTGAAGGACAGGCTCGAATCGCTGCGCGGTGAGCTGCCGTACGAGATCAGCACGCGGCCGATGATGGGCGGGTTCATCGGCTACGCGGACGGACGTGTCTTCGTGTCGATGTCGCGCGGTGGCGGATTCGGCGTCAAGCTGCTCCCGGCCGACCAGGAGCTCCTCCTCGGACGGCCGGGTTCGCGACGCATGCAACATGCGCCGAACCAGCCGGAGAGCAAGACCTACATCGCGTTGTCGGCCGGCGGATCTCGAGGACGACGACGTTCTGCTGGCGTGGCTGCGGCGATCCGCCGAAACGGCGCCGGGCAAGACGAGACGCCGTTAGCCGGGCCGGCCGGGTGGTCAGCTCGCGCGGCCCGCCTTCGCGTCGCGCCGCTCGACCAGGATCGCGCCCGCGAGGGCCGCACCGAACACGATCGCGCTCCACACGACCAGCCAGATCGACAGGACGAACGTCGCACCGATGAGCCCGTACTCGTCCACCTGCTCGGTGATCTGGCCGGGCAGAACCAGCTGGGAGACGTTGAGCAGCGCGACGGTGCCGAGCGCGGTGAGCAGCGAGCCGGGCAGGAGGCGCCTGACACTGACCCGGCCGGCGAGCAGGAACGACTGCCCCGCAAGGAAGAACGCCACCGACACGACGCTCTGCGCGACGATGCGGATCAGCAGGCTGACATGGAGATCGCGGCCGAGCTGGTGCCCGAGCCGGCCGGCGAACAGGACTGCGCTGATGTAGACCAGTAGGGCGACCACCCAGATCAGCTGGCGTCCGGTGGCGCCGAAGCCGGCACGTGGCTGCTCCCAGATCGCCTCGTAGCCGCGCTGGATCGTCGCCGCGATCCCGGTGCTGAACACCGCGGTCAGGACGAGGCCGATCACCAGGCTCCGGGTCGTGACGCTGGCCGAGTTCACGAACAGAGCTCGCACGTCGGCCGCCGCGTCGCCGGAGAGCCCGAGCAGGTGCGCGAGCATCACTCCCATGTCGTTCCCGCTCACGCGCCGGACCACGGCCGACATCGCCACCAGCAAGGGCGCGGCGCACAACACCTGCTGCGCGCTGAGCGCGAGCGTCAGGATCACCAGCCCGGCCTCGTGCGCCTTGCGCCAGCTGTGACCCGGTAGCCCGTCAGTCCACCGGGCGGCGCCGGCACGGAGCCGATCCGGCAGCCGGACCCGATCACCGCGCACGGCTGTCGGATCGTCCACGCTGGCCCCCGTCCACGGAGTCGGACCGGTCGTCGGTCGTGCTCACCGGGTCTGTCCGAACGGTAGCCGTGCGGAGCTCAGAGCCGGCGCGCGTGCGAAGATCCGCAGATGACCTGGATCGCTCCGACCCCCGACCCCGTCGACGGACCGCTCACCGGTGCCGATCGTCGCATCCTCGAGGGATTCCTTGCCTGGCAGCGAAGTACGTTGCTCAACATCTGCGCGGGACTCACCGCCGAGCAGCTTGCGAGCCGCCCGCTGGCCACCTCGAACCTCACCCTGCTCGGGCTTGTCCGGCACATGGGCAAGGTCGAACGGGTGTGGTTCCGCCACCGTGCGGCCCACGACCCGATCGGGCCGATGTACGACCCCGCCCTCGGCAAGGACGCCGACTTCGACGACATCGATGCGGCCGAAGCGGAGGTCGCTGTCCTGCGACTGCAGGACGAATGGGTCGAGGCCGACCGCGCCGTCGCCGGCCTCTCCTTCGACGACACCCTTCAAGCTCGTGACGACGTGATGTCGCTGCGGATGACCTACGTCCACATGATCGGCGAGTACGCGCGCCACAACGGGCATGCCGATCTGCTGCGCGAGGCCATCGACGGGGTCACCGCCCGCTAGCGACCGCACTGGTGCGGAAGATCGGCCAGCCGATCTCAGTGCGCCAGGCGGTCGCATCAGCGGTCTCACGCGGACCGACGAGATACGTCTCGCGCACCGGCTCGGCGACGGCCATGGCTTGTTCGGTGATGTAGGTGCCGAGGGCGCCGTAGGACTCGTCGATGTCGTCGTGAGCACCTCGGTGGACGGTGACGGCGAGCTCGGCTGCCGGGACGACGAACCGCTCGACCCGTCCGAGCGTCGGGGGACTGGCGACGGGCACATACACCACCGCGCCGCCCCGGTCCTCGGTGAACAGTTCGTTGTCGTAGAGGCCGCCGATCGGGCCGGTCGGGGTCAATCCGGCGTCGGCGACGGTCGAGTCCAATTCGGCCATCGCCTGCTCGTACCACGCGAACACCTCGTCGTGGCTCACGGTCGCGCGGATCGCAGCCACCGTGATCGACGGCGACGCCCGGAGTTCGACGTCGATCGGCGCGAGGCCGGGCTCGAGCAGGCGCCGTAGTGACGACACCGCTGCCCGTGTCTCGTCCAGCTGGTTCTCCAGGCGCTCGAGGTGCCGCCCGATGAGCGCGCTCCGGGCGTCGGGGTCGGTAGTCGCCAGCACATCGGCGACCTCGCGGACGGGCATACCCAGCTCACTGAAGCGACCGATCACCTGCGCCGTGGGCACCTGGTCGGTCGAGTAGTACCGGTACCCGGTCTGGCGGTCGACCTCGGCCGGTTCGAGCAGGCCGCCCTCGTGGTAGCGGCGCAGCGTCTTCACGCTCAGGTGGGTGATCTGGGAGAAGTCACCGATGCTCAGGACGACAGGCATGCCACGACTGTGAACCATCCCCCGCGGGGAGAGTCAAGCCGACCGGCGCCGGACTGCCACGGCGAGCAGAGCGACGAACCGGCTGTTGACTCTCCCCCCGCGGGAGCCTCCACCGTTGGAATCACCAGCCATGCCGCTGGATTCACCACGGATTCACCAACCACACCGGAGGATTGGCATGACGATCACCCTGCCCGCACCCATCCAGACCTACATCGACGCCGGCAACACGTTCGACCTCGAGACCCTCGCCGGTGCCTTCGCCGTCGGCGCTTTCGTCAACGACGCGAGGCACGAGTACTGGGGAATCGAGGCGATCCACGACTGGCTGGCACGCGAGCTCGTCGGCGACAAGGTGACGATGGACGTCACCGAGGCCACCGAGCACTACGGGACGTTCACCGTCGCGGCCGTCATGGACGGGCTCTACGACAAGACCGGACTGCCCGACCCGCTGCTGCTCACGCACTACTTCACCGTCCGCGACGACCGGATCGTGCGGCTGATCAACATCCTGAACGAGTCCCGATGACGGAACTACCCGCCTCCTCTACACCGACTGGGCGGAGGAGGCGCGTCGGCAGGCGTGACCCGCCTCGTCAGAGCCGCTGGTAGCGCGACTGCGCGAAGGCGAACACGCCCGCGGCCGCCAGCCCGATGGCGACTGCGGTCAGGAGATATCGGCCGAACGGCTGTCCGAGGACCGTGTGCAGCGCACCGTCGAGCCCGTTGGCCTTCTTCGGATCCGCGGTGACCGCGGCATATCCGAGCAGGGTCCCGATCAGGACGAACGCCACGCCGCGCGCCGCATAGCCGACCGTCCCGATCGTGCGAACCGCCGTCCGGGTGCCGGATGACATCTCGCCGGTTGCCAGGTCTTCCTCGAACGAACCCTTGATTCCTTCGACGATCGAGACGATGCCGATGACAACCACCACCGCCGCGGCGACCAGCACGATCACCTGACCGCCAGGCAACGACAGGACGCCCGACGCCGCCTTCTGCTCCGACTTCGTGCTGGACGAGCCGGCGCCCGCCGTGATTCTCAGTGCACTGACACCGATGACGGCGAACGCGACGGCCTTGCCGCCGGCCGCGACCCGCTTGCGGGCCCGTTTCGTGTCGTCGTACTGCCGGCATCCCACCGCTGCCTCGAAGCCCTGCCACACGGCGAGTGCAAGCAGGCCGATCGTCACGACGACGAGCAGCACCCGGCCGAGCGGCTGGTGAGCCAGGGTGTGCAGCGCGCCCGACGCATCGGCCGAGCCGCCGCGGTCGCCCCACGCCAACCGCAGGGCGAGCCAGCCGATCAGGAGATAGACGATCCCATAGGCCAGGTAGCCCGCTCGGGCCCCTGCATGCAGGCCCTTGTTGAGCTGGGCCTGGCCGGTTGCGCGTGTGACGTCATTCACGCCGCAAGGATGTCAGGTCGCTGCCCGGAGCAGCCGGAAGAACTCGTCGGCGAGCACCACTTCGAGCTCGTCCGGTAGCGACTCCACCAGCGTGACGACGTCGGTGGGTGTCCACGACCAGGCGTTGATCGCGCCCGCGACGAAGTGCGGAGCATCGGTCGACCAGCCGTCGACGTGAGCGAGCAGCGCGGTCTTGTAGTCGGCCGCGCCGCCGACCGGGGCGAACGTCCCGACCACCGGGATCGCCCCGGAAGTATCGATCAACCCGCCCTTCTCCCAGGTCTGGATGATCCCGCGGACCTCGGTGTGGGCGGCGTAGGAATCGATGACCCTCGCGGGGAGCTTCGTCCATCCGCCATCGACCGGCGTGCTGTACGAGAACACGAGATCGGTCCCGACGCGACGCAGGTACCGACCGGAGAGCGATCGACCGCCTTTCGCTGACAGTTTGGTCGGCATGTGTCATCCGAGCGGTCCCCGTGCTCACTGCTGTCCTGGTTCGTACACGTGTCGCTCGGGCAGGGTATGTCCAGGCGTCTGCGACTTGGCACACTGACTCCTATGACACGAGCTCTGCTCGATGGCGACGAGGCCGGCATGCAGCTGTTGGCGACGCTGTACACCGACGACCCGGCTGTGCGCCGCGACGGGGACGAGTACTACCTGCACGCACAGGTGTTCGAGGACGGGCTGACCGACCACACCTACGCCGACATCGCCGAGAGCCTCATCCAGGTGATGAACGGAATCGCGCGGCTGCAGTTGCAGGGGCTGATGCTGCCGAGGCTCACCGGCGACTGGGACGAGTTCCCCGAGGACTACGTGCCCAACAGCCGCGTCCGGCTGGAGGGATTGTCGGCGTCCGCGGTGAATGCGGAGGCGTTGAGCCCCAAGGAGGCCCGGTACGCGCTTGCGCTGGCTGCTCAGCGCACCGACGTGGCGCTTGTGCTCGGATTCCTGGCCACGCCCGACGACTGGGACATCACCTGGTTCGACCTGGCCAAGGTGTACGAGATCCTGCGTGACGATATGGGCAACAAGTCGTTCGCCAAGTCATGGCCTGAGCATCCGGAGGACGCGCAGAGCGCGTTCGCGGTGTCGGCGAACAGGTTCAGCGTAAGCGGCAAAGCGGCACGACACGCTCCCCACAAGACCAACCCGGCCAAGCACATGATGTCCAAGGGCGAGGCCAAGAGCATCCTCTACCCGATGGTGCGCGAGTGGTTGAAGGGACTCGAACTCAAGGCCTAGGTTGCTCAACCCAACGGTTGACAAACCTCGCCGTCCGGGTGCAGCCTTGTGGTCAACCCAACGGTTGAACACAAGGAGGGGCGATGCCGGCCGACGCGCTGTCCAGGGTCTTCGCCGCTCTGGCCGATCCGACCCGCCGTGACATCGTGGCCAGGCTCGCCGACGAGGACAGCACGGTGAACGAGCTCGCCGAGCCGTACGCGGTGAGTCTGCAGGCGGTCTCGAAGCACCTGAAGGTGCTCGAGGACGCCGGTCTGGTCAGCCGGACCCGTGAGGCACAGCGCCGGCCGGCCCACCTCGAGGCGGAGGTGTTCGACCTGATGACCAAGTGGATCGAGCGGTACCGCCTGGCCGCCGACGAGCGTTACCGCCGTCTCGACGACGTCCTGCGCGCCATGCCGGACGACGCCGACGCACTCCCATCACCCCACCCACCCGAGGCTGGAGCAGCACCATGACGAGTACGCACACCAACCAGACCGTGATCAGCGCCGACGCCGACGTGCCTATCGTCCGCATCGTCCGCGAGTTCGACGCTCCGCCGACGAAGGTCTTCAAGGCCCACGTCGATCCCGAGCTGCTTGTCCGGTGGCTCGGGCCGAGCCGTCACGAGACCCACGTCGACTACTGGGATGCCCGCACCGGCGGCTCGTTCCGCTATGTGATGAGCAGCGGGGGCAACGAATTCGGCTTCCGCGGCTCGTTCCACGAGGTCCGGCCGTCGGAGCTGATCGTGCAGACGATGACGTTCGAGGGGGAGCCCGACGGTGTGGCCCTGGAGCGGCTCGTGCTGGAGGATCTCGGCGGCGGGCGGACGCGATTGACCTCGACGTCGCTGGTCGACTCGTTCGAGAGCCGCGATGCATGGGTCGCCAGCGGGATGGAGAGCGGCGTCGTCGAGGGCTACGAGCGTCTCGACGCGTTGATCACCGACTGATCGGCGGGCTCAGACAAGCGGTGCAAAGCCGAGCTTTGACAGAGTGGCCGTGATCGTGTTGTGGCCCCGCTGCGATGGATGGGTGTGGTCATCAGCGACGTAAGGGCCGTCGAACCGGGTGCCGTCCGGGCCGTTGATCGCATGGTAGATGGCTGCGCAGGGAGCCTTGTGCTTGCGCGCCGCGGAGCAAATGGCGGCGCTATAGGTGTCGACGACGTATTTCGCCGGGCCCAGGGTCCGCGGTCGGGTCGTTGATGTCGTCGTTGTAGAAGTTCGTGATCCGGATGAGCGTCGGCTTTCCCTTTCGCAGGCTCGTGATCTGGGTGAGAATGGCGTCGACGTTCTTGCCGAGCTTCGCTGCGAGTGGAGTGCCGCACGCGGGCGTGCACTTCGCCCAGTGCGCGTGCCCGGTCGGGCCGCCGCATCTCCTGGTCGGCCTAGAAGACGGTGAAGCCGCCATCGATGGTGACGACCGATCCCGTCATGAAGCTGGATCCACTGCCGGCCAGGAAGACCGCTGCCGCACCGAGTTCCGGCGGCAGGCCGAAGCGCTTCATGGCGGCGGGGTCGACGCACCATTCCTTGAACTGGGGTTGGTCGACCGGCGACATCTCGGTGAGGAAGTAGCCGGGCGCGATGGCGTTCACTCGGATGCCGCTCGGGGCCCACTCCGCGGCCAGCGCTTTCGTCAACTGGTGCACGGCGGCCTTCGACGCGAGGTAGGCGGGCTGCCACAGTGGGCGGTTGACGATGGTCGCCGACATCGAGCCCACGTTGATGATCGAGCCGCCGCCGCGCTCGGCCATCTGCCTGGCGACCGCCCGGCTGCAGAACCACAGCCCGTCGACGTTCGTGGCGAAGACCGACCGCCAGTCGGCGTCGTCGATCTCGAATGCCGGTGCGGGGATGGAGATTCCCGCGTTGTTGAGCAGCACGTCGATGGGGCCGAGCGCGCCGGTGATCTCGGCGACGGCGCGGCCGACGTCAGCGACGTCGGTGACCTCGAGGTCGAGCCCGAACGCGGTGATGCCGAGATCGGTCAGCTCCTGCGCCGCGGCTTCGGCGGATGCCCTTGTCCTGCTGGTGATGGCGACGGCCGCCCCGGCCTCGCCGAGGGCCTGCGCCATCGCGCGTCCCAGGCCGCGGTTGCCGCCGGTGACGACGGCGACCTTCCCGCTGAGATCGAAGCTGTCGAGAACGGTCATACGTGATCTCCCATGGAGTGTGATGGAGCCGGAGCCGAGTGGCGTGAGACGAACTGGGATCGGGCGGACGGTCAGAGCGGCTGCGGTTGCCCGGTGTCGAGGCTGCGGTGGACGGCTTCGATCGCGCGAGTGACGAGCAGCCCATACGACGCATCCGGGGCGTCCAGTTCGGCGCCGTCGCTCCAGGCGATGAAGTCGTCGGCCATGTCGATGGGGATGCCCCTCAGTCGCCCGTGCTGCTCGTACACGCCGAACTGGAGCCAGTTCACGCCGCTCGGGTCGTAGCGCGTGACGCCGCTGTCGGAGATCCCGAGGCGGAAGCTGCTGGTCTCGGTGTTGACCTCGTAGCGGAAGTCGAACACAGCCGGCGCCGTCATCGGCAGCACCCACTGCGAATTGAGCACCACGATCGAGCCGTCCGACATCGCGAACGAGGCGGTGATCGCGTCCCAGGTGTCGACGCCGAGGCTCGGCAGGAGTCGCTTCGTCCCGCGGGCGAACACGCTGGTCGGAGTGGCGTCGGAGAGCCACATCGTCAGGTCGAGGCTGTGCGGCATCAGGAACCAGGCCGGCGAACTGCGTGCGGCCCACGACAGCATCGTGGTCGGGACGAACAGCGTGTCATTCAGATCGGCCACCTGGTTGACGATCCGCCCGCCGGACTGGTCTGTCAGCTGCCGGCGCACCTCGATGAACTTCTGGTTCCAGCGGTTCTCGAAGCCGACCATCACCCGTGCGCCGCCGGCAGCGACCGCTGTGACGATCGCCTCGGCGTCGGCGCCGCTCGTCGCCAGCGGCTTCTCGACCAGCAGATCGAGGCCACGCTCGGCGCAGCGGATCGTCGGGTCCCGATGTGCGAAGTCCGGTGTGGCGATGATGGCCGCGGTCAGGTCGGGGTGCGCGTCGAGCATCGTGTCGAGGTCGGCGTACGCCGGCACGCCCAGCGCGTGCGCGTTTCGTTCGCGGACGGCATCGGCGGGTTCGCACATCGCCACCAGGGTTGCGCCCGGATGTTGTGCGACGGCGCGGGCGAACATCGAGCCGCGGATCCCGCCTCCGACGACGCCGACCCGGGGATGACTGGAGGACACCTGAGATACCGCCTGTTCAACGGGGGTGGGGACATCTGCGGATCGGTGGCGATGGAGGTCGTCGTCTGCCAGGCCAAGTTAGTAGTCTCAACCTACATACCTCGTCTCGAGGGCGTCAACCAGCCCCGCGAAAGGAGTCGACGATGGCCGAGAGCGCTCCGACGACGACGGCGCCGCGGCTGCTCGGTCCGACTGCCGTCGGGCAGACGAACCGGCGGCGGGTGCTCGAGCTCCTGCACCAGAACGGTCCGTCCAGCCGTGCCCAGCTCGCGCGTGCGTTGAGTGTCAGCCGCGCCACCATCGCCACGATTGTCCAACCCTTCATCGACGATCGCACGCTGGTCGAGGGCGACCCGGTCGCGGCGTCGCCCGCCGGCGGTAAACCGGCGCGGCCGCTGTGGTTCAACTCCGACGGCGTGGAGCTCGGCGCGATGCGGATCTCCGCGACCGCCGTCACCGTCGCGCGGATGGGCATGGACGGGACGATTCATCAGCAGGGGCACGGTGATCTCGATCCGGGCGCCCCGATCGACGAGGTCCGGACCTCGCTGCTCGAGCTGGCGTCGAGCTGCTTCGAGGATCGGCCGTTGCTCGGCATCGGGGTCGCCGCGTCCGGGATGGTGGACACCACCGAGGGCGTGATCATCTCCCTGCACCTGGCGCCGGTTCTCAACGGCTTCCCGCTGGCGGCCGTCCTGCGGCGTCGATTCGCAACACCGGTGAGCGTCGACCACCACCCACGCGTGCAGGCATTGGGGGACAGGTGGTTCGGCCACGGCCGCCACCAGCCCAGCTTCGCGTCGGTCTACACCGGCGAGGCGCTGGGCTTCGGCATCGTCTACGACGGCGAGATCGTCCGTGGCGTGGACGGGGCCGGCGGCGAGTACGGCCACACCGTCGTCGACATGAACGGCGACGAGTGCATGTGTGGTCGCCGGGGCTGCTGGGAGACGGTGGCGACGTCGGGCTGGCTGCGTCGGGAAGCGCTGCGGCTGGGTCTTCCCGGCGCGGCCGGCATCGACTGCGCCACGCTCACCGCGATGGCCGGGCAGCGTGTCCCAGCGGCTGCGGAGCTGCTCGACCGGTACGCACGGAACCTCGCCATCGGCATGGCGAACAACGAGCACATGCTCGGCTCGGGCGTCTACATCATGCACGGAGACGTCTGTGCCGGCGGGGAAGCGATGCGGGAACGGCTGCAGCGCTGGATGGTCGAATACAGCCCGCGGCGCGGTGTGGCACCGCAGGTGATCCTGGGGGACTTCGGCGACGAGATCACCCTTCTGGGCGGTGGCGGGCTGGTGTTGTCGAGCGTTCTCGCCACCGCTGTGTGAGGCCGACGGCCGTCAGCCGGCCGCGCAGGGCACGTCCCCGGTCACTCGCGCCAGGATGCGGTCGGCGACGGTCCGAAGCTGACGCAACTGCTGCCTCGTCAGACTGTCGATCACGAGCGAACGTGCGGTCGCGACATGGCCCGGAGCTGCCGCGACCACCTTCGCCAGCCCGGCGTCGGTGAGGACCGCGTTCGTGTAGCGGCCGTCCACGGCATCGTTCTCGCGTTCGAGGAAGTGCTGGACTTCGAGCCGGCGGGCCACGTGCGACAGGCGTGACGGCGAGCCGTTCGTCACTGCCGCCAGTTCGCTCATGCGCATCCGCCGCTCGGGCTGCTCCGCCAGCAGCGCCAGCACCATGTATTCGAAGAAAGTCAGCCCGGCGTCACGCTGGAGCTGCGCGTCGAGTGCCGAC
The DNA here is from genome assembly GCA_036786375.1 of Actinopolymorphaceae bacterium. Taxonomy (GTDB): domain Bacteria; phylum Actinomycetota; class Actinomycetes; order Propionibacteriales; family DAIQRJ01; genus DAIQRJ01. The sequence goes on from DAIQRJ010000012.1 coordinate 68,301, forward strand.
GGCACCAGCGTCATCATGGCCCGCAACGACAGCCAGGTGGAGCGTTCCTCGGTGTCCAGCCACATGGGCTCGATCGATGCCGGCGCTCCGGTGGATGCGTTCGATCGTTTGGCTGTTCTGGAGGGGGTCTCGCGGTGTCGTTCGCCGTCGCCTTCGTGGTCGCCGTTCCGGTCAACCGCGCGTTTGATCGCTCGTGGCAAGGGACCCACTCTGGATCCACGACCGATCAGGTGTTACCGATCTCCTGAGCCCCGACCCGTTACCGATCCGACGAGCCTTCACACATGGCAGCATGATTCCCCAACGGCTGACGGGTACCAGTGCTCGTCAGCCGGGTCGTTCGATGGCATCGATGTCCCAGTACTGGGCCGTTGTCGGCTCGACCCGTTGTCCTGCTGCCGATCGGCTTCTACCGTCAGTGCTGAGGGGACGGTGCCAGCTTCGAAGGGGCGGTGCGCGATGTCAGCCAAAGGACAACCTGATGTGATCCACGGCGTCCTACCGGCCCGCCCTGACGGCCTGCGCCCGACCTGGCGGAGCCGCCTGCGAACGCGAGCCGAGGTTCGCGACGCCGAGCAGGACCGTGCCTTCCGCGCCCGCATCGACGCGGCCCGCGTCGTCATCGCCGCCGCTTCAGACGTCGTCGCCGACGGGTGGATCCAGAACGCCTGGTACCAGGTTCGCGACGAGACCGACGCTGTCCGCACCGTCACCGCACGCACCCTCGAGTTGCTCGAGCGCGGCCCTGTCGTCGCCGCATGTCTGGTCGGTGCTGTCGTGCAGACCGCAGGCGGACGGTACGCCGCGCACGACCAGGTCACGGGTGACTCGCTCGACCTGGTGTGGCACGCGGCGTTCGCCGACGATCCGCGGTTCGGTGTCGGGTTCTGCCCACCACCGTCCGTCCGATCTCTGCGGGTGCTCGACCTGACGCGTTGGAACGATCGGCCGGGCCGTTGCATCGGCGAGGTCCTCGAACTCCTCGACGCCGCCGACGACCGGGCCATCGTCGAGGCGACGTACGCCCGGCGCTGACGTTTCCCGGATGGCTCGATACGCCGGTGTGCTCGTCCTTCGCGGTGACGAGGTCTCGTCGTCACGCCGGATCGGCCACGGCTGATCGCCAACGTCCAGGTCGTCGGTCAGGACGGGTCGCTGCTCACCACAGCCGGTAACCACGTCGCCGACGACGTGACCGGACCGTTCGTGATCGACGATCCCGACGGCAGCGTTCAGGAAGCTCGATGGTTCCCGCGTGCGGAGGCGGTCGAGCTTCTGCGCCAGGTGCCGTACCCGCCGATCGCGATAACGGCCGTCGCCTACCTGACGGGTGTCGTGGGTGCCGTCACGACGTGGGTGTTCACCCTTCCGGTCGATGCGGCCGACGGTGAATGGATCTGGACCTGTGAGCCGCAGGTGACCTGAGCGAACGCTCACCGGCGCCGGCGGGTGCCGTCTGTGGCACGTCGGGCCATGATGTCTCGAGGGTTCAGCGCGAGCGGGCTGACGATGTCGAGCCGAGGAGATCTGCGATGAAGGCTGTTCAGTTCGCCGAGTACGGCGGCCCCGAGGTGCTGAAGCTGGTCGAGGTCGACGAGCCGCATGCAGGAGCAGGTCAGGTGCGCATCGCTGTCCGCGCTGCCGGCGTGAACGGGATGGACTGGAAGATCCGCGCCGGCTACATGAGCGCGCAGATGCCGATCCCGCTGCCGTCCGGGACCGGAATCGATGCGGCGGGTGTTGTCGACGAGGTCGGCGACGGTGTCAGTGGTGTGGCGGTCGGCGACCCCGTCTTCGGGTCGGGCTCCGCGACGCTGGCCGAGTACGCGGTGCTCGCGAACTGGGCGACGAAGCCTGCTGAGCTGTCGTTCGAGGAGGCGGCAGGCTACCCGATTCCGGTCGAGACCTCGATCCGGATACTTGACCAGCTGGGCGTGCAGCCGGGCGAGACGTTGCTGGTGAGCGGAGCATCCGGGGGCGTCGGCTCCGCCACGCTCCAGATCGCACGCGATCGTGGGATCACCGTCATCGGAACGGCCAGCGAACGCAACCACGACTACCTCCGCTCGCTCGGTGCCATTCCCACGACCTACGGCGACGGCCTCGTCGAGCGGGTCGGTGCCCTTGCCCCGGACGGGATCGACGCCGCGCTCGACATCGCCGGCTCCGGCGTCATCCCCGAGCTGATCGAGCTCACCGGCGATCCATCGAAGGTGCTCTCGATCGCCGATTTCAGCGCACCGGAGCACGGTGCCCAGGTGCCGATGTCGGGCACCGGCGCAGCGGCGGCTCTTGCCGAGGCGGCGCGGCTGTTCAGTGCCGGCAAGTTCAGCATCCCGGTTGAGAAGACGTTCCCCCTCGAGGCGGCAGCGCAGGCGCAGGCGGAGGGCGCGGCCGGACACGCCGCGGGCCGGATCGTGGTGACGGTCTCCTCTTAGAACGCCCTCGCTGGCTCGCTGTGGGTGAGCCGGTCGTCGTGGGTTCGGTGGCGCTCGACGTGGTCGTGCGCCCCGACATCGACATCGAGGTCTACGCGGACGAGCTGTCGCCGACGGCAGGTTTCGACGTCATGGTCCCGCTGTCCGAACTCCCGCACGTGCGGCGAATCCGCTATCTCGATGCGCGCGACTCGCAGATGTCAGGCCTGTACTGGAAGGTCGAGTACGAGGTTCCCGGTGGCGAGCGATGGAGCATCGACAACTGGGTGTTCCCTCGTTCCGAAGCGAGCATTCGGCCGTCCACGGCGCTCATCCATGCCGTCATCGACGAGGACGGCGATGTCCGTGACGCGATCCTTGCCATCAAGGAAGCTGCGGTCGAGCGGGCGAGCGCGCCCACGGTCGGTGGGTGTACGAGGCGGTCCTGGACGCCGGCGTCCGCTCCTATCCCGAATACCTTGACTGGCTTGGAGATCGCGACGTGTGGGAGCGGAGCGAGTGGACGCCGGCCCGTTGAGGCAGCAGCCCGAAGTCAGTGGCTACGTTCGGTCCTCAACCGTCGGCGTCCGTGCACTGATCCGTCGCCAGTCGATCGTCGTGACGGCGACGAGCGCGACGAAGACGACGCCGAGGCAGCCGACGATGAGCCATTCGACGGTGCCGTTGCCGTTGTCGGGATCGACACCGAACACCGCCTCGATCCAGTCCGGCACCACGAGCGTCAGGATCAGCAGGAATCCGCAGACGCCGGCGAGGATGCCCTGGATCCGCAGGTGTCGTGGAATCTGTCGTCGATTCCGGTTGAGGTCGGTCATGGCGTCTCCTGCCTGATCTGCTGCGGTGATGGAGCGAGTCTTGTCATCGTCGCCGGCGCGGACAGGACCGCCCGGTCGAGTTTCGCGGCGGCAGCAGCATGCTCGACGGATGCGGCCACTACGGTGTGCACGGCTGTCGCCAGGGTCGCCGGCAGCTTCAGCGCTTTGCCGGCCGCGGCGAGCCGATCGGCAGCCTGGCTGACGAGGGCGGTGGCTTCCACGCTTGCTCGTTCGAGGTCGCGCACCGGCCACGATTGGGGCGACTCGCTGATGGTGGTGAGCGTGCCGAGTCCGCGGGCAAGTTGGTTGTGCAGTGCCTCGACATGCGCGAGCGCGGCGGCGGCGGACGGGTTGGTGCCGTCGGCGTCGTTCAGGCGTTCGCCGGTCTGCCAGATCGTGTTGTGAAGTGCGGCGACGCTGCCGACGAGGGTCGCGCCGGCGGCCCGCGCTGCGCGTTCGAGTTCGGGGTCGATCGGGCCGACCGGGTGGAGGCCACCATGGGTCAGGTTGTAGAGACGTCCGTCAGCGAGGCTGCCGATGAGGTGGTTGTAGGTCAGGCCCGGGCCACTGCCGCGACCGGGCTGCTTCGGTGGTTGGGGTCGGTACCAGGTCGCCTTCCACGCCGACCGTCCCCACGTTCCCGCGAACAGTGCGATACCGCCGTTGTCGTACCGGGCAAAGCGAAGGTGGCCGAGGTGGGCGCGACGCGGAAGCCCGACCGACATGTCGTGCCAGGGCTGGCCGACGCCGTTCGCAACGTAGATCTTGTCGTCGGTGGACGCGTACAGAACGCCCCAAGGATCGGCCTCGAGGCCGAAGATCGGGACGTTGTCGAGTCCGGTGCCCGGTCCGCTGAGCCGGGTCCAGGTGCCCGCAACCGGGTCGAAGTGGAGAACCTGGCCGAGAGTGCAGCCGCCCGTGTACGGGGATTCGTTGTAGGCGACGAGAAGCGAGCCGTCGGGCAGGACGACGATGCGTGTCACGGTGCCGCTCACATCCGGCTGGCCGGCGACGAGTGTGGGCATCGCGGCCAGGTCGGTTGGTGTCCAACCGCGTTCGCTCAGATCAAGCCGGAAGACGTGCGGTGGGGTTGTGCCGACGTAGAGGGCGGCGTCGTCGGCCGCTCCCGCGCTCCAGAAGGCGACGTCCGCGGGGAGCGACGCGAGCCGTGCCCAGATCGAATCTGAACCGTCAGGATTGTTGTAGCGAAGGCCGAACACGGTTGTCTGGTCCGGCCCGTTGCCACCGAGTGCCATCACCGGAGGGCCGGCGTGGCCCGGGTGAGCGACGGCTTCGGTGATGGAATCGGGCAGTCCCGCGGGGTTGCCGGTGTCGTTGCCGCTCCCGTCGATGACCGTCGCGAGGGTGCCGTCTGGCTTGGGGTAGCGGGGGAGTCGCGGGTCGGAATAGCCCGTGGACGTTGACAAGTAGAGCTCGGCGCCGCCGCCCTGAGCAACGCTGAGCACATTGTCGTCGCTCAGCACGATCGCCACTGCGCCGTCGCCGTAGCCGATGGTGCGCCATGGTCCACTGCCCGAGCCCCACACGATGCCGTTGTCCTGCAGGCCGGCAACGAGCCGGCCCGCCTGGACCGGGCTGACGCTCATGCCCCCGTAGCCGTTGTGACACGGCACGCTGGCGAACTGCAGATCGGCGAGCGAGCGATTCCAGCTGCTGGAGAAGGTGCGGCCGAGGTCGGTGCTGCTGGCCAGGCCGCCGTCGGATCCGATGAACAGCGTGTTTCCGGTCGGATCGCGCGGATCGAAGTAGAGCGCGTGCAGGTCCTTGTGCAGATTCACGATGTTGCCACTCCACCGTCGGTACGTGACGCCGGCGTCCGTGCTGACCAGAATCCCGTTCTGCCAACCGATCATGAGGATTCGCGCATCGACCGGGTTCACGGCGATGCAGTTGTTGTACGAGCCCTGGCTGCCACCGGAGGCAGCCAACGTCGTCGGGTCGGGCTCACCCTCGTTGCCGCCGACAACACTGCCGTCGACCTGCGTCCACGACGCACCGGCATCCGCGGAGGAGAACACACCAGCGATGGGACCGCCGCCGCCCGCTGCGACACACCACAGGCGAGTCGGTTGGCCGGTGCAGATTGCCAAAGACGATCGTCCAGCGCCGGCGAGACCGCGGTACGCCTGCGTCATGACCAGCGCACCGCGGCTGTCCCACGCGCCGGTCCAGATCGTCGCTCCGGCCCCGGCCGACACGACAGGCCGCCCGTTCGCGATGACCACCGACGTGCAGCCCACCGTCCCCGTCATGCCACCTGGCCACTGCGCCGCCTGCCAGCTGTAGGCCCGGGAGTTCAACGGCGTACCGGGTAAGGGGATTGCCGACCACCAGACGCCGCTCGTGGTGGCGGCGACGATGCGTCGGCCGTCCGCGATCCCAATGCCGTAGACACTTCCGAAGCCGACACTGTCCAGGATGGGTGCCCACGAACCGGGGGAGTTCGGCGCGGCTTCGTACACGACCGGCATGCCGGTGTAGACCAGCGGGAGCGATTCCGACAGCGATCGACAGCCCGCATAGGCGTGGCCGTCGCCGTCGGGTCCGGCCGTCAGACACAACACGTCCGGGTTGTCCCAGTCGTCGCTCAGCGGATAGGCACGCACGTTGTCGACGCCGGGAGTCGGAGCCAGGTGCCAGACACCCCCCGTATCGGTGCCGACGAGCACGTCGCGCGCGCCGAGAGCGATGACCGCGTTGACATGCCCGCCGATGTGGACGGACCCGGTTCCGCCTGGGTCCGCGCTCGGCGCGATGCCGCGCGTGTTGTAAGGCGTCCAGCCGATCACCGCGGGCGGCACACTCGGTCGCGACCACCGTGGCTGGACGGGTCGCGGGACTGCTCTCGTTCGTGCCGGACCGAACTTCGGAGTACGACTCATCGCGGTCGCGCCTTCTCTGGCCTCGGCATGAGGATGCTGAACGCCACCAGCGATTGTGAGCTTGACATCGCTGCAGCGCTAGAGGATGAACCATGCCAAACCGACCCGATCGTCGTTGCCGACGGCGTTACGACTTCACGGCCTGCAATGTGTACGTGTGCGGCAGCCGGTTGGGCCGGTCGGTGATGCGGAACTCGTTGCGGGGTAGCCGATCCATCTGCCCTGGTAGTGCGTTCCACGGGACGCTGTCGTGCTCGACCAGCATCGTCAACCGCAGGCCGACGTCGAGCAGAGCCGTCACGACTTCGCCGATGCCGTGGTTCCAGGTGGCACTGACGGTGTTGGCGAACTCGTGCTGGGCGTCGACGTAGGTCCCGGGTTCGTCCCAGATCTCCGGCTCGGCCGTCTCGAAGTACGGGAACTCGAGCGCAAGCAGGCCGTCCGGGCGGGGGTCGGGCAGTGCCCACAGCACCGGATGCCCCTCACGCAGGAAGAGCCGGCCGCCGGGGGCCAGCAGCGTGGCGACCACGTCCGCCCACCGGCGGATGTGGGGCAACCAGCACAAGGCGCCGATTCCGGTGAAGACGAGGTCGAAGGCGCCGTGCTCGAGAACGTCGGGCGCGTCGTAGAGCTCGGCCTGGACGAAGTCGACGTCGGCCGCGGTCCGTTGGGCGAGCGATCGGGCCTGCGCGAGTGCCGGTGCCGAAAAGTCGAGGCCGGTCATCCGCGCCCCCAGCCGGTGCAGCGACACCGTGTCGGTGCCGATGTGGCACTGCAGGTGCACGCCTCGCGCCCCGCTCACGTCGCCGAGCCTCGGCAGGTCGAAGCGGACGACGTCGGACAGGAAGGTCGGATCGGCGATGAAGCGATCGATCGCGTAGTCAGGGGATTCGGCGTGCGGAGCGGCCCGCTCGTCCCAGTTGCTGCGGTTCAGCGCGGTCCAGTCGGTCACGCCGACACCTTTCCACAGCGTCCGCCACGAACGCCTTCGAGTTCGAGGTCCAGGCAGACGACGCCGTCCGCCTGGGTCATCGAGCGTGAGCGCGGGCACATGGTCGCGGGGTAGACACCGCGTGGCCTGCGGCGCACAGTCGATCACATTGCGCCACTATCTAGTCCGCCAACCGGAGGTTCCATGCGTCGTGTCCTGGTCGTCCTGTCCGCACTGCTGATCCTGGTCGTGTCCGTGTACGGGTCCGCCTCGGCCGCTCCCGCCGTGAGGGGAGCAACGCATCGCAACGTCAAAGTCTGCAGCATCGCTCCCGCCGGTGGAGCCGGCTGCGACGCCATCCGACATGACCTGCTCGACAGCTCCGGCAACCTGATCTCCAGCGGCAGGATCGCCCCGACCGCCACTCCTGCCAGCGGCAGGATCGCCCCGACCGCCACTCCTGCCGGCTTCGGTCCGGCGGACATCCGCTCTGCGTACTCGCTGACGTCGTCGGCATCCGGCGGCCGGACCGTCGCGATCGTCGATGCGTACAACGATCCGAATGCCGAGGTCGATCTGGCGACGTATCGCAGGCAGTACGGACTCCCCGCCTGCACGTCGGCAAGCGGCTGCTTCCGCAAGGTCGACCAGAACGGCGGGACGAAGTACCCAAGGTCCAACGGCGGCTGGGCGCAGGAGATCTCCCTCGACCTGGACATGGTCTCGGCCGCCTGCCCGGACTGCAAGATCGTCCTGGTCGAGGCAAAGACCGCCTCGTTCGCCAACCTCGGTACCGCGGTGAACACCGCAGCCCGGCTCGGCGCTGTCGCCATCAGCAACAGCTACGGCGGCAGCGACACCTCGGCGACGTCGGCATATAACCACCCGGGTATCGCCGTCACCGCATCGACCGGCGACTCCGGCTACGGCGTCCAGTCGCCCGCGTCGTACGGCACCGTCGTCGCCGTCGGCGGGACATCGCTCACACGCAACTCATCGACGCGTGGCTGGGGCGAGACGGCCTGGAGTGGCGCCGGCTCGGGTTGCTCGACGCTCAACGCCAAGCCAACCTGGCAGACGGCGGTCACGAAATGCTCGGGCAAGGCCGACGCCGACGTGTCGGCGGTCGCGGACCCCAACACCGGCGTCGCGGTCTATGACTCCTACGCCTATCAGGGCGCGAAAGGCTGGCTCGTCTTCGGCGGCACCAGCGCGTCGTCGCCGATCGTCGCCGGCGTCTACGCCATGTCGGGCAACACGAGCGGATACCCGGCCTCCTACACCTGGGCGCATTCGAGTTCGCTGAACGACGTCCTGTCCGGCAGCAACGGCACCTGCTCGACGGCGATCTGGTGCAAGGCAGGTACGGGCTGGGACGGCCCGACCGGCCTGGGCACCCCGCGGGGCACCGTCGGCTTCTAGCTGACAGCTGGCCGGGCAGGTGCTCGGCCAGGTGGGCGTCGTCCCGGTCAGGTGATCGAAGTCGCCACGTACCCAGCCGAGACGACGGCCGCCGACAACGGGATCTTGTTCGGATAGCTGCGCATGAAGGACACCCAGCGCTCGTCCGGCGTCGCGGCGACGGTGTCACCGCTCAGTAACAGGCCTCGGCCGGCCGGGCCGGTCCAGCGCGCGACCGCGCTTCCCGCGAAATGGCCGCCGATCCGATACAGCGACAGGCCGGCAGCACGTCGAGTTCGTCCAGCCAGTACTCGACGACGGCGTCGTCGCGTTGCAGCCGGCTCCGTTCCGCCTCGTTCACGTACACAGGCACACCATCGACGCGTCGGGCCCACTCGACCCCGACGCCGAACATGTGCGGGTGACTCGACGCGATCGCGGCCACACCACCGACGGCCTCGACGGCGCTCACCTCGCGGCGTGGTGACGTGGATCAACCTTGCGCGGGCTCAGGTGACGACCAGCTCCTGGTGCATCCCGCCGGAGTAATGGTTCGCCAGGTTGCAGATCAGCTCATAGCCGCCGGCTTTGAGGGTCACAGTGGTCCAGCTGACGGCACCGGCAGCGATGCCGTCGCCGTGGCCGCCGGCGCAGCTGGCCGAGGCTTCACCCAGGCTTCCGACTTCGGAGACTTCGCCGTCGGTACCGGGAATCCGCTGTCCCGCGGACTGGCCGGATCGCAGGGGAAGGATCACCAGCTCGTGCACCCGCCATCCCATGTTCAGGGCCACGAGGCTGACCTTCCCGGCGGGGACAGCAGTGGGCGTTCCGCGCAGCATCATGCGCGAGCCAACGGGAGCCGTGCCGCTCATCATTCTCGACATGCCCATGTCGCCGAGCGTCACGGTCACAGTGCTGCCGGGAAGTGACCTCGGGGCCGAGCAGGTCAATCGGGAGTAGTGGTAACCCGGATCGGCGCCCATCATCCCGGGACCCACCGAGGTGGTGGGCGAGCTGCCTGTCCGGGGCATCGTTCCCGAGCGCGCGGACTGGGTCGATGACGAGCAGCCGGAGACCAACAACGTCGCTGCCACCATGGCGGCGAGCAAGGTGGATGGAGGAGTGCGTGCAGGCCGGGTCATGTGTTCATCCGATCGGGTCTCGTATCGAGCGGCGAGAGACAAAGGTCCCCAACCCGTCGACTTTGCGTTCGCAGGGTCGTTCACCGGCGGGTCTGATGTAGTTGGCGGCGCCTCAGGCGAGGGAGAGGAACAGCTTCTCCATCTTCTGGACGTCGAGGCTCTCGGAACCGCCTTCGTCGATGAGGCACTGCTTGAGTCCGGTGGCGACGATGGCGAAGCCGGCCCGGTCGAGCGCGCGGCTGACCGCGGCGAGTTGGGTGACGACGTCCTCGCAGTCGCGGCCGTCCTCGAGCATGCGCAACACCGCGGCGAGTTGACCCTGAGCACGTTTGAGCCGATTGGTGACCGGCCGCATCGCGGTGGGATCGAGCTGCACCATCAGCGGTTGTCGCCTTCGGGATCGGGCGTCAGGCTCGCGAGCGCTGTGGTGAGCCGATGCGTGGCGTCGTCGGCGACTGTCTGCAGCTCGGGGTTCGCTGTCATGGACACCATCGTCTGGGGGTTCACGGCTTCGACGACCGTGCTGTCGTCATCGGTGGCGCGAACCACGACGTTGCAGGGGAGCAACAGCCCGATGGACGGTTCAGCCTGGAGTGCGGCGTACGCGAGCGGTGGCCGGCAGGCTCCGAGGATGATCTGCGGGGCGACGTCGACGCCGAGTTTGTCCTTCAGGGTCGCCTTGATATCGATTTCGGTGAGGACGCCGAAGCCTTGGGCAACGAGGGCAGCACGGACGCGTGCCAGGACGATACCGAAAGGCTGGTCCACGGTCGTGGTGATCGCGTAGCCCATCAGGTTGTCGCCCCCTTGTCGGCGAGGCTGGCACGGACACTGTCCATGTCGAGTTCCCGCACCGATGTGATGACCTGGTTCAAGGCTGCTGCGGGCAGCGCGCCGGGCTGGGCGAACACGAGGATGCCGTCGCGGAAGGCCATCAGGGTAGGGATCGAGCTGATACCAGCGGCGGCGGCGAGACCTTGTTCGGCCTCGGTGTCGACCTTGCCGAAGACGATGTCGGGGTTGGCCGTGGCGGCGCCCTCGTAGGTCGGCGCGAACTGGCGGCACGGGCCGCACCACGCGGCCCAGAAGTCGACGAGCACCATCGGGTTCTCGGCGATCGATTGGGGAAGAGTCTCTGCTGTCAGGGCGATCGGGCTCATGGTGATCCTCTCTGGAGACCTTGAGTATATACCCGTAGGGGTATTCATTCCCCCCATCAGCACCGAAGGCCGCTCGAACACCGGTCGGGGTGGGACCGGTCGCAGTCGGCAAGCGCTCACCCCAGCAACGGACCTGGCACGAGTGAGCAGCGCGCAGGTGGCGTGCGGGTGAGTACCGCCCGGCGATCAGTCAGCCGGGGCTCGGGTTTACTGCTCGCGGAGGTCCAGCGTTCGGAGGATGTCCGGCTGCCCGTCGCCTACCCGACGTTGCTCCAGGAAGGGCAGAATCGCGGCGGCGACCGAGCGATGGCTGACATCGTTGAGGATGTCGTGCCGTCCGAGCACAGGTCGATCGACCGGGCAACGCGTTCTGGCCTTGACCTCTGTCTCCCAGTCCTCTCCTGACCGGCTCGCGTTCACGGATGACCTGCGACGACAATCGCGGCCGGGTTCACTGCTTGACTGGCGGTGAGTGCGATCACGGCGACTGCTCCGGTGTCCGATCCGATCAGCACCGTGGGTTCGATCACGCAGCGTCGCTGATGATGGAGACAATGGCCGCGCGGGCCACCGACAGGCCCGCACAGGCGGCGGCGATGAGCGAGGAATGGAGTACGGGTGTGTCCTGACTGGACCTGGGATGACTCGATCTTCGCTGGTGCCGCTCGGTATTACGAGCAGGGCCGGTTGCCTTACCCGCCGGGGCTCGCCGATGCGTTCACTGAAAGGCTGGGAGCTGATGGAACCGGTCGTCTTCTGGATGTCGGCTGCGGCCCGGGCTCGATCGCGCTTCGGCTCGCTGCGCGCTACCGGCACGTCATCGGTATCGACTCCGACGCGGACATGATCGCCGAGGCCCAGCGCCTCGCGATTGACCGCCAGGTCGTCAACGCGACGTTCGTGCTGGGGCGGGCCGAAGCTCTGCCGATGGGCTACGGCATGTTCGATACGATCACCTTCGCGGCGTCGTTCCACTGGATGGAGCGCGAGCGCGTTGCGGCGATCACTCGCGGGATGCTCCTGGCAGGCGGCGCAGTCGTACACGTCGACACGGATCGCGCCGATGTGGACACGACGTCAGAGCGGTATCCGCCGCCGCCGGCTGCGGCGATCGCTCGGTGCGTCCGTGACTATCTGGGGGAGCAACGCAGGGCTGGTCAGTCGGTCGGGTTTGTGTCGCCGGCGGACGAGGACGACGTCTGGCGGGGTGCGGGCCTCGCCGGCCCGGAGGTGGTTCGTGTTCCCGACGGACGGGTGCTCGACCGCACGATCGACGACGTCGTCGCCGGCACGCTGTCGATGTCGAACTCGGCGCCGCACCTGTTCGGTCCGCGGCTGGACGCCTTCGAGGCCGACCTGCGCGCGCTACTCGGCGCTGCGGCGAGCGGCGGGTTCTTCAACGTGCACGTCCCGGACACGATCCTCAAGGTGTGGCGACCGCGTGCCGTCTTCTACGTTGGAGCTGATCGCACCGAGCCCCCTGGAACCTGAGCTGCATGGTTTCGACCGACGTCATGTTCGACCAACCCGACAAGGATCAGCCATGACCGACCACCGCGTCTTCGAGCTCCGCACGTACTACGCCATGCCCGGGAAGCTTGCCGCCCTGCACCGGCGCTTCCAGGACCACACCTTCGCGCTGTTCGCCAAGCACGGGCTCGAGCTCGTCGCATTCCTTGCGGCGACCGACGAGCCCGACAAGACGAACACGTTGGTCTATCTGCTCACGTTTCCGGACCGGGAGAGCGCAACTCGGTCCTGGAGGGCCTTCCAGACCGACCCGGACTGGATCGCGGCAAAGGCCGCGTCCGAGATCGACGGCCCGCTTGTCGATCACCTCGACTCGATCTATCTCGAACCCACCGCCGACTCACCGCTCATGTGATCGGACAGTCACGCGGCAGGTGCGACGAGCGCGCCGTCGATGCGGTGGCGTGTCAGCGCGTTGGCCACGAAGCTGTTCGCCTTCATCTGCTCGACGAATGCGGCCAACAGCGCCTGCGCCTCGGTACCCCGACCGGCCGGGATTCCCATAGCCTGCTGGATCACCATGAAGCGCCCGGGCAGCACGCGGACACCCGGGGCACGTGCTGCCTCGCCCTCGAGCAATTGACGGATGCCCGCCGCCACCTCGACGTCGCCCGCTCGCACGGCCTCGAGCGCGGGCGCAGCACCGCGGAACCTGACAATCTCGGCCTGCCTGATCTCGCGGGTGAGGAACAGGTCGTAGGCGCTTCCCGAGCCGACGGAGATGCGGTGACCCGCGCCGTCGATCTGCGCATTGTCTGTCAGCATTGACGATTCACCCACGAGGTAGCTACCTTCGATGAGCACGTACGGCGCGGTGAACAGCAGCCAATCACTGCGTGCCGGGTCGATGGCGAAGAAGCCGATGTCGGCGCGCTCATCTTTCACGGCGTCGACTGAGTCCGCAGCCCGCGCGAAGACCACGAGTTCGACGCCGACACCGAGACGTCGCGCGAACTCGCGCGCGAGATCGATCGAGACACCGACCGGCTCGCCACCGCCCGCGGGGGCATTGGCGAGGATCGGATTGCCGACGTTGATCGACGCTCGCAGCGTGCCAGTCGGAGCGAATGCTGAAACGAGGGCGGGAGAAATCGTGTTCGGCTCGTGCTCCTGCGGTGCCATGCGCGCGAGTTTACCGAAGGCCGTCGCTCGTGGACCATCAACTGCGGACCGGGCCACGAGCGGTGCGGTCACATCCCGCGGTGCGCCCAGGTCGAGGGGCGCCCGATCGACCGAATCGGCCGGCTGGCGAGCATCAGGGCCACGCCGAGTCCGAAGACGGCGGCGAAGGCAGCCAGGGTGGCGTTGATGCCAACGAGTCCGAGCATCACTCCCGCGACTGTGGGAGCGACCGGCGACACGAGGTAGCTCGACAACGCCACGATCGAGTTCATCCTGCCCTGCAGGGCGAACGGGGTCACGGCGGATGCTCGCCCGGAGCGCGGGAACGTTCCACACGAAGTGGGCGCCCACGACGAGCGGGAACGCCTGCCGGCTCCGTAGTGAAACCCTCCGAGAGCGCTCGCGACGAGCGTCGCAGCGGCTGATCGGCCCTGCAGCGCGGCCATCGCCGAGCCCAGCTGGTCGGCGTGGACCACCTGGCGTAGGCCGGCGCTCTCAGCGGGTGCGAAGAAGGCGGCGACGGCGACGAGCAGAACGCCACCGTCGCGAGGTGCCAGATGCTCAACGCAGCGAGAGCGGTCGGGACCCGGCCCGGGGCGAGTCCGGCACGGCGTCCTTCGGTGCCGACATCACCACAGCCGAGGCATGGGCGCCCGCCGTCTCTTGCGTTTCTCCCCGCGCCGGTCAGCACTGTCGAAGCTGGAATCGTTTGTGGCGTTGGGGTTGTCGGTACTGGTCGTTGATCGATGGCGGGATGACTTCGGGGATGCCGTCTGCGCTCATGCGCATGTGCCAGCGTTCGTGTTCGGTGGCTCGGTCGGCGTTCGGGTCGGGTTCCACCAATCGGTGATGGGTGGGACAGAGCAAGGCGGCGTTGTCGAGACTGGTCGGCCCGCCGGCGGTCCAGGGTCTGACGTGGTGGGCGTCGCAGTCGCGCGGGTCGCGGTGGCAGCCGGGGAACACACACCCTTGGTCACGGAGCACGATGGCCTGGCGTAGGTCGCCGGCGAAGAGTCGGGTGGTGCGTCCCAGGTCGAGGATCTGCGAGGCGCTCCCCATGACGGCGGGGAGGATGTCGGCGTCGCAGGCGAGCCGGCGGGCCTCGCTGGGACTGATCCTCGTGTTCGATCCGAGCAGCGTCGCTCCGGCGACACCACGCAACAGGTCCTCGTAGTTCACCAACACGGTGACCCGGGGCCGGTCGCCACCGTGTCGTGGTCCCTGGCCGCCGACCGAGTAGGCGTGGACGAGGGTCATCAACGCCTGCGCCCGCCGCGCCTCATACGACAGACACGGCTCAGCCCAGCTCGCGTCGTCGTCAGTCGTTGTGCTGCTGTTCGCGATCGCCTCGACGACCGCGCGGAGCGCTTCACCATCGATGGATGGGAGTTTCCCGGCGATGGACACGCAGCCGTCGCCGTCGTCGCGCAGCCGGAGGAACTGGTTCCTGCGTGCTTCCCGGTCCTGGGCTTCGAGTGCGGCGGCTTCGGCTTGTTCGGCGATGTCGGGGGCGACCACGTCGAGCAGGTGCCTCGCGAGATCACGCAGACCCTTCGGACCATGCTCGGCCGCGAACCCGATCATCATCGCCTCCGCCGCCTGCACCTGCTCAACGGACAGCTCCTCGGGGAGCTTCTTCAACACCCCGACGATCGCCGCGGCCTGTTCGGCGGATACGGTCCCGGTAGCCATCGCCGCCACGATCGCGGGGAACCGGCGATGCAGTCCTCGTGCGAGCCCGGTTTCGCGGTAGGCGGCCTGCAGACTCGACGCGGTGGTCCCGTTCAACCACGACGCAGTACCCAGGTTCGTGGCGTGCTGGGTGACCTGCCGTTCCTCCATCACCCCCAACAGCTGGAGCTTGATCGCCGCCACGACCGATTCGACGTGCTGAACTGTGAGCATCGTGGTCAGGCATTGGTCGTCCCCGAGTTGCCACAACCGGATCTCGCCCGGATCGGCAACGGGACGTAATAGTCCGAGCGCGTCGACCAGGGCGTGGGCGACCGGATGGTCCACCCCCGCCGCCGGCGTCGTGCCCGTTGTCGTCACCAGAACAACGCTAGAGCAGCCCACCGACAATACGTCGAGTCAGAATCCCCAACCCAGTAATGACATTCAGCAACCACGTGTCGCAGATTAGAGTGGACGCTCCGCTACCCGACACGCCGAAAAACCCGTGCGGCGGCGACCACTCCACCGACCGGAGCTCATGACTGAAGAAATCGCGGACCTCGCGGGCGGGGAACCGCTCTGCACGACATGACGAGCATCCCGTCGCCTGCGACGCAAAGGTCATCTCGATGCGGGTGGTCGTCAGCACAGGACCCTGCACGCAGTGCTTCAACAAGAATCGAGCCTCAGCTGTCACCTTGATGGCCGACGTCCTCACAGTTGGCGAAGATGGGTCCGCTGACCGTTGTGGTCGAAGATGCCCAGTATCTCCGCCGGACCGCCCCGAGCCCCGAACGCGTGCGGCATCATCGTCGAGAACTCCGAGGTACTGCCCGAGTTCACCCTGGCCGATCCGGACGCGGCGGCCGAGATCAGAGTCAGGCACCTGCTCACGCACACGAGCGGGATCGACGGCGACGTGTTCCTCGACATCGGCGACGGTGACGACTGCGTCGAGAAGTACGTCAAGGAACTGCGGACCGCAGTGAGCGTGACCGTGCCCGGTGGCCCACTCAGCTACTGCAATGCCGGCTTCGTCGTGGCCGGCCGGATGGTGGAGGTGTTGCGAGGGAATGTCTGGGACGACGTGCTGGTCGAGCGGATCTACCAACCCCTCGGGCTCGACCACGTCATCACCCGCGCCAAGGACGCCCCTCTCTTTCGCACCGCCGTCGGTCATGTCAAGATCGGCGCCGGCACGGACGAGGTGATACCGGTGACCACCTGGATGCTGCCCAGGTCCATGGGCCCGGCCGGCCTGATCACCGGCTCGGCCGAATCGCTACTGACGTTCGGCGCCGCTCATCTCCGCGACGGGCTCGGTCTCACGGGCGAACGTATCGTGAGCGCCGAGTCGGCCCGGCTGATGAGGACCTTGCATACCAGTCTGAGCGCGGTCTCCAGTACCCAGCAGGGGTGGGGTCTCGGATGGAACCTGGAGCAGTGGGGCGCCGAGACCTCCGTGTCGCACCTGGGCGGCACGATCGGACAGGTCGCATCCCTGCACACGTTCCACGAGCAGCAGGTGGCAATCGTGTCCCTGGCCAACTCCCGCGGTGGTGACGGCTTCAACCGGCAGATGCGAACCCTGGTCGGGACCTATGACTCCACCCTCACCCGCTGGCAGATCACCCAGGACGCCGATCGCCGGCTGTGGATCGGCATGACCAGCAAGAACACCGTCCTCGGTGAGCCGGATCCCGAACCCCAGCTGATGAAACCGGCCGGCCGGGACCGTTTCCTTGCGACCGTGGACGGTGCTGAGATGGAGTTCGCCTACCTCGAGTATGCCGGGAAGCACTACCTCTACAACCTCCGTCTCTACGAGCGGGCGGACGCGTCGGCATGACGTCCGCCGCGGGTAGGCTCGAACCGATCGAGAGGCACTGATGTCTGAGAGCACCTTGGGTCAGGTCGGCCTACCCGGACGGTGAAGCACGCGTTGACACGGTATCCAGACGTGTCGTCGCGTGCTGCGAGAGCCCGGCAGCACGGCGATTCCACCGCCGTCTTCGCACATGCGGAGACCGTGTGCCGGTGGTGAATGGTCTACCCCGACAGGTTCGAACCTGTCGTCGCCGTTCAGGCATGTCCGGATGACCGCGTCGTAGAGCTCATCGCCAGCTTCGACAAGGTGCGATCTCCGGCCCACACCCGGCGTTTCCCGTCGACCTGGCACCCCTGCGACTCTTGAAGGTGCCCGATGGAAAGCCCCGAAGCCCGTCCGCTGCTGCTGGCCGACGCCGGATCTGATACCTCCGCGACAGCGGTGCCCGACCGAATCGACGTCCCCGTCGAACTGGTGGCGTCCCACCACAAGTTCTTCGGAGCACGTGGCCTGCCATGGATCGCCGCGGTGCCGAAGCTCGCTGCGTACTGCCTGGACAGATGGAATCTGCGGTCTGACGGGCCACCGATCAGTGGCGCCGTCGCACTGGTGGTTCCCGTCCTGCGGGCGAACGGCACGCCGCCGCCCTCAAGCTTCAACCCGTGGACGAAGAGACACTCGGGGAGCCGATCGCCCTCCGTGCCTGGGACGGGTGCGGCTCGGTGCGGCTCCTCGAACATGACCCGGCGTCGGGTTCGATGCTTCTGGAACGCCTGGACGCCACACGTCCGCTCGCGACGGTTGATGATGACCTGGTCGCGCTTGCGATCATCTGCGACTTGTTGGCTCGCCTCAACGCCGTCGCTGCCCCGGCAGGTTTGCGTCGGCTGACCGATGTCGCCTCCGTCATGCTCGACAGGGTTCCGCGCGCCCTCACGCTGCCGGGCGGTCCGCCGCAACGACAGCTCGTCGAGGCCTGCGCGGGCATGGTGCGCGAACTACTACCGGAATCCGGCGACCGGCTGCTTCACCTCGATCTGCACTACTACAACGTCTTGGCGCCGCGCACGTCCAACCTGCGAGAGCCTTGGCTCGCCATTGATCCCAAGCCTCTCGCCGGCGATCCCGGATTCGAACTGCTGCCTGCACTGCACAACCGCTGGGACGACGTGGTGGCCACCGGCGACGTTGCCCGAGCGGTGCGTCGACGCTTCGACCTGATGACGGAAACACTGTGTCTGGACCGCGAGCGAGCAACCGGTTGGGTTCTCGGCCGCATCCTTGAGAACGTGCTCTGGGACCTCGAGAAGGGCGACACGACCGTGCACACCGAGCCAGACAGGGCTGTCGCCCAGATCCTGCTCGGCGTCGACTGACGCGCTTCACCACTCGATGTCAGGACAGTTGACGGAGATGGGTGCGCTGTCCGTCGTGGTCGAAGATGCCCAGTATCTCCGCTGGACCTCCGCGAGCCCCGAATGCGTGCGGAATCATCGTGGAGAACTCCGCTGCCTCGCCGGCCTCGATCGTGATGGTCCGCTCTCCGAGCAGCAGCACGATCGTTCCCGACAAGACGGTGAACCAGTCCTTGCCGGGATGGACCTTCAACTCGTCGGTGCCCCGCCGCGGCTCGGGCTTGGCGACACGCATCTTGGCGACGGTCATGCCGTGCGGGCCGTCCTCCCGACTGAGCATCCAGGTGGTCATTCCTCGCGCCGCGTCGTGCTGCGGCCGGATCACCACGTCGTCGTCGGCGACACTCTCGACCAGCTGGTCGAGCGTGTTGCCCAGGGCCCGGGCGATCGAGCTCAGCTGGTCGAGGCCGATCCGCCGGTGGCCCGTCTCGATCCGGCTCAGGGTTGACGGGCTCAGGAAGCAGAGGGCGGCCAGGTCGTCGAGCGACCAACCCAGGGCCACACGCAGTCCTCGGATCCGCTTGCGGACCAGCTCATCGATGTCATGGTCTTGCGTCATACGCAAGACTATATGTCGTCAACGCAATCCGGTCGTAGTGTGGCGGCATGGAAACCGATCACCACGCTCATGATCAGCACGGGAACCCGCACAGCCACCACGGCGGTGCAGACGCCGACGAGTCGGCCATGGGGGAGCTACTCGACCTCGACGCCGAGGTACTGCACGACTACCTGTCGGAGGTGACCGCCTGGATCCAGGTGCTGACTGCCGATGTCCCGCCTCTCCAGATTCTCGACCTCGGAGCCGGGACCGGGACCGGCACCTTCGCTCTGCTCGATCGCTTCGACGGGGCAGACGCGATCGCGCTGGATCTATCCGAACAACTGCTGCACCACCTGAGAGCCCGAGCGCGGGCTCTCGGGGTAGCGGACCGGGTCCGCACCGTACAGGCAGATCTGGACGCGGCGTGGCCGGCGATCGACACCGCCGACCTGGTCTGGGCGTCTGCATCCCTGCACCACATGGCCGATCCCGATCGCGTCCTCACTGAGATCTTCGTGGCACTCCGGCCCGGCGGGCTCCTGGTGGTGGTTGAGCTGGACTCGTTCCCGCGCTTCCTGCCCGATGAGGTCGGCATCGGCCGCCCCGGCCTGGAAGGACGCGGTCATGCGGCCCTGGCTGAACGGCGGGCCACCGACCTACCCGAGCTCGGTTCCGACTGGGGCTCACGGCTTTCGCAAGCAGGCTTCACGATCCAGGCGGAGCGGTCGTTCGCGATCGAGCTGTCGCCGCCGCTGCCCCCGGCGACCGGCCGTTACGCACAGGTATCCCTGCGCCGAATGCGGGCCAGCCTCGACGGCCGAATGAGCGCCGACGACCTGGCCACGCTCGACACCTTGCTCGACAGCGACGGACCCGTCGGCCTTCTGCAGCGCGACGACCTCAGCGTCCGCGCGGCGAGAACCATATGGGTGGCCAGACGGCCGTAGTCGTCTGTCAAAGCGGAGGATGCAGGTGGCACAGGTGATGATGTCGAGGTCGTCGCGTGCGTGGGGTCCGAAGTGGGGGGCCTGCCATTTCAAGTGCAACTAGGGCCGATCGTCCCGACACTGAGGGACGAACAGATCTATGATGACAGGTCCGCGGCCGACTGCCTGGAGTAGTCAGCGGTCAACCGACCCTGAGGGCACGTCGTCGAGCGGGCTTCCAGCGTTACGTGTTCGAAGGAGCCCGCCATGCGCGTCGCCGTCGTCCAGACCCTCGAGACCCCGCTCGAGATCCGCGGTCTTCCCATCCCAACGCCGGAGCCCGGACAGATTCTGGTCCAGATCGAGGCCTCCGGCATGTGCCACACCGACATCCACGCAGCCCGCGGAGACCGGCCGGTCGAGCCGACTGCCCCGAGCATTCCCGGACACGAGGGCGTCGGCATTGTCGAGCAGCTCGGTGATGGTGTCACCGCACACCAGGTGCCTGATCGCAAGGTCGTCGTCACCGGCGCCGAAGAGATCGCCCTCATGGAGGCGGAACGAATCCGACAGGGACGGTTCACCGGATGAGCACACGATCCCGGGCCAACATGCAGCAGCCGCGGCCCGTACCCGGACAGTCGACGCCGGACGATGCCGGCCGTCAGAAACCGATGAGCCTGTCGGAGTACGAGCGGCAACTCGACAGGCTTCAGCGAGAGCTCGTCAAGCTTCAGGAGTGGGTCGTGCACGAGGGGCTGCGCGTGTGCGTGCTCTTCGAGGGGCGCGACGCCGCGGGCAAGGGTGGCACCATCAAGCGCATCGTCGACCGGACCAACCCGCGGGTCGTGCGCGTGGTGGCCCTCCCCAAACCCGACGAGCGCGAACGAACGCAGTGGTACTTCCAGCGCTACGTTGCCGAACTGCCGTCCGCCGGTGAGATCGTGCTGTTCGACCGGAGCTGGTACAACCGGGCGGGCGTGGATCGTGTCATGGGCTTCTGCAACGACGAGGAGTACGAGGAGTTCTTCAGGGCGACTCCTGCGTTCGAGGCCATGCTGATCCGCTCGGGGATCATCCTCGTGAAGTACTGGTTCTCCGTCAGTGACGACGAGCAGGAACGTCGCTTCCAGGAACGCATCCGCAATCCGCGCAAACGCTGGAAGCTCAGCGAGATGGACCTGCAGTCCCGAGCCCGCTGGGTCGACTACTCGCGGGCCAAGGACCGCATGTTCGAGCTTACCGACACCAAACTCTCCCCGTGGTGGGTCGTGCACGCGGATGACAAGCGCCGCGCCCGGCTCAACTGCATCAACCACCTGCTCAGCCAGGTTGCGTACGAGGACCTCACCTCCGCGATGCTGGTACTGCCACCGCGGCAGACCGCCGACTACGTCCGGCCACCCGAAACTGAGCTGACTTCGGTGCCGGCCAAGTTCTAGCCGAACCTGGCTGTTGAGGGCCAGCGCCGGTCAGTGCTGCGTCGGTGACCTCGCGGAACTCGGTCGCGCCCTGCGGGATCTGGACGGCACAACTAACAGGTCCTGGCTCGGCGCTGATGCCGTCGTCGGTGTCTCGATGGCATCAGCGCGTGCTGCCTGGAGTGCGTTCAGCCCCGGGCGACGCGCGCTCATGCTTGTGAGCGCAGCTGGAAGATGAGGCGGTATGCGTCGGTCGCTGAGGGTGCGGGCCATCGGGACCTTCGTCCCTGTCCCGGCCAAGTGCCGGTCGGGACCATACAGCTGACGGACCATGTGACCGGACTGGGGAGGTGGCCATGAACCGTGTCCTTGCCGTCTTCGTCGGCGCCGTGGTGCTCCTTGCCGCCCTCGCCGGAGTGGTGGTGGCAAACCGGGCTACACCCCCTCTGGACACGAACACCCCCGAGGGGGTCATCCAGGAGTACCTGCAGGCCGTGATCGACGGGAACTACCCGGCCCGCCGCGGCCGTGCTCTCGCCGTCGTCTGGGTGTGACGCCTCTGGCGTGGCGGGCGCCTACGCCCCCGAGTCCGCACAGATCGTGCTCGATCACACCGCCGTCGAGGGCGACCATGCGGTCGTGACGGTCGAGGTGACCGAGGGCTCCGGGGACGAGCTCTTCGGGTCCTCGTGGTCGCACATGGAGCGGATCACCCTCCAGCACGAAGGTGGAGTCTGGAAGATCACCGGGTCCCCCTGGCTGCTGTCTGCGTGCGACTCCACGAAAGGTTGACCATGTTCATCGGGCTGATCTCCTCGATCGTCACCATCGTGCTCCCGATCGTCGTTGTCGTCTGGGCCGTGCGCCACTTCGCCAACAGCACTGGGCACAGGGGCACCGACGCCCACAGCGTCCGGCGTTTCTTCCAGTACCTGGTGCTCTACGGGTTGATGATCGTGGCCGCCGTCGGTTTGTCGCAGCTCCTCGGCCTGCTGTTCCAGAAGCCTGAACTGGCCGGGGACGAGAGCAGCGTGCTGGCCCGGGCATTGGCCTTCTCCGTGTTCGGCATCCCGATGTTCGTCGTCCTGGCGGTGTGGTCGCGACGACGCCTGCAGCAGGACCGGGACGAGGTGCGCTCCCTTGGCTGGGCCT
Organism: Actinopolymorphaceae bacterium; assembly: GCA_036786375.1. GTDB lineage: Bacteria > Actinomycetota > Actinomycetes > Propionibacteriales > DAIQRJ01 > DAIQRJ01. Next base: position 90,703 of record DAIQRJ010000012.1, read on the forward strand.
TCTACGCCACGGTCGCCCCATTGACAGCCCTGGTCGCGGCCATGGTCGCCCTGCACGACGTCGTGTCGACGGTCCTGTCGGGCCAGCGCTTCGACTGGTCTGCCCTGTCCGGGTTCGTCGTGTGGTCTGTGGTCTGGTTCGTGCACTGGACCGTGGCGAACCGGATGCTCGACGCTGACCGCAGACAGGCGCAGTTGGTGATCGGCTCGCTCATCGGCCTGGGCACGACTGTCGCCGGGCTGGTCTCGCTCCTGGGTGCGTCTCTAGACGCCCTCCTCGTGGACCAGGCGAGGACCCTGCTCGTCCAGCAGCACCCGCTCGCGCAGGCGGCAGCCACGGTGGTCGCCGGCGTCCCGGTCTGGGTCGTGTACTGGTTGAGGGGCCTGTCCAAGGCCCGCCGTGCGACGCTGTGGTTCGGCTACGTGCTCCCGGTCGGCGTCGGCGGCTCGTTGGTCCTGGCCGTCGTCGGGGCCAGCACCGCCCTGTACCAGTTGCTCGTCTGGCTCATCGGCGAGCCCGCCTCCACACAGGCCGCACAGCACTTCGAGGGCACCCCGACCGCGGGTGCCTGCCTCGTCGTCGGCGCCGTCAGCTGGTGGTACCACCGGCAGGTCCTGGCCGGCGCGACACCTGTACGCACGGAGGTCACCCGGGTCTACGAGTACCTCATGGCCGGAATCGCGCTGCTGGCTGCGGCGGTCGGCGTGACCATGGTGGTCGTTGCGGTGGTCGAGTCGCTGGTCCCCCCTGCCGCGGTCGAGGTCGGCACCCACGTGGTCAACTCCCTGCTGTCAGGGGTGACCCTCCTGCTCGTCGGCGGCCCGTTGTGGTGGGTGTTCTGGTCGCGCATCGGACGGGCGACGCGCGACGGCGACCCCGAAGAGCTCGGCTCACCGACCCGGCGGACCTACCTCTTCGTGCTCTTCGGCCTCGGCGGTGTCGCTGCAGTCGTCGCCATCCTGGTTGCCGCGTTCCTCGGGATCCAGGGCACGCTGCAGGGTGGCTTCGATGCGCATGTGCTACGCGACATGCGCATACCGGTCGCAATCCTGCTGGCGGCCGGTGCCATTTCCGGCTACCACTGGACTGTCTACCGGGACGACCGGTCGCGGTTGCCCGCGAAGACCCCTCAGCACGGCCCGCGCTATGTGCTGCTCGTCGGTGCCCCCGACGCCATCGTTGGTGGCGCGGTCGAACGACTCACCGGCGCTCGGGTGGACCTGTGGGTGCGCGCAGACGGCCTGGCCGTGCCCTGGGCGGTCGACGACGTGGTCGCCGCAGTGAACCGATCCAGGGCGGACGCGGTCGCCGTCGTGGCGGGGCCGGCGGGGCTCGAGACGATCGGGATGCAGCGCCCGGAGCGTCACCCACCTACCTCGACCAGCACGGCGACAATGTGAAGACCCCTCTTCGACCGTTGACGCAGAGGGACTGCCGCTGTGGCTGCCGCCGACAGTTGCCGTCGACGGCACGGCATCTGACCCAGACGCCGATTCAGACGACGCGCAGGCTCAGACGCCGGACCAGGACACCGGTGGGGCGGGTGCGGTCGAGTTCGACCGGCTGATCCCCGCGTCGGAACCTGACCGTGTCCGGGACACAGTTCTGGCTCGGCCGACGCCGGCCCGGGAATACGCTCCGGTTCTGGGCCGATGTCGATGTCATCCACCTGTTCGTCCACGGCGCCCGGATCAACTCGCTGCGCTCGCACCTGTCGGTCAACGACCTCGCCCGGCTCCCCGCTGCCAGCACCCGATCCCGGCGACGCGATCGGGGTCGACCGCATCGTCAACCGCAACGGCATCGTCATCCTGGCCGGCCAAGCCTGCGTCGGTGACGACGAAGCACTACGCGCGGCGGGTGGTGGGTCGGGATGTGCAGATCGCAGAGGGTTTGGACGGTGAGTTCTGTCGATCGGCGGTCGTCCGAGCAGTTGGGACACGTGGAGGGCGCGCGCTGAGAATGACCGGCGATAACACTCGCCCTGCAAGCTGGGCAGGGCTCTGACCTTCGGTTTGCTGGGTGCCCCCGGCAGGATTCGAACCTGCGACACACGGTTTGGGAATGCCTTGCGTCCCGATCCAAGGTGTCTGCGGGCGACCGTGTGAGCGTGCTATCAGGATGGATCGTTCGAGGTCGTTCCGGTCGGTTCGACTGTTAATGGCACGTTAGTGGTACGCGGCGGCCCGAATCAGGCGCGAATCGAACAGGTGCTAGCGGTGCGAGGCGAGGTGCGCTGGGCACCGGGAGCTGCCGTCCCATTCGATCCACCAGGTCGGACGAACGCCATGGCCGAGGAGGAACGTCTTCGCTGCGGCAATGTCGGCGGTGACGACATCGGCCCCGGTGTCCCGATTGCGCACCACCTCGCCGAGGAGCAGGTAGTTCGGGTATTCCCACGTCGAACCAGGAATGCTGGTGCGCGCCTTTGTCTCGTGAAGGGCAGCTAGCGACTGCTCGTTGGTTACGCGGTCACCTGACTCGAGATTGTGGACCGGGGCTGCAGATCCCGGAACCTGAGGGTTCGGTGGTTGTCGATGCCGCCGGTCAGTATCCGCCAGTGGTTGGCCAACCCTTCGCGCCGATGTACCAGACGGCCGAGGTCAGGACGACGGCGACGAGAAGCGTGAAGAGCAAGCCACCGGCCACCGGCAGGAACCATCCTGGTGCACGCCTCGACCGGACGGCGACGACCTTCACCACCGCGGCACCGAAGACGGCGCAGCCAAGGACGCCGTGCACGACCGTCCGCATCCCCACCTTCGCGCCGTCCTTCAGCGTCCCGCTCTCGAGCCCCAGGGCCCACAGGCAGTTGTAGGCGACGAACACGGACAGCAGGACTGCGATGGTCCCGGTGATGCGGTGCGCCGTGCCCAACCAGGACGGCACCTTGATCCCGAGTCTTCCGTACATCCAGAGCGCTCCGATCAGCTGGAGCACCACGAGCACCCCGATCACCGTCGCCACCACGACCTTCATCTGGATCACGGTGTCGAAACCGAGTGTCGTCGTGCCCTTGAGGGTCGGGTCGTGCACCCTCCCGAAGACCCCGAGGAGAAGCGCGACGACCGCGCCGGCTCCGAAGGCCGTCAGCGGGATGGCCATACCCTTCTGCGCGGTGTCCTCTGCCATTGGCTCAGGATGCCCCAGCTTCTGCTGGCTGGGAAGGGCCACGCTGACTCATGACACGCCTGGCGATCCTCGCTGATGGTCGGCTGAGATCGCTTGTCGGCGATGTCACTGCAGTACCATCAGGGCCCGCCGGGGGCCACCTTTGGGTGGATAGTCCGCGGCTTCGCGCTCGTGCAATGTGGACTGCAAGTCGACCGAAGTCGACCGAAGTCGACTGAGATTCTAGCCATGGTTGTGGCTCCGAGTCGGAAGGGGGCGGGGTGTTGAGCGATGTTCCCAACGGTCCTCTGGGCAACGGCGAGGATCTCGTGCGGTCGCTCGCCGCGAGTTCGATCGAGGCTGGCAGGCCGGTCGACTGGTACGAGGAGCTGTACGCCGCGGCGGACGCGGGGGGCGTGGCGGTTCCTTGGGACCACCGCGTGCCAACTCCGTTGCTGGTCGATTGGTTTGAAAGTCACCTCGTGCATGGCGCACCATCAGGCAGAGCCATCGTCGTCGGGTGCGCATACGGCGACGACGCCGAACTGACCGCGAGCTATGGGTTTCCTACGACCGCATTCGACATCTCACCCTCGGCCGTTGCCACAGCAGAGCGCCGCAACCCCGACTCGACGGTCCGGTACGTCCAAGCTGACCTGCTGGATCTACCCGACCAGTGGCGTCACGGCTTTGACCTCGTGATCGAGTGCACGACCGTGCAGTCGATCACTCCCACGCTCCATAGGGCGGCAGCCGCCGCGGTGGCATCACTGTGTGCCATTGGGGGCACGGTCGTCGTTGTCGCTCGGAACGCGATGGAGCATGGGTCACCTGGCCCGCCGTGGCTACTCACCGCGGAGGAGATCCACTACTTCAGCGTCGGCGGCCTGAAGCTCGAGCTTCTCGAGACGGTGGCTGCGCACGGTGGAGCTCGGTGGCGAGCTCAACTCCGCCGTCCACTCGACCGAGTCGGTGACCGAGTGTCGTCATAGGCTGCGGACCACGGCGAGCAGTCGGAGGACCACGCTCAAATTCAGCGGATGCTCGAGCATCGCGACGACGCGGTTGGACGCGTCTTGCGCGTCGGCGCGGCCATGCGACTGGTCGAGACTGACGTCGGCCTGGCCACGCAGGTAGTTGAGGAACCCGGCGATGACGTCGCCGAAGTCTCTCGGCTCCCGCACTATGCCCATTCCGCCGCCTGCGCGATAGGCGGTCACCGTCCGTCGGATGCCGTCGACGTCGATCTCGGCGCCGTGTAGGTGCCAGTCGTTGATCGCACGAGCGAGGGTGCGGTTGCGAGATACCGAGCCGACGTCGTCCCAATCGAGCAACGCGTAGCCGTCGTCGGTGACCAAGACGTTCGCGGGCTGCAGATCGGTGTGCGTGACAGTCAAACCGTCCTCAGCCGACCCGACGAGCTGGCCGAGCTCGACCAGTGCTGTCAGCTGGTGGGCCAGGGCTGGTGCCCAGGCGGCGTGTTCGCGCTCCCCCCGCCGCACCAGCGACTGCCATTCGTTCGTGTCCGGCGCGTGGGTGAACCAGGACCCGAGCCATGGTTGCGTCGGCGGCGTGGGCGGATCGGGCAGGCACTCCAGGGTGGCGAGGGTTGATCCGAGCCATTCGGCCGCGTCCCGGCCGGCGAGCGTGCGATCGCATGGCTTGCCCTCGATCCATGTCGCAACCCGCACTGGAGTGAGCTCCCCACCCGGCGATCCGTACACCGACAACAGCAACGAGCCACCCTCGGTACGTCGAACGCGCGGAACGCGAACACCCGCGTCGTGCGCCTGATCGCACACGCACGCGGAGAGTTCCAGCTGTGTGCGCAGCGAGTCCGGATCGTCGGGCCACAGCGACTCCTTGACCGCGAACGCTCCGGACTCCGTGTCCAGCCGCCACACGCGTCCCATCGCTCCCTGCGCGGCCGTGACCAGTGAGCGTGGAGTCTCGAGACAGAAGCCCGCGGCGATCTGGCGGGCCGCCGAGGCCGTCTCGGTTTCATCGATCACGTGATCATCGTTGCAGTGCGTCCTGTCCGCTCTGTCTTGTCGGTGCCCCCGGCAGGATTCGAACCTGCGACACACGGTTTAGGAAAGCATGTTCAGTCGTTCGGGACCGTCCGTGGGTGTGAGACCAGGCTTCGGGTTGCCGTCGGTAGTCCCGATTGGTCCGAGTGGGTTCGGCCTGTTGGGGCACGTGGAGGGCACGTGTTCGACCGGGGCGTGTGGCGCGGTGCTGGGCCGCCCGGCACGGGCAAACGTTGTGCGGTGGCACGCTGCTCGTCGCTGAGCGGTCATGAGCCACTGGTCCGCAGGAGTCCGAACCGCTGCGTAACGGCAGCCTGCTTGCCAGACGCTGGGCGTGCGTTCCCGGAGATCTGAACGAGTTGACGACGCCAACTTCCCTTGTCAGGCAAGCCGTCCCTTGTCTGTCCAGTGGCCATGTCGGGGCTCATCGTTCTCTCATCCGCGGGGAGTTATGGTTCGAAAACTGACCAAAGCAGCGCTGGTGCACCTGCATTCGAGAGGACAGGTTGGTGGACACCGTCCAAAGCCAACGGCCCCCCGCAACGGGGGGACCCCGCTCAGGCCGGTCTGCCCGCTCGCGTTGGCGGCTGACGCGTCGGGGTCGCCGAGTCGTGCGGACGCTGATCGTTATCGTGGTGCTGCTGTTGGGAAGTGTCGCCTGGTCGTTGGGCCGGGCGGTGACCGCGCCGGGGACCGACAGCATGGCTGCCCGGGTGGCCGAGTGGGGACGGGACCACGGGATGGGCGCGCTGGTCACGGCGGCCGAGAACCTGCAGTACCAGCTGCACCCACCCACGGTCGGCGGCAAGCTCGACCCCGGCGCCCTCGGGCAGCTCGGGAGGGCAGCGAGCCAGACGCCCCGTGCCGGCTCGAGCGTGGCCCGCGGAACGGTCGTGGTGCATGCGCCGCTGGCGCCGCTGGTCTCTCCGGTGCTGGCGGGTGAGGGTGTGTTCCGCCCCGTGGTGACGGTGAAGGGCCAGCCGGCGGTGCAGGTGGCTTACCTGCGGCCGGACTCCAGGCACACGTCGTATCTGGCCGGCGTGGTGTGGATGAGCGGCAAGCTGCTGCGGCTGGTGCAGCACCCCGGGTTCGAGGACCCGGGGCACCTGAGCATGTTCGCCCAGCCGGACACGGTGCCGGCGTCGGCCCGGGCTGGTCTGGTCGCCACCTTCAACAGCGGGTTCAAGATCAAGGACGCGCGCGGCGCCTACTACGCGGACGGGCACACCGTGGGCGCGCTGACCGCGGGGGCAGCGTCACTGGTGGTCTATAAGGACGGGCGCACGAACGTGCGCGCCTGGGGCTCGACGGTGTCGATGACCCCGGACGTGGTCTCGGTGCGGCAGAACCTCAAGCTGCTGGTCGACAACGGCCAGCTGGCGCCGAACCTGGACAGCAACGTGCAGTCCGACTGGGGCGCGACGATCAAGGGCGCCTACTACGTGTGGCGGTCGGGGATCGGCGTCACGGCGTCCGGTGACCTGGTCTTCGTGGCCGGTGACGCGCTGTCCGTGCACAGCCTGGCCGCGCTGCTGCAGCGCGCCGGCGCCGTGCGCGCCATGCAGCTGGACATCAACGTGGCCTGGATCTCGTACATGTGGTACTCGGCGGGGGCCAGCGTGGCGACACCCGTGCCGCACAAGCTGGTGGCCTTTCGGCGCCCGGCGAACCGGTACTTCACCGACACCAGCCGGGACTTCTTCGCGGTCTACGCCCGCTGAGCGCGTTCGACGAAGATGGAGGACACCAGTCTCAACCAGCTACCGACCGATGCACCCCCATTAGGCTTCCTGGCGGGCTCCTGCTGGCTCTCCGGGGCCGACCGTGGATCATCTGGGCCGCCACCCGCCTCGTCGCGCTCGCGGTCGGCCTGATCACCGCCGCCGCGCACCGGGGCAACTTCGCTGGTGGAGCAGCTGGGTGCGCACATGGGGGAGCGAGCCGGTTGGACGGATGTGGACGCGCTGGTGTTTCTGAGCCCGGCGGGTTTCCCGATCCGGCATCTGAACTTCATGCGTCGAGTGTGGTCGCCGGCCTGCGAGGCTGCGGGGTTGTCGTTGACTCCGCATGACCTCCGTGCCTCGCATGCGACGTGGTTGTACTACGCGGGCTGGTCACCGGTCGAGATTGCGGCTCGGCTTGGGCATTCGAAGGCGACGGTTACGACGAAGCATTACGCCCGCCGGGTGGTGGGTCGCGATGTCGAGATCGCGGACGGGTTGGATCGCGTTTATCGGCGTTCGTCCGCGTAGTTGGGGCACGTGGAGGGCACAAGCGACGGGGTCGGTCGGTGACGACCATCGCCACGTTGCCCGACACCCACTCTGACCTGCGCGTTTGTCGGTGCCCCCGGCAGGATTCGAACCTGCGACACACGGTTTAGGAAACCGATGCTCTATCCCCTGAGCTACGAGGGCCGTTCGCACGTGCGGAGTCCGCAGGTGGTCGACGTCGGAGTCTAGAGCGTCACAGGGCCCCGGCCCGCGCTGGCTACGCTTCTCAGCATGAGTCACGGACACAGCCACGGCGCCAGCGGCGGGACCGCTCGTCGACGTCGCCTGGCCATCGTCCTCGCGCTCAGCAGCATTGTTCTCGTCGTCGAGATCGTCGGCGCCATCATCACCGGCAGCCTCGCCCTGTTCGCCGACGCCGGCCACATGCTCACCGACGTCGGCGGGCTTGCCCTAGCGGTCTGGGCCACCGCCCTCGTCGACCGGCCCGCCAGCACCCGCCGGACCTTCGGCCTCAAACGCGCCGAGGTCCTCGCCGCCGCCGCCCAGGCCGCCATCCTGCTGGCGGTCGGTGTGTTCGTCGTCGTCGAAGGCATCCGCCGCCTCGTCAACCCGCCCGAGATCTCCGGCGGCTCGCTGCTCGTCTTCGGGATGATCGGGCTGGTCGCCAACCTCATCGGGCTCGCCATCCTGCGCGGCAGCCAGGCCGAGACCTTCAACACCCGCGCGGCATTCCTCGAAGTAGCCAACGACGCGCTCGGCTCGCTCGCCGTCATCGTCGCGGCGCTCGTCATCGCCCTCACCGGCTGGGAACGCGCCGACGCGGTCGCATCACTGGCGATCGGCGTACTCATCATCCCGAGGACGCTCGTGCTGCTGAAGGAGAGCATCGACGTCCTGCTCGAGTCGACGCCGAAGGAGCTCGACCTCGACCAGGTCCGCGCGCACATCCTCGAACTCCCGCACGTCACCGGCGTCCACGATCTGCACGCATCCCAGCTCGCGTCCGACCTGCCGGTGCTCTCAGCACACGTCGTCGTCGAGGAGTCGTGCTTCCACGACGGGCATCTCACGAGCATGCTCGACTCGCTGCAGTCCTGCCTGGCCGGCCATTTCGATGTCGAGCATTCGACGTTCCAGTTCGAGCCGGCCCACCACGCCGAACACGAAGCCGGCGCGCACCTCTAGGAGACTGCTGAACAAGGCTGGTTTCTTGGGTGTCTGAGAGCGCGGGTGGC
>DAIQRJ010000013.1:0-98918 GCA_036786375.1 Actinopolymorphaceae bacterium
AGTGAGGGTCAGGACGCTCAGAAACACCGCCAGCACCACGATAACCACGCGTCCAACGCCCCCGACGCAGCCAGCTCCTTGGCCACGTCCCTACCGCTCCCCGACAGCGGCGACACATCACGGCTATCCGTCATGGAATCCATCATGAAAGCCTTTCAGATGAACCGACCTCTTACACAGACCATCTGACACGCCCTCACCCGGGGTCGCGGGGTGGCCGTCGCGGCCGCGTTGCCACAGCGCCATCCGCAGCGGGATCATCACCAGCTCCGTCTCCTTGCTCGTCGAGGCGTGCCAGGCCACGATCCGCTGGGCGAAGACGTCGACAATGAACGCGACATAAACGAACCCCGCCCACGTGCGGCAGTAAGTGAAGTCGGTGACCCAGGTGCGGTTCGGCGCTTCGGCGGTGAAGGTCCGATTGAGCAGGTCACCGGCGCGGACGCCGTCCTTGGCCGGGATCGTGGTCCGGATCCCCTTGTCACGCCTGACACCGACCAGGCCAAGGGTCCGCATGGCGCGGTCCACCGAGCCGGCGCTGGCGTCGGGCATCACCGTGCGGCGCAGGTACGCGGTCATCTTCCGACGCCCGTAGAGCCCTTCGGGAGTTAGCTTGCGCCGGCGATCCGACCCGGTGGCCCAGGCGATGTCGCGCACCGCGTTGATGACGTGGGCATCGGACACGGTTCGGGCAGCGACCGGCCGCCCCGATTGCTTCCAGGCGCGGTAGGTCCGCGCGGCGATCTGGCAGCCCTGCTCACGCAAGACCCGACAGACCGACTCGACCGCGTGGCCTCGGCTTCTCATGGTGTCGATGAACCCCATGATCAGCGGTTGCGGGGGTCGAGTTCCCCCACGAAGAAAGTCGTCGCCCCGCGCAGGATCTCGACGTCCTCACGCAACCGTCGGTTCTCGACCTTCAGCGCCTTGATCTCAGCCAGCTCCTCGGTGGTCGCGCCGGGCCGCTGGCCGCCGTCGACCTGGGCCTGGATCACCCACCGGCGCACCGACTCCTTACCGACACCGAGCTGCTTGGCCACCACCCCCGAGGCAGCCGTGAGCGAGGAGTACTCCCCGAGGTGATCATTGACCAGCCGCACAGCGCGGGCCTTCAACTCTTCATCGATCTTCTTCGGCATGGTGCACATCCTCCTGGACTCAAACAGGAGCGGCATCAAACCTGGGGCGCTTCAATCGGCGTTGGCGTGACGCGGATGATGCGGCCGGTGTGGGTGAAGCCGATGGCGTGTTCGACGTCGAGTGATTCGAGGCCCTGGGTGATGTCGTGGACGTCGGTGCATACGTAGACCTCGGGCCTGATGGGTTCGAGGAAGACGAACACGGCACTCGTTGGTCGCGGCACGTACCGATGTTCGCACGGACTGGCCGCCGCGCACGCTACAAGTTGAGCAGACCGTCGCATCGTGGTGGCGAGTGACTTCGACGCCGGGCGCCGCGTACCCAGATGAACAAACAGAGTTTCGGCGTGTCTCTCTGTCACCCCCTCTCTAGATAGGTGCAGGCTTGCACCAACATACCTAGAGAGGTGGAGGCAATCGCATGGCAATGAATGTGGATTTGAAGTCGGCGCTGGCGTTGGTGGTGTCGGAGGCGCGGGAGCGCCAGACGTACACGGGCACCGGTGATGCCCGGGTGGTGTCGGGTCGGTTGGTGGATGTGGCTGGTAGGCCGTTGTCGGGGTGTTCGGCGCTGGTGCTGACCGATGCGTTCGGGCTGGCTTCGGATGCGGCGGTGTTGGTGCCGGATTCGCAGATCGCGGCGCTGATCCCGGGGTCGGTTGTTCGGCTGGATGGGGAGCTGCACGCACGGCTGGTGGGTGGTGACTACGGGTCGATCCGCACGACGGTGACGGCGGAGCGAGTGACACCGCTGGGGGACGCGGCACAGATCTTGCGGGGTCTTGCGGAGAAGGCGCCGAAGCCCGTCGAGACGCGCCCGGCGGCGTGACGTGATCCTCGGGTCAGTCGTCGTCGGTTGCGGTCGTGAGGCGTGGTTTTGGCTGACGCTGCCGTTTCGAGTGCTGCGTCGCCATCGCGGCCTGGTGCTCACCTCGGCTGGTGTTGCGGTTGTGCCGCTCGCGCTCGGCTACGGCCACGCGGTTCGGGTGGGTCTCGTGGGCCTGGTCGTGGTGGTCGCGGTGCTGCGTTGCTGGTGGCACCTGGACCCGGCGTCGTTCGAGTTGCGTCTGGCCGGGCGGTATCGGCGGCGGCTGATCCGAGGGCACGTGCTGCGGTCGTGGCCGGTGGTGTGTCAGCGCGCTGGGTTGACGTTCATGGTCGCGGCCAAGCGTCGCGGCGAGCCGGCTGTCCAGATCGTGCCGCAGCTTCAGGCGCGGTGGGTCGTGGGTCGGCTGTGTTTGTCGCCGCAGATGCTGGCCGGGCATGACCTGGCTGTCTGGGAGACCGCAGCCGAAGCGGTACGGGTAGCGGCCGGTGCGAGCCGCGTCGAACTACGAGCGAACAACTCCCGAACGGGAGTCCAGATCTGGCTCGCCTATGGCGACGCCCTAACGGTCCCGTTCTCCGTCGAGGTTCCTGAACTGGATGCCCCGGTGTCGACGGCCAATGTGTCATTGGGGCGGACTGAGGACGGTGGCGAGTTCTCGGTCCGTCTCGGGGTGCACACGCTGGTGGCGGGGGCGACGGGTGCGGGCAAGGCGTCCGCGGTCCACGGCCTACTGATCGGGCTGGGTCCCGCGATCCGCACCGGTGTCGTGCAGGTGCACGGCATCGACTTGAAGGGCGGCATGGAGCTCGGCATGGCCCGCCCGTGCCTGACCCGCTGCGCCACGACCCCTGCTCAGGCGGTGATCGTGCTCGAGGAAGCCGCAGCGGCGATGGCGGCTCGTGCGAGTCGACTGGCGGGCCACACCCGTACGCATGAGGCGTCGGTCGTGGATCCGTTGGTGGTGGTCCTGGTTGACGAGCTGGCCGCGATCACCGCCTACCTGAACGACCGCGACCTGAAGAATCGTGCCGCTACTGCGTTGTCGCTGTTGCTGTCACAAGGTCGAGCGGTGGGCTACATGGTGGTCGCGTGTCTGCAGGACCCGCGCAAGGAAGTCATCCCGATGCGTGGCCTGTTCACCCAAACCCTCGGCCTCCGCCTGCGCGACAGCAGCGAGACCGACATGGTCGTCGGAGCACATGCCCGCCACGTCGGTGCTGCGTGTGAGCTGATCCCCGCGACACTCCCGGGGGTCGGCTGGATGGTTCCCGACTCGGGCGGCCAACCGGTTCGCTTCCGCCTCGGGCACGTCACCGACGCTGACATCCGCTCTGCAGCTCGACGTTTTCCAGCTGCGGCACGGCTGCCGATCACGCTCCCCGAACCGACCCCGGGCAAACCACGCGCTTCACGGGCAGCCCGCACGACGGTGGATGCGGCATGAGTGCCCGCTGGGAGGTCGAGGTGGACGACGAGCGCGAGCGGTTTCGGCTTCCGGCGTCGGCAGCTCGGGTGTTGGAGCGCCTGATCGACCCGGACTGGACGGTCGACGCAGAGTGTCTGTCCATCGATCCCGAGTTGTGGTTCCCCGAGAAGGGAGGCGCGACATCGCGCGCGGTGTTGGAGATCTGCGCCTCCTGCCCGGTCCGTGCATCGTGCCTGGTCACCGCGCTGGTTGACGTCGAGGACGGGATCTGGGGCGGCGTCGAGGCTGCGCGGCGCCGCCAGGCACGAGGACAGATCGGGCGCGGAGCTGATCCCCTCGTTGTGCTGGATGAGCTGCTCGAGCGTGCCGCCGCGACTCGCAGCCAGCGCAGGTCCGCCGCATGACAGCCTCCCTGGTCAGTGCGCCGATCGCCAATGCCGACGGGGATATCGAGCTGTCGCCGGCTGCCGGTCGGGAAGTGTTCGCCCGGATCAACCGGCCCGACTTCGCGCGCTGGGCCACCCAGGTCACGGGCACGGGTGGCTGCTCGCACCCAGTCCGGCTGGTCGGGTCATCGACGACTGTGGACACGGCCACGGGTGAGGTGATGGGCAGCTACGCGTCGGCGACCGAACCCGACCGGGTCACCTACGTGCGGTGCGGGAACCGGCGCGCTGATGTGTGCCCATCCTGTTCCACTGAGTACGCGGGTGACCTGTGGCACCAGCTGTCCGCGGGCATGGTCGGCGGCAAAGGCGTCCCCGAGGAGATCCGCCAACACCCGTTAGTGTTCGCGACCCTAACCGCGCCATCGTTCGGCGCCGTTCACGGCTGCAGCAAGACCGGTCGTTCAGCCCGTCGCTGTCGGCCACGGTCGCCCCGGACGTTGTGTCCGCATGGTCGCCCGACGTGGTGCCAGCGCGTTCACTCCGACAGCGACGCCGACGTGGGTCAGCCGCTCTGCAGCGAGTGCTACGACTACACCGGCCACGTGGTCTGGCAGTGGTGGGCACCCGAGCTGTGGCGGCGGTTCACCATCACGCTGCGCCGGCACCTCGCCCAGCACCTCGGCCTGACCGAGAAGGCGGCCCGTGACGTGGTGCGAGTGCAGTTCGCAAAAGTCGCCGAATACCAACGCCGCGGCCTCATCCACTTCCACGCCCTGATCCGCCTCGACGGCCCGCCCACCGACGCCGACCAGTGGCCAGCACCCAAGGTCGATCTGTGCGCCGATGAGCTATGCGATCTCGTGCGATCAGCCGCAGCAGCCGTTCACTTCGTCTCGCCGGCCGACGGTCCACGGCTCCCGTCTCTCGAGCTGCGATTTGGGGTTCAGGTCGACGCTCGCATCGTCCACGACCTCGCCGAGCGTGACGACCCGGCCGATGGTGACCTGCATCCGGAGACCGTCGCGGCCTACATCGCCAAGTACGCGACCAAGGCCACCGCCACTGAGCCCGGGTCGGGTGGGCAGGCACACCTGCGGCGGATTCGTAAGACCGTCGACCAGCTCGGACGAGCAGCGACCCGCGAGCCCGCTGACGGCGTCGACGCGGACCGGGTCGCACCGTATGGCCGGCTCGGGCGGTGGGCCGACGCCCTCGGGTTTCGTGGTCGGTTCGGCACCGCATCCCGTGCGTTTTCGGTCACGCTGACCTCTCTCCGCGAAGCACGCCGCGACTACAAGCGCGAACGCCCGACTCTCGACGCAACCGGCCGATCGGAGGATGGCGATCTGGACCAGGTCGACGACGACACCACGTTGGTGGTCGGGTCATGGCGGTTCGTCGGCATGGGCTGGCTGACCAACGGCGACGCCGCGCTCGCTGCTGACACGGCGGCTCGGGCTCGTGAACACCGACTGGCCAAGGCTGCTGCTCGTCGGGTGGCGGCTTGAATCCTGTTGCTGTGCTCAGTTTCTGGGCGTCCTTCCGATCCTTGCTGCTTGTTGGTTCGGTCGGTCGGGGTCAGGGCTGGAACGAAGTGGAATCACGAAGTGACGCCGGAGGCGGCCTTGACGCTGACCGGCCGGGCCGACACATCCTTCTAGAGCAGGAGGACGGCCAACCATCAACGGGCGGAGAGGGACATGGAGAAGTTGCTGCTGACGCTGGATGAGGCGTCTGAGGTGCTGGGTTTGAGCAAGAGCATGGTCTATTCGTTGATCTGGTCGGGTGCGCTGCGGTCGGTGAAGGTGGGCAGCGTTCGTCGCGTGCCCGCGGCGGCGCTGCATGAGTACGTCGACAAACTGTCGCAGCTGGCCGGTTGAGGTGGCCGGCCGTCGTGCGTTCGGTGCTGTTCGTCAGCTGCCATCGGGACGTTGGCAGGCGCGGTATCGCACGCCGAAGGGGGAGTTGCTGGCGGCGCCATCGACATTCGCGCGTCGTCGTGATGCTGAGAAGTGGCTTTCAGGCTTGGAGTCTGACCTCCTGAGAGGGACCTGGATCGACGATCGGTTGGGACGGGTGACCGTAGACGAGTGGAGCCGCATGTGGTTGCGCGAGCTGCCAAACTTGAAGCCGAAGACGCGCGTTGGTTACGAGAGCCTGGCGCGGTCGGTAGTAGGCCCGCATCTTGGCGGTCGGCAGCTTGGTGAATTGTCGCGTCCGCTGGTGCAGGGATGGGTGTCGGAGCTGGCAGCTTCGGGTATGTCGCCGTCGAGGATTCGGCAGGCGTATCGGCTGCTCTCGCAGATGATGTCGTCGGCAGAGATGGACGGCGTGCTGGCTGTTACGCCGTGTCGGGGTATCCGATTGCCGCGAATCGCCGAGCATGAGCCCCATGTGCTTTCGCCTGACCAGGTCGCCGATTTGGTCAACGTGGTCCGTCCGCCTTACGACCTGTTCGTTCTGGTGCTGGCGTATACGGGGTTGCGCTTCGGGGAAGCCGCTGGGCTACGACGACGGTTCGTCGACTCGTCCACGCATCGGCTGATTGTGGCCTCCTCTCTGTCCGAGGCGGCTGGCGTAGTCACCATGGAAGAGCCGAAGTCGCACCAGCACCGTGTGGTGACGATGCCGGGGTTCTTGTCGAGATTGCTCGCGTCACACATCGAGAAGTCATCTGAGTGGACGGGAGAGGAGGTGTTGGTGTTCCTGAGTCCGCATGGGCTGCCGGTGCGTCACTCGAACTTCCTTCATCGGATTTGGGCCCCGGCGGTCAAGGCTGTCGGGCTGGATGCGCGCCCGCATGACCTGCGCGCGTCGCACGCAACCTGGCTCTATGACGCCGGCTGGTCGCCGGTGGAGATCGCTGCGCGGTTGGGTCATGCGAAGGCGACGATCACGACGAAGCACTACGCGCGGCGGGTCGTCGGTCGCGATGTCGAGATCGCGGTTGGTCTCGACACGATGCATGCGAAGTCCGCGGCTAGTGGCACGGACGTGGCACGCGGCGTGTCAGGTGACCCTGCGGAGCCGCGCTCGGGCGGGGAATCACGCCTCTGACCTGCTGTTATACCGGTGCCCCCGACAGGACTCGAACCTGTGACCGGCGGATTAGAAGGCCGCTGCTCTATCCATCTGAGCTACGAGGGCAGGACGCTGACCCGAGGATTCTACGGGCTGCGCACGCCTCGGCCAGCCCGGTTGCCCGTCTGCAACGCCTCGACGCCGCTACTCTGCGACAGTGTCCAAGGCGACGCGTGGGGCCGTCGACCCGTCTGCAGCACTGCAGTTACTTCGCGATGCGCTCGTCTGCGTGCGATTCCCGCTGCAGACAAGCGGCGCCGAAGCAGCCGAGGACATGCGCGACGCCATGGTCGACCAACTCGACGACTACGTCCTACCGCGGCTCGCCCGCCTCGACGCCCCGCTGCTCGCCGTGATCGGCGGATCGACCGGTTCGGGCAAGTCGACACTTGTCAACGCCCTCGTCGGTCACGCCGTCTCGACAGCGGGTGTACTGCGTCCCACCACCCGCCTGCCGCTGCTCGTTCACCACCCCGCCGACGGCACGTGGTTCGCCTCCGACCAGTTGTTGCCCACGCTTCCGCGCGTCACCGGCGCTGGCGGCGCCGACGACGCAGTGGCTGTCCGGCTCGTCGCGTCGGCGTCGGTGTCCAAAGGCGTCGGCCTCCTCGACGCTTCCGACCTCGACTCCGTCGCAACGGCGAATCGCCAACTGGCACAGCAACTTCTCGCCGCCGCCGACCTGTGGCTGTTCGTCACCTCGGCCTCCCGCTACGCCGATGCAGTGCCGTGGCAGTTCCTCCGTGGGGCCGCCGAACGAGCCGCCGTCGTCGCCGTCGTGCTGGACCGGGTCGAGCCGGACGCGATCGACGAGATCAGCGTCGACCTGCGCCGCATGCTCACCCTCGAGGGCCTGGGCGAGGTCCCCGTCTTCACAGTCGCCGAATCCCCGCTCGACCCCGCCGGGATGCTCCCGGCCGAGAGCGTCGAACCCATCGCGGAGTGGCTCGGTGTGCTGGCGGGGGATCCGGCCACGCGTTCCGCGGTCGTCCGCCAGACGCTTGCCGGCGCGGTCGCCAGCCTTCTCCGCCGTGCGCCGGCCGTCGTCGCCGAGGCCATCGAGCAGCTCGCCGTTCGTGACCAGCTCGCGGCGATGACCACTGCGGAGTACCGATCGGCCATCGCGCAGGTCAGCGAGGCGAGCGCCGACGGCACCGCGGTGCGAGGTGAGGTGCTCGCTCACTGGCGAGAGCTGGTCGGGGCCGGCGAATTCGGACAGACGGTGGAGGCGAGGATCGGCCGTCTTCGGGGCCGCGTCGTCGCTGCGGTGACGGGCCGGACGGACGTCGAGATCGACCTCGCGGCTGCCGTCGAGGCCGATCTGGTGTCACTGGTCGTCGGATCGTCGTCCAGGGCAGCACGCCGTGTCGTTCAAGCCTGGCAGGCGATTCCGGCCGCACAGACGGTGCTCGGTGAGCCGACACACGCCGAGTTGGGCCGGATCCCGGCTGATCTCGCGACTCGTGCGACGGCCGCGGTCCGGACCTGGCAGCACTCCGTGGTCGAGCTCGTGCGCACCGAGGTATCGAACGGCCGAACCAGGGCTCGGGCGTTGTCGTTCGGCGTCAACGGTCTCGGTGTCGTCCTGATGGTGGCGGTGCTCGCACGCTCGACTGATCCGGCCGATCCCGAGTCGAGCATCGGCGATGGTGCGTCGGCGGTGGCCCGGCGAGTGCTCGAATCCGTCTTCGGCGACGAGACGGTCTGCGAACTCGCCCAACAGGCCCATGCGAATCTCATCGATCGTGTCAGCATGCTGATGTACGACGAGCGGTCCCGGTTCGACCGTGCTCTGGGTCGCCTGCAGATTCCCGACGACCAGGTGGCCGTCCTGACCACCGCGATTGCTGCGGCTGCTCTCGTGCCCGAGTCGTTGCCGACGTGAGTACCGAGATGACCCGCCCACCCGACGATCCGTCCGCCCGGCCACTGCCGCGACGGCTCGGCCGGCACGTCCGCGTCGGCAACCCGCGGGGCGACGCAGGCCACCTGGCCGCCGACGTCGAGGCGCTGGCGCAGGTCGTCGATGCCGGCCGAGGACGACTCGACGCGACTGCTCTCGCGCAGGCCGAGACCGTCGTCGGACGAATCTCCGAGCGGGCGCGGCTGTCCGGCGAGCACACTGTCGTCGCGCTCGCGGGAGCGACCGGATCGGGCAAGTCGTCGCTGTTCAACGCGCTGTCCGGCGTTGCGGTGGCTCAGGTCGGCGTTCGCCGCCCGACCACGTCGGACACGATGGCGATCGTCTGGGGGCTCGATACGGCGCACGCACTGCTCGACTGGCTCGAGGTCTCCCGACGGCATCGCGTCGAGCATGCCTCGGCCCTGTCTCCGACGGGAGGGCCGTCACTCGGCGGTCTGGTGCTGCTCGACCTGCCCGACCACGACTCGACCGTGGCCGCACACCGCATCGAAGTGGACCGGCTCGTCGGCCTCGTCGACATGCTGATCTGGGTGCTCGACCCGCAGAAGTACGCAGACGCCGTCGTCCACGCGAACTACCTGCGCACGTTGACCGCGCACCGCGACGTCATGGTGATCGTGCTGAACCAGGCCGACCGGCTCAGTGACGGCAACCTGGCCGCGTGCCTGGCCGATCTGCACCGATTGCTCGTCGCCGACGGTCTCACCGGCGTTCCGGTGATCGCGACATCGAGTGTCACCGGGCGTGGACTTCCGGCCTTGCGCAATCTGCTCGGCGATCTCGTGCCCCGCAAGCGCATCGCCGCCGATCGCGCGGACGCGGATGTGCTGGCCGCGGCGCGAGCGTTCGGCTCGAACGCCGTCGGCGTCGAGACCCCGCGGATCGACCCGGCAGTGCGATCCGAGCTCGCGATCGGCCTCGGTGTCGCAGCCGGCGCGGATCTCGTCGCTGCGGCGGTGGAGCGGTCGTTCCGGCGGCAGTCTGCGAAGGCGAGCGGCTGGCCGCTGACCTCCTGGCTGGTGCGGTCGGGAGTCGAGCCGGTGCGGCCGCTTCGACCAGCTGGTGGCGTGAATCCGGTCGGTGCGACCTCCATTCCACCCCGGTCGCCGGGCATGCGGGCACGTGCGGACGTCGCCGTGCGGGAACTGATCGAGAGCACCGGCGGACCTCTTCCACGACCGTGGCAGCGCGCGGTCGAGTCCGCAGCGGGTGACCCGCAGGGACGGTTGACGGACTCGCTCGATGCCGCGGTGGCAGGTACTGACCTCGGCTCGGGTCATGCCCCGCGGTGGTGGGCCGTGCAGCGCGCGTCGGCCTGGGCGGTGTTCGTGGTGGCCGTGGGTGGCGCCCTTTGGCTCCTGGCGCTCGCGTTCGCGAGTCGCATCCGTCTTCCCGACACCGCCAGGACTCATTGGGCCGGGCTGCCCGTGCCCGCCGTCCTGCTCGTCGGCGGGCTGGTCCTCGGGGTGGTCATCGCTGTGGTCGGCCGCATCGGTGGCGTGGTCGGGGGCAGACGACGCGCGGAGCTCGCTCGGGGGCGGATCGGTGAGTCGGTCAGTCAGGTCGCCGACGAACTGATCGTGGAGCCGGTCGAGCATGTGCTGATCGAGCACGAGCGATGCCGGATCGCGCTGACGGTGCTGCTGCGCTGACCTCCCGGTTCCCGAAGTTGTCCACAGCAGCACGGACCGTGGACTTACCCACAGGCCGGGCGCATCGAGGCAGCGACGTCGGATCGTCGGGACACGCTGGTGGTCGTCCACCAACGAGGGTCCACGCCGAATCGGCGGGGCCGCGTCCTGCGAAGAAGAAGCCCATGAACGATGCCACGGTCACGCTGACCGGGAATGTCGCCACCGCCGTCAGGTTCGCCCGCACCGACAAGGGGGTCGCGCTCGCGAGTTTCCGGATGGCCTGCACACCCCGGCACTTCGATCGGGGCACCGGCCAGTGGATCGACGAGCGCACCACCTTCGTGACCGTCGCATGCTTCCGCGCATTGGCGGAGAACGTCGTCACGTCGCTGACCAAGGGCGATCCGATCGTCATCACCGGCAAGCTGCGGGTCGTCCCGTGGGAGCGCGACGACAAGAACGGGATCAGCGTCGAGGTCGAGGCGGCCGCCGTCGGGCACGACCTCAACCGTGGTCAGACGAGGTTCGCGCGGGTGCGGAAGGAGCTGACGAACGATCCGTCCGAGGCCGCCGATACCGACTCTGAGCCCGTCGCCGACGACGGTCGGGACAGCGCGGCGGTTGCCTCGGCAGGCTCTCTCGAGGCCGACCGTAGCGCGGCCTGATCTCGGGCCCAGCTGACGAGGAGTGCTTGCTGAAAGCAACACGCTGGACTACTCGGAATCGTTCCAGGCGATCGAGTTCCTCGAGACGGGCATGCGGCTGCTCTGACGCTCCTCGGGCGGTCGTCGCGATGAACCCGTTTCGTGACGTTCGCCGGTGCTGGCAGGATGGGTCAGTCCCGCGGCAACACAGATCCAGCAGAGGAATTCAGCAGTGGCCGAGTACGTCTACACGCTCCGTAACGTCCGCAAGGCTCTCGGCGAGAAGGTGGTGCTGAACAACGTCACCCTCTCCTTCCTGCCCGACGCGAAGATCGGTGTCGTCGGTCCCAACGGAACCGGTAAGTCGACGCTGCTCAAGCTGATGGCCGGCCTCGAGCAGCCGTCCAACGGCGATGCGATGCTCGCCCCCGGCGCCACCGTCGGCATCCTCATGCAGGAGCCGGAGCTCAACGAGTCGAAGAACGTCCTCGAGAACGTCGAAGAGGGCGTCGCGCACACCAAGGGTCTGCTCGACCGGTTCAACGAAGTGTCCGCGGAAATGGCTGATCCCGACGCCGACTTCGACGCCCTGATGACCGAGATGGCCGACCTGCAGACCGCGATCGACGCCGTCGACGCCTGGGATCTGGAGAACCAGCTCGAAATGGCCATGGACGCGCTCCGGCTGCCGCCTCCCGACGCCGACGTGACGAAGCTCTCCGGTGGAGAGCGTCGCCGCGTCGCGCTGTGCAAGCTGCTGCTCAGCCAACCCGATCTGCTGCTCCTGGACGAACCCACCAACCACCTGGACGCGGAGTCGGTCCAATGGCTCGAGGGTCACCTCGCCAAGTACCCGGGTGCCGTCCTCGCCGTCACCCACGACCGGTACTTCCTCGACAACGTCGCCACCTGGATCCTTGAGCTCGACCGCGGCGCGACCCACCCGTACGAGGGCAACTACTCCACGTACCTCGAGTCCAAGCAGGCCCGCCTCAAGGTCGAGGGCCGCAAGGACGAGAAGCGCCGTCGCATCCTCGAGCAGGAGCTCGAATGGGTGCGGTCCAGCCCCAGGGCGCGGCAGGCCAAGAACAAGGCCCGGCTCGGACGTTACGAGGAGCTGGCGACCGAGGCTGAGCGGACCCGCAAGATCGACTTCGAGGAGATCCAGATCCCGCCGGGCCCACGGCTGGGGTCGGTCGTCCTGGAGGCGACCCACCTCAACAAAGGCTTCGGTGATCGTCTGCTCATCGAGGACCTGTCGTTCACACTGCCGCGCGCCGGCATCATCGGTGTCATCGGCCCGAACGGGGTCGGCAAGACGACACTGTTCAAGATGATCGTGGGCGAGGAGCAGCCCGATTCCGGCACGCTCCGTCTCGGCGAGACCATCAAGGTCGGCTACGTCGACCAGGGCCGCGGTGGGCTGGACCCGAAGAAGACCGTATGGGAGCTCGTCTCGGATGGGCTCGACTGGCTACGGGTCGGCAACTTCGAGATGCCGAGCCGCGCCTACGTCGCGTCCTTCGGGTTCAAGGGACCCGACCAGCAGAAGCCGGTCGGCGTGCTCTCCGGCGGCGAGCGCAACCGGCTGAACCTCGCCATGACGCTCAAGCTGGGCGGCAACCTGCTGCTGCTCGACGAACCGACCAACGACCTCGATGTCGAGACGCTTCAGTCGCTCGAGAACTCGCTGCTGGAGTTCCCAGGCTGCGCCGTGGTCGTCTCCCACGATCGCTGGTTCCTCGACCGCATCGCGACGCACATCCTCGCGTGGGAGGGCGACGACGCCGACGACGCGAAGTGGTTCTGGTTCGAGGGCAACTACGCCGACTACGAGGTGAACAAGATCGAGCGGCTCGGCGCCGAGGCGGCACGTCCGCACCGTGTCACCCACCGCCGGCTGACCCGCTGAGCCCGTTCCGCTGACGCTGACCCGCTAGCGCGGATCGGCTCACGCCGATCGGCTGGCTGTTATTCGCAGGTGAGGCTGCCGCGGACTCTCGCGAACGCGCGTCCGACGGCGACGAAGTCCTCGGGGTCGATCACATCGATCAGGCCTTCGCGCACGCTGCGGACATGAGCCGGCGCCGCCTCGACCAGGACGGCACGGCCGTGCTCGGTGAGTTCGGCGTTGACGCCGCGTCGGTCTTCGTCACAGGCGACTCGCTCGACCAGGCCGGCGCGTTCCATCCGGCTGATCGTGTGGGTCAGCCGACTGCGCGACTGATTGGTCGAACTCGCCAGATCGGCCATCCGGATCGTGTGGTCCGGGGACTCCGAGAGGCGGACGAGCACCTCGTACTCCGACAGCGACAGGTCGTGTGGCTTGAGATCGCGGTCGAGCTTCTCCAGCAGGGCCAGGGTCCCGAGCATATAGGCGCGCCAGTGCTGCTGCTGGTCGTCGTCGAGCCAGCGCACGTCAGTGGCTGCCGGCTTCAGTGAAGTGGTCTCAGGCATGGGACCAGTGTACGCATACAGTTGACAATTCAACGATAACTGATACGGTTCAAGAGTCAGTTGAAAGTTTGACGATTTTCACCATCTGACTACAGACCATGGCACCACAGACCATGGCAGTCACGCCCGCCCGCTTCGAGGAGAACACCACATGACCAGCACACTCACCGACTTCGGCCTCAGCACCGGCACCTGGACCATAGACCCGGCACACTCGGAGGTCGGCTTCGTCGTCCGCCACCTGATGACCAAGGTGCGCGGCTCGTTCGACATCTTCTCGGGTGAGATCACCGTCGGCGACTCCGTCGAGACCTCCTCGGTCTCGGTGACCATCGAGGTCGACTCGGTGAACACGCGCCAGCCCCAGCGCGACGCGCACATCCGTTCGGCCGACTTCTTCGCCGAGAACAAGAAGACCATCACCTTCGTCTCGACCGGTGTCCGTCAGGACGGCGACGATTACCTCGTCACCGGCGATCTGACCGTCAACGGCGTGACCAGGTCCATCGATCTCGCCACCGAATTCGTCGGTGTCGAGGGCGACGCCTACGGCAGCACCAAGGCCGGCTTCGACGCATCGACGACCATCAGCCGCAAGGACTTCGGCGTCGACTTCAACGTCCCGCTCGACGGTGGCAAGTTGCTCGTCGGCGACAAGGTCGAGATCACCCTCTCCGTCCAGGCCGCCAAGGTCTGATCACCCGGGCCCGATCGCGGGGCCCGACCCCGCACAAATGCACGAGGCCGACGCGGCACCCCGATACCGGGTGTGCCGCGTCGGCCTTGTTGTATGACCCCATGGCCCGTCACGTGTACCCCTGCCCGCTGCGCTGGTCCGACATGGATGCCTACGGGCACGTCAACAACGTCCGGTTCCTGACCCTGCTCGAGGAGGCGCGGGTCGCGCTGTTCTTCGTGGCCGCCGCCGAGCACGGCGTCACCACGCTGGAAGGCGACGTCGTCGTCGCCCGGCACGAGATCGACTACGTCGCACCGCTCACGTTCCGGCCCGAGCCGGTTCCGGTGGAGACATGGGTCGAGCGCGTGGGTGCTGCGTCAGCGACCATCGCCTACGCCGTCCGCGACGGCGTCGCGGTCTACGCCCGGGCCCGGACGGTGGTGGTCGCCTTCGATCCCGCCGGCGGGCACACCCGGCGGTGGACCGAGATCGAGCGCGGCTGGCTCGAAGGGTTCTACGACGACGCGACGGCGACGGACGATTCGACGGCGACCGACGATTCGACGGCGGCTGACGGTGCACCAACCGGGGTCATCGAGTAGGTCCGGCCCGTCCAGCGACGCCGCAACCAACGGTCGTGACTCGCAAGCACGAGAGTCCCCGGACTGACCGACAGCGCATCCTCGAGCTCGCCGGCCAGGACGAGTGAGACATGGTTCGTGGGTTCGTCGAGCAGCATCAGATCGGGCTGGTGCGCCACCAGGATCGCCAGGGCCAGCCGTCGCTGCTGACCGACGCTGAGAACCCCGACCGGCGTCATCAGCTCACGCGGATGCAGCAGGCCGAGCTCGTCGAGTGGGTGTTCCTCGGCGAACTCCTCGCCGACGTGAGCCGCGAACGTGGCGCCGGCGCCCATGCTCGGATCGGCGAAGCTGACGTCCTGCGTGAGGAGACCGACCCGGCGGGCCGACACCGAGACCGTTCCGGTCGGTGCGCTCAGCACGCCGGCCAGCACCGCGAGCAGCGTCGACTTGCCCGAGCCGTTGGCGCCGGTGACGAGCAGGTGCTCGCCGGCGTGCACATCCAGGCGATCGACGTGCGCCCGGCCGGGCACGTCCAGATCGCGCACCGAGACGACTGTGCCGTCGGTCCGTGAGCGCGCGGTCAGGACCGAGTCGAAACTGAGCGGTTTCGGCGGCTTGCGCACCTGATCGTTCTCCGCGCGCTCGAGCCGCTGCTCGGCGTCGTGCACCCGTCGGGAGATCGTCTTCGCGACCTTGCCGCCCTTGAAGTGGTAGATGTACTTGTCGCCGTCGGTCGGCCCGCGGTCGTGCGCGACCTGGCGGGCGTCGACCGCGACTGTTCGCCGCAGTGTCTTGATCTCCTCCTGCTGCTCCTCGAACGTCCGCTGCCAGCGGGCCGCTGCGTCGGCCTTGTTCGCCAGGTAGTCGGAGAAGTTGCCGGTGGAGCGGCGGCCGCCGTGCCCGTCGGTGCCGTAGTGGCTCGGATCGAGATCGATGATGGCCGTGCAGACCCGGTCGAGGAACACCCGGTCGTGGCTCACGACGACCACGACGCCGGGCAGTGAGACGAGGAAGTCCTCGAGAACCGTCAGCGCGTCGTCGTCGAGGTGGTTGGTCGGCTCGTCGAGCAGCACGCACGACGGGCGGGTCGTCATGAGTGCGGCAAGCGCGAGGCGCGTCCGCTGCCCTCCGGAGAGCGTGCCGATCAGGCGATCGTCGTCGATCCCGTCGAGTCCCAGGGCGTCGGCCGCGGCGCGGGCGCGGCGATCGGCGTCCCAGGCGTCCCGGGCGACGGCGTGGTCGAGTGCCAGCGCGTAGTCGTCGGCGACGTCAGGCTCGGCGGCGAGCCGGTTGCCGAGATCCTCGACCTGCGCCACCAGGTCGTGCAGCTCCGCGAGTGCCTGCTTGAGGACGTCGCCGACGCTGACATCCGGATCGAACGCAGGATCCTGCGGCAGGTAGGCAAGATCGTCGGGTCGCTCGACGGTGCCGGCGTCAGGCGTGTCGACGCCGGCGAGGATGCGCAGCAGGGTCGACTTGCCGGCCCCGTTCTCGCCGACGATGCCGATCCGCTGGCCCGGGTGGGCGGACACGTCCACACCGTCGAGGACGGTACGGGCGCCGAACGTGCGGGACAGGTCGAAGCCGATCAGCGGCGCGGTGCCGGAATCGGCGTCGAGTGCGGGAGGAGGAGCGGAGGTCATGCGATCACCGGGCCAGGAAGGTGGAGGACGTACTCGCCGGGCACGGACCCGTGGGGTCGACGCGCTCGCAGGGCGAGTGGGGCAGGCGCTGCTGCGGTGATCAGATCCTCATATCACCTGCGAGTATGCCGTCCGTCCGCACCGTCGGGCAACTCGGTATGAGCGCCGGGGCACCCACGGAGTGGGCGGGTCGGGACCCGACACGCCGAGTTCGTGGTGCGGGAGCGTCCACTCCGGGGTTCCACAGGCGGACGACGGGGACTCGACGACACCGGGGCTGGCCGGCGCACTCCAGCCCTCCGACGCCAGCGGTAGCCCGGCAATCGCGTCGGTAATGCCGCGAACGTCGTCGTAACCCCATGCACCGCTATACGACAGCAGCTCCGGGGATACCGGCGCGCCCGACGCGCCGGGCTAGATCTCCAACCAGGCGGACGAATTCGCCGGCAGCACGTCCCCGGTGATATCGGCCGAGGCCAGCAGCACCGTGCGATGCGGCGGCAACGTCGCGGCGGTCGAGCCGAGGTTGACCACGCAGACGAACTCGTCGCTCCGGGAGAACTCGAGGACATGAGTGTCGTCGTTACCGAGCCAGTCCATCGGGCCGTCGCCCAGTTCGGGCCGCTCGCGCCGAATTGCCAGCGCGTCCTTGTAGAGCTGGAGGGTCGAGCTCGGATCGGTGCTCTGTGCCTCGACGCTCAGCTTGCCGAAGCAGGCCGGCTGCGGCAGCCAGGGGGTGCTGCCGTCCGGGCCGAACCCGAGCGAGCTCCCGCCGGTCGTCCACGGGATCGGCACGCGGCAGCCGTCGCGGCCACGGTGCTCGTGGTTCGTGCGGAACCACGTCGGGTCCGCGAGCATGTCCTCGGGAAGGTCCTCGACCTCGGGCAGACCCAGCTCCTCGCCCTGGTAGATGTACGCGCTGCCGGGCAGGGCGAGCATGAACAGCACCATCGCGCGAGCCCGGGTGAGCCCGAGTTCGAGGTCGGTCGGTACCGTGCCGACGCCCTTGCGCTCGTCGCCGATCGCCCGGCCGTAGCGGGTGCGGTGCCGGGTGACGTCGTGGTTCGACACCACCCAGGTGACGGGTGCGCCGACGACCTCGAGGGTCTCGATCTGCTCGTCGATGACGTCGCGGAAGGCGTCGGCATTCCAGGCACAGGAGAGGAAGGCGAAGTTGAAGGTCGTGTGCAGCTCGTCCGGCCGGACGTAGTGCGCGAGCCGATCCGGGTCACGTACCCATGCCTCGGCGACGAAGATCCGCTTGCCCTGTTCGGAATTCGCGTAGGAGCCGGCGATCTTGCGCCAGCGACGATAGATGTCGTGCACGCCCGGCTGATCCCAGAACGGGTGCTCGTGACTCGTGTCCGCGCTGAGGAACTCGCTCTCGTCGGTGTCGGGCAGATCCGGAAGGGTCCCGTCCTTCACGAGTCCGTGCGCGACATCGATGCGGAACCCGTCGACACCCTTGTCGAACCAGAACCTCAACGTGGCTTCGAGATCGTCGTGGACGTCCTCGTTGGCCCAGTTCAGATCCGGCTGCTCGGGCGCGAACAGGTGCAGGTAGTAATCAGCATGCTTACCTTCACCGGCCTGTGCGAGCACGGCGACGTCCTCGGGCAGCTGCGTCCAGCCCGGCCCGCCGAACATGCTGGGCCAGTTGGTCGGCGGTGAGCCGTCGGCCTTGGCCGGCCGGAACCAGTACAGGTCGCGCTCGGGTGCGCCGATGCCCTTCTCCCGCGCCGCGACGAACCATGCATGTGCGTCCGACGTGTGGTTGGGCACGACGTCGAGGATCACTCGGATGCCGTGTCCGTGCGCCTCGCCGATGAACGCCTCAGCCTGGTCGAGATCGCCGAAGAGCTTCTCGATGTCGCGGTAGTCGGAAACGTCGTAGCCGCCGTCGGCCATCGGCGACGGGTACCACGGGGTGATCCAGACCGCGTCGACACCGAGGTCGAGCAGGTACGGCAGCTTCGACCGGATTCCGGCCAGGTCGCCGATCCCGTCGCCGTCGCCGTCGGCGAACGAGCGGATGTAGATCTGGTAGATGACTGCGTCGCGCCACCAGTTCTCGTTCGTGGCGGCAACGCGGGATCCCGGGATCTGAGCAGTCATGGGCGACAGGGTGCCATGCCTGGTCTCACTCCGTTTGCGCCGGTGGCCGGAGCGAAATCGTCATCGGGGGAGCGAGGAAGCTCGCTGCCGGCGGTGGCGCGGCCGTGTCGTCGTCCGGGGTGTTGATCATCGTGGCCGCGGCCATCTCGAAGTACATCCACAACTGGGCCGCGAGGTCCTCGTGCAGGCCGAGGTCATCGACCGCCGCGCGCATGTGCGTGAGCCAGGCGTCGCGTGCGACCGGGGTCACGGCGAACGGCGCGTGCCGCATCCGCAGGCGTGGATGACCGCGTTCCTCGGAGTACGTGCGCGGACCGCCCCAGTACTGCTCGAGGAACATCCGCAGACGATCGGCGGCCGGGCCCAGGTCGTCCTCGGGGTACATCGCCCGCAGCGTCGGATCGGCGGCGACGCCTTCGTAGAAACGGTCGACGAGACGGCGGAAGGTCGGGGCGCCACCGACGGCGTCGTAGAAGGGCATGCTCACCAGGCCAGTCTCCCGCACCTGCCGACACCCGGCCCAATCGGCGTCGGGCCGCCACCCACCGACGAGTGGTCGCCCGCGTCGACGGAGTGGTCGCCCCCGCACGATCCGGGCGGCGTGCCGGGTGCGGACGCGCCCACTCTGCCGACGGCGGCCGGCTCGAAGCCAGGTCCTATGCTCCTGCCATGGCAACCACGCGTACTGCGAATGCACACTGGGAAGGCTCGCTCCTCGAAGGATCGGGCACCGTCGCCCTGAGCACGTCCGGGCTCGCGACGTTCGACGTCAGCTGGGCGTCGCGCTCCGAGGCCGCCAATGGCAAGACCAGCCCGGAGGAGCTCATCGCCGCGGCCCACTCGGCCTGCTTCTCGATGTCGCTGAGCAAGGGGCTCGCGAACGCCGGCCACGCGCCCGAGTCGCTCGACACCCAGGCCGACGTCACGTTCCAGCCGGGCCAGGGCATCACCGGCATCGTGCTGAGCGTGACGGCGAAGATCCCCGGTCTGTCCGACGAGGACTTCCAGGCCGCCGCGGCCGACGCCAAGGTCAACTGCCCCGTCAGCGCAGCGCTGACGGGCACGACCATCACCCTGAACGCCGAACTGGTCTAGCCGGACCAGCAGCCCCGTCCTACGGGCGGGGTACCGCTCCCGGCGTCGGGCCGGGCGGCACTCCGGGTGCCGCCCCCCACGCCGGGACCGGTGCCGGCAGCCGGACGCCCTCCCTGTCGAACGCCCCCTTGAGACGCAGCCGAATCTCGCGCTGGATGGCGAAGTTCTCGTTGGTCATGCAGGTGCCGAGGACCCGCAGCGTCACCGCGGACCCGGTGACCTGCTCGATCCCGACGACGGCCGGGAGGTCGACGATCTTCGCGGCGAACTCCGGGTCGGCCGCGACCTCGGCCACCACGGCGTCGACGACCTCGCGGGCCTGGTCGACGTCCTGGTCGTAGGCGATCTGAACGTCGAGCATGATCTGGGACCAGCCCTGGCTCTTGTTGCCCACCCGCAGCACCTCGCCGTTGCGGACGTACCAGATCATCCCGGTCGCGTCGCGCAGCCGTGTCACCCGCAGTCCCACCGCCTCCACCGTGCCGGACGCCTTCTCGAGGTCGACGACGTCGCCGACGCCGAACTGGTCCTCGACGAGCATGGCGACGCCGGCGAGGAAGTCCTTCACCAGGTTCTGCGCGCCGAACCCGAGCGCGACGCCGACCACGCCGGCGCTCGCGAGCAGCGGGGCCAGGTTGTAGCCGACGAGGTTCAGCGCCATGAACAACGTGACGGTGACGATGGCGACCGCCACGATGCTTCGCACGAACGACCCGAGCGCGGCCGCCCGCTGAGCCTGCCGCTCGTGCCGCCACGGCTGTGCGGCCGCCAACGCCTCGGCGTGCTTGCCACCGAACAGCCGGTACGAGGGTCTGGACACGGTCGACGCACCGCCCACCACTCGCGTGATGACCCGGTTGAGGACGAATCGGAGGATGACCGCGAGCACGATCAGGACGGCGACACGCACGATCACGATCACGACGTCGTGCTGGCTCGCGGTCAGGGCGAATACCGCGTCAGACATGGGCCCCAGGGTAGGGGAGACCCGGATCCTGCGAGCGGTACGGTAAGCCGCGTGACCGTCACCGAGATCCCCGCGCGCACCCGTCGTACCGCCGCCCGCGTCGCCACCGCGGCCGTGCTGACCGCGGGCAGCCTCCTCGCGCTGGCACTGCCGGCACTCGCCGAGACCGCCAAGGATCCCGCGCCGCCGCTCGGCCTCGCGAAGACGCTGGGCCTGTTCGTGGGCGTGCCGGTCGCAGCGTTCCTGATCATCGCGCTGCTCGTGGTCGCGCCGAAGCTGGTGCATCGCACCCGCACCGAGGGCGACCTCGACTGGTACTCCGACGCCATGGATCAGGGTGCGACGGACGCGCCCGAGATCGACTCCGCGGTCACGCCCGACAAACCCTGATCAAGAAGGCCTTGATCAGCTCGCGTCGAAGTCCTGTGCCGCGAGTGCCCGGGCCAGATCGTCGCGGCCCTCACCGATGTAGCGCCTGGTCGCGTCGCCCAGCGGCGTGCCGGCGAGGAACGCGTCCACCTTCGCGAGGGTCCTGCGATCGACCCGCCCCGGGAACAGGTAGATCAGCACCGTCGTCGCCATGAACGTGCCCTTGCGGTCCCAGACCGTGGGCGCCTCGTCCAGGTAGGCGTCGACGTAGGGGCCGAGCACGTCGTCCTGGCCGTGCTGCCAGAAGCCGGCGCAGATCTGGCGCTGCGTCTGGTTGGGCGTGTCGTCCCGGGTGACCGCGAGGTCCCAGGCACGAGCCTTGGCCGCAGCCGTCGGCTGCGCCGCACGCGCGAGTGCCGCCTTCTCCGCACCCTGGACGGTGTCGTCGCGGTCCAGCTCGGCGTCGATCTCGGCGTCGCCGACCTTGCCCAGCCGGGCGAGTGAGGTCAGCAGCGCCCAGCGCATGTCGGTGTCGACTGTCAGGCCGTCCGGGATGCCGCGGCCGTCGAGCCAGCCGGTGACGGTCGCCACCGCGTCGTCGCTGTCGGCGGCGGCCGCGTACGAGCGGACGAACGCAAGCTGGTGGTCGCTGCCCGGTTCGGCCGAGTTGACGAGCCGGCCCACGCCTTCCTCCCAGTCGGATACCAGCGGCTGCCGGTGGCCGGGGTGGGAGAAGCGCTGCAGCGCGCTCGCGCCGAACCGCAACAGGCTCTGCACGGCGGTGATGTCGGTCTCGGTCCCGATGCCCCGCAGGATGAGGGCGACGAAGTCGCTCGCCCGCATCTCGGCATCTCGGGTCATGTCCCACGCGGCACTCCAGCACAGCGCGCGCGCGAGGGAGTCCGGGATCGAGTCGATGTGGTCGATCAGGGCCTGCTGGGACCTCTCGTCGAGCCGGATCTTCGCGTACGACAGGTCACCGTCGTTGAGGAGTAGCAGATCGGGCTGCGTCACGCCGACCAGCGCCGGGATCGAGGTCCGTTCGCCGACGATGTCGGTCTCGAACACCTCGTCCCGACCGAGGACCCCGTCGGCGAGCCGGTAGGCACCGATGCCGATGCGGTGCGACCGCAGCGTGGGCCAGTCGGCGCTGGCCGTCTGGGCGACGTCGAACCGGCTGTAGGTGCCGTCGGCGGCCACGTCGAAATCGGCTCGCAGCGTGTTCACGCCGGCGGTCTGGAGCCATTCCTTCGTCCAGGCATTGAGGTCGCGCCCGGACGCCGCCTCGAGCTCGACCAGGAGGTCGTCGAGAGTGGTGTTGTTCCACGCGTGCTTGGTGAAGTACCGGCGCAGGCCCTCGACGAACTCCTCCTCGCCCACCCAGGCGACCAGCAGGCGCAGGGCCGACGCGCCCTTGGCGTAGGTGATGCCGTCGAAGTTCACCGCGACCGCGTCGAGGTCGACCATGTCGGCCGCGATCGGGTGCGTGGACGGCAGCTGGTCCTGGCGGTAGGCCCACACCTTGCGCTGGTTGCAGAACGTCGTCCAGGACTCGGTGTAGCGGGTCGCCTCGGCGCTCGCGTAGTGGCTCGCCCATTCCGCGAAGGACTCGTTGAGCCAGAGGTCGTCCCACCACTTCATCGTCACGAGGTCGCCGAACCACATGTGTGCCATCTCGTGCAGGATCGTGTTGGCGCGCGCTTCGTACGCGGCGTCCGTGGTGCGGCTGCGGAAGATGTACTCGTCCCTGAACGTCACCGCGCCGGCGTTCTCCATCGCACCCGCGTTGTACTCGGGCACGAACAGCTGGTCGTACTTGCCGAACGGGTAGCCCATGGCAAAGGTCTTCTCGAAGAATCCGAAGCCCTGCTTGGTGATCTCGAGGATGCCGTCGCTGTCGAGGTGCTGCGCGAGCGACTGCCGGCAGAAGATGCCGAGCGGGATCTCGCCGTACTGGCTCGTGTAGCGGTCACGCACGACGTGGTACGGCCCGGCGATGATCGCGGTGATGTAGGTGGAGATGCGCTTGGTCCGCGGGAAGTCCCAGCGGGACGCGAGGTCGTCGACCCTCGTCGGCTCGGGCGACGGCGCGTTCGACACGACCTGCCACGTCGACGGAGCGATGACGCTGAAGTCGAACTCGGCCTTCAGGTCCGGCTGCTCGAACGTCGTGTACACCTGACGCGCGTCGGGCACCTCGAACTGGGTGTAGAGGTAGACGTTGCCGTCGATCGGGTCGACCGAGCGGTGCAGCCCTTCGCCGCTGTGGCTGAACCGGCACACAGCGGTCACCCGCAGCTCGTTGTGGGCGGCCAGCCCGTCGAGGCGGATGCGCGCGTCGGCCCACACCCGAGCCGGGTCGAGGTCGACGCCGTTCAAGGTGATGGAGCTGACCTCCGCGGCGACGAGGTCGGCGAAGGTCGAGCTGCCGGGTACCGCGTCGAACGTGATGACGGTCGACGACGCGAACGTCGTCGTGTCCGCCTTTTCGCTGTCGGCGAGGTCGAGCTCGACCTGGTAGGTGGTCACGGACAGGACGGCGGAGCGCGTGGCCGCTTCGTCGCGGGTCAGGTTGGTTCCAGGCATGCCGCGCATCATTCCATGCACGAGCCGCACCGGGACGGTCGATCACGAGGGCTCGGGATCCGACCACACCGGGTCCGATGTGAGGAACGGAACACCGGGTGCGCTCCCACGCTGGGCAGTGCCGGCCGTCCGTGCCTATCGGCGGCTCGCGCCTGCGTGGTGGAATGCCGGTATGAGCGCTGACACCTCTTCCCCTGCCTCCGGAACGTCGCGAGTCGACATGTGGTTCGACCCAGGCTGCCCGTGGGCGTGGATCACGTCCCGCTGGCTGCTGGAGGTCGAGAAGGTCCGGCCGGTCGAGCTGACCTGGAACGTGATGAGTCTGTCGATCCTGAACTCCGGGCGCGACGAGCTCTCCGAGGAGCGCAAGAAGGGCCTGGAGTGGGGCATGCATGCGGTCCGCGTGTGCATCGCCGCCGCGGCCGCTGCCGAGAAGACCGGTGACGACCCGAGTGCGGTCCTCGGACGCCTCTACACCGAGATCGGCACCCGCTTCCACGACCAGAAGCTGCCCCGCGACGACGCGACGATCGCCGCCGCCCTCGAAGGCGCCGGTCTTCCGGCCGAGCTGATCGACGCGGCCACCTCGACCGAGTTCGACGAGGCGCTGGACAAGAGCCACCACGCCGGCATGGACTCGGTCGGCATGGAGGTTGGGACGCCGGTCATCCACGTCGGCGACATCGCCTTCTTCGGCCCGGTCGTCACGCCGATCCCGCGTGGCGAGGCCGCCGGGAAGCTGTTCGACGGCGTCATCCTCGTCGCCGGCACCGACGGCTTCTTCGAGCTCAAGCGCACCCGTACCCGCCAACCCGTCTTCGACTGATGCGCGTCCATGTCGGCTCCGATCACGCGGGCTTCGAGCTCAAGGGGCTCGTCGCCGCCCGGCTGACCGAGCTGGGCCACGAGGTCGTCGACCACGGCGCCCTGCGGTACGACCCGGAGGACGACTACCCGTCGTTCTGCCTGGCCGCCGCGCAGGCTGTCGTGGACGACCCGGGCTCGCTGGGTGTGGTGATCGGCGGGTCCGGCAACGGCGAGCAGATCGCGGCGAACAAGGTCGACCGCGTGCGGGCCGCGCTGGCCTGGAGCACCGAGACGGCCACCCTCGCGCGCCAGCACAACAACGCGAACATGATCTCGGTCGGTGCGCGCATGCACGATGCCGAGACCGCGCTCGGCTTCGTCGTCACGTTTCTCGACACGGCCTTCAGCCACGACCCGCGGCACCAGCGGCGGATCGGTCAGCTCGCGGCCTACGAGGACTCGGGCCGGCCCGACCCGGCCTGAGCCGACCCGTCCTGATCGGTCCCGGGCCGGCGGGCTGCACGCGGATCACCGGCCGGGGCCGTCTCGGCGTCCTTTGCCTCGAGCCATGCCCGGATGCCCGCTGTCTCGGCGTCGACGTCGCGGGACACGTCCCGTGCCCGTGCGCCGGCGCTCGGCGTGACCCGGGCCGGGCCGTCGGCGCCCTTGCGGAGCGACTCAGCCATCGACGCGAGTCATCTAGAACACCATGTCCGAGTACGGCGCGACGTCCCAGCTGAACGCGCGTGACGCCGAGGCGACCGCCCCGGGCACGAGCTCGACGACCAGGCCGGCACGCTGGAGTGCGAGCAGCGACCCGCCGCCGAGGTAGACCGCGGCGAGATCGCGGATGTCGAGCGCGAACCCGGCCGCCTCGCCGCTGGCCACGCCGGTGGGCACGCACTTGGCGCCCGTGCGGTTGCCGGTGAGGTGCCAGAGACCGGCGTTCCACGGGAGCAGGGAATCGCGGACCTCGATGATCACGTCGACCTCGCTGCGGTAGCGCCTGGCCGACAGGGCGCCGGCGACGTCGAGCAGCCGGACGTGCAACGCGTCGGAGATCGTCAGCTTGGCCGACCGTCGCTCCTCGAGCAGGGACAGCAGGACGTCGTCGACCGGGACGCTGACCCGGGTCCGGCCCATCAGGTCGTAGTCGAGGAGCATCCGCCAGATCGCGGCATGGGTGGCCGGGTCGAAGGCCCGGACGTCGCGCACCTGCACAGTTCCGTCGGGGTAGCCGGGGGACCAGTCGCCTTTGTTGTTCCAGATGGCGTAGCCGGTGATCCGGCCGCCGCGCTCCGCGCGCACGACCTGCAGCGGGCTCGCACTCTCTCGCAGGCCCGGGGTGTCGTCGAGCTGGCGGGCGGTCCAGGCGTCGTCCCACGGGAAGAGTCCCGGGCGGCCGGTGGCGTCGGCGTTCTGCACCTGCCGGACAAGCGAAGGCGCGTCGCCGAGCGCGACCCGGTGGAGCGTGACCTCGTCGATGCCGGGGATCTCGCGCAGCCAGGACCGCGAGCGCACCACCGTCAACCGTGCCATGTCGACCGCGTTGCCGTAGCCGAAGCGCCCGTAGATCCGCGGCTCGGTGGCCCACAGCGCAGCCGCCACGTACCCCTCGAGGTGGGCGGCGTGCAGCTGGGCGCGCATCAGCTCGGTGGCCACGCCGCGACGACGCGCGAGCGCTGACACGCCGACGTTGGTGACGCCGAGGACGCGGGCCGATGCGCCGGGGACCGTCATCGGGAAGTCGAAGCCGCCGGTGTGACCGACGAGTTCGCCGCCGAGGAAGGCGCCGTGGCTCGTCATCAGCGACCAGAGCGGGCGTTCGAGCTGCGATTCCTCGGACTCCGGATCGGCGTTGAAACCGCGTGCGACGAGCTCGACGGCAGCTGGGATCTCGTCGTCGGTGAGCTCGCGAACCTCGAGCAGCGGCTCGGCGTCGTCGATCCCAGACATCAGCTGCGGTCCTCTCGTGGCGGTGTGTCGGCTGACCCTAGCCCCGCGTCCGTGCACCGACGCCCCGGTTGTGAGCGTGCTAGAACGCTGCAGTGCAGATCACGGGTCTCGACCTCGCGCGCCGTTTCTACGACGATGCCGTCGCTCCGATCGTGACGGGCGTGCTCGGCCGGGACGGGGAGTTCGCGGCGGCGCTGATCGGACCGGGTTCCGAAGTCCTCGGCTTCGACTCCGAGCGGTCCCGCGACCACGACTGGGGCCCGCGGTGCCAGCTGTTTCTCACGGGTGCGGCGCTGGAGCAGCGCGACGTCGTCGAGCGCGCGCTCACGGCCGGGTTGGCCGCCGGGTTCGGCGGGTTCGCCACCGGCTTCAGCGCAGCCGACGGTGACGATCGCGGAGCGGCCGGCGGCCCGGGCGAGCTGAGGCATCGCGTGGAGGTTCTCGATCTCGACACCTGGTGGCGGGAGCAGTCGGGCCGGGCGCCGGGCGATCCATGGTCGGCGGCGAGGTGGCTCGCCCTGCCCACCCAACGCCTGGCCGAACTCACCGCAGGTGCGGTCTTCCACGACGGCCCCGGCCTGCTGACCGCGGCGCGGCAGTCACTCGCCTGGTACCCCGACGACGTGTGGCGTTACGTCCTCGCCTGCACCTGGCGTCGGATCGCGGAGGAGCAGCCGTTCGCCGGACGTTGCGCGGAGGCCGGCGACGAGCTCGGCAGTGCGCTGCTCGCCGGCCGGCTCGCCCGGGACGTGATGCGGTTGTGGCTCCTGCTCGAGCGTCGATATCCGCCGTACAGCAAATGGCTGGGCTCGGCGTTCGCCGCCGTGCCGGGTGCGGCACCGGTGTCGGCCGACCTCTTCACCGCCGTTACGGCAACGGACTTCCCGACCCGCGAGAAGGCGCTGATCCGGGCGTTGACCGCGACCGTCAAGCGTCAGAACGCCGCGGCGTTGTGCCCACCGGCGCCGGCGGGCCCGGGCCGGTTCCACGATCGGCACTACCTCGTCGTCGACGCGGATGCGGCCGCCGCAGGCCTGCTGGCCGCGATCACCGACACCGCTCTCACCGGTCTGAGCGGCCGTCCGGCCCGGGCCGCCATCGACGCGGTCACCGACAACGTCGCGGTCACCGGCGATCTCACGGCGACCCAGGGCATCGTCGAAGCACTGACTTCGACGCGCTAACGACTCGCTCGGGACGCGGTAGCGACGCGCTCGGGACGCGCGAGGGAACGCCTTGGTACGCGAGCTCGTTGGGCGATGATGGTGATGGAATCGACGAACCCGACAAGACCGGTGGCCGAACCAGCGGCAGCCGACCCGACGACGGGCCCGACGAGAGGCGGCCCCGTGGCGGCGAAGCAACCTGCGCGTCCACGTCCGCATCGCCGCGGCAACATCGTCACGTTGCTCACCGTCGCCCTGATCGTCGCGCTGGCCGGACACCGATGGGTTCCGGCTGGCGGCGGCATCGGGCTGGTGTGGGAGAGCCTGCTGCCGTGGACGATCGTCCTGTTCGCGCTGGCGTTGCTCGCCGCGATCGTCCGCCGTTCAGCGCGCGCCGGCCTGTGGGTGCTGATCGGGCTCGCGGTCTGGTCGGTGGTGTTCGTGCCGATGCTCGTGTCGCACCGACCGGCTGCGAGCGCGGCGGCGACGCTGACGGTCGCCTCCCAGAACCTCAACGCCGTGAATCCGGACGCCGACGCGGCGGCACGCGCGCTCGTCGCGACCAAGGCCGACGTGGTCGCCATGGAGGAACTCGGCGCCGTCTCGGCCGAAGCTGCCAAGTCGGTCCTCGACGCCGCCTACGCGCATTCGACGACGGCCAGCACGGTCGGGGTCTGGAGCCGGTACCCCCTCACCGACGTCACCCTCCTCGACCTCGGCATGTCCTGGGACCGCACCCTGCACGCTGATCTGCAGGTCCCCAGTGGTGACGTGTCGCTGTACGTGGTGCACCTGCCGTCCGTGCGGCCCGGGCTGGAGGCCGCGCGCAACCGGGCCCTGTCGGCGCTCGCAGCGGCGGTCCGGGCCGATCCGTCGCCGCGCATCGTGGTCGTGGGCGACTTCAACGCCGTGACCTTCGACCGGAACATGCGCCCGCTGCTCGCCGAGGTCCAGGACTCGCGCCGGGTCGCCGGCGGCGGCCTCGGGTTCACCTGGCCGGCCAAGGTGCCGGTCACGCGGCCGGATCACGCGCTCAGCAAGGGATTCGCGGTCGTCTCGGACACCGTGCTCGCCGCGCACGGGAGTGACCACCGGGCGATCGTCGCTACGTTGCGGGCGACCGGGACCTGACTCCCGCACCTCCCGCGGACGTTGACAGTGCGTCCCGGGTTGTCCCGGCAGCGTGTCCGGGTTGTCGCCAATCCGTCCTACGTTCGTTACCACACGGCGATCGGTGTGCACCTTCGGTAACCGACAATGGAAGTCGGTTCCGGCTACGGAGGTGACGCATGCCCGCTCGGTTCGCCCTCCGTATCGCCCTGCCGGCGGTCAGCGCCGCACTCCTGCTGACCGCCGGCCTGACCATGCAGACGCGGGCATCGCCGATCCACGACCGGGTCGTGGTGGCCCCATCCGCAGCGCTCGCCACCGGTGACGACCGTCAGCTCGTCCGGGCGGCGGACGCGGTGTTCGTCGGCCGGGTCGACGCGGCCGAGCCGGTCGAGATGGTCGGATCGACTCCCTACACGCACTTCGACGTCACCGTGATCGACGTGATGAAGGGCGCGCTCGCCGGTCAGGTGACACTTGCGCAGCTCGGCGGCGTCGTCCCCACCCGGCACGAACGCGTCGTCGTCTCGGGGGACTCGCCGCTCGAGACCGGCAACGTCTACCTGTTCTCAGCCCAGCAGTCCGCGGCCGCCGGTGCACTCGTCGTCGTACCCGGGCAGGGCCACATCGACCTCACCGCCGACGTGCTCAACCCGCGCGCGCTGACGGCCGAGAGCGCCCGGACCATCCCGCGGGTCGCCCGGATGCGCTCTGTGATGGACCTGCGGCCGCTCGGCTGACCTGATCCACGCGGCTTCGACCGGGGCGATCAGCATCCAACCCCCGGGCGCTCGTGTCAGCCCCGGAGTGTTTGACTGGACGCATGCCATTGGTCGGTGAGTACGAACCCAGTCCGAGCGAACGCAGCCGCAACCAGGTCGACACCTACGAGACGTCCGGTGGAACCGACGGGCTCACCATGGGCGGGCTCCCGGTCATCATCGTCACCTCACTGGGTGCCAAGTCCGGAAAGCTCCGCAAGACCCCGCTGATGCGCGTCGAGCACGACGGAGTCTACGCCGCCGTCGGCTCGATGGGCGGCGCACCCAAGAACCCCGTCTGGGTCTTGAACCTGCGCGCCGAGCCTGAGGTCGTGCTCCAGGACGGGCCGTCCCGCTTCGATCTGGTCGCACGCGAGATCAGCGGCACCGAGCGCGAGTTGTGGTGGGAGCGCTGCGTCGCCGCCTACCCGCCCTATGCCGAGTACCAGACCCGCACCGACCGGCTGATCCCGGTGTTCCTCCTCGAACCCGGCGTCTGACCGTCCTCCGCACTCGCGTAAATCCGGCTTCACTCCGATAGTCCCTTCTGACAGGAGCACGTCCCGTGGAATACCGCACCCTCGGCTCGAGCGGCACCGCCGTCTCGAACCTCACGCTCGGCACGATGACCTTCGGCACCGAGACCGACGAGGCCGGCTCGCATGCCCAGCTCGACCGGTTCCTCGAGGCCGGCGGCACGCTCGTCGACACCGCCGACGTCTACTCCGGCAACGAGAGCGAAGCCATCATCGGTCGCTGGCTGGCCGACCGGCCCGCCGACGTGACCGACCGCGTCGTGCTCGCCACCAAAGGACGGTTCCCCACCGGCACCGGGCCCAACGATGTCGGCCTCTCGCGCCGGCACCTGAGCCGGGCGCTGGACGCGTCGCTGACCCGCCTCCAGGTCGACACGATCGACCTCTACCAGGTGCACGCCTTCGACCCGTTCACGCCGATCGAGGAGACCCTCTCGTTCGTCGATTCCGCTGTGCGGGCAGGGAAGATCCACTACTTCGGGCTGTCGAACTTCACCGGTTGGCAGCTACAGCACGCGGTGGACGTCGCGCACTACACCGGGCTGACGAAGCCGGTCACGCTGCAGCCGCAGTACAACTTGCTCGCGCGCGACATCGAGTTCGAGATCGTCCCGGCCGCGCTGGCGAACGGGCTCGGGCTGTTGCCCTGGTCGCCGCTGGGTGGCGGCTGGCTGACCGGCAAGTACACGCGCGACGAACGCCCCACCGGGTCCACCCGGCTCGGCGAGAATCCCGACCGGGGCATGGAGGCCTACGACGCCCGCAACACCGTCCAGCGGACCTGGGACGTCGTCGACGCGGTGCGCAACGTCGCCGACTCCCGTGGCGTGACGATGGCGCAGGTGGCACTCTCGTGGCTGGTCGATCGGCCGTCGGTCACGTCGGTGATCCTCGGTGCGCGCACGGTCGAGCAGCTCGAGGACAACCTCGGTGCGGCCGATCTCCACCTGAGCGCCGACGAGACCGACCTGCTCTCGGAGGCGAGCACGCCGCTGTCGGGCGACTACCCGTACGGCGTGGCCGGCGTGCAGCAGCGTGGACGTCGCATCGAGGGCGGCCGCTGACCCTTACCGACGGAGCGCGGGGTTTATCGACGCGTCGATCAGGATGCGGTCAGGTCCGGGACGGCGGTCTCGACCCCACGCGCCGTCTGGTTGACCTGGCCGGCCGTCCGCTTGAGGGTGAACCGGTCGATCTCCGAGCCGTTCTCGGCCACGGCGCGCACCGTCAGCGTCGTCGTCCAACCGGCGTGTGCGGGCTCGACATCGACCGCCAGGAACGAATATCCGGTGTAGCGCACGCGCGACCACCCGATCGTCTCGGTGACCTTGTTGCCGTCGGTGTCCCAGTAGTACGACGGGACCTCGATGTGCGGGTGCTCGTTGGCTTCGTAGGTGTCGGGCACCGGGAAGCTGCTGACCGTTAGCGTTCGGCTATGGACAACGGGTGGCTGGCAGTCCTTGCGGCCATCGCGGCCTTCGCCGGTGCGGCGTTCGGCCATGTCGTCACCTACCTGGTGGCGCGTCGCCAGGACGCCCTCGGCCGCAAGCAGGATGCGCTCACCAATCTTCGGTGGGCGGCTGAGCAGGCTCTCTCCGAGGACCCTCACCGCGCCCGCCTGGGTGTCCGCTATATCCGCGCCATCGCTCGCGGTGACCTCGACGAGGACACCGAGGCCATGGTCGATGCCACTCTCGCAGCTGTGGTCGAGCCCGCGGTCGACGAGTACGATGGACTCAGCGACGGCGACCGTTACGTCGAGACCTATGTCGAACTCGACGAGGAGTGACATGACCGCGACCATCCGGGTGACCGAGGCTCAGCGTGATGCTGCCCGACTC
This sequence comes from Actinopolymorphaceae bacterium, assembly GCA_036786375.1. GTDB lineage: Bacteria > Actinomycetota > Actinomycetes > Propionibacteriales > DAIQRJ01 > DAIQRJ01. The sequence continues at coordinate 31,739 of DAIQRJ010000013.1, forward strand.
ATCATCGAGCGGTCCGCACGAGTCGGCAAGCCCGTCAACCCAGCCGTGAGTGCCATCGCCGATGCTGCCAGCAGCGTCGGGTTGCCGCGCCGGCCGGCCGGCCAGTTGTTCACCAGCAAGCGCCGCAAGACGGCCTGAAGGTCGTCGTACGCTTCGCGTCGCTCTGATTCATAGCGGCCGCACCGCGACCGGGCAGGCCCCGCCGTCGCGACGATATGCCCGCTATGATCTCCGTCGGCGCATGCGCTGCGCATCGAGTTCCGTCTCACAGATCTGAGTGTGGTCGTGTCCTACACCGGGCCGGGGCAGCTGCCCGTCGGTGCCAGCATGACGCCTCCGCCCGCGGGCTGGTATGCGGATCCCTATATCTACAACGGCCAGCGGTACTGGGACGGGTACCAATGGACGTCCCACGTCGCCGCATCGCCTGACGCGGTGGCGGTCGGTAGCGCGGCAGCGGCGCCGGGCTTCGCCTCGTTCGCGCCCACATCGGCTGTTGCGCCAAACGCTCGGCGGGACGGGATCTCCATCGCCGCCTTCGTCACCGCAGTGCTCGGTGTACTACCGCTGTCGCTCCCGTTCGGCGTGGCCGGGCTCGTCCGGACCAATGCGAGCCGCCGATCGGGGCGCCGACTGGCTGTCGCGGGCCTGATCATCTCCGCCGTGTGGATCTTCGGGCTCGTCACCGCGGGGCTGGTGTTCATGATCGACGACGGCGGCTCCGCGGACTCTCGGTCCTCGAATCCGGACTCCAGCCAGGTCATTCTCACCGACCTGAGATCGGGCGAGTGTGTCGACCTGCCCTCCTACGTTCCGCAGAGCCAGGACTGGCTCGACGTCGTCGACTGCGCCGTCCCGCACAACGCCGAGGTGTACGAGGTCGGCGACTTTCCCGACGGGCCGTACCCCGGCGACAGCCAGGTCGAGGATGCCGTCGACCAGCTCTGCGATACGGGGTTGGTGAGGTTCTCCGGCTCGACGCACAGCCGGCTCGACACCTACGAGATCCTGCCGACGCGCGACACCTGGGACACCCACGATCGCGGATACGTGTGCATCGCCGTCGACGACGCCCACGACGACACCGGCACCATGGCCAACACCGGTTGAACATTCCGTCACGCGGGCCGGCAAGGACGCGTGGGACCCAGGGATCTGGCTACGCCTGCTTGGCCGTCACCGGCGACAACCTGATCGGCAGAATGGCCGGCGCCGGCTGAGCCGGCGCTCCACCGACGTTCGAGCGGCGTCGTCAACCGAGCTGGTAGAAACCCCAGCGCTCGGCCGGCGTGTACTCCCGGTACCGGCGTTCGGTCCCGGATTCCCCATACCAGTAGACGGTTGCGGCGTAGAGACAAGCATTCGTGCGGTCCCACACGCCGTCCTTGTACTTCTCCAGGAAGCCCTCGAACGACGACGTGAACGCGACGTCGTCGGCGATGTGGAACCGGCTGACACTGGTGTGCCCGTTCGCATCGAGTTCGACGAAGGGCTGTGCAGCGAAGGCGCTGTCGGACATCGGGAACGGCGGCTCGGCGGCCCACGCGTAACCGACCCAGTCCTCGCTGCCGGTGCCGAACGTGGACGGGAAGGCCTCACCGTCGACGAAGAACTTCTCGTCGCCCTCACCCCACCACCAGTCGATGGTCTTGCGGTCCCAGCGGCCGTACCACCACGTCTCCGGCTTCTCTGCCGGCTGATGCCAGGCGTTGTAGACGTGCAGGTGCGCGCCGCAGAACCGGCCGAACCCGTCGGCCAGCAACAACGGCCAGTCCGGCCACCGGTCACCGTCGCTGTCGAAGCGGGACCGGTCGAGATCGCCGAACTCGCCACGATGCCAACGCGCATGGAACCTGAGCAGCCCCTTGGCCTCAGTCACGTCGAGGTCGCTCACCTCCACGACCGCGGTCGCGTCGTGGGCGATCACGTCGTCGCTGCCGATCTCGATGCGCATGCCACGGGCGAATGGCATGAACCACGAGCTGCGGAAGCCGTGGTGACCTGCGCCGAGCGGGAGCGTGTCGCAGGGCTGGACGCCGGGTGCGCTGCCGAAGAAGCCACCCAGTGGGCCCCACACGGCGGGACTGTCGCCGCCGTCCCAGGTGATGCTCCGCCAGCACGGTCGATCCTCCTGGCTCGACACGCACCGCGCTCGACGATCCGCCCGCCGAGCGGTCCGCACGTCGCCGCCCACGCGGGGAAAGCGCGCGGTCCGCCTCGGCCAGCGCGATCGCGTCGTCGGGGCTGAAGTGCCGTCGAACGACGGAACCGTCCACCAGGCAGGGAATGTGGAGTGACTGAGGTGGTGGTACGCGCCCCAGCCCTCGTCCAACACGATCGTGCAGTGCTCCTGATAAGGCAGCGGGATCCAGCAGTTGCGTCCGCGCGAGAGGGTCGGCATCAGGTCCCGGAAGTTGGCCGGGGGCCCTTCGTCGCCGAAGCGGTCGAACAGGTCGTGGAACGGCCGGTCGAAGACCGGCTCGGTGCCGCCGTCGATGTAGATGCGCATGTGTCCATCTGCAGGCAACGCCGACCAGATGCGCCAGATGACGCCCGGGCCGTCGGCGTCGAACACGATGAACCCACCGTCGTCGTGCTCGCGGATGTAACCGGACCCGTCCGCGTTGGCGTCCCGGTCCCGGTAGGTGCCGGTCGCCTTGTCGAACGTCGAACTGCGGTCGTAGCTGGTGAAGGTCCCGGTCGTTTGGCCGGCGACGGGCGGGGTGGCGAGTCGACGCAGGTCGGTCAGCCGTCCGATCAGGTCGCGGTAGGTGAGCGTGCGGGCGGGCTGTTCGGTTGTCACGTCGCTCCTCGTCGAGTCCGTTCGCCGACCGTATCGCTCGAACGCCGGTGCCGAATTGGATGGACTACAACCCGATCGCGACCGGCTGTGCACCTGTGCACTGGGCATCTCTTCAAGCACCTCGCCCGGAGTGCGCAATCCAACCGCAGGGGACGCGCCGGAGACTAATCTGCGCACTCTCGACGTGGAGCTGGCTGCCCGAGCCCGGCGAGAGATGCCAAATGCACCTCCCAAGCCCAAGCCCGCAGATGGGTGCATTCGGCATCGCTCGACGCGGTGTGCCGTCGTCGGCTGGGCGTCCAGGTGGAGTACTTGTCAGACCAGAGTATCTGTCTGGCCGTAGGTGGCCGATTGCCGTCGTATCGGTGACCTCACGAGCGAGCGGCGCGAAAATGGAGATGCCCTACGTGCGATGTCGAGCTGAGGAGCTTCCACCATGGACGTGTCATCCCTGCAGTACCGCTTGACCGATGTCGAACGGAAGACCTTCGAGGAGAACGGCGTCCTTCAGATCGAGGACGGGATCAGCCCCGAGCAGGTGGCCGCGCTCGAAGCGGCGGCCGACAAGATCAACCAGCGGCAGCTCGATTCCGGTGCCGCCGAGCCCGGCAAGGCGATGTTCTTCCCGAACTTCATCCCCGAGGATCCGGCGTTCGTCGAGCTCGTCGACTACGAGCGTGTGCTCCCCAAGGTGTGGGGCCTGCTCGGCTGGAACATCAACCTCTACCACGGTCACCTCATCGTCACGCCGCCCTCAGGCGCGGAGCGCACCGACAAGACCTTCGGCTGGCATCAGGATTCAGGCCGCGTGAACCAGGACATCAAGTCGCACCCGCGTCCGATGCTGTCGTTGAAGGTTGCGTATTTCTTGTCGGACACCAGCGTCGAGGGCCGCGGCAACTTCTGGGTGGTGCCGGGCAGCCATCTGCGCGACGACATCCCGGTGCCTGATGGAACCGGCCAGCCCGAGGGTGCCGTTCCGGTGCTCGCCAAGCCGGGGACGGTCGTGTTCTTCGACCGTCGCACCTGGCACGCGGCCAGCCCGAACTGGTCCAACGTCACCCGCAAGGTCGTCTTCTACGGCTACGGCTACCGCTGGATCCGGACGAAGGACGACATGACGGTCTCCGGGCTGTGGGAGCAGAGCGACCCGATCCGCCGCCAGCTGCTGGGCGACGGGCTGAACTCCAACGGCTTCTACTCGCCGACCGACGAGGACGTCCCGCTGCGCGGCTGGCTGAAGGAGCACAGCCCCGAAGACGTTTGACCGCAGACGCTGAGCCCAGACCGCAGTTTGCGGCTCAGCATCTGAGCGTGAGCTACTGATTACCGTCAGCTTCGATCCGACGGTGAGCAGGAGTTCAGATGGCCGATCCGATGATCACCCGGCGGCTCGTCCTCGCCGGCGCACTGGCCGCAGGATTCTCGGTGGCCGGCGGGCTGCCGGCGTCGGCGACCGGTGTGGCACGCCCGCGCCGCGGCTACGTGCACTCCCAGGCCGGTCGGCTGTGGATCGGGGGCCGGCCGTGGCACATGCGGGGGACGAACTGCTACTACCTGCACCAGGTCGGTCACGACCTGATCGACGACGTCCTCGACGATGCCGCCGCGATGGGCCTCACCGCCGTCCGCGCCTGGGGCTTCGCGGACGGAACGGCCCGTGCGAGTACCCCGCTGCAGCCGGAGGCGTTCGTCTACGACGACGACGCGTTCGACTCGCTGGACTACGCCGTCGCCGCGGCCGGCCGGCGCGGGTTGCGCCTGGTCCTGCCGTTGGTGAACAACTGGCCCGACTACGGCGGGATGGCGCAGTACGTCAGCTGGATCCTGGGCCTTCCCGACGACTCCTACGGCGACTCCGACGGTCGCACGACGAACCATGACCGGTTCTACACCGACGCGACCATCCGGAACTGCTACCGGTCCTGGGCCCGGCACTTCGTGAACCACCGCAACACCTACACCGGCCTGCGCTATAACGCGGATCCGACCATCGCGGCGTTCGAACTGGCCAACGAGCCCCGCTGCCGCAGCGATGCGAGCGGCGACACGCTCACCTCGTGGGCCGCCCAGATGAGCCGGTACGTGTCGTCGTTGGCACCGCACCAGATGGTCGCGGTCGGGGACGAGGGCTTCCTCGGGCGCACCGGCGACCCCGACTTCCCCTACTCCGGCTACGACGGGGTCGACTGGCCGGCGCTGATCGCCTTGCCTGCCGTCGATTACGGCTCTGTGCACCTGTACCCGGAGAACTGGGGCGGTCCGTCGTCGGCCGACCCGGTGGGCTGGGGAGTCGCGTGGATCAAGGAGCACCGACGGATCGCTGCGAAGGCGAGGACGCCGATGGTGTTGGGGGAGTTCGGCTTGTCCGATCACGACATCCGCGACGACGCGTACCGGCAGTGGACGCAGGCTTCGGGCGACTGGCTGGTGTGGATGCTCACGGCGCAGTCCGACACCGCGCCCACGCCGCAGGACTACCGGATCTACTACCCGAGTTCGACCGCGTCGGTTCTCAGCGATGCGGTCACCTGAGCCGCGGGTGACCGCCCGGCGGTCCAGGCTGGGTCGAGCTGAGCCCGACCGGCGATCGGGTTGTGCGCGGTGCGGTTCACTGGCGCCATGCGTTATGCCGAGCTCGAGACTGTCAGCGCCAAGAAGATCTCCCGGATCGGGGTGGGGACCTGGCAGTTCGGCGCCCGGGAGTGGGGGTACGGCTCCGAGTACGAGGCGCGCAGCCACGGCATCGTCCGCCGCGCGCTCGACTCGGGGATCACGCTCTTCGACACCGCTGAGGCGTACGGGTTCGGTCGCAGCGAACGGCTGCTGGGTGTGGCTCTCGGCGACGATCGCGACCGGGCGTTCGTCGCCACGAAGCTGTTCCCGGTGCTGCCGGTGTCCGGGGTCGTCCAACAGCGTGCGGTCGCCTCCGCGGCCCGGCTCGGTGTGCATGCGATCGACCTCTACCAGGTGCATCAGCCCAACCCGGTGATCCGTGACGGCACGACCATGGCGGGGATGCGTCGCCTGCAGGCCGCGGGACTCGTCCGCGACGTCGGGGTGAGCAACTATTCACTCGACCGGTGGCAGGCCGCCGAGCGTGCTCTCGGGACGCCGGTCCTGTCCAACCAGGTGAGCTACAGCATCGTGCACCGCGAGCCCGAGGACGACCTGATCCCGTACGCCCGGGCGAACGGGCGGCTGGTGATCGCCTACAGCCCGCTCTCGCAGGGCTGGGTGTCCGGCCGGTACACGGCGGACAACCCGCCGCCGGGGAATGTGCGGGCGATGAACCCGCTGTTCCTCCCGGCCAACCTCGAGCGCGGCGCCGGGTTGCTGGCCGTTCTGCGCGAGGTCGCCGATGCCCACGAGGCGACGACCAGCCAGATCGCCCTCGCGTACCTGCTGCGCGATCCCGCCGTCGTCGCGATCCCGGGCGCCTCCGGCGAGGAGCAGGTCGAGGAGAATGCAGCCGCCGGCGACATCGTCCTGGCCGACGACGAATACGCCGCACTCGTCGGTGCCGCGCGTGGATTCGTGCCGCTGACCGGCCCGTCGACCGTCCTCCCGCTGATCCGGCGCCGGCTGCATCGCTGAGAGTGTCGCTTTGTCGGTCGCGTGTGGTGTGGACGACATGACGACGAGCGCCGGGAGTGGCCGATGACAAGCGTGTCCGCCGAGTTGAACGGTGTCACCGACGCGGTGGCCGACCTCGAGACGGCGCTGCACCGGCACCGGGGTGAGCTCGTCGGTTACTGCTACCGCATGCTCGGATCGTCGTTCGACGCCGAGGACGCGGTCCAGGAGACGCTCGTCCGCGCGTGGCGTGGGCACAACACGTTCGAAGGCCGATCGGCGCTGCGCTCCTGGCTGTACCGGATCGCCACGAACGTCTGCCTGGACATTGGTGTCCGGGCGCAACCGTCGCGCGCGGCCGATGGACCTGTCCGCGTCGGCATGGCAGCCGGTCGAGTCGTCGCTGGTCGCCCGGCAGCCCGAGAACACCTGGCTCGAACCGATCCTCGACTCGCAGCTCTCGACTGCCGGCAGTGACCCGGCCGACCAGGCGGTCGCTCGCGAGTCCCTCCGGCTCGCGTTCGTCGCCGCCCTCCAGTACCTCCCGCCACGCCAGCGTGCCGTGCTGATCCTGCGGGAAGTCCTGCGCTGGAAGGCCGACGAGGTCGCCGCTCTGATGGACACCTCGGTCGCGTCGGTCAACAGTGCGCTCCAGCGGGCCCGGGCCACCATCGGTGAGCGGGGTGTCTCGTCGTCAGACGCGTTCGATCCGCTCGACGCCGATCAGCAGGAGCTGCTGGCCCGTTACGTCCAGGCCTTCGAACGCTACGACGTCGACGCGCTCGTCGAGCTGCTGCACGAGGACGCGACTCAGAACATGCCGCCGTTCGAGATGTGGCTCCGCGGCTCGGCCGACATCGTCGCGTGGATGCTCGGGCCGGGGCGCGACCGCCGCGGGTCGCGGTTCATCACCACCGTGGCAAACGGCGCGCCCGCGCTGGCGCAATACCGTCCGAGCGGCCCCGGTGGTCTGCACCAGCCGTTCTCGCTGATCGTTGTCGACATCGTGGACGGTCGCATCGCCGGCACGACCAACTTCCTCGACATCGCGTTGTTCCCGCTGCTCGGGTTGCCGGCGCACCCGGACGAGTAGGGGTGGCGCCGCCGCCGCTAGAGCGGGCCGGCGGGTCGAGGACGACGCGCACGTGCCGGCGTCCCCACCTGTCGGCGACGGCCGGCCGCGCCTCCGTCGGCCACAGGTAGGCCCACCAGATCCGGACCCACACATCGATCGGCGTCGGCACTGCGAAGTCATCGGTGTTCTGCGGCCAGTGCTCGTTCCTGATGGGTTGGTGCGAGTGACGGACGCCACCGAGTGCAAGGTCCAGTGGCCGCATGCGTGACCAGATGATCGGCCGACGCCCGGATCGGCCGGTCGATGGCTCCCCGGACCGACAATTCCCTACCGGTGTTCGAGAATCTCGGATCTCTATTCCATGCATCTCATGGGAACTCGCAGGGTGGCCGGGAGCAGTGTCGTGCTGTGATCGTGCTCGAGTGGGCGACGAAGGCGCGGCGTCCATGCATGAAGAGTTCGTGAGTGTGTGGCGCTCGGGGACGTCACGAACAGTCACGATGACATTCTCCGGAACGGCGCTGCAGCAAGCCTCCCACTGAGACCCGCTGGTCTCATCACGGTTTGGGTGAGGCCAGCCTTTCAGAGCAAGTCCGCCGTGTGCGTAGGGCGAGAACCAGGAAACCATTGATCATGTCCAGTCCATCCGTGGTCGCGGTGCGCGACGATAGCCCGATGAGTAGCAGCAGTTCCGGACCTCGAGCCGGCGGTCCGACGCCGCGCCGGTCGTTCACACCGGCCCAAAACGTCACCATGTGGCCGCCTACGGGGATGCGATCAGCCGTAACGGGGGTGGGGCGTACCTGCGGGAACACGGCATCTACTCGTCTCAGATCACCGAGTGGCGCAAGCTCCGCGATGCCGGGGTGTTGGGGGGAAGGAGCCGGGCGAGAAGATCGGCCGGTTGACCGCCGAGCAGGCCGAGATCGCGAGGCTCCGATGCGGGCTGGTGAAGGCTGAGGAGCGGTTGGCGACGACCGAGGTGGCGTTGACGATCATGGGAAAAGCACACGAGCTCTTGGAGCAGCTGTCCAAGAGCTCGCGGGACGAACCCCCGCACACGACATCTTGATGACCACCTACCGCGCGTTGCGGTCCGGCCAGGATCCCCTGGCCGGACCGCAACGGCGCTGACCGGGGTCGCTCGGGCGACCGCAACCCGGAAGCCGCGTGTCCCGGTGCCGATACCCACGCCTGCGCTGATACCCGTGAACAAGCTCAGCACCGGTGAGCGGGCCCGGATCTTGGCTGTGGCGAACTCGCCGCGGTTCGTCGACTGCCACCCATCCAGATTCACGCCACGTTGCTCGACGAGGGCATCTACCTGGGCTCCATCTCCACCATCTACCGGGTTCTGGCCGAGAATCAGCAGGTCAAGGAACGCCGCCGGATGGCCCGCCACCCGGCGACTACACGATCTGCTCGACACACCCGGGTATGCGGGGTTCCGCACTTGTCGGGCTGGACGGGGAGCTGGTCGGCTTCGTGGCCGGCCATCGCCTGCGCTGGTACGACGGCTGGCATTTCTGCATCGCCGAGATGGCGGTGGCACGCAGTCGGCAACGCACCGGCCTCGGAAGCCAGCTGCTGCGTACATTCCTCGACAGCCTCGACAGCCTCGACAGCCTCGACGACGTGTCCGGCGTGTACCTGTTGACCGAAGCCCACGGAGCGGCCAGCAGTTTCTACGAGGGTCACGGGTTCCGACCGGCCAGCCGGCAGTCGGTGATGACCCGCTTCTAGAATGGTCGGCGCTCGTCGCGCTTGAGTGAGAGCCGGCCGCTTGCACGCCAGACGCGGGCGACGACATCTCGGTCCTCGTCGGTGATCAGATTGCCCATCACACGTAGGGCAACAGTCATCAGCAATTGCGATCGCATCCCGATCGGCCCGAGCGACGGGAGCAGGTGCGGCACGGTGATGAGGCCGGCCAGCCGTCGGGCGATGGAGAACGACTCGCCGTAGTGGTGCCGGAGGAGCGCCGGCCAGGCGGTCGAGAGGTCGCGGGTGTCGGCCATCAGGTCCGCGATGAACTGCCCGGTCTCCAGCCCGTAGTCGATGCCCTCACCGTTGAGCGGGTTCACGCAGGCGGCGGCGTCGCCGATCAGGGCCCAGTTACAGCCCGAGACGCCGGAGACCGCACCGCCCATCGGCAGCATCGCCGACGAGGGCGCACGGAGCTCGTCGGCCAGCTCGAACTCGTCGCGGCGCTGCCCGGCGTAGTACGCCATCAAGGGCTTGAGTTGCACGTTCGCCGGCCGCTGCGCGGTGGCCAGCGTTCCGACGCCGAGGTTCACCTCACCGTCGGACAGGGGAAAGATCCACCCGTAGCCCGACAGGATCTCGCCCTTCTCACCGCGGAGCTCCAGGTGCGAAGAGATCCATTCGTCGTCGCTGCGCCCGGACTTCACGTAGCAACGGCCGGCGACGCCGTAGACGGTCTCCCGATGCCACTGACGACCGAGGACGCGGCCGAGCGGGGAGCGCACGCCGTCGGCGACGATCAGTCGGTCGCAGGCCACGGTGTGGAGCGCGCCGCCGGTCAGCCTGAACACGACCCCGGTGACGCGGTCGCCGTCGCGGGTGACGTCGGTTGCACGAGCACCGTCCATCGGCGTCGACCCGGAGTCGAGCGCCACTGTGCGGACCTTGTCGTCGAGCTCCGTCCGGGGAACGGCCGATCCGTAGTCCGGCAGTGAACCGCCCGGCCACGGGAGGTGCAGGGTGCGCCCGAACCCATGCGCGCGGAGGCCCTTGTTCGTGCCGTGGGAGCGGGTCCAGTCGCCCAGACCGAGCGCGTCGAGCTGAGCGATCGCCCGCGGTGTCAGGCCGTCCCCGCACGGCTTGTCCCGCGGGAAGAACGCGGCATCGGCGAGGACGACGTCCCACCCCTTGCGTGCCGCCCAGGCGGCCGCCGAGGATCCGGCGGGCCCCGCTCCGACGACGAGGACGTCGGTCCGGGTCGGGGGCGCAGCAGTCACTGCCCGAGTGTCGCATCCCGGTGGTCGGCGGCCAGGAGACAGTGGCCGAGAGCGTGCGTTTCCGGCGGCGCACCGATCTGTCGGCGACTCCGCGACAACCGCAACAACTAGAGAACGCGCGTGACGAACTCGTCGGCGATCGTCGCGATGTCGCTCCAGCCATGGTCGATGACGAGGGAATGTCCACGCCCGGGGACGAGCGAAATCCCGGCCACCCATGCGTTCGTGGACTGCAGCTTGAACGCCGCTCGTGAGATGACGGTGGGCACGGTGGTGTCGTTGTCGCCGGCAAGGATGAGCAGTGGTCCACGATCGGCGTTCCGGTAGTCGGCCCTCGCCCCGGTCCAGGAGTATTTCTCATACAGGGCACGAGCTTCTGTCTCGTCGAGGTTGTTCGTCCAGCCGAAGTTGAACTGCTCGAACGTCAACGCGATCGCCTTGCCCGTGTTGGTCGGGTTCCGCAGAACCGGCGGCGCGGACTTCAACGCCGAGATCGGCAGCGGAAGCACACCCCGGAATGGCGCGGCGTCGATCGCGACGGTCGCTGCGGCGGCGCCTTCGCCCGCTCGTTCAGTCCGTCTACGACACGTCCTCCTCCGGTCGAGGCGCGCTGGCGCCATGTCCGTCAGACGATGGGGGACATGGGAGCCAGTGTGGCGGTGCCCCGGTCGCCGAGCTCGGAGCCGCGGATTTCGGGTCACACATGGCCAGCCGTCGATGCGGACGAGCGGGATCACAATCCCTTGTGGCGTGACGCTTTGAAACTCTTGCGGGTCGGTATCGCCGCGCGTACGGTGAGCGGCGCCCACAGCGACGTGCGGCCCAGAAGAATCGTAGGTACGACATGAAAGATGAATTGCGGACAGCCCGTCGATCGAGTGCCTTGATGCGTGCACTCTCGACCGACTTTCTCCTCCGAGAACAGTTCGTCACCGACCCGGCAGGAATGTTCGGTGACTACGTCGGCGGTAAAGCGCTCTCGCCCGAGGCAACCAGCGCGTCGAACCATCTGCTTTACGCGATTGTGTCGAATCCCCAGATGTTGGGGTGGGTACAGAACCTTGCAGACGGGGGCGCTGATTCCGATCTCAGCGATGCCTCGATTGCGCGCAGCCTGGTAACGGCCGTCAGCAAGAGCGGTGACGAAGCAGTCGTGTCGTCGCTGATCAAGTTCGGCTCCAGCGGGGAGACGTCGATCCAGCCGGCACTCGGACTGGTGCGGAACCTCGCGCTCGCACTTCGTGGCGCCGGTCGACGAGCCGGCACCGAATTCACACCGGGTACCGGCACGAATGTGTCGCCGGGAACGGGCACGAACGTGTCGCCCGCCTCGGGTACCGAGGCGACGCCTGGAACGGGTACCAATGTGTCGCCCAGCACCGGAACGAACGTCTCGCCCGGCACCGGCACGAATGTGTCGCCGGGAACGGGAACGAACGTGTCGCCCGCCTCGGGTACCGAGGCGACGCCTGGAACGGGTACCAATGTGTCGCCCGGCACCGGAACGAACGTCTCGCCCGGCACCGGCACCAACGTCTCGCCGGGAACGGGGACCAATGTGTCCATCGGCGGCATTTTCGGTCGCTTCGGCGAGTTCCAGGTGATCCTGGCGTCGCTCGTCGACTACGCGAACGAACTCCGGAGGGCAGGCGCACTGACCGAGACCGGCTTCGAGTAGATGGATGGCGATTCAAGAGGTCAACGCCGACGTTCGGGTTGCGGGCGGCCGAGATCGTCGTGAGGCAGCTCTCGCGCTGGTGCGAGACGGTGTCTTCGAGCCGGCGACCGATCTCCTGAAAGCCGAACTGGCGTCGGGAGACGGTGGCGCGAGGTGGCTCACCGACGAGATCGTCCGGGCCATGCAGGCCGACGATCTCCGGTTCGCGGGGGATCTCGCCCGGATCAGCGCGAGCCTCCGGTACGGTCCTCGTCCGGCCACGACGGTTGCTGCCACCGAAGCCGACGAGTCCCCGTCTGCGGATGATCGACGGCTCTCCGCCGACAAGCTGCGCCACGACATCGACCAGTTCCGTTACCTGCAGTCGATCGGCGTGCTCGGTACCGAGGTCGACGGTGTCGTCCGTGGATACGAGGAGGCGATCACCGGGCTCGAGCGAGGGGGCCCGGAGGCACGCCGACCGGTGTCACCTGACGACAGCGCGGCGATCCGTGAGACGTATGCCCGGCTCGGGCACGTCCGCGACACACCGCGGATCGCGCAGGCCCTGTCGGCGGCATGGGACCCGGCCGAGGTCGAGGACCGCTACCTGCACAACCGTCCGGGACTGGTCGTGATCGACGACTTCCTTCATCCGGACGCACTCGCCGGGCTGCAGGCGTTCTGTCTCGAGTCGACGGTATGGAACGGCAACCGATACCCCTACGGGCGCCTCGGTGCATTCTTCGACTCCGGCTTCAACTGCCCACTCGTGCTGCAGGTGGCCGAGGAACTGCGCGGCCGCTTTCCCCGCATGATCGGGCAGCGCCATACCCTGCGACAACTCTGGGGTTTCAAGTACCCGCCCCACCTCCCGCCCGACTCGACCATCCATGCCGACTTCGCGGCCGTCAACGTGAACTTCTGGATCACCCCCGACCGAGCCAATCGCGACGCGTCGACGGGCGGGCTGATCGTCTATGACGTCGACGCTCCGCCTGACTGGGACTTCGTCAGCTACAACGAGCGGCTCGATCTCATCAAGGAGTTTCTCCGTCGGAGCGGCGCGAAGGCCATCTACGTCCCGTACCGGGAGAACCGGGCGATCGTCTTCAACTCCGACCTCTTCCACGCCACGGCCGAGGTCGACTTCGGGTCGGCGTACACCGATCGGCGGATCAACATCACCATGCTGTACGGGGTGCGCGAACACGACGACCTCCATCCGACCCGAGCTTCCGCGCCCACGAACGGGGACTCGGCCCCGTCGGTGACGCCCAGCTGGCGATCTGCCGCCTTCTCCCGCACACGCCGCCGGTGACCGGGCCGACGTTTCGCTCGTACCAAGGTCAGGACCGCTTCGTCCTCAGCGCCTGCCATGGGCAACGCGGTGGGTTCTTCCTCGACTCGGGCGCCTCCGACGGCGTGCTCGGCAGCAACAGCTGGATGCTGGAGAACGAGTACGGGTGGCACGGCATCTGCGTCGAGCCGAACGACACGATGTTCGCCCACCTTGCCGCGAACCGTGCCTGCGTGTGCTTGAACTGCTGCCTCTACGACAGAGACGGCGACGTCGAGTTCTACGAGGCCGCCGAGGTGTACGGCGGGATCATCGGCGAGTACGACCCGTTCCATCTCGAGTTCGCCCGCCGGTTCGTCGCCCACAAGCCGGCGGCACCGGGCGCCGAGCTCGCGACCAAGCCGGCACGGACGATCGGGTCGATCCTGCACGAGCACGAGGCGCCGGATGTCATCGACTACTGGAGTCTCGACACCGAAGGGTCGGAGCTGGCGATTCTTCGGAGCTTTCCCTTCGACGAGTACCGGATTCGCTTCATCACGGTCGAGCACAACAACACGCCGATGCGCGCGGACATCTTCGAACTCTTGTCCAGCAAGGGATTCGAGCGGGTTGCCAGCCTCGGCATCGACGACGGGTATGCCTGGACCGGCCATCGCGACGGGTCGGCCTGGCGGAGCCGCGTGTGGTCCCGCGCGGCCCGGGCGTGAGTCCCGATCATGGCTGCGGAGGCCGGCCTGCCCGGCTCGGGACCAGGTGACACCCGGCAACGCCGGCTGCCTCGGCCGCCGCTGTTCGTCCTGGCGCCGGCGCGGTCCTGCAGTTCTGTTGTCGTCTGCATGCTGGGTCAGCACCCACAGCTCTACGGTTTCCCCGAACTCCGGCTGTTCCGCACCTCACACGTCGACGGCCTACTCGTCGATCCGCCCGCGGGCCGGGGGATACCGGCGCGCGAACGCGGGTCCGGCCTGGTGCGCGCCCTGGCGCAGCTTCACGATGGTGAGCAGACGCCCGGAACCCTCGACCGTGCCTGGCAGTGGCTCGAGGACCGGCAGGACTGGACGGTCGTCGCCGTGCTCGACCAGCTCCTGGCACTCGTCGATCCGCTCGTCGGCGTGGAGAAGTCGCCCGAGACGTCGCTGAGCGATGACGCGCTCAACCGTGCGGAAGCGGCCTACCCGCAGGCGCGCTATCTCCATCTCGTCAGGCATCCGTGGTCGACGGTCGCGTCGATGACCTCGGCCTGGGGCCCTCTGGGGTACTGGAATGTGGAGCCGAGCCGCGCCGCGGACTACTGCGGACGTCTCTGGCTCGAGCAACACCGCAGAATCGACGGCCTGGCTTGCCGTGTGGGCCCGGAGCGTTACCTGCGTGTACGTGCCGAGGATGTCGTCAACGAGCCCCTCGCGGTGCTCCCGTCGGTCTGTCGATGGCTCGGGATCACCGACGACGCGGACGACCTGGCGTGCATGACCAGCCCGGAGGAGTCGGCCTACGCGAACCCTGGGCCGCCGCAGTGGACCGGTGGTTTCGATCCGGCCTTTCTTCGACAGCCGAAGCTCCACACGGTGGTCGTGCCGGCCGGGCTTCAGGCCCCGCCGTCGTGGCTGGTCGGCGCGTCCACACAGGCGGAGGTGGCCGCGCTGGCCACGGACTTCGGCTATGCCGGCAACGACGAACGCCACGTCGTCCACTCAGCGGCCCGGCTCCGCGGGCTGGGTCACTACCGCACGGCGAGCGGCTCCGGGAGGCATGGTGCTCAGCACCTACAGCGCTGACGGGATCTCCGTCTACGACGCCGTTCTGACCGACGACGAGTTCCGCACGCTCCGGCAGTGGGCCGAGTTGGCCCGCTACCAGGGCGTCCACCACGAACAGTGGCGATCGGTGTGGCGGCACGGCGAAGGTGAACCACTCCGCGGCCCGACCTGGTCGATCCCGACGCAGGATGTCTCGACAGGCAACGCGCCCGGCAACCTGCCCACCGCTCTGTGGCCACTGGCCGTCACGCTCGTTCGGACCCTCCGGGAGGCCTCGCGGACGTTTGCCGGTGTGAGTCTGACGCCGTGGATCTACCCGACCGGCACCGCTCTGGGCCTGCACAAGGACGACGGCAGCTTCGCCGGCTCCTACATCTTCTACACAGTGCCGGAGTGGGATGTGCACTGGGGCGGGCTTCTCCATTGCGTGGCCGACCCTCCCGACGCCGAGGTTCCGCGTCGCGCGATTCTCGACATGACGGCGGAACGCAGATCGGTGTCGTCGGTCGGCAGGGGCACCTGGATTGCGCCTGCTGCCAACCGGCTGGTGACCCTGGCTCCGCACGTCCGTCACTTCATCTCGCGGGTGGACCCCAACGCCGGTGACCGGCCACGCACCTCGATCGCCGGATTCCTGCACCGCACGCTCACCTGACGGCGGGTCCTCGGTTGGCCGGGTCGCCGCACGGACCTGGGACAGGGTCGCTTCCTCGGGGTCGAGAGTGTTCGACTCGAACTCGATGCGGCAGCCGTCCGGATCGTAGAGAACCATGACCCACATGTGATTCCCGACGAATGGCTTCGCCGGGCTGCAGGGCTTCTTCCTCCAGCATGATCGCGGCGTTCCCGAGCTCGAGTCGGCACCAGCGGATGTCGTCGGAGGAGGGCGGACACGTCGAACGACGTGACGCCCGAGCGGCCCGTCGTGATCCCCGGGGCTGAGCTTCTCGTCCGGATCCCTCCGTCGACCCCACGTTCTGGCCTAGGGTTCGCTGCGTGAGCTTCGATGTCGGCGCGGACGCATATGCCCGATTCATGGGTCGCTACTCCGAGCCGTTGGCCGCGGAATTCGTCAAGCTGTTCGGCATTCGGGAAGGTCAGCGAGCACTCGACGTCGGCTGCGGGCCCGGAGCGATGACCGCAGAGCTGGTCCGCTTATTGGGATCGACCGCCGTGTCGGCTGTCGATCCGTCCGAGCCGTTCGTCGCGGCAGTCCGCGCACGCTTCGCCGACGTCGATGTCCGACGTGCGACCGCCGAACAGCTTCCGTTCAACGACGACCGCTTCGACGTTGCCGTTGCTCAGCTGGTCGTCCACTTCATGACCGATCCGGTCGCCGGGCTGTCGGAGATGGCGCGCGTGACGCGTTCAGGTGGCCTGATTGCCGCCTGCGTGTGGGATCACGCGGGCGGTGGTGGTCCGCTGTCCGTGTTCTGGCGGGCCGTTACCGAGATCCACCCCGAGGCCCGCGACGAGTCGGGACTGGCCGGCGCGCGGGAGGGCCACGTCGAGGAGTTGTTCGTCCGCGCCGGGCTGCAGGACGTGGAGTCTGCGGTGCTGACCGTGCGAGCCGGGTTCCCCACCTTCGGCGACTGGTGGGACCCCTTCACCCTCGGTGTGGGGCCGGCCGGGGCCTACGTCGCGCAGCTCGATGCGCAGCAGCGCGAACAGCTGCGGGTTCGATGCGCGGAACTACTGCCTGCTGCACCGTTCGAGATCACCGCATCCGCGTGGACCGCCCTCGGGCGCGTGTAGGGGCCGTCACTCGCCCACATCGCTGCTGGGCAACAGGATTGGCCCACCTCCTGGAGCAGCACATCGATACTCATGTGACGTCGAACTCGTTGCCTTCGGGATCGGGACCTCGAGCAGACACAGGGATGGTGCATTGCTGTCACGGTCGTACAGGTAGGCCACCCGCAGTCCGTCGTCGGTGTCCTCGTCGATGGTTGTCGCCAGGTACTCGGCCTGCGTCGTGAACGGCGCCGGGGGAGGTACGTCGGCGTATCCGACGGCGTCCCTCCAGAACGCGGCCAGTTCGACCGCATCGGAGCAGTCCATCGTCAGCTCGACCTTCGCCAACATGCCCGGCCCGCGACTGGCGGGCGGCGAGGAAGTCGAGGACACGTTTCGTCAACAGGGCTGCGGCGTCCGCGTCGTACGACGGCAGCGAACTGTCGGCGAAGAGGTGTTGATCGCCGGGATACAGGAACAGCTCCGCGTCCTCGGCCTCGTCGACGAGTGCGGGGGCGGCGTCGATGTCGCCCTCGTCGACGAAGAACGGGTCGGCATCCACGGAGTGGATCTGGACCCGGCACCCCGTCGGGCCACGGTCCGAAGTACTCCGGTGACACGAACGAGTGGAAGAGCAGTGCGCCGCGAGCGCCCGGCCGGGTCTGGGCCAGCTTCTGTGCGGGGACGACTCCGAGCGAGAAGCCGGCGTAGACGACCTCGGCCGACAGCCCGTCGACCGCGTTGACACCGCGATCGACGATCTCGTCGAAGCCGACCTCCTCGACGAATCCCTGCCCCGCTTCGATGCTCTCGAAGGTGCGGCCCTCGAACAGGTCGGCCGTGTGCACGTGGTGGAACAGCACTAACCTCAGCCATCTTCGAACTCCTCGGGGCGGATGCACGACACCAATGATCGGGAACTCCAGAATGATCCAATGGTGTCGATCAACACGCCTGACTATGAGATCGCCGAGAACGTCGACATGAGCACGGCCGCGCAACTGCAGGCGTACGCCAACCCACTGCGGATGACGCTGCTGGATCTCCTCCTCGAACGGGCTGCCACCGTCACGGAGCTGGCCGAGGCGGTCGCTCGGCCGAGGAGCACGGTGGCGCATCACGTGAACGTACTGGGCGACGCCGGCCTCGTGCGCATGGTTCGCACACGCAGGGTGCGCGCGATCGACGAGCGGTTCTTCGGCCGAACCGGGAGGACCATCCACACCGTCATCCGGCGCCGACCCGGCGACATCGACACACCTGCGCTCATGAACGAGCTGTCGGTCGCGGCGGCCGAGTCCATCCCGGCACACGAGGCCGACGAGAGGACGACAGCGATGGTTTCGCGCACGGCGGCTGGTCGGTGAACTACTGGGACGAGCAGATGGGTCAGGTGATGGGCGAGGCGATGAGCGCGCGGTTCGACCTCGTTCTCGGGCGCAAGACCTATGACATCTTCGCCGCACACTGGCCGCGCGCGACCGATGATCCGGGCGCGAAGCCACTGAACGACGCCACCAAGCACGTCGCGTCGCGGAGTCGTCCCACGCTGGAGTGGAGCAACTCGGTCCTGATCGAGGGAGACGTGGGGCCATCCCGTCCGGGCTGAAGCTCGTCGACAGCACGGTCTCCACGACCGGAGTCGTGATCGGCACATACGAGCCGGCAGGCGAGATCGTCACAGGATCGTTCGAGCTCGAGTGACCCCGTTCGGGATCAGCCGCGTGCCAAGATTGGCCCATGGCTGACTCGCAGGCGCGTCCTCATCTGACGGGCTGGATCGGTGTCGTGCTCAACGCACCGAAGGCTCGACCACTTGCACACTTCTATCGCGATCTGCTCGGTTGGCCTCTTCACGACGACGAGGAGGACTGGTGCACGATGGGAATCCCAGGTGCTCCTGCGAATCTCGCCTTCCAGACGGAGGAGATCTACGAACCTCCGACCTGGCCGGCCCAGCCCGGTAAGCAGCAGATGATGTTGCATCTCGACATCGGCGCGATCGATGTCGACGCGGCCGTCGCAGCGGCCGTGACCCTCGGGGCAACCGTCGCCGATTACCAACCACAGCCCGACGTTCGCGTCCTTTACGACCCCGCCGGGCACCCGTTCTGCCTGTACCAGGACTCATAGTCCTGCGTCGGCGCAGTGGGTGATCGACCTGGACCCTCGACCCGGACCGGCGTTGTTCGCGAACGCTAACGCTCCTTGAGGCGCTGAAGTTCGGAGTGGGTGAGGAGCCGGAGCACGCGGTGGACGTGCAGGTCGAGAAGGTCGCCGGTGTCTCGGTAGCCGATGCCGCGGGGCTGGAGCTGCTGCACTGCCCGAAGTCGAGCGTGGAACGTTGCGACGGAGTTCTCGCTTCGGTCGACATGCGAACGGCGTCCTCGCACAGACTGCGAAGCCCCGGATGCGGGGGACGGCTCGACGACGATCTCTGCGTCTGCGAGACCGGGCAGCATTCGAAGTCGAGCGACGCATCGACCCAGCGTGGCGGCGGTGCCGTGATCGTCCTTGTGCGAATGCTGCGGGTTCGTCGCGCGGTAGCGACCGGGGCGGCGCGTGACCGAGGTCCATCTAGGACGATCGAATGGGGGTCGCTCAGGGGTTTGTTGACCGAGCTCTCTGGCCTGTTGACACACGGATTCTGCCCCGCCGAGGTTGACCTGCACCTCGATGGGAACGTCGGCACCGAGGGCGCGACGTGCCAGGATTTGGGCGCGTTGAAGTGTCGCGCAGCGACTCGCCTGGTGCCCGGTTATCGACAGGATCCAGTGCCCGTCGGCCGGGGGGGGCCATGCAAGCGCTCAATCGTCGGTCGGAGGGGCGACTGTGCACAGCCGAAGCGACCGCGCGCCGTGGGCGAACGAGCTCGTCGCAGGTTCGCTGGACCCGCAGGTCGGCACGGTCATAAGGACGCGCCGAGGACGGTGGCGACGAACTCGAGCGCCGGTCCGATCTGGATAGCGTCCACGGGGCTCCCGTGCCCGATCTCCGGCAGGATGGTGAGTACGGCATGGCCACCCGCGGCATCGATCGCGCGGGCAAGTGCGATCGATTGTTGGTGGGGGACCAGGCAGTCCCGATCACCGGCGGCGATGCTGAACGGCGGCAGAGCGGTCGCGGTGCCCATATAGGTACACATCCCGCCGTGGCGGAGCACATCCATGTCGTCGATGGAGTCCGCCCCGGCGACCATCCCCGCGACCAGCGCCGGGACCTTCAGATGCGGATTCACACCACCGATCGCCTTCAAGGTCAGCATGGACGACACGAGGTCGGCCGTGCCCGCCCGCTGCGCCAGCGCATCGTCGGGGCCACCGCGACGCACGACACCAGATTCGGGTCATCGACGACCGCGGACATCGCCGGGGAACTATGAGAAACTCGCCTTCAGCGGATGCCCTTCTGTGCGGATGAAGACGACCCTCGACAAGCCGTATTCTCCCTGCTCAGAGGGGTATCCGCCTGTTACGACCCGCTACCGGGACCAAAGGTCACCGGTGGATCGAGGCTCAGGGCGACCTCACCGCTGCCCGGTCCGCCCGTCACGCCCGTCGTCCCCACAGGAGATCCCAGGTGTCAGATCACCGGCCGAGGCTGGCTGTGATTGTCGTGAACTACGGCTCGCACGAGCTGCTCGAGGAGAACCTGCGCCCGGTGGGCGCGAGCGAGCTCGCGCCCATCGTCGTGGTGGTGGACAACCCGACGGGCGCGTCCGAGCGCGACGCCGTCGTCGAGCAGGCGGCGACCTATGGCTGGACGCTCGTCGAGCCGGCGGTCAACCTCGGCTTCGGCGCGGGCATGAACGCCGGTGTCACGCGTGCCGTCGAGCTCGGCGCCGACACCTTCCTGCTGCTCAATCCGGATGCCACGATCGACGTGGCGAGCATCGAGCTCCTCCTGGCACGGGTCGCCGACGAGCCCATGACCCTGGTCGCCCCGGTGGTCGCGCGCCCGGACGGGGAGATCTGGTCGGCCGGGGTGGATCTGTATCTGGACTCCGGTCAGATGTGGGGGACGGCCCGCCGTCCGGCCGGTGCCCGGGTCATGTTCTGGCTCAGCGGAGCGTGCCTGATGGTGAGCAGAACCCTCTGGGAGCGACTCGGCGGCTTCGCCGACGGGTACTTCCTCTACTGGGAGGACGTCGACCTGTCCCGCCGCGTCGTCGATGCCGGCGGCGCCCTGGCGGTCGAGCCGGGCGCGCGGGCCGTGCACAGCCAGGGCGGCACCCAGGAAGTTGGGCACGGCCGTGGCCGATCGGCCACCTATTACTACTACAACACGCGCAACCGGCTGCTCTACGCGGCGCGGCACCTCGATGCCCGCGACCGCCGGCGGTGGGCCTGGAGTGCGGGACCGGCCGCCTGGGAGATCCTGATGCGCGGCGGACGCCGCCAGCTGCTGCGTCCGCGCGCCCCGGTCGGCGCCGTGCTCAGGGGCACGGCGGACGGTCTGCGGCTGATGCGCTCGGAGCCGTCAGGGCGCGGGTGAGACCGCGCGTCCACGGGCGCTCACCGTGCCCGTTTTGTATGGGCGGACCGGCTACTCTCTGCTGCGCCGGTAACTGCCGGTCGTCATTCGAGGAGTACCCATGACCGCCGACCCGTCCACGTCGCCGACCGCCGGCCCCACCGGACCGTCGCGTCGTCGCGTCGTCGCGGTCGTGGTGGTCGTTGCCGTCGTGGTCGTGGTCGTGGTGAAGCTTGCGAGCGCCGGCACATCGACCACACCCTCGGCTGTCGCGTCCGGCTCGCCGTCCCCGAGCGTCAGCTCACCGGCCACATCCGCCACATCCGCCACATCCGCCACACCCGGCGCATCGGTGTCGCCGTCGGTCCCTGGCACCTCCAGCACGCCGACGCCGACAGCGTCGGTGCCGGCCAGCCCGACACCCTCCGCAACAAGGCCTGAAACACCCAAAGTTCTCCAGACGCACAAACCGGTCCCGATGAAGACAGCTGCCCCGTTCGGTGACGGAGTGACCGCGAAGATCGTCGGTGTGGTGCCCGTGCAGAGCGTCGCGCAGGGCCCCGGCGAGATCAGCGGGCCCGCGATCAAGGTGACGATCTCGCTCAAGAACGGCACCAAGGATGCGATTTCTGTCAACCAGGTAACGGTAAACGTGACTTACGGCAAGCAGGCCTCACCGGCGTCCGACATTCAGGGCGACCCCTCCGCCAAGCCGTTCAAGGGGACCGTCGCGGTCGGCGCGAGTGCCCGTGGCACCTACATCTTCGACATCCCCAAGAACCAGCGCTCCGACGTGAGCATCTCCGTGAGTTACGCCGCCCTGTCACCGATTGTCGTCTTCAAGGGTGCTGTCAAGTAAGTCGGTTGCCTTCCATAACTCGCAAAGTAGACAACCGCACACGCTAAGTAGCGATTCTGATTCGTCTCGCGAGTTTTGCGACAGAAATTGTCACGGAGAGTGTTCGTGTACCAGTTTTTCCCCGCCAGCTCTCTAGGACCGGGTTCTCATGACTGTACGTAATTCCATCGTGCGCCGACTGCTCGGTGCCGTCACCGCCAGTGCGCTCATCGCGGCGGCACCCGTCGGCGGTCTCGCGGCTCCCGCGCTGGCCGACACGTTGCCGATCGACGCTCCGAACAACCCAGCGACGGTCAGTGCGGACCCGCTTCCGACAGCTCAGATCAACGGTGTCGCCTGGTCACAGGTCGTCGTCGGCAACACGGTGTACGTGGCAGGCAGCTTCAGCACGGCCCGCCCCGCGGGCTCCGCAGCCGGCGTCAACACCACCGTCCGCAACAACCTGCTCGCGTATGACATCACCACGGGCAACCTGGTGACGAGCTTCGCCCCCAGCCTCAACGGCCAGGCGCGTGCGATCGCTGCCTCGCCCGACGGCACCAAGCTCTACGTGGGCGGCGAGTTCACCCAGGCCAACGGCCAGACCCGTTCGCGCATCGCCGCGTACAGCATCCCGACCGGCACGCTCGACCCGAACTTCCGGCCGCTGGCGCAGACGACCGTCCGCGCCATCGTCGCCACCAACTCCACCGTCTACTTCGGCGGTGACTTCACCTCCGTCACCGATCCCCACACGGGCGTCACCTCGCCGCGCGGCTACGTCGCCGCGGCGGACGCGGCCACCGGCAACCTCCTCCCGTTCAACCCGAACGCGGACGCGGCTGTCAACGCGATGACCCTGAACTTCGACAAGTCGAAGCTGGTCTTCGGCGGCTGGTTCCAGCACGTGGGAGGCGCCACCCAGCTCGGCCTCAGCGCTGCCGACCCGGTCAGCGGCCAGTCGTTCCGTGGGCCGCGAACGGCGCCGTCCAGGACTTCGGCACGCAAGCCGCGATCCTTTCGTTGACCTCCGACGCCGACGGCGTCTACGGCAGCGGCTACGTGTTCGGTGCCAACGGCAACCTCGAAGGCTCGTTCCGCGCCGACAACAACACCGGTGCGATCACCTGGATCGAGGACTGCCACGGCGACACGTACTCCGTCTTCGCGAGCACCGACGCGGTCTATGTCGCCGGCCACCCGCACTACTGCGGCAACATCGGCGGGTTCCCGCAAACCTCGCCGAACTGGACCTTCTACCACTCGATCGCCTTCAGCAAGACCGTCGTCGCCGGCAGCCCGATCACCAACGTCGCGGTGGACAACGCCGCACCGACCGCGGTGTTCACGTCGAGCGCCAACAAGCTCAACGCGTCGTTCAGTGGCACCGGCTCGACGGACTCCGACGGTACCGTCGCGTCCTACAGCTGGAACTTCGGTGACAGCTCGGCACTGGGCACGGGTGCGTCCCCGACGCACGCCTACGCCAACTCCGGGAACTACTCGGTGACGCTGACGGTGACCGACAACGACGGTGCGACGAACGCGGTCACGCGCGTCCTGGCCATCAGCCAGAACGTCTCGCCCACGGCCGCCTTCACCTCCACGAAGACCAACCTGGTCGTGGTGTTCGACGGCTCCGGCTCGACGGACTCCGACGGCAACGTCGTGTCCTACAGCTGGGACTTCGGTGACAGCACGGCACTGGGTACGGGTGCCAAGCCGAGTCACACCTACGCCAACTCCGGCACGTTCGTGGTGACCTTGACGGTCACCGACAACGGTGGCTTGACCGACACGGTCACGCACTCGGTGACCGTGACTGCCGGGCAGGCGAACCCGAACTTCGCAGCCGACCTCGTCGGCCGTACGACGGCTACCGGGTTCGGCACCGCCGACACCGGTGGTGCGTGGACGGTCGCGGGTTCGGCGTCGAACTATTCGGTGAGCGGTGGCGTCGGCCAGATCAAGCTGGCCACGGCCGGTTCGGCTCCGTCGGCCTATCTGAACTCGGTCTCCTCGACCGACTCGGATGTCGCGGTGGACGTGTCGCTGGACAAAGTGCCCAACGGTGGCGGCGGTTTCGTCGCAGTGGTCGTCCGTGGAACGTCGTCCAACGCCTATCGCGGCAAGGTCAAGATGGCCCCGAACGGCGTCCTGACGCTCTACGCCACGAAGGTGGTGGCCGGCGTCGAGACGACCGTGCTGACCGGGTCGTCCACGGTGACCTTCGCCGCGGGTGACACCCTGCACCTGCGTGCGCAGGCCGTCGGTTCGGGCACGACCGCGCTGAAGTTCAAGGTGTGGAAGGGTGCGACCGGGCCCGCCGCGTGAGGCCTGTCGGGCACGGATACGACGGCGGCTCTGCAGTCGGCGTCCGGTGTCGGGATCTGGACCTACTCGTCCGGCTCCACCACCAACGTGCCGATCGTGGTGTCGGTCGACAACTTCAGCGCCAAGACCACCAACTAACACAGAGAACGGGGCTCGGGTGCTTCTCTACCGGGGCCCCGTTCTCCGCGTCGGGGGCTCCAAGCGACGCGACCACAGGCTGATCGTCACAGGCAGTCACGGTATAGTCGGCGGCTCTCACGCTTCGTCAATCACCACATACCACTTCAGATCGACTCCGGCGTGGCACTTCGCTCTCGGCGCCACGGCTCAGGTGCGCAGTTCCGACGTGATGTACAGAAGCTCGGCAGTTGGCTGCCCGTTCAGGAGAAGGCGGATTTATGCGAGTTCTGGTCCTGTGGGCCGATGAGGGATCGTCGAACCTGGGCGTCCGTGCCCTGGCGGAAGGATCCGCGGCACTTGTGCGCAGCGTCTGGCCACAAGCCGAGGTCGACTTCCAGCAGTACGGCCGTGGCTCCGCCCCAATGGGAATCGGAAGCCCGAGGAGCCTGGCTCGCGAGTGGGTTACCGGCCGCCACGGCCTGCGGACCTGGCTGCGATCCTTCGATCTGATCGTGGACACGAGATCGGGCGACAGTTTCGCCGACATCTACGGCGTGCAGCGACTCCTCTCGATGTCGGTGATCACGGAGTTGGCCTCGCGTGTCGGCGTGCCGGTCGTGCTCGGGCCGCAGACGATCGGGCCGTTCAAAACGGTCCGCGCACGCCTGATCGCGCGGCGTGCCCTGCGGACCGCCAAGCTCGTCCTGTCCCGTGACGCCGACAGCACCAAGCAGGCGGCCGACCTCGGGAGGCCGGCCGACTTGCAGACGACCGACGTCGTGTTCGCCATCCCCGCACCCGAGCGCCACATCGTGCGCGACGTCGTCTTCAACGTGTCCGGCCTCCTGTGGTCGCCCAATCCCCATGTCGACAGTGAGTCCTACCGGAAGACGGTCCAAGGTCTGTACGAGGAGCTGACGGGTCAAGGTCGTACCGTCAGCCTGTTGGCGCATGTGCTGGACTCACCCGTAGCCGACAACGACGTGCCCGCGATCCAGGAGTTCGTCCGGGCGAACGGGCTCGACGCCGAGGTGCTGATTCCCTCGTCGCTGACACATGTCCGCGAGTTGGTGGCGAGTGCCAACGTGGTCGTCGGATCCAGGATGCACGCGTGCCTGAACGCACTCTCGGTGGGCACACCGGCGATACCACTCGCGTATTCGCGAAAGTTCGCCCCGTTGTTGGCCGGTCTGGGGTGGGACCACACGATCGATTTGCGAACGCATGCCGATCCGGTATCCGCCGCGGTCGAGGAAGTGTCGTCGCCCGGCCTGGCCGAGCAGGCGGGAGCAGTGCGGGACCGCGCGCACGCGTCGCTGGTGCTTGCCGAAGATGCACTCCGCGCGCTGGTGACCACGTGACGCCAGGCCCACGCGGAACGTCCGAGCTCGACGTCGCAATCGCCCGCGTCGTCGGCACGGGCAACTGCAGCGGCTGCGGCGCGTGCACGCTGCTCGACGCCGGCCTGACGATGCGGCTCGACGAGGCCGGCTTCGCCCGTCCGGTCCGGGTCGGCGAGTCCTCGGCGTCCCCGGAAGCGCCAAGCCGGTTCAGGTCCATCTGCCCAGGTGTCGTCGTGCGTGCCGCCAACCCGGTTGGGACGAAGCGGCATCCGACGATGGGCTCCTATCTCGGTGTCTGGCGCGCGTGGGCCGCCGATCCCGAGGTTCGCCTGCGCGGCAGCAGCGGCGGCGTGCTCACGGCTCTGTCGAGCTGGCTGGTCGAGAGCGGCGAGGTCCCGTCGGTGATCGGTGCCGGGGCGTCCAAGACCGATGCACGACAGACTGTGAGCGTGTCCATCAGCACCCGCGAGGAAGCGCTCGAGGCCGCCGGCTCCCGGTACGCTCCGGTGGCGCTGGCCGGCGAGGTCGTAGGCGAACAGGCCGCGGCCGGCGTCGCCGTCGTCGGGAAGCCGTGTGAGATCGCGGCCTTGCGGGCCCTGCATGCGAGCGCGCCCACCGACGGGATCGAGCCCCTGCTGTTCTCCTTCTTCTGTGCCGGCACGCCGAGCCAGGCGGCCACAACGGCCCTGCTGGCCGATCTCGGGGTGACGCCGGATCAGCACGTCGACGAGCTCTGGTACCGGGGCCGCGGCTGGCCGGGATCATTCACGGCGATCAGCGGCGGGCACCGGGTCGAGGCGTCGTACGACCGGTCCTGGGGTCAGTTCCTCGGGCCGGCCATGCAGTGGCGCTGCAAGATCTGCCCCGACGGCGTCGGCGAGAGCAGCGACGTGACGGCCGCGGACTTCTGGAGTACCGATGAGCGCGGGTACCCCGACTTCACCGAAGGGCCGGGCTACAGCGCCCTCATCGCGCGGACGGAGCGTGGCCGTGACGTCATCGCCCGGGCCCAGCAGGCCGGCGTGATCGTCACCGAGCCGATCAGCATGGACGACGTCGCAGCGATCCAGCCGTTCCAGCGCAATCGTCGCGAGCAGCTCTTCGGCCGCCTGCTGGGAGCACGGGCGGCCGGCAAGCCGGTTCCCCGTTACCGCGGGTTCGGGTTGCTCAGGCTCTCGCTGCAGCACCCCCGGACCACCGTCCGCACCCTTCGCGGCTCGTTCCGGCGTGTGCGCGCGGCTCGTCGGGGAGTTGCCCGATGACGACCGAATCCGCGCCGCCGGCAGTGGACAGTGCCGCGCTGGGAACGCGTGCCGCCCGCGGCGTCATCGTCACGGTCGGGGGCCAGTGCCTCAAGATCGTGCTCCAGGTCGCCTCGGTCGCTGTCCTGGCGAGAATGTTGAGCCCGCACGACTACGGCCTGCTGGCGATGATCACCGCGATCATCGGCGTCGCGGACATCTTCCGCGACTTCGGGTTGTCCTCCGCAGCGATCCAGGCCAAGACGCTGTCGTTCGCCCAACGCAACAAGCTGTTCTGGATCAACACCGGGATTGGTGCGCTGCTGGCCGTCCTGACGTTCGCGGCGGCACCGCTG
The DNA here is from genome assembly GCA_036786375.1 of Actinopolymorphaceae bacterium. Taxonomy (GTDB): domain Bacteria; phylum Actinomycetota; class Actinomycetes; order Propionibacteriales; family DAIQRJ01; genus DAIQRJ01. The sequence continues at coordinate 59,330 of DAIQRJ010000013.1, forward strand.
ATCGCCGCGCTCTACGACCAGCCGCAGCTCGTCGCGATGAGCCGCGTCCTGGGCGTGTGCTTCCTGCTCAACGGGGCCGCGACCCAATACCGGGCCGACCTCAACCGCCGGCTCAAGTTCACCCGGCTGGCCACCGCCGACGTGTCCGCCCCGCTGGTGGCGCTCATCGTCGCGATCGGCGCTGCGCTGATGGGCGCCGGCTACTGGGCGCTGGTGGCCCAGCAGATCACGATGGTCGTGGTGATGCTCCTCCTCGTCGTCGTCGGTGGCAGATGGCTGCCCCGGCGCCCGCGTCGCGGTGTCCCGATGGACGGCATGCTGCGCTTCGGCTGGAACCTCGCCGGCTCCCAGCTCATCGGCTACATCAGCAACAACATCGACTCGCTCATCATCGGCACCAGGTTCGGGCCGTCCCAGCTCGGTCTTTACAACCGCGCCTTCCAGCTGTTGATGACGCCGCTGGGCCAGCTCCGCGCGCCGACGACGACCGTCGCGCTGCCGGTGCTGTCGAAGCTGCACGACGACCCCCGCCGCTACACCGCCTATCTCTCCCGCGGCCAGCTTGCGCTCGGCTACACCCTGATCGCCGGGCTCGGCCTCGTCGTCGGCGGCGCCGCGCCGATCTCGGCGGTCTTCCTCGGCGGCCAGTGGACCAGCGTCGTGCCGATCATGCGACTGCTCGCCATCGCCGGGATCTTCCAGACCCTGGCCTATGTGGGCTACTGGGTGTACCTGTCCCGCGGGCTCACCCGCGACCTGTTCCAGTACACGATCATCACATCGGTGATCAAGGCGATCTGCATCCTCACCGGAAGCATCTGGGCGGTCCGCGGGGTCGCCACCGGCTACGCCATCGCCCCGGCGATCGCCTGGCCGCTGTCGTTCTGGTGGCTCGCGCGGCGGTCCGGGATCCCGGTCCGCGGGCTGTTGATCCAGGCGTTCCGCATCATCGGCGTCAGCGCTCTGATCGCCTGCGGAGCCTGGGGGGCGGCGATGCTGACTTCGGGGCTGCCGCCGATCATCAGCCTGGCGGCGACGTCGCTGGGCGGCCTGGCGGTCTACGGCCTGCTGTTCCTGTTGGTGCCGCGGGTGCGCGTCGACATCCTCTCCGTGCTCGAGGTGTTACGCCGTGCAGCGCGAGGTCGACGTGGCGCTCCGGCACCGGCGGGCTGACGCCGAGCCAGTCGCCCGGACGAGTGCATCCACAACCTCAGCGCTTAGGATCGCCTGGGATGGCAGTGACATCCGTCCGGAACGGCTCTGCCACGACGACGTGTCTGCGCGGATCTACCGCACGGGGGGATCGATGAATTCGCAGTATTGGACGATCGCCATCGGCGCCGCCCGTGCGGACAAATACCCCTTGATGATCTTCCTCGCGGGTGTCGCCGCCTGCGGCTGGCTGGTACTGCGCTCGGCCCCCAGGCTGATCGGCGTGCTGTTCCTGACGACCATCTGCTTCGTCCCCATCTGGCTCGGGGCGAACTTCATCATCTACTTCTCGCCGGTCACCATCGTCGGCCTGGTCGCCCTGGCGGCGATCCTCCCCGCGCTGCCGCACCGTATCGGGCCCGCGGATTACGCAATAACGTTTCTCATCCTCGCCTGCTTGATCCCGATCCTGTCCGGTGGCGCCACCAAACAGACGGTCACCGACGTGCTGTTCCAGTGGCTGCTCGCGCTGACCATCGGGCGGTTGCTCCCGCTGAAGGTGCCGCTGGACTGGCTCTACCGCTTCATGTCGATGATCTTCGGCCTGGTCAGCTTGCTGGCGATCCTCGAGTTCCTCGCCGGGTTCAATCCGTTCGTGAAGCTCGCCCGCCCGAACCCGCTTTATCAGACCTGGGGAACGCTTCAGGAACGTGGTGGCATCATCCGGGCCGAGGGCGCGTTCGGCCACTCGATCGCGTTGGGGTCCAGCGTCGCGATGGTCATCCCGATCGCGCTCGCGAGCAGCCTCCGCCCCCGGACCAAGACGATCGTGGTCGGTCTCATGCTGGGCGCCTCGATCGTTAGCTTCAGCCGGACCGCCATGATCGGCGCCGTTCTCGGCATCGTCTTGTCGGTGCTGTTCCTGCGCGAGGGCCTGGGCGCGAGGATGCGGGCGTTCGTGGTGGTGACGACTGCGGCGGTGGCGGCCGTGGTGATCCCGTTCATCAGCGCGGTGTTCACGCTGGCCGGCGGCGAGGCGACCGGAAGTGCTGACTTCCGGGGCCGGCTGAGGTCGCTGATACCCGACATGACCGTGCTGGGCGTGTCCCCGGTCGTCCACCGGACCGCGACCGGCGAGCTGTACGTCGGCAACTTCAAGTCGGTCGACAACGCACTGATCCTGCTCGGGCTGACGTACGGCTGGATTGCCGTGCTGCTCGCGGTGCTTCTGCTCGGCGGCGCGATCGTCGTCGTCCTTGCCAGGCGTGCGACGGCTCCCACGATCGCGATCGTGGCGCAGATCCCGGCCTTCGCCACCGTCGCGCTGATCACCCAGTACGGGCCGTTCGTCTGGTTCATGGGCGGCCTCGCGCTGTACACGCAGGCCGAGCGCCTCCGAGCCGACCACCAGATGCCCCAAGACGAACCCGAGCAGCTCCCCGCCGTCCAGATGGTGGCGTGATGCGCCTTATGATCTACGGGCGCCCCGCCGGCGGGGCGAGCCGAACACGACGAGAGTTAGAGGCGATCTGATGCGGCTACGCGACTACGTGGCTATCCTGCGCAAGCGGTGGCTGCTGATCGGCGTCATCGCCCTCGTGGCCCTGACAGCTGCGGCCGGGTTGTCGTTCACCGCGACCCCGACGTACCAGGCGACCGCGAGCGTCTACTTCTCGCTCCCGTACGGAACCACGGCGAACGACCTGTACCAGGGCTCGAACTACACCCAGAACCAGGTGCTCTCGTTCGCGGAGCTGGCGACGATGCCCGTGGTGCTGCAGCCCGCGATCGACGAACTCGGCCTGCAGACGTCGCCCAAGCAGCTCGCCGGCTTCATCGACGCCACGGCCACCGCGAACACCGTGATCGTCGAGATCACCGCCTCCGACACCTCGGCCCAGCGCTCCGCCGTCGTCGCCAACGCCGTCGCCGACGAGCTCGGCATCGTCGTGCGCAAGCTCTCTCCGAAAGACACCAAGGGCCGCTCCACGGTCGACGTCTCCACGATCGGATCGGCGTCCGTGCCGATCTCGCCGTCGGCGCCGAAGAAGAAGCGCAACCTCGTCGCCGGCCTTTTCGGTGGCATCTTCATCGGTGCCGCGCTCGCAGTCGTCATGGAGCTGCTGGACACCCGTATCCGGCGTGCCTCGGACGTCGCGGCGATCACGTCGGCCCCGCTGCTGGGCGACATCGCCGCCGACAAGGTGTTCCTGCGCAACCGGCTGGTCGTTCGCGACCTGCCCCTGAGCCCCGCGGCGGAGTCGTTCCGGCGGTTGCGCACGAACCTGGAGTTCTTGGCGGTGGACGAGCGTCCGCTGGCCGTCGTGATCACCTCATCGCTCGCCAAGGAGGGAAAGTCGACGACGGTGGCGAACCTCGCCATCGCCTGCGCCGACGTCGGCGACCGCGTGCTGCTCGTCGACGCCGACTTCCGCCAGCCGTCGATCGCTGAGTATCTCGGCATCGAGGGATCCGCCGGCCTGACCACCGTGCTGACCGGACGCGCGACGTTCGACGACGTCGTGCAGCCGTGGTCCACCGACGGCAGGACCAGCCTGGACGTGCTGACCTCCGGTGACATCCCGCCCAACCCGAGCGAGCTGCTCGCGTCGAGGGCGATGGCACGGTTCCTCGAGAACGTGAAGGACCGGTACGACATCGTGCTGTTCGACTCGGCGCCGCTGCTGCCGGTCACCGATGCGGCGATCCTCGCTGCCGGGATGACCGGTGCGGTCGTCCTCGCCAAGGCCACCAAGGTCCGGCGTGCCCAGTTCGGCGACGCGATCGCGTCGATCGAGCAGGTCGGCGCGAAGGTTCTCGGCGTCGTCCTCCAGGGTGTCACGACGAAGTCCTCGAACTCCTACTACGGGTACGCACCTCGGGTCCCGGCGGGCGAGGGTCGCCGGAGCGCGTCGCGCAAGGTGCCGGACACGGCCAAGTCCCGTGCCGCCGGGATTCACAACGCCGCCAAGAACGACCGGAGGAGCAGCCGGCCCGACCGCGGTAACCGGGCCGATCCAGGCGCGACGAGCGCTCCAGCCGTGTTGACCGATCGCAACGCCAGCACGAGCGAGAAGTGAGTCCGGGACTGTCTGCCGGTCCGGCCGTCTAGACTCCGATCACACCCCCCGCGTCCCTCCGGATTTCGGGGCTTTCGTGCGCTCTGCTGCCCCTCGGAGTACCCCACACCATGCGCATTGCCGGCCTGATCGACCTGCTCACCCGCGACGAGGTCGTCGCCGAGACCGTCGAGACCGCGCGCGCAGGCACGGTCCCCGCGCTCGACCTCTCGGCGCCACGCTCTATCCAGCCGCTGCTCGCCGCCGTCCTGGCTGCCGGTGTCGACCGCGGCGGTGCCGCGGTGCCCGTCCTCGCGGTCACTGCGACCGGACGCGAGGCCGACGATCTGGCCGACAACCTGCGATGCCTGCTCGACCCGGGTTCGGTCGAGGTGTTCCCGGCCTGGGAGACGCTCCCGCACGAGCGGCTGTCGCCCCGGTCCGACACCGTCGGGCGTCGGCTCTCGGTGCTGCGGAGGCTCGTGCATCCGAGCGAGCGGGATCCGCGCCCGGCCGTCGTCGTCGCTCCGATCCGCAGCCTTCTCCAGCCCCAGGTCGTCGGGCTGGCCGACCTCGAGCCGGTGTCGCTCAACCGCGGCGACGAGGTCGACCTTGGCACCGTCGTCGACCGGCTCGGGGCCGCCGCGTACACCCATGTCGATCTCGTCGAGCGCCGTGGCGAGTTCGCCGTCCGCGGTGGTCTCGTCGACGTTTTCCCGCCGACCGAACAACACCCGCTGCGGATCGAGTTCTTCGGCGACGAGGTCGAACAAATCCGGCAGTTCGCCATCGCCGACCAGCGCAGCCTCGGCGAGGTCGACCGCGTGCACGCCCCGCCGTGCCGCGAGCTGCTGCTCACGCCCGAGGTCCGGGCCAAGGCGGCCGAGCTGGCGGTCGAGCACCCCGAACTGGCCGAGATCTGCACCCGGCTCGCCGAGGGTCATGCCGTCGAAGGGATGGAGTCGCTCGCGCCGGCGCTGGTCGACCACATGGAGCTCCTCGTCGATCTTCTTCCGGCCGGCGCGCACGTGCTCGTCTGCGACCCCGAGCGGGTCCGCTCGCGCGCACACGACCTCGTCTCCACCTCCGCGGAGTTCCTCGGTGCCAGCTGGGCCAGCGCGGCCGGCGGGGGAGTCGCCCCGATCGACCTCGGAGCCGCGTCGTTCCACGACCTCGCCGACGTCCGCGCCGCCGCGATGGCCCACGGGGTCGCCTGGTGGAGCGTCAGCCCGTTCTCCGGCGACGCCGAACTGGCCGCCGTCGCGCAACTGGCGGAGCGCACGCGGAAGCCGCTCCGCGACGAGATGGGCGAGATCGTCTCGATCGACGTCGACACCACGATCGGCGCGGTCGGTTCACGCGTCGTCGGGGCCCGCGCCGTCCCCGCCTACCGCGGCGACACCGCCCGCGCCACCACCGACGTCAAGGCCTGGCTGCACGACCTCTGGAGCGTCGTCATCGTCGCTCCCGGACACGGATCGGCCGAGCGCATCTCCGAGGTGCTGCGCAACGACGACGTGCCGGTGCGGCTGCTGGCCGAGCTCACCGAGCGTCCCGAAGCCGGCGTCGTGACCGTTGTGCAGGCCCAGCTCACGTCCGGCTTCCTTGCCGACGGGCTCCGCGCCGCGGTCCTCACCGAGGACGACCTGCTCGGTCAGCGCGTCGCCGCCAGCCGTGACAACCACCGCATGCCGACGCGCCGCAAGAACGCGATCGAACCCCTCGACCTGCGCCCCGGCGACTACATCGTGCACGAGCAGCACGGCGTCGGCCGGTTCGTCGAGATGACCCAGCGGGTGGTCGGCAGCGGCACCGTGAAGGCCACCCGTGAATACCTCGTGGTGGAGTATGCGGCCGGCCGGAAGGGCCAGCCCGCCGACCGGCTCTACGTCCCGACCGACCAGCTCGACCAGGTGTCGCGCTACGTCGGCGGTGAAGCCCCCGCTCTCGACCGGATGGGCGGCGCCGACTGGAACAAGCGCAAGGGCCGGGCCCGCAAGGCCGTCCGTCAGATCGCCGCGGAGCTGATCAAGCTCTACGCCGCGCGGCAGGCGACCAAGGGCTACACGTTCGGCCCCGACACGGTGTGGCAGCGCGAGCTCGAGGACGCGTTCCCCTACGTCGAGACACCCGACCAGCTGGCCGCCATCAACGACGTCAAGGCCGACATGGCGAAGTCGGTCCCGATGGACCGGATCATCTGTGGCGACGTGGGTTACGGCAAGACCGAGATCGCCGTGCGTGCCGCGTTCAAGGCGGTGCAGGACGGCAAGCAGGTCGCGATCGTCGTGCCCACCACGCTGCTCGTCCAGCAGCACCTGCAGACGTTCAGCGAGCGGATGGCGCCGTTCCCGGTGAAAGTGCGCGGGCTGTCGCGGTTCTCCAGTGAGTCGGAGTCGAAGGACACGATGGCCGGCATCACCGACGGCTCCGTCGACGTCGTCATCGGCACCCACCGGCTGTTCGGTTCCGAGGTCTCGTTCAAGGACCTCGGGCTCGTGATCGTCGACGAGGAGCAGCGGTTCGGCGTCGAGCACAAGGAGAAGCTCAAGCACATGCGCGCGTCGGTCGACGTGCTCACGATGTCGGCCACCCCGATCCCGCGGACCCTGGAGATGTCGATCACCGGCATCCGGGAGATGTCGACGATCATGACGCCGCCGGAGGAACGCCACCCCGTCCTCACGTTCGTCGGCTCGCAGGACCACAAGCAGGTCGCGGCCGCGATCCGCCGCGAGCTGCTGCGCGAGGGCCAGATCTTCTACGTCCACAACCGCGTCCAGAGCATCGACCGCACTGCGGCGATGCTCAAGGAGCTCGTGCCCGAGGCGCGCATCGCGGTCGGTCACGGCCAGATGAGGGAGCACCAGCTCGAGCAGGTCATCGTCGACTTCTGGGAGAAGCGCACCGACGTCCTCGTCTGCACCACGATCGTCGAGGCGGGCATCGACGTGTCGAACGCGAACACCCTGGTCGTCGAGCGTGCGGACCGGTTCGGGTTGTCCCAGCTGCACCAGCTCCGCGGCCGCGTGGGGCGCGGGCGTGAGCGCGCGTACGCGTACTTCCTGTACCCGAACGACCAGCCGCTGACCGAGACCGCGCACGAGCGGCTTGCCACGATCGCCCAGAACACCGACCTCGGGTCGGGTATGGCGGTGGCGATGAAGGACCTCGAGATCCGCGGTGCCGGCAACCTGCTCGGGGGCGAGCAGTCCGGTCACATCGCCGACGTCGGGTTCGACCTCTACGTCCGGCTGGTCGGCGAAGCGGTGGCGGAGTACCGCGGCGACGTCCCCGACGAGGTTCCCGACGTCAAGGTCGAGCTGCCGCTGGACGCCCATCTGCCGCACGACTACGTCGAGTCGCAGCGACTGCGGCTCGAGGCCTACCAGCGCCTCGCGGCGATCAAGAGCCCCGGCGAGCTCACCGCCATGGCCGACGAGCTCGCCGACCGCTACGGACCGATGCCCGAGCCGGTGCTCACCCTGCTCGAGGTGGCCCGATTCCGGTTGCTGGCCCGCACCGCCGGGCTGACCGACATCACCCTGCAGGGCAACCTGGTGCGGTTCGCACCGGTCTCACTGCGCGACAGCCAGGAGATGCGGCTGCGCCGGCTGCACCCGAAGACCGTGCTCAAGGCCAACCTGCGTACGATCCTGGTGCCCAGACCTGCACCGGCCACCATCGGTGGGACGCCGGTTCGTGACCGCGAGTTGCTCGCCTGGGCTACCAAGCTGGTCGAAGATGTGTTCGTCGTGGCCCCGGTGGCGGCGTCGGCATGACCCGTGCCGGGACCCGTTGCAGGACACACGACTCGACCAACAGGAGGAAGCCGGACGTGAAGCGTCGAGCAGGATCGGTGGTCGCTCTCATTGCAACGGTGCTGGCGTTGGCACTCACCGCGGCATCGTGCGGGTCGAGGAGCGCCAACGATGCCGTCGTCGTCGGGCAGACGCGCTACTCCATGAGCTATCTCGCCGACACGACGACCGCGTACCTGAACGAGACGGGCCAGAGCGGCCTGACCGGCAGCGACCTCGCCACCGTTCAGGCCACGTTGATCACCGAGTTCATCGTCAACCAGCTCACGATCCAGGCCGCTGCCCAGCTCGGCGTCGGGGTGCCCGACTCCCGGGCCAGCGCGCTCAAGGCGCAGCTGCAGAACGACGTCCAGTACGCCAACGTCCGCAAGTCGGCGGTGATCCCGGAGGCTCGGCTGGACGACATGGTGCGCTGGACGCTGTCGCGGACCGCGGTCGGGGACAAGCTCGCGAACATCACCAGTGCCTCCGATTCGGGCAACGGCGCCTCGCAGCAGGCAGCCGCGGCGTATATCGCCAACCTCGCCGCGAGCGAAGGCGTGTGGGTCAACCCGGTGTTCGGGAAGTGGGACGGTCAGCAGCTCCAGGTCGGGGGCGGCGCGCTCGTCGCCGTGCCTACCGCGTCACCTACCGCAGTTGCTCAGTAGCTTTGAGTAACACATAGCGGTACAACTTGTCTGTGCGTATGCCACGTGATGACAACCGAGCCGGAGCGGTGATGGACGTCGATGCCGGCGACCCCCCGATGGCCTCGGGCCAGGGCCTGGTCGAGCTCGTCGCAGTGATGGACGTCCTGCGGCGCCAGTGTCCGTGGGATTCCGAACAGACGCACCACAGCCTGGCCCGGTATCTGCTCGAGGAGACCTACGAGACCCTCGACGCGATCGAGCTCGGCGATCCGGACGCGCTGCTCGAGGAGCTCGGCGATGTCCTCCTGCAGGTGCTGTTCCACGCGCGGATCGCCGCCGAGGCCGATCTTGGTGCCGGTCGCTTCGACATCGACGACGTGGCCGCGCGGTTGCGGGACAAGCTGATCGCCCGGCATCCGCACGTCTTCGCCGCGGATACCCCGGGTGGTTCGGGCGCGGACGTCGGAGGAGGTCCGGGCGCGCTGGGAGGAGATCAAGGCCGAGGAGAGGGTGTCCCGCAGTTCCGTGCTCGACGGGGTGCCGCTCGGGATGCCGGGGCTGGCGCTGGCGGACAAGCTCGTCGGCCGGGCGCAGAGCGCGCGGGTGGATGTCGGCCAGGTGGCGCTGGAGGCGTGGGGTGTCGGCGGGCAGCTGCTGCACCTGGTGATGCGGGCTCGAGCGGCCGGCGTCGACCCCGAGCAGGCGATCCGTGACGCGAACCAGCTCCTCGTGCAGGCAATAGAAGAAGCCGAATCCCGGTAGCCAGTTCCTCCGACGCCGAGTCGTCGAACTGTGCACAGAAGCGACTCCTGGACGCAATCCGGAGACGTGGTTGTGAACAGTTGTGTGCGAGTCAGCCGGTATCCGGTACCCAACCCCTGTCGGCAAGGCCTGTTCGGATCGACATCAGGACACTGTGTGGTCTTGCGATGTCGTCGGCAGACGCGAAGATCACCTGCCAACCGGCCGTCTGAAGGCCGCGCGTGCGACTGATGTCTCCGTGCCACTGCCTCTTGTCCGATCGGTGTTGGTCGCCCTGGTATTCGATGGCGATGCGTTGGGCCGGGTACGAGAGGTCCACACGCGCGAGCCAACCGCCGTCGTCGAGCACGCGCGCGTTCACGGCCGGCTCGGGCAGCCCGGCGGCGAGTATCGCCCACCTGAGAATCGATTCCATGGGCGACTCGGAACCCGATCTGACCAGCGCGGCGGTGCGCCGGGCGGCCGAGATCCCGCGCGTCGACGGAAGAGCGATCACCATCTGGCGAAGCTCGTCTGCGGTCAGGAGTCCCTTCTGCACCATGGCGTCACCGATGGCGAGATGCCAACCCGCCCCGACCTCGAGGCCGACATCGATGAATGTCTGGACGGGCGTCGTGACGGCGATGCCGTCGAGGTCGATCGAACCGTCGACGCTCCGACGATGCGCCAGAAGTTCGTTGCGTCGGACGTGTCTGGCCGAACATACGTGAGCCCGCTGTGACATCGCAGGAACGGGCAGATCCCAGAGAACACATGCGGTGACGCATGACGCGACTGCGTCAGCCACGACCAGCCGCGTGGCCGTGAGCAGCCGGCGCAGTCGATCTCGTTCGGAGCTCACGTCTTCCGGGGCCAGCTCATGGACGCCCGTGGAGGACGGGTCGCACGCGATCGCCCGAGAGGACTCCACCGCTGATCCCGTGTCGACGTGCGGTGACCGTCGTGAATGGCCCGGCAAGCAGCGCGATGGGAATGTCGGCGGGTCGCATGCTTCGACGCTGCACCCATCCGAGCCCACGCATCGGCGAGGATCGGCAACCTATGGACAAGACCATGGTCAGCACGGCTGTGGACATCAGACTCAGCCCGAACTGTGCAAGGAACCGCCTCCCTCGGCCTCGGAGGCGCTTCTTTGACAATCGTTGACCCAGTTCGGCGGTGGCGGCCGCATCACTCGGCGGCGGGCTAGATGCCTTCGGGTGGCTTGGCTGCTATCCGCAGCGCCGGGGAGATGGCGTTCGGACGCACGCCCTCGGGCAGGTGCACCGTCAGACCCGCGTCCCCGAGCTCGAACTCCAGCTCGGCGTCGTGCCCGAGCAGCCGGACCGACCCGACCTCACGGCGCAGCGGACCGTCGGCACCGAACGACCCGATCGTCACCGACGTCGCATCCGGCCACGCCAGCGGCATCGCATAGACGACCTCGTGGCCGTGCGGGTGGTGCCGGACGGTGAAGCGGATGTCGTCGGAGGTGAACGGCTGCCGCTCGGTGTCGTGGAACGAGCCCTCGATCACCTCGGTCGGTCCCTCGCCGAACACCGCCGCCGGTCGCGTGCCGTAGATCCCCTCGCCGTTGACCGACAGCCACGCCCCGATCCCCAACAGAAGCTCCTGCTCGGGCGCGGGGATCGTCCCATCGGCTTTCGGGCCGATGTTGAGCAGTAGCGCGCCGTTCTTGCTTACGATGTCGACGAGGTCGCCGACGAGGTCTTCGACGCGTTTGTAGTCCTGGTTCTCGGTGTAGCTCCAGGAGTTCTTCTGCACCGCCGTGTCGGTCTGCCAGAACTCCTCGCGGATCCCGGCCAGCTGACCACGCTCGACGTCGAAGACGGCGGTACCCGGCGGGAACGCGTCGAACTTGTGATTGATCGCCACCTGCCGCTTCCACTGCGAAGCGCGGTTGTAGTAGTAGGCGGCGAACTCACGCAGATAGGGCTCGAAGACCTCGTTCTCGATCCACCAGTCGAACCACACGAGCGCCGGCTCGTACTTGTCCACGAGCTCAGCGGTACGGACGAGCCAGTTCTCCAGGAACTCGTCGTTGGGCGGCATGCTCGACGGCATCGCCGGCCCGTAGAGGTCGGCGTTGGCCGGATCACTCACGTCGGAAGGGAATTCGGTACCGCCGTGCTGGAAGAACCAGTGCTCGGCGCGGTGGCTCGACAGCCCGAACACCATCGACTGTGCCCGGACGGCGGCCGCGAGCTCACCGATCACATCCCGCTTCGGGCCCATCTCCGCGGCGTTCCACCGCGAGAATCCGCAGTCGTACATGGGGAAACCGTCATGATGCTCGGCCACCGGGACGACGAATTGCGCACCCGCCCGACGGAACAGCGTCGCCCACTCGGTGGCGTCGAACTCCGTCGCGGTGAACTGCGGGATGAAGTCCTTGTAGCCGAAGTCGGTGTGTGGGCCGTAGGTCTCGACGTGGTGGGCGAATTCGGGTGAACCCTGTTGGTACATGTTCCGCGCGTACCACTCCGAGCCGAACGCCGGGACTGCGTACGCGCCCCAGTGGATGAAGATGCCGAACTTGCCGTCGCGGTACCAGTGCGGGATCTCGTAGCCGTCGCGGATCGAATCCCACTCGGCGTCGAACGGACCTTGCGCGATGCCCGCGTCGACCCGTGCCCGGTAGGCACGGACCGACGCGGCGACGTCATCAGTCATCGACGGTCAGGCGCCGATGTCGACGAGCTTCTCGAAGAAGAACTCGTGCTTGAGGAACGACACGTCGTACTCCTGGCCGGTGACCGGCGGCAGCAGCTGCGCCGCCTGGATCATGCGCCATCCGTCCAGGAGTGCCGCGAGCCCGGTGGTGTAGGGCGGCTCGTCGCTGTCACCCATGGTCGGGTGTGTCGCGCCGGTGCCGTCGTAGGTGGACCATCCGACGACCCGGTCGTCGAGAGCGGAGCTGGCCAGGTACAGCACGAGCACCTGCTGGCGCAGGGTGCTCGAACTGGTGGGGGCGGCCGTGGGAACGGTGCTGGTCACTGCGGTGTCTCCTAAAGATTCGGGGTGCTGCCAGAGCTTCGGGGTGCTGCTCGAGATGTGATCGGCGACGCGACTGATGACGGCCGAGTCTGGAAAGGTCAGCGGAAGTGGCCGGCTCCGTGCACGCCGACACCGCCGAGGCGGGCGTCGGTCGCGCCGACGGCGACCGTCCGGGGGCGGATCTCCATGCGGGTCAGGTAATAATCGAGGTCGGCGATGTCGTTGCCGGTGAGGTTGCGCCACAGCCGAGCCCGGTTGACGAGCTCGAGGCGACCGGTGGCGTTCTCGTACCAGGGGAACCGCGTCATCAGTTCCTTGGTGACCGCGGCGTCGTCGATGTCGTCGGTGTTCCACAGCCGCAGCTGGCGCACGGTCGGGTTGAAGCGGATCTTGAACATGTAGCGCTTGACGTCGGAGTCGTTGCGACGGCCGCCGTGCCAGATGCCGTGGTGAAGGAACACGACGGTCCCGGCCGGGCAGGTGAGGCGGGTTTGGCCGCGGAGGTTCTGGTAGCGGCCGATGTCGCTCTCGTTCGTGCGACGCAGGTGGCTGCCGGGAACCGAGAGGGTGCCGCCCTGCTCGAGGGTGACTTCCTTCGGGTAGTACATGAGCTGCATGTCGAACGCGTCGGTGCGGGTGTCGATGATCGCGTCACCGTGCATCTTCTGGGCTTCGCCCTCGTGCGGCTGCCGGACGTGCACGGCGTGGTGGTCGATGTTCGGGTTCGGGCCGACGAGGCTCTGGATGGCCCCGGCGACAGCCGGCAGGTCGATCAGCTCACGCACGAACGAGCCGAGCGGGAAGACCTCGTCCAGCGGGGTGCCGTACGGGTACGCGGGCAGGCCGGCGTCGAGGACGTCGATGGCGCGGGTGTTCAGGTCGTCGGGAACGACGCCTTCGAGGATGAAGGCTCCGTGCGAGACGAAGTGCGCCATCTCCACGGACGTGAGCAGGTTCTTGCGGTCGACCAGGGCGGTCATGGGTTCTCCAACCGGGGAAGGCGTGGGACGTGCCGATGGACGGGGATCCGGGGCCACCCGTTCGTGCCGGGCGGCCGTGCCTGCCGGTCGCGGTGCGCAGCATCTCGACGCAACGGGAAGGACGTAGTTCAAGCCTAGGCATGACCGGTGGTGCCGGTGCTGGTCAACTCTCGCCGTTCACTGGTAGATATTCACCATGTTCATCGACGCGCAGGCCGCTCTGACCGGATCCGGCTCCGTCGGGATCGACGTGGCCGACCCCCCGGTCGTGGCGGGTCTCGGCGTCGGCCTGCACGGTGTCGCCCGGCTGCACGACCGGTACAACCTCCGCGACCTGTGGTCGCTGCATCTGTACAGCTACACGGCACGCCTCGTGGTGGATGGGATCGTCCACACCGTGGGGCCCGGCACCCTGACCCTCGTCCCGCCGGCGGCGGTGATGGAGTACCGCTACCTCGGACCGTCCGAGCACCTGTACGCCCACCTCGAAGCGCCGGGCGGCTACTGGTCGGAGGGCGACGCCGCCCGCGGGTGGTCGCAGGTTCCGCTCCTACAGGAACTCGGCCCGGCGCTGCCCGGCATCCGGGACCTGATGACGTCGGCGATCGGGCACTCGGCGGGCATCCCGGCCCGAACCCGGGCGGACATGTGGACCGTGCTGCTCCAGCTCGCCGAACTCGGACGGTCGGACCACACCGACGATGTGGCGGAGCGCTACGTCGCGGCCTCGATGAGCTTCATCGAGAACTACCTGGCGGAGGCGATCACCGTCCCTGATGTGGCGCGGGCGGCGGGGATCTCGCACAACCACCTCACCCGGCTGTTCCGGGCGCGGACGAACTCGACGGTGGTGGCCCACATCCGGGCCCGCCGGGTGGCGCGGGCGACGCACCTTCTACGGCAGTCGACGATGTCGATCAGCGCGGTGGCGGCGTCCGTCGGCATCGCCGACCTACAGGCGTTCAACAAGACCTGCCGGGCCGCGACCGGGCTCTCACCACGGCAGATCCGCGCCGGTGAGCTCTAGCCCGTTCCGGTCGCCCCTCGCCCACCGGACGCCCATCGGATCAGTCATCGGATCACCCACCGGATCGGTGTCGTGACGGGCCGGCACGGCAGCAACGGTTGGCTCGACGGGTCACTCGCAGGCCGGTTACGCTCAGTCAACTCGATCCGATTGGACGGCATGAAGAAGCTCGTCGACGTCTTCGACCCGCGAATGAACGCTCTCAACGCCGTTCGGCTGCTCCTGTCGGTCGGCGTGATCGCCTTCCACTCGTTTCCGCTCACCGGGACCCGCATCCGGTCCGCGCCGGTCGACCAGCTCCTCGGCAGCGTCTTCGTGGACGCCTTCTTCGCGATCTCGGGCTATCTCATCCTGTCGAGCTGGGTCCGTCGTCCGCAGTGGTGGGCATTCCTGCGGGCCCGGCTCCTGCGGATCATGCCCGCGTTCTACGTGTCGGGGCTGGTCACGGCCTTCGTCATCGCACCGGCGGCCATCCTCATCGACGGGACCGGTTTCCCGGCGAGCTTCGGCGCCGGCGCCGTGGCGTACGTCCTCGGGAACGCGTTCCTGCGTGTGCACAACTACGCGATCGCCGGCACGCCGCTCGGGGTCCAGTATCCGCATGTCTGGAACGGGTCCCTCTGGACACTGTGGTGGGAATTCCTCTGCTACCTGGGCGTTCTCGCACTCGGACTTGCCCGTGTTCTGCGCTGGCGTGCAACTGTCGTCCTGGCCTTCGCGCTCGCCGCGCTCGGGCTGTTGGCCACGGCATACGGGCCTGTCCACAACTACTACCTCGACAACGGCTCGCGATTCGGACTCATGTTCCTGGCCGGTTCGATGGTCTACACCTTCCGGGACAAGCTCCCGGTCTCGTGGGCACTCGTCGCCCTCGCCGCACTGGTCGTCGCGGCCAGTTCCTTCCTTCCCGACTACCGGATCGTGGCCGCCCTCCCGATCGCGTACGTGGCCATCGGCGCCGGTGCGCTTCTCAAGCACCCACGGCTGCGACTGACGAACGACATCTCCTATGGGACGTACATCTACGCGTTTCCGATGCAGCAACTTCTCGCCACCGCCGGTCTGTACCGACTGGGGGTGCCGGTCTTCGCGGTCGCCTCGATTCTCGTGACCCTCCCGATGGCGGTCGCCTCGTGGTTCGGTATCGAGCGGCCGGCCCTGAAACTCAAGCGATCGCGAGCCACCGCGCCATCGCCGGCACCTGTGGCCACCGAGGACTTCGGGCCGGGCGCGATGCCGGCCGACCGGCCGACCGCCGAGGTGCGCGCCGGCCAGTGATGCGCGCCCGGCGGCAGATCCGCCCGGGCGGGCGCTAGCCCGTTTCCGTCAGAGATTCGCTCGTGGTCGCGCTCACGGTCGGCGTCGGGGTAGGCGGCTTGGGCGAGCGGGACAGCCGCAGTCGCATCGGCTCCTCGACCACCCGGTAGATGACGGCCGCGAGCACCCACGAGGCCACGAACGCGACGACGCACGCGCCCAACCCGACGACCGTGCTGCGCGGCGACGACGACAGTGCGACCCCGGCCGCGTCGATCACCAGCACGTGTACCAGGAAGAACGCGTACGACCACTCGCCGAACCGCTTCCAGGACCGCCCGGCCAGCCAGGACGGATGCCCGAGCCGGTCGCGGTCGGCGAGCGAGGCGATCAGGAACATGAATCCGAAGGCCGGGATCAGGTAGTTGTGCAGGATCGGGTACGAGATGACCCCGATGGCGGCGGCCGCGACCGCCCACTGCAGCGGCAGGTGCGCCTTCGCGGTCACCGCCGCGTGCACGCCGAGCAGGAAGATCGGGAAGTAGGCCAGCGGGAGGGTGTTGTTCACCCAGCCGAACTCGAGCGAGAGCGAACCGATCGCACCGAGGATGCCCACCGCCACCAGGCTCGCGCGCGGCCACCGGCTGAACCAGCGTGCCAGGGACGGAAGCAGGAGCGGGATCGCGATGTAGAACAGCAGTTCGACGCTGAGCGACCACGACGGCAGGTTGATGCTCGCGTCCTGGCCGCGCGGGCTCCAGCTCTGGAGCAGCACCACATTGAGGAGCACGTTGAGCGGCCGGAGCCGGGCATCGTCGGTGCTCCTGATCAGCAGATAGGCCGCGGACAGGATCAGGATGAACCAGTAGACCGGCAGGATGCGGGCGGCGCGGCGTCGCCAGAACGAGCGGACGCCGCCACGGAGGGACCCTGGCTGGGAGAGAAGGAAGCCGCTCAGGGTGAAGAAGCAGATTACGCCGGTGATGCTCACCGGCCGCAGCGCATGCCACACGCCCGCGATCGCGGTCGCGCCGATCAGATAGCCGATGTGGTTGAGGAAGACGATCGCGGCCGCGAGCCCGCGGATGCCGGTCAGTGACGGGAATCCGGTCCGGTGCGGCGGGTGATCTGGGTTATGCGCCACGGTCGGCCTCTCCGGTCTGCCGAGCCTCCTCCAACGGTCAACGACGTCGATGTTATTGCAGCTCCCGGCGCTCGTGACCCGTCGGCCCGACCGGGCGAGCCACGCCGCTTGCGACCGTCGGCTTCGATAGGCTGTCGCCCCGAGCGGCGCGTGGCCACACGCCCGCTCGATCAGACCATCGGCAACGAACATCGGCAACCAACGGGAGCGACACGTGGCGAGCATCGCCGATATCTACGGACGCGAGATCCTCGACTCGCGTGGCAACCCGACCGTCGAGGTCGAGGTCGTCCTCGACGACGGGTCGCAGGCCCGGGCAGCCGTCCCCTCCGGCGCCTCGACCGGCGCGTTCGAAGCGGTCGAGCTGCGCGACGGTGACAAGAAGCGCTACCTGGGTAAGGGCGTCCTCAAGGCCGTCGCGGCCGTCAACGAGACGCTCGCGCCCGAACTCCTGGGCTTCGACGCCGACGACCAGCGCGGCGTCGACCAGACGATGATCGACATCGACGGCACCGACAACAAGGGCAAGCTCGGCGCCAACGCGATCCTCGGCGTCTCGCTCGCAGTGGCCAAGGCGGCTGCCGATTCGGCCGGCCTGCCTCTCTACCGCTACCTCGGGGGCCCGAACGCGCACCTGCTGCCGGTCCCGATGATGAACATCCTCAACGGGGGTTCGCATGCCGACTCCAACGTCGACATCCAGGAGTTCATGATCGCGCCGATCGGCGCGCCGACCTTCGCCGAGGCGATCCGCTGGGGCGCGGAGGTCTACCACTGCCTGAAGGCGGTCCTGCACGAGCGCGGTCTGCTCACCGGCCTCGGCGACGAGGGTGGCTTCGCGCCGAACCTGAGCAGCAACCGCGAGGCGCTCGACCTCATCACCATCGCCGTGGAGAAGGCGGGCTACCGCCCGGGCATCGACATCGGCTACGCCCTGGACGCCGCCGCGACCGAGTTCTTCAGCGACGGCAGCTACGCGTTCGAGGGCGGCTCGAAATCTGCTGCCGAGATGACCGCCTACTACGGCGAGCTGGTGGCCAACTACCCGCTCGTCTCGCTCGAGGACCCGCTGGCCGAGGACGACTGGGCCGGCTGGGCGACGATCACCGCCGAGATCGGATCGAAGGTCCAGATCGTCGGCGACGACATCTTCGTCACCAACCCGACCCGGCTGGCCCGCGGCATCGCCGAGCGCGCCGCCAACTCGATGCTGGTGAAGGTCAACCAGATCGGCTCGCTCACCGAGACCCTCGACGCTGTGGAGCTCGCACATCGCGCCGGTTTCCGCTGCATGATCTCGCACCGCTCCGGCGAGACCGAGGACACGACGATCGCCGACCTCGCGGTCGCGACGAACGTCGGCCAGATCAAGACCGGCGCGCCGGCCCGGACCGACCGCGTCGCCAAGTACAACCAGCTGATGCGGATCGAGGACGAGCTCGACAGCTCGGCCCGCTACGCCGGCGCGGGCGCGTTCCCGCGTTGGACCACCGGCAGCTGATGGCAGGACCGTCGAAGCAGGGCCCGTCCTCACGCCGGCCGACCGGCCGGACTGTGGACGGGCGCGCGCGGGGGTCGGGACGCCCCGCTGCTTCGGCGCGCTCGACCGGGGGTGCCGCGACCGCCAAGGGCGCGGCCGGCTCCGGCGGCACCGGGGCGGCGACGGCGGCCCCGACCAACGCCTCGACCCGGAGCGGCCAACGTCGCTGGACCGGCCGGGCCGCGGTACTGGTGATCATTTTGGCCGCGTTGATCGTGTCCTACGCCTCGAGCCTGCGCGCCTGGGTCGACCAGCAGCAGCAGATGTCCGCTCTGCGTGTCGAACAGGCCGACCAGACGGAACGGGTCGGTGAGCTCAAGGACGAGATCAACCGCTGGAACGACTCGGCCTTCGTCAAGGCTCAGGCCCGCGAGCGGTTCGGGTACGTGATGCTCGGCGAGGTCGGATACGTGGTCCTCGACGACAAGACCGTCGCGACCACGACGACCACGACGATGGCCAAGGTCGCCGCGGCCACCCCGTGGTGGCAGCAGCTGTGGGGGAGCGTCGGCGCCGCCGACAAGGTCGTCCCCGGCTCCGGCGAGACCGGACCGGGCGGTGCCACCGTCGCCCCCACGCCCAAGCCGACGCCGACGCCGGAGAAGACGCTGGGTCCGACCCCGACCCGGCACCGTTGAGCGGCTCGGTGCCCCCCGAGCCCGACGAGCCCCGCGCGCCCGAGCCGGATCAGGTCGACCTCGACGTCGTCGAACGCCAGCTCGGCCGTGCCCCTCGTGGTGTCCATGCGATCGCCCATTGGTGCGCCTGCGGCCAGCCCGACGTCGTCGAGACCCTGCCGGTGCTGCCCGACGGCACGCCGTTCCCGACCCTGTACTACCTGACCTGCCCGCGGGCGACCTCGATGGTGAGCCGGCTCGAGGCGGGTGGCCTGATGGCCGAGCAGACGCGCCGGCTCGGAGCCGACCCCGCGCTGCACGAGCGCTACCGCGCCGCGCACGAGGCATACCTGGCTCGCCGCCGCGAACTCGGCGACGTCCCGCAGATCGACGGCATCTCTGCCGGCGGCATGCCGGATCGTGTCAAGTGCCTGCACGTGCTGGTTGCGCACAGCCTCGCGGCCGGCGCGGGTGTGAACCCACTCGGCGACGAGGCGATGGCCGTCGTTGATCCGTGGTGGACGGACGGGCCGTGCGTCGTCCCGGAGACCGCGGACCCGCCGGCGTGAGTGTCGCCGCGATCGACTGCGGGACGAACTCGATCCGCCTCCTCGTGGCCGACGTCGACGTCGACGTCGGCACCCTCGTCACGATCGAGCGGCGGACCACGATCGTGCGCCTCGGCCAGGACGTCGACCGGACCAGCCGGCTCGCGCCGGCGGCCCTCGCGCGGACCTTCGCGACCTGCGAGGAGTACGCGCGCGTCATCACCGACCGCGGCGTCGAGCGGGTCCGGTTCGTCGCCACGTCGGCGACGCGCGACGCGGCCAACCGGCAGGACTTCGTCGACGGCGTGCGTGCGCGGATCGGTGTCGATGCCGAGGTCGTGACCGGGGGCGAGGAAGCGCGGCTCTCCTTCAGCGGCGCGACGCTGGGGCTCTCGGACGTCGCCGGCGCCCGTGTGCCCTACCTGGTGGTCGACATCGGCGGCGGGTCCACCGAGTTCGTGCTGGGCGGCAGTGGTGCCGACGGCGCCGCACCGGCCGGTGCGGTCGTCGCGGCGTGCTCGGTCGATGTCGGCTCGGTGCGCATCACCGAGCGCCGGCTGACCGGCGACCCGCCCTCGCCGGCCCAGATCGCGGCCGCGACCGCGGACATCGATGCTGCCGTCGCAACAGCCGGGCGCAGCGTGGACCTGGCCGCCGCCGGCTGCGTCGTGGGCGTGGCCGGCTCGGTCACGACGGTCGCCGCCACCGTCCTCGGGCTGCAGCGTTACGAGCGGTCGGCGGTCCACCAGGCGACGTTCGGGTTCGACGCGGTCCGGGCCACGTCGCGCCGTTTGCTGGCGATGCCACGGGCCGAGCGGGCGGCGCTGCCGTCGATCGCGCCCGGACGGGTCGACGTCATCGGTGCGGGCGCGCTCGTCCTCGAGCGGGTGCTCGCCACGCTGCCGCAGCTCGACTCGCTGATCGTCTCCGAGACCGACATCCTCGACGGCATCGCCGTCGCGCTGGCCGTCTGACCGTGGTCCGGGGATGCCGATGACCTTCAGCTCGCCCGTCCTGCCGGGCAGCGGCTGGCCCGGGGACCCCGCGACGCCCGGGACACCGGTCGCGGCCGACGCGGCACAGGTCGTCAGGCTGGCGGCTGAGGCGACCTCGCTCGCTGAGCTGACCGCCCGGCAGTCCGTCTGCCGCGCCTGCCCCCGGCTGGTCGAGTGGCGTGAGGACGTCGCGGTCGCGAAGCGCCGCTCGTTCGCGACGGAGCCCTATTGGGGACGGCCGATCCCAGGCTGGGGCGACGACGACCCGGCGGTACTGATCCTCGGGCTCGCCCCGGCGGCGCACGGCGGCAACCGGACCGGCCGGGTGTTCACCGGCGACAGGTCGGGCGACTGGCTCTTCGCCGCTCTGCACGAGGTCGGCCTGGCGAGCCGGCCGACCAGCGTGCACGCAGGCGACGGACAGCAACTCCTCCGTACCCGGATGGTCGCAGCCGTCCGGTGTGCACCACCGGCGAACAAGCCGACACCGGTCGAGCGCGACACCTGTGCGCCGTGGCTCGACGTCGAACTGGGGATGCTGCCGTCGGTGCGGGTGGTGCTCGCGCTGGGATCGTTCGCGTTCGACGCCGCGCTGGCGGCGTTGCGGCGCGCGGGGTTCGCGGTACCCGTCCCGCGGCCGACGTTCGGGCACGGGGTCGAGGTGCCGCTGTCGCCGCCGGAGCCGACGGGCGGGGACGGCATCCTGCTGCTCGGCTGCTTCCACCCGAGCCAGCAGAACACCTTCACCGGCAGGCTCACGATGCCGATGCTGCTCGGCGTCCTGCAGACCGCGAAGGACAGAGCCGGCCTGAGCTGACGAGCGACGTCTCGGCGGCCGCAGGCCGGGCTCGCCCTCGTATGGCCGGAGCCGTCGCCGTAACCCCATGTGCGGCTATACGACAACAGTCGCGGCCTTACCGATGTGGCGGCGGGGTTACCTCCCGAGCAGCTCAGTCCTTGTGCCGGCTGCTCGAGATGACCGTCGACACCTTCCGGACAAGACCGCGGGGTGCGTGCCGCAACAGGCCGGTGACGGCGCGGTAGCGAACGGTCGGCACCGAGAGCACCCGGCCCTTCGCGACGTCGTCCAGGCAGTCGTGCACGAGCGCGTCCGCGTCGACCCATGCCGCCCCCGGCAGCCTGGTGGTGTTGATCGCGGCCCGGTCGTGGAACTCGGTCCGGACCCAGCCGGGCAGCAGTGCGGTGACGGTCACACCGGTCCCGCCGAGTTCGGCTGCCAGGCTCTCCGAGTAGGCGGTCACCCAGGCCTTGATCGCGGAGTAGCCACCCATCGCGAGCATGCCCGCCACGCTCGAGATGTTGACGATCGCGCCGTGCCCGCGCGCCCGCATCGTCCGTCCGGCCGTCCCGCCGAGGATCAGAACGGCCCGCACCATCACGTCGATCGCGTGCTCGTGGGCACCGAGGTCGTCGGCCGTGAGCCGGACGCCGATGCCGAACCCGGCGTTGTTCACCAGCATGTCGATCGGGCTGGCGTCGTCGGCCAGCCTGGCCGCCACCCGCGAGACGTCCGCGCGCACGCCGAGGTCCGCCGGGAACACCTCCACGTCGACGCCGTGCGCGGCCCGGAGGCCGGCCGCGAACTCCTCGAGCCGGACGGCGTCGCGGGCGACCAGCGTCAGATCGTCACCGCGCGCGGCCAGCGCCTTCGCGAAAGCTGCGCCGATGCCAGAACTTCCGCCGGTGATCAGTGCTCTCGCCATGGCATCCACGCTACCGAGGCCCGGCTGCAATAGAGTCCAGGAATGCGCGAGCGCCGGCCGAAAGACATCAGGCAGTACGACACCGCACCCGCGGGCCCGTCGTCACGGGCCCTGCGATGGTTCTCCCAGCGGATGGTTCTGAAGCCACTGGTCTGGTCACTCACCTCCGTCAAGGTCACCGGACAGTCCAACCTGGCCGATCTGCACGGCCCGTTCGTCCTCGTCGCCAACCACTCCAGCCACCTCGACACCCCCCTTCTGCTGGGCTCGCTGCCCGGACGTCTGGGCACCACCGTGGGGGTGGGCGCGGCCGCGGACTACTTCTTCGACGCGCGCTGGCGCGCGATCCTCACCGGCACCGTCTTCAACGCGTTCCCCGTCGCCCGCAACGGCAGCGGCCGCCGCGGGCTCGCGGCGAGCCTGCTGGAGAAGGGGCAGCCGGTGATGCTGTTCCCCGAGGGCACCCGCTCGCGTGACGGTGAGATGCACGAATTCACTGCGGGTGCCGCGGCACTGTGCATCAAGCAGGGTGTGCCGTGCCTGCCCGTCGGCCTCCGCGGCGCCTACGCCGCCATGCCACGTGGGCGCAACTGGCCGGTCCGTGGACGGCCGTGCGTGCAGGTGAGCTTCGGTGCGCCGATGTGCCCGAGGCCGGACGAGACCGCGGGCCAGTTCACCGCACGCATCGCCGAGACGGTCGCCGACCTGCGTGAGGGCGGCACCGCGTCGGCCGCCGACCGCCGCGCACGGGCCTCCTGACCAGCCACGACACCCAAGCCACGATCGGATCAGCAGCACCTGAGAAGAACGGCACGGGAGTGAACCCATGAGCACAGCAGACCAGGTAGCCCACATGAAGTGGTGGGGCTGGGGCGTCGAGGGCGTCGCCTTCAACCACGAGAACAAACCGGGCTTCCCGCCGTTCCTGTCGATGGCGATCGGTGTCGACGTGAACGAGCCCGCGAAGGCCCCGGTGAGCCTCGAGGATCTCGACGTCCCGGAGTCGATGGCCTCCGCCGCCTTCGTCGGCACGCTGACGTCGGTGCTGGGTGTGGAGAACGTCCGGACCGACCGGCTCGACCGCGTCGTGCACACCTACGGAAAGAGCGTGCGCGACCTGATCCGGCTGCGCGCCAACGACCTGCCGCGCGTTCCCGACGTGGTCGTCTACCCCGGTGACGAGGACGACGTCGTCGCGGTCATGCGCGCGGTCGTCGAGGGCGACGCCGTGCTGATCCCGTTCGGCGGTGGCAGCAACATCTCCGGCAGCCTCCAGCCGCCCGAGGCCGAGACCCGGCCGGTCGTGTCGCTCGACATGGGCCGCCTCGACAAGCTGCTCGACATCGACGAGGGCTCGGGCCTCGCCCGCATCCAGGCCGGTGCGCTCGGCCCGGCGGTCGAGGAACAGCTCGGTGCACGCGGCTGGACGATGGGGCATTTCCCCGACAGCTTCACCCACAGCTCGCTCGGCGGCTGGATCGCCACCCGGTCCTCGGGCATGCAGTCGGACAAGTACGGCGACATCGCCGGCATCACCCGCGCTGTGCGCGTGGTGATGCCGAGCGGGACGCTGGTCACCCGTCCGGTGCCGAGCACGTCGACCGGCCCGAGCGTGCGCGAGATGATCCTCGGCAGCGAGGGCCGTCTCGGGGTCATCACCGAGGCCACCGTCCAGGTGCACCGCGTCCCCGAGGATCGGGAGATCATCGGATATCTCTACCCCACATGGAAATCCGGGCTCGCCGCGATGCACGAGATCTCCGAGAGCGACGCCGCTCCGTCGGTCACCCGGGTGTCCGACGGCAAGGAGACGATGTTCTCGTTCTCCACCCGCAAGGCCAGCCACGGGGTTTCCGGCCTTGCGACGAAGGGTCTCGAGTTCTACCTGGGCCGCAAGGGCTGGGACCTCGACTCGATGTGCCTGTCCTTCGTGGGTTACGAAGGCGGCGGCACCCACGTCACCCGGCAGAAGACCCTGGTGCGCTCGATCGTGAGCAAGCACGGCGGAATCGTGGTCGGCAAGGGCCCGGGCGTGCTGTACGACCAGAAGAAGTTCGACACCCCCTACATCCGCGACTTCCTCCTCGACCGGGGCGCGGTGGCCGACGTCTCCGAGACCGCGGCACCGTGGTCGAAGCTGTTACCGCTCTACCAGGCGACGATCGCCAACGCGGAGAAGGCGTTCGCCGATCTCGGCGTGAAGGGGTGGATCATGTGCCACCTCTCGCACTCCTACCACTCGGGTGCGTGCCTGTACTTCACCTTCGCGTTCCGCAACACCGGCGACGCGATCGAGCAGTACGACGCGGTGAAATCCGCCATCCAGCAGTCGTTCGTCGACGAGGCTGGCACCCTGTCGCACCACCACGGTGTCGGAACCGAGCACTCACGCTGGCTTGAGCAGGACATCTCCCGGCCCGGTGTGGACATGATCACCGGGCTCGTCACGTCGGTCGATCCGGGCCACAACCTGAACCCTGGCAAGATCGTCGACTGATCGGCGGTTACGTGCCGAACGCCGACTGGAGCGTGCCGTGACGGCACGCTCCGGTCGGTCGATCAGGTGTCGTTGTACGCGTTTCCGTTCACCTGCCCCCGTAGCCCAATCGGTAGAGGCGGCTCACTTAAAATGAGCGTCACGTGTGGGTTCGAGTCCCACCGGGGGCACCAGGCCCGGCCCGATTCAGGGCCGACCGGCTCGAGAACGAGAGACCTCGGGGACTAGAAGAGCTTCTTCAGGTATCCGACCGCCGCATTGTTCACGTCGTACACGTTGCCGGTCCACGTCACCGGCATCGACGTGTGCGTGCCGGTCTTGTGGCAGTTGACCACGAACGCGTTGGGCGCGTACTGCTGATCACGGTAGAAGCGGTTGTACGTGATCACGCCCAGGTTCGTGATGTAGCGGTTGTGCTCCGGCGAATCGGCCGCGTTCAGGCTCACTGCGCCGCCGCCGAACCAGTTCCTCGTGATCGTCGCGCCGCCGATGTGGCCGGCGTCGGGCTTCATCATGATCGCGCTGTTGGTGGTCGTGCCGCCCACATAGTTCGGCCGGTACTGCGGCGCGAGCTGACCGGTGAAGAAGTTGCCCTTGACGACGAGACCCGTGCACCCCTGCCACTGGATGCCGTCGGCGTGCGAGCCGTTGGACGACGGGTCGACGCCCGGCTTGAAGTACGCGGAGTCGTGGAAGTACGACTGCTGAACGACCACGTCACTCGGCCCGTTGCGCAGGGTGTTGTCGTTCCAGCCGCCAGGCCCGCCGTTGTTGTTGAACACTTCCACCTGATCGACGACGTTGCTGAGGTCGCAGCGCAGGAGCGTGAATCCGTAACCCTGCAAGCCGACCCACCGGTGGTCGGGGGTCTGCGGAATGAAGGTGCAGTCGATGAACGTGAAGTGCCGCTTGTGCGGCTGGAACATCGTGTACAGGGAGCTGAAGCTCCGCGGCCTGGCCGCCGAACCGCGGAACACGCAGTTCTTGTAGGTGACGTATCCCACCGACGGGCCGGGCACCACGGTGTTGCGTACGTCGAGGTTCGTGTAGGTCGTGTTGCTCTTCGGCACGTGGTTCGTCGTGATCGTCAACGTCGAGCCCGCAACGATGCCGGCGGTCGCCGACCCCGGTCGGTATGTCCCGAGTGCCAACCCGTCGCGCGGCGTCGAGGTGGTGACAACGGAGAACAGTCCGGGCAGCGCCAGTGCTCCCGCGGAGGTCGCGCCGGCCTTCAGAAGGCTCCGGCGGGAGGTGGCAATCGAGTCCTGCGAGAGGTTAGGCATCTCGTTTCGAGAACGGCCCCGGATTGCCGAAAGCGCGCCACTAAACAGCTCACTTACGCTTGTGCCCCGTAAAGGTGTCGGTGACATTGGCCTCTTTCGGTCGTGATGAAGTGGGAAGGCGCACCTGAGTGTAGTGCCTCACTCACGGCCTGCCAACACGGCGAGAAGCGTGACCCGCGTTACTTCCCAAGCGATCCGAACAATGGCATCCCGGCAATAGGACACATTGCTGGCCTCGATACGAGCATCTGTCGGCGCGGTCCAGCGGATCTCGAATATACGTTGGTACAGCGCTTTCCGAGCGGTTCAGGATCCGACAAATACTGTAAATCACACGTCCGAGACGCTAGCAAAAGCCCACCAACACGGCAGATCGGGCGTCGGCGTTTCGAGGCGTCCGGCGCTCTCGGATTGCCGCATTCGGCTACGAAATCGACGTGCTCGCGTGTGCCACTAATGCATTTGTCGACAATTTTGGGTACAGCAATAGTGGCCCGACCTCTATTCGACACGCGACCGACATTCGGCCGGGCAATTCAGCGCCCGCCAGACCGATGCAGTTGTCCTAACGCTTCGTGACTTCGGACGTTCGGATACCCCTTTGCGCCGGTCCGTTTCGGCGTAATTCGGGGGATTGGTCATAGCCCGCGAACGGTCACGGAGGGTAATCGACGTGCGCGAATGTGTTGCGGTCATTCTCTTCGCATATTGACATTCGGTCGGGGAATCCAGCTCCGTATCGGAGCCCCGGAGCGCAGTGCCTGTCGACTCCGTCACATTCGCGCTTGCGCCGTCCGTCGAGGGCCTCCCTATGCAACCGATTGCCATCGGCGCTGTCCCGGCGTCTAGGCTGGCTGCCGTCCGAAGCCGGCAACCGAAGGAGACAGACGCGTGGCCAAGATCGGTGTGCAAGCAATGATGCTGAAGAACAGCTTCACCGAGATCGGCGGGTTCGAGACCCTCCGCAGGATCAGCGCGATCGGCTATCACGCGGTCGAGGTCTCGCAGATCCCGCTCACCGCGGACAACCTCGCCGATCTCCAGCGCGCGCGGGACGAGCTCGGCATGGACATCGCCTCGCTGTCGGTCACCCTCGACGCCCCGCTCGGTGCCGCCAACGCGTCGCTCGATGTCGAGTTCGACAAGATCGTCGCCGACGCCAAGATGCTCGATGCGAAGATGCTCCGCATCGGCATGCTCCCGATGCTCTCGCTGCGTTCGATGGACACGCTGCACGACTTCACCAAACGCGCCAACGAGTACGCGGAACGCCTCGCAGAGCAGGGGATTCGCCTCTACTACCACAACCACCACATCGAGTTCAGCAAGTACGACGGCAAGTTCCTGCTCGACATCATCGCCGACGACTCACCCGCCGTGGGCCTCGAGATCGACGTCCACTGGGTGGCGCGCGGCGGGATGGACCCGGCCCGCACCATCGACAAGTACGCCGGCCGTGCGGCCATGATCCACCTGAAGGACTACCGGATCGGCCAGTTGCCCGATGAGGCCTTCGACCTCCTGGAGAAGGGAGACAACGCCGGCTGGCGCGAGCACTTCAGCAGGATCGTGCAGTTCGCCGAGGTGGGGGAGGGCAACCTCGACTTCGCCGCCATCATCGAGCACAGCCTGGCCGCGGGCGCGGAGTACCTGCTCGTCGAGCAGGACGACCTGTACGGGCGCACGGTGTGGGAGGCCCTGCAGACCTCCTACGACAACCTGGTGGCCCTGGGCCACGCCGATCTCTTCTAGACGGGTCTGTTCCGGCTGAGGCTGCAGGAACGCGACGAGCCGACGGTCAGGTCCGCTGATGGAGATGGCGCAGGTACTCGACCCGGTCGAGCGGGTTGCCGTCGGTCCGCGTGCGAGTCGGCCGGCCGTGTCGCAGCGGCCGGTAGCCGCCCGGGGTGGTGCTGAGCAGCCCCTGACCGCTGGTCAGGCCCGGCAGGAGCTGTGTCAACCCGTGCACCCGCTCGGTCGGGAGCTCGCCCACCAGCCGCAACGTCGTCGTGCCGACCTCCGGTGCGCCGATGCCCGCCTCGGCGTCGCCCAGCGCGCGCATCAGCACGCTGATGGCAGCCGCCGGGCCCGTCAGGTCGAAGCGTGACATCGGCTCGCACACCGTCGTCCCGGCCTCGGCCAGCGCGGCGAACAGCACGAGCGGGGTGAGCTGGCGGAAGTGCCCGGCCGTCGACATCACCGAGTTGTACGCCGTGGCGGTGACGACGACCTCGGCATCCGGGATCCGCCAGCCGGCCAGACCCTGCTCCAGCGAGGTCCGCACCGTCTCCTCGATCGCCGTGTGAAACGACAACAGCAGCGCTCCGAGCTCCACCTCGAGCCGGTACACCAGCCCGCTCCCGACCGGTGCCGGGCCGACCCGGAGACCGACGCCGGCCGGGAATCCCGAGCTCCAGATCTCCTCGGCGGCCGTCCCGGTCCCGTCGATCCGCTCGATGAAGACCGTGCGCGTGCGGGAGAACTCGGCCCGGACGCCGTAGTCGCGGAGCAGTTGCTCGCGCAGGACTTCCTTCTGCACCTCGCCGTAGAGGCTGACCGCCAGCTCACCCTCGGCGCCCACACGGAGGTCGATCAGCGGGTCCTGCTCGGCCATCGCGGCCAGCGCGTCGTGCACCTTGGTCCGGTCGGCGTCGATCGGTGTCACGACGGTCTCGAGGCCGGGCGTGGACAGGCGGCCGAGGTCGACGAGGCCGTCGGGCGTCCCCAGCTGATCGCCGATCCGCGCCGACCGCAGGCCGCCGACGAGGGCGATCTCGCCGGGGCCGGCCGCCCGGGTGTCGGTGTGCGAGCCGCGGACGAGGACCTGCACGGAGGTGATGAGCTCGTCCAGGCGGTCGACCCGGCCGGCCACGCGGCGGAACAGCGGGACGTGCTGGCGGACGGCGATCGAGCCGGCGTGCAGCCGGACGTAGGCGAGCTTCTCGCCTGCTGAGTTCCGGACGATCTTGAACACCGCGGCCCGTAGCGCGTCGACGTCCGGGTCGGAGTCGGCGGCTAGACCAGCCGGCGGCGCGAGGAAGGTGTGGATGCCGTCCAGCAGCTCGCGCACGCCCGCGCCGGTGATCGCCGAACCGGCGAAGACCGGGTGTGCGGCCACCGCCCGGACCCGGTCGGCGAGCAGCGTGCGCCGGTCGTCGTCGGTGACGTCGGCGGGCGAGTCCAGCCAGCGAGTCAGCACCGTCTCGTCGTCCGTGGCGACCACCTCGGTCAGCTCGTCGACGAAGGCGGTATCGCCGAGCGGGCGGGTGCGAGCCTCCGCCGCGGTCGTCCCGAGGTCGGTTACCGCCGACATCAGCACGACCCGGTCGGTCAGCGCGGTCCGGATGTCGTCGACGAGCCCGGTCAGACGCGCGCCGGTCCGGTCGATCTTGTTGACGAACAGCAGCGTCGGGATCCGCATCGCCCGCAGCGTGCGCATCAGCAGCCGGGTCTGGGCCTGGACGCCCTCGACGGCGGAGATGACGAGGACGGCGCCGTCGAGGATCCGCAGGGCCCGTTCGACCTCGGCGATGAAGTCGGCGTGCCCGGGGGTGTCGACGAGGTTGACGTCGACGTCGCCGAGCGCGAACGACACGACGGCGGAGCGGATGGTGATGCCCCGCTCACGCTCGATGTCGTCGGTGTCGGTCTGGGTGTCGCCGGAGTCGACCCCGCCGACGTGGTCGATGACGCCGGTCTCGAACAGCACGCGCTCGGTGAGGCTCGTCTTGCCGGCGTCGACGTGCGCGACGATGCCGAGGTTCAGCCGCCGCCGCGAGCGCGGGCCGGCGGGCCCGGGTGACGGGTCAGCTGGTGACGCGTCAGCTGGTGACGGGGGGACAGCGGTGGGAAGGGACATGGTCGAGGGACGCTCCCGCGTTGGGGTTCGGACGCTGATGCTGGGGTGGTCCGAATTCCGCGCGCATGGCCGGCCCCTCGTGGCTGTCGGGAGCCCACGTCGGGCGCCGCTGATGGTCGGGACGCTAACACCGCCGAGGTCGCCGCGGCAGCGGATTAGCGTCGGCCCGGGTGGACGCCCGCCGCTGATCTGTGCGCCATGGCATGCCAACCGAACCCCGTTCTCGCCCGGGCGGCGACCCCTTCGGTCCGGACGACCTCGTCTGGATGGTCGGACCGGGTCGATCGGCCCAGCCGCCGGATCGGCATCCAGGACGTCGTCGTCCGGACCGCACTGATGGTGCTCGTCGTCGTCGCGGTGGCGGCCGCCGTCTGGCAGCGTGCCGGTCAGCAGCACCCTCTGGTTCGGCGCGTTCATCGGGGCGCCGGCGCTGTCCTGGGTCATTTCGCTCAAGCAGGTCACCAATCCGGTGGTGCTGCTCGGGTTCGCCGCCGTCGAGGGCATCCTCGTCGGGGTGGTGAGCAAGGTGTTCACCCAGTACGCCGGCGGCGTGGTCGCCCAGGCCATTCTCGCGACGCTGTGCACGGCCGCGGTCGTGCACGCCCTGTACGCCTTCCGGATCGTCCGCGTGACCAACCGGACGATCCGGATCGTCGTCGCCGTCACGATCGGGTTCGTCCTCACCCGGCTCGTGCCGTTCGCCCTGGCGGCGGTGAACATCTACCCCGGCGGGTTCGACTTCGGCGCGCTCGACCTGATCCTCACTCGTCTGGCTCTACGTGGAGTTCCTGCGGTTGTACTCGATCCTGCGCAACTGAGCCCAGCCACACCCCCGCGCTGCGCACCCGCCCGTCCGAGCCGTAGGAGAATAGTCGCGTGGACTACGTGGAATCACTGCTCGACCTGGTCGGCAACACCCCGCTCGTCCGGCTCGGCACCGTCAGTGCCGCGGACGGGCCACTGGTGCTGGCGAAGGTCGAGTACCTCAACCCCGGCGGCTCGGTGAAAGACCGCATCGCCGCGCGCATGATCGAGGCGGCCGAACGCGACGGGTCGCTCAAGCCCGGCGGCACGATCGTCGAGCCCACCTCGGGCAACACCGGCGTGGGCCTCGCACTGGTCGCCCAGCGCAAGGGCTACAGCTGCGTCTTCGTCTGCCCGGACAAGGTGAGCGAGGACAAACGCAACGTGCTGCGCGCCTACGGGGCCGAGGTCGTCGTCTGCCCGACCGCGGTCGAGCCCGGGCACCCGGACTCGTACTACTCGGTGTCGGACCGGCTCGTCCGCGAGATCGACGGCGCCTGGAAGCCCAACCAGTACGCGAACCCGAACAACCCGGCGAGCCACTACGAGTCGACCGGCCCGGAGATCTGGCGTCAGACCGCCGGCCGCATCACCCACTTCGTGGCCGGCATCGGGACCGGCGGGACGATCAGCGGCACGGGTCGCTATCTCAAGGAGGTCTCGAACGGCGCGGTGCAGATCATCGGCGCCGACCCGGCCGGCTCGGTCTACTCCGGCGGCACCGGCCGGCCCTATCTCGTCGAGGGCGTGGGTGAGGACTTCTGGCCCGAGACCTACGACCCGACGATCTGCGACCGCGTCATCGAAGTGAGCGACGCGGACTCGTTCGCGCTCACACGGCGGCTGGCGCGTGAGGAGGGGATGCTCGTCGGCGGCTCATCCGGCATGGCCGTGGCTGCAGCACTTCGGCTGGCTGCCGAGATCGACGACCCCGACGCCGTGATTGTGGTCCTGCTGCCCGACGGCGGCCGCGGCTACCTGACGAAGATCTTCGACGACGACTGGCTGGCGCGCTTCGGCTTCCTGTCCCGCGCGGGTGAGGCGGAGGGCACCATCGGCGACGTGCTGCACAAGAAGTCCGGCGAGATTCCGGCCCTCGTGCACACCCACCCGAACGAGACGATCGCCGACGCGGTGGCGATCCTGCGTGAGTACGGGGTGTCGCAGATGCCGGTCGTGCGCGCCGAACCGCCGGTGATGGCGGCCGAAGTCGCCGGGAGCGTGAGCGAGAAGAGCCTGCTGGACGCGTTGTTCACCGGGCGGGCCAAGCTCGCCGATCCGGTCGAACAGCACATGGACGCCGCGCTCCCGTCACTCGGTGCCGGTGAGCCGGTGTCGGCCGCGATCGCGATCCTGGAGAGCAACGACGCGCTGATGGTGCTCGACGACGGCCGGCCGACGGGCGTGCTCACGCGGCAGGACCTGCTGGGCGAGATCGGCCGCTGACCGGGGGGTCCGTCGCGTGGATCGGTCTCAGGGCCCGTCAGAGCCAGTCGTAGGGCTTGCTGCCGTAGTACCAGCGCGGTGGCGGCTTGAGCGTCCCGGTGACCGTCCGGACGAGCAGCAGGACGCCCCACGGGATGATGACGAACGACGGCCAGAACCAGATGACGTGGCCGTGGTGGAGCGACGTCAGGCCCCAGATCACCGTGGTCATCAGGCTCATCGACATCCAGCCGCTGAAGAAGGCCAGGTTCGACCGGGCGTCGGTGAAACGCTGGAACAGGGTCAGCGGCCGTCGCGTCTTGGTCGGGAGGAACTCCAGTGCGGCGGACAGGTCGCGGGTGGTCCGGGCACACAGCGCCATCGCCGCGCGGTCGTCGTACTCCCCCCTCGTCAGCCGGCCGTTGGCGACGTGGTCACCGAGCTGCTCGATGGTCGCCGTCCGGTCGGTGTCGCTGCACAGCAATGTCTTTTCTTTGCGCACCGTCTGATTCTCGCAAGAACCCGAGACGTGGAAACAACGGGGTGATTACCGGTTCATATCGATCTGCGCTGCTGGTGGGACAGAAGTCAACTGGCGCGACGATTGTCACGAATTGCCCGCTGTCGTGCCTCGTGCTCGGCCCTGCGTCGCTCCATCTCGGACTGCTGCCGGCTCCCGCCCTGGAGCCACCGCATCACTATCATCACGCCCCACGGACCGATCACCCAGAGCGGCCAGTACGGCATGTGGCCGTGGCCGTGCGGGCCGGCGTTGCCCAGCCAGATGAGGTTGGTCACCATCGCGACCACGATCCAGGTGGTGAACGGCGCGATGGCCGCGCGGAAGCGGTCCACCTTGTCCGCGCCGGACGGCGGCGACGGCACCGGGACGCGGGCATCGGGAACCGGCACGACCACGGTGGAGGGCAGATCGGCGAGCAGCCCGTCGAGATCGCCGAACGTCTTGGCGGCGTAGGTGATCGTGGTTCGCTCGTCGAATTCGTCGAGAGTGATGCGCCCGGCTGCGTAGTGGTCACGCAGCTGTTGGGCAACCGCTTCACGATCCGAGTCGGATGCGCGCAGGTTCGGGTCGATGGCCATGACTCGATGGTGCCACCGCCATGCACAAACCGACCACGACGAATGTCACCGGCTTCTCGTGGGGGCCGTCACATCCACCCCGCCGGTGCTCAGCGGGTCAGGACGGCCAGTCCCTGAGGAGGCACGGCAGCCCACCACGGGCCCTCGCCGATCTCGACCGCCGACTCCGACACGACCGTGCCCGTGCAGTCGTGGACGACCAGGTTCGCGGCACCGCCCCGCAGCCCGGTGACGGCGAGTCCCTCGACCGACCGGGCGTTCACGAGCACGAGTTCGGGCGCGTCGTCCGCCGGAATCCGCACCAGCCCGTCCGCGTACGCGACCACGAAGCGGGTCGCCGCATCGTGCGCCGAGGCCTGGGTGAACCGCTCGGCGGCACCGGAGGTCGCGAGTGCACCGTGCTGGAGAACGCTGCGCCAGCGGTCGGCGACGCCGAGCCAGAACGACAGCACGCGGCGGTGCAGATCGGAGATGAGTTCGAGGCGGACCGAGATCTGGGGGACCGAGAAGAGAATGGCGGTGAGCTGTGCGGACGCCGCTGCCGCACTCGCCTCCGGGTGCCACATCAGCATGTCGGCATGGACCGCCCGGTCCCCGGCGAGAACCCGGACATCCAGCGTGGCCATGCGATTCTGGGCGGCGTCGGCCGGGCAGTCGCCGGCACGCAGGAGAGTTCCGTAGCGCCAGAGGCGGGGTCCGATGTATCCCTGCCGGAACTCGATCAGCACGTCGGGTCGCACGTCGCGGGTGGCGGCGAGCAGCTCGTCGAGGAAGCGTTCGGCACCCTCGTCGACGGTGTCGCAGTCGGTGCCCGGACGCGGGGTCGCCTCGAAGTTGGCCCACGAATCGATGAAGTCGATCTTGAGCCCATCCACGCCCCATTCCCTGACAGCACGTGAGATCCGGCCGACGATCAGCGCGCGTACCTCGGGGAACCGCGGGTCGAACACGCCCGCGTTCAGGCCGTCGGCGTAGCCCAGCAGCTTGTCCTCGAGCTCGGTCCACGCCAAGCTGTCGCGGCCGATCAGCGGAGCGCCGAACCAGAGCAGGTACTTCACGCCCATCGCCTGGACCCTGGCGACGTGCGCGGCCATGTCCGGGAACGCCTCGACGTTGGGCTCCCAGTCGCCGCAGAAGGCGAAGCCCCGGTTGCGATCGGTGGTCTGCCAGCCATCGTCGACGATGATCGCCCCGAGGCCGACCTCGGCCGCGAGCAGTGCCTGGGCTTCGACCGACTCCGCAGACACGCTCTGGTGCATGGCATACCAGGCCGAGAAGAGGGCCACCCGGCCGGAGTCGGGAACCGGGGGAATCGCCTTGTGGGCGGGGGATCCGTCGAGCTGCGCCGTCCACCAGGAGGTCACCCCGGCCATCGCGGCGGCGAGCGTGGCGCCGCGTACGTCGAACCGCGCGACCGCGTCGGCGCCGTCGTCGACGGCGATGTCGGCGAAACTGAGCCGCAACCGGAAGGTGCCGTCCTCCTCACGCACACCGCCGACGATCTGGCATCGCCGGACGTTGGCCGACGCGGCCATCACGACCACCGCGGCGTCGTCCACCGGGCCGATCGCAGCGCCGGCGGGCGCCGACCGCATCGACCGCACATCGCTCCCGCCGCCCCAGTCCGCGCCGAGGTTGCGACCGCTCGTCGGCGTCCACCACGTCACCTCGCCGTCGAGGGCGAAGAAGGCCGACACCGTTGCGGACAAGGCCGTCGCGGCCGGGATGGTCAGCGTGCCGAGCCCCGGTTCGGCGATCTCGAACCGGCCGACGGCGTTGCCGTCGGCGTCCTCGCAGGTGATGGCCAGCTCGCGGCCGTCGGGAAGCGTCAGGACGTGGGTGTCGCTCATGGCTGATCCTTCGCGCAGGTGGCGGTTCGGGCTTGTCCGACGAGGATGCCGCACCGGCACGCCGCGAAGCCCAGGCTGGCGCCTTCAGGCCTTCGCACTGCCGGAGTCGGCCAGCCT
Source organism: Actinopolymorphaceae bacterium (assembly GCA_036786375.1). Taxonomy (GTDB): domain Bacteria; phylum Actinomycetota; class Actinomycetes; order Propionibacteriales; family DAIQRJ01; genus DAIQRJ01. The sequence goes on from DAIQRJ010000013.1 coordinate 94,518, forward strand.
CACAGCCACTCGCCGAGGGCCTGCGGCTCGCGTCCGAACAGGTATGTCGCCCAGTTCAGCTTGACCGGGGTGCCGTCGGTGTCACGAGTGATGCGCAGCCGCTCGCCGGTCTCGCGGCCCGACTCGGTGCGGTAGACATCCGTGTCCAGCTTGACGAAAACCGATAGCGGCACGGTGTCGGGCGTTCCGTCGACACGTGCTTCGAGGCGATTCCGCCGCACGCTGAAGGTGAACGCCGTACCTTCGGAGAACCACCGGCCGAGGACGCCGGTGAACTCGGCCGGGACCTCGGTGCCCGGGATCCACGGCTCGGGCTCGGCGGGCTCGTTGTGCAGGACATAGGTGGCGAGCTCGATCGCGAACGCCGACGGGTCCGGCGCCGTGCCGCAGTTCATCAGCGCGACCCCGCCGGTACCGGATTCCCGGTGCACGAACAGGCCGGTGACGTGGCCGGGCATTCCGCCGGTGTGGCCGACGAAGACCCTCTCCTGGTGGCGGATCAGGCCGACGCCGAGGCCCCACGAGCTACGCCAGCCCACGAGGTCGGACACGATCTGCGGCTGGCACATGCCCTCGACCGTGTCCGGGTGGAGCACCTCGGCGACCGGATGCGCCCAGAAGCCGGCCCACACGGCGAGGTCACGCGCGGTGCTGGCGAGACCGCCCACCGATGCGAGTGCGCCGATGTCGAGCTGCGGCTCGGCGACGGGGACGTCGCTGTAGGGCGGGACGTAGTAGCCGGGGGTGGTGACGCCGTCGACTGCGAGGCCGGTGCGCGCCATCTCCAGCGGGAGCAGGATCCGGGCGCGGATGCTCTCGATCCACTCGCGTCCGTCCAGCCGGGCGACGATCTCGCCGAGGATCCCGGAGGCCAGGTTCGGGTAATGCCATCGGTGGTGTGGGCCACCAGGTGCTGTGCCGTAGTGCCGGCCCGGATCAGATACCGCAACCGCTGCTGCTGGAGCGGGCCCATCTCGATCCGGTCCGGGCTGGTCGTCGACATGGCAGTGATCCTTCGCGTCGGGGAGTCTCCTCAGCCCCTTTCAGCCTCACTGGCCACACACGCCTCTTGGCTGGTGACACGCCGATCAGCGACGATGACCCTCATGGCAGCCCCACCGGCATCGACCAAGACGTCCCTACAACAGCGCCTGTCCGCCCACGCGCGAGCCCAGTGGCCGCCGCTCGCGGGCGTGTCGGTGCGGTTCCGCGGCGCCTTCGCCTATGTCGACGGCCAGCTCCCCGACGGCGACACCGTGGCGTTGATGCGGCTGCGCTACGGCGGGTCCGCCGCCCGTTGGGGCTTCGCGATGTACCGGGCCGGCAAAGACGGGTACGAAGACGCCGTCCTGCCCACCGGCGCCTTCGCCGGCCTGCCCGAAGACGCCCTCGACTGCGCGGCTGGCCCCTACCTCGGCGACCCCACCCGCTGACCAACCCCCGACGGACTTACAACCCTGACCACTAAGGCGGCGGCCTGTGGGCGACGAGGCGGGACCGACCCGGGCGCCGTGGGAGAATCGGCCTTCGGCCCGGTCCGCGAGTCGCCACGGGAGTCGTCGCCACACGAGTTAGGGCAGCATGTCGGCACAAGACATCATCGAGAACGAGGTCCGCGAGATCGTGCGCCGTCAGGCGCTCGATCCCATCAACGAGCACGGCGCCGTCCGCCGCATCGTCTCCGACGTGATGACCCGCTACGACGAGCGCAGCCTCGTCGTGACCCTGCCCGCTCTCGACAACCCCGACGGCATCTCCTCCGAGGTCTTCAACGCCATCGCCGGGTTCGGCCCCCTGCAGCGCTACCTCGACGATCCGTCGATCGAGGAGATCTGGATCAACGAGCCCTCCCGGGTCTTCATCGCGCGCAACGGCCGCAGCGAACTCACCACCACCGTGCTCACCGCGGACGAGGTCCGCGACCTGGTCGAGCGGATGCTCAAGACCACCGGCCGCCGGATCGACTTCTCCACCCCGTTCGTCGACGCGATGCTCCCCGATGGATCCCGCCTGCACGTCGCCATCCCCGACATCACCCGCACCCACTGGGCCGTCAACATCCGCAAGTTCGTCGTCCGCGCGACCTACCTCGAAGACCTCGTCGCCTTCGGAACCCTGACGTTGCAGGCGGCGCGGTTCCTCGAGGCGTGTGTCGTCTCGGGCCTGAACGTTCTCGTCGCCGGCGGCACCCAGGCCGGCAAGACGACCCTGCTCAACTGCCTCGCCTCGTCGATCCCGGCGAGCGAGCGGGTCGTCAGCTGCGAAGAGGTGTTCGAGCTCAGGATCCGGCTGCCCGACTGGGTATCCATGCAGACCCGGCAGGCCAACCTCGAGGGCACCGGCGAGATCCGGCTCCGGCACCTCGTCAAGGAAGCGCTGCGGATGCGCCCGTCCCGGATCATCGTCGGCGAGGTCCGTGCCGAGGAATGTCTCGACCTCCTGATCGCGCTCAACTCGGGCCTCCCGCTCATTGTCAAGGCACAATGGCAACATGACAACGAAGCGAGCGGCCATCTACTGCCGGATCTCCCAGGACCGCGAGGGCGCCGGGCTCGGTGTCGAACGTCAGCGAGTCGACTGCGAGGCACTGGCAGCCAAGCTCGGCATGACCATCGTGTCAACGCACACCGACAACGACCTCTCGGCATACAGCGGCAAGCCTCGACCCGGCTACCGTGCGCTGCTCGATGACATAGAGGCATCACGCGTCGACGCCGTCCTGATCTGGCACACCGACCGCTTGCACCGCTCCCCGCGCGAGCTTGAGGAGTACGTCGAACTCTGCGAGCGGCGCAAGATCACAACCCAGACCGTGCAGGCCGGCGAGCTCGACCTCGCCACACCGTCAGGCCGGGCGGTCGCCCGCACGTTGGGCGCCTGGAGCCGGTTCGAATCCGAGCACAAGAGCGAGCGGATCAAGCGGGCTCAGGCGCAGGCAGCGCAGGCCGGTAAGTGGCTCGGTGGCGCGCCGCCGCTCGGCTGGCATCTGCGAGAGGACGGCTCAGCGGTGCTCGACCGCAGGGCAGCCACCGAGATCCGCAACGCCGCGGCGACGCTGCTCGCGGGCGGCTCTATGGGCTCCGTCGTCAAGGACTGGAACGGGCGAGGCTTCACGACGTCGACCGGCCGGCAGTGGACATACACCAGTCTCAAGCAAGTCCTGAGCCGGTCACGTAACGCCGGGCTGGTCACGTACAACGGCGAGATCGTTGGCAAGAGCCCGTGGCCGCCGCTGCTGACCGAGGACACGTGGCGGGCACTGGTGAACCTGTTTGCCGACCCTGGCCGACGACGCTCGCAGAGCAACCGTGCGCGCTGGCTGCTGGCCGGTATCGCGGTCTGTGGCAAGGCTGGGTGTGGTGCGCCGTTGCGCTCGGCTACGGTCGTCAGCAACGCAGCCAAGGGCACCACGCGCACGGTCTACCGCTGCACCGCGGCGGGCTCGGGACACGTCGCACGATCGGCCCAGCCGCTCGATGACATGGTGCGCGAGATCATGGCCCGCAGGCTGGCACGCAAGGACGTTGCCGCGCTGCTCGTGAGCGAGTCCGAGCGACCCGACGCCGAAGGGTTGCGGACCGAGGCCGTTGCGTTGCGGTTGCGGCTTGGCGAGGCCGCGGACCTGTTCTCCGACGGCAAGATCACCGCGGCACAGCTCGCCAAGATCACCGCCCGAGCACAGGACCGGCTGGCCGACGTCGAGCACGCGCTCGCGGTGAGTGCCCGAGGCTCGGTGCTGGTCGGCATCGTCGGAGCGGCCGACCCGGTAAAGGCGTGGAAGCGTGCCACGATCGAGAGACAGCGGGCCATCGTCCGCGAGCTGCTCGACGTGACCGTGATGCCGAGCGGCAAGCGTGGCAACGGGTTTGACCCTGAGCTGGTCCGGATCGAGTGGAGGCGGCAGTCATGAAAGAGCACCGGAAGATCCCCCGCCAATTCGGAAGCCTGAGCACCAAGTACGGGTTGCGGTATGTCTCGATCTACTGCGATTCGGTCGCCCACAAGGGGACTGTCATGGGCGTGCGCACCTACCAGGTATGGCCCGATGGGTCGTTCACTGCTGCCCACTACTACGTGAACCCGGACGGATCTACCGGGTTCGCGCAGTCGGTTGACCCACCCGTGATCTTGCCCGAGGACGACAGGACGGCGGGGTGGGGCACACGCTCGGTTGAGCAGCCTTTGCAGTGCCCGAAGTGCCGGCGTCCCGGCCGGGTGGAGGTCCGGTCCGAGCGGCTGGGTCCCATCCTGGACGCGGTGCTCGCTGAGGGCGCGTCGCAGATATCCCTATCCGAGTTAGCTGCTAACCTGGATTCGACCCGGGAGCGGTAGTCGGCGCTCATCGGCACTAAGTGCTCGCGCGTAAATAATCTGGTCGATCGAGTTACATTCGTGTAGTTC
>DAIQRJ010000050.1:0-26258 GCA_036786375.1 Actinopolymorphaceae bacterium
AGCAGGGAGAATACGACTTATCGAGGGTCGTCTTCATCCGCAAAGAAGGGCATCCGCTGAATGCGCCGAGAAGTCCCACCGAGGCCACGCGATCGTCGAGCAGGTCATCGCCGACCTGAAGTCCGGCGCCCTGGCGCACCTACCCTCAGCATCCTTTGCCGCCAACAGCGCCTGGCTGGTGGTGGCAGCGATCGCGTTCAACAAGACCCGCGCCACCGGCGCCATCGCCTCGGTCTTCCACGCCAAAGCCACTACAGCCACGATCCGCAGGCAGCTGATCGCGGTCCCGGGCCGCCTTGCCAGGTCCAGCAGGCACCTAGTCATCCACCTACCCAGCCACCTACCCAGCCACTGGCCCTGGCAAGACAGCTGGGACGCCCTATTCAACGCGGCCTGCCGACCACCAACCCCAGCAACGACCTGACCACCCAGCCCCAACAGAGCCCAACCAAGGACGCAAGAGGAAAAGCCGGACAGACCGGCTACTTCCTCACACCCCTCTGGTGAAGACCAGATCAGAATCGCACCGACCAACCCGCGAATACCTCGCCGGTGGATCCAGGCTCAGCTCGAGACGTCGTCCGCGGTCAGTGCCGCGCCCACTTCATCCGCCAGCGCCACCGCGACCAACCGCTGCTCCAGGTTCGGCCGGGCCACCTTCGTCGCGGCCGTGATCACAAACCGCCCCCGCACCCGGCCGCCGCTGTGAGCCGGCAGTTCGATCTCGGAATCAGTCGGCAGCCCGCTGCGATCAACGTTCACGTCGTGCCCGTTTCGCGTCACCGTCCCGTCGCGGTTCAACCGCGGAAGTGTGGGATCGCTCGCCCGATCGAACGTGCAGCCGTCCGCGTCGAGGATCTCGGTCAACTGCCCGGCCACATGGTCGATCAGAACCGACGGCGGCGAAGCACTGTTGCCGACCGAGCTCGCCGCGCTGAGTATTCCTTGCAGGTAACCGTTCTGCTGGCTCGAGCGGGCCTGATGACGTCGCCCCCACAGCGCCAGTTCGGTCACCGCGGCGCCGACCAGGACAAGCAGGACGGTCGTCTCGATGTCCACCCGGTCGGTGATGTTGAGCCGTTGGTAGGGCCGGGTCAGGAAGAAGTCGAACCACACCGCGCTCGACAGGGCAGCCACCACTCCGGCCGGCCGGAGTCCGCTGGCTGCGATCGCGACGATGAGGAGCACCAGCAGCAGTGCGGAGTTGGTGTTCCGGTCACCGCGGAACGGGATGAGCACCACGCACACGAGCAGCGGCGCGAGCACCGCTGCCGTCATCACGAGCGAACGGTGCGGGACGGGCGGAGCCGGGTTCACACCTCTATTAACTGCGCGCGGACCATTGCTGTCAACGACCCGGAAGGGCGTGGCCGCGCGATCCTGCGCACACCTAGAAGGTGATCCTCGAGCCCATCACCACGGTGCGGTCGCGCGGCAGGCCGAAGTACTCCGCGGCGTCGGCGGTGACGTGCGACGTCCCGACGAACAGCCGTTTGCGCCAATGCGACACCCCGGCGCATTGCCCACCTGCAGGTCGATCGTGGACAGGAAGTAGGACGCGTCGTCGACGTCGATCGGACCTTCGACGCCGGCCGCTGCCGCCAGCCGGAGCATGTCCGCAACGTTGGGATCCTCCATGTAGCCGACGCACGCGGTGACGAAGCTGATCCCGTCGTCGAGGTAGCCGAGATCGTCGAGCTGCACCCGATCCGCATCGGCGACGTACGGAGCCGGCCGCGTCTCGATGGACAGCACGACGACATGCTCGTGCAGGACGTGGTTGTGCTCGACGTTCGCCCGCATCGCCAGCGGTGTCGTCAGGTTCCCGCGATTGAGGAACACCGCAGTTCCGGGAACCCGCCGCATCGGCGGATCCATCGCGTGCAGTTCGTCGACGAACTCGCGCAGTGAGCCCTCGTCCTCCTCACGCCGGGCGGTGACCAGCCACCCGGCCGCGCTGCCAGGTCGTCAGCACCGTGAAGACGGTCAGCCCGATCAGCAACGGGACCCAGGCACCGTGCAGGAGCTTCGTGGCGTTCGCGGCCAGGAACAGCAGTTCGATGCTGAGGAACACCGCGGCGCCGATCACCACCACCCACAACGGCTTTCCCCACTGGCGTCGGGCGATGTAGAAGAACAGCAACGTCGTGATCGTGATGGTGCCGGTGACCGCCATGCCGAAGGCGAACGCCAGCGCCGCCGACGTGCGGAACGCGAAGACCAGTGTGAGCACGGAGATCATCAGGACCCAGTTGATCCAGGGCACGTAGATCTGTCCGACGGTCTGAGCCGAGGTGTGGTTGATCCGCAACCGGGGCAGATAGCCGAGCTGGACAGCCTGATGGGACACCGAGAAGGCGCCGGTGATGACTGCCTGCGAGGCGATCACGGTCGCCGCCGTGGCCAGCAACACCATCGGAAGACGCCCCCAACCCGGCACGAGAAGGAAGAACGGGCTGCTGACGGTGCCGCCCGGGTCGCCCAGCACGAGCGCGCCCTGGCCCATGTAGCTGAGGGTGCAGGCGGGGAACACGAGGAACAGCCAGCCCTGCCGGATCGGAGTCCGGCCGAAATGGCCCATGTCCGCATAGAGAGCTTCAGCGCCGGTGCTCGCCAGGACGACCGCGGCCAACGCGAAGAACGCGATCGAGAAGTGCCCGACGAGGAAGCCGACCGCATAGGTCGGCAAGAGCGCCTTGAGGATCTGCGGATGCTTGGCGATGCCGGAAACACCGCAGGCCGCGATGACCACGAACCAGACGACCATCACCGGCCCGAACAGCCGGCCGACCCGCGCGGAGCCGATCCGCTGCGAGGCGAGAACGTGCCGGTGTACGCACCGAACTCCAAGGGCGGCCCGAGGGCCGACACCGCGAAGTACGACGACGGCGCCGGCTGGTCCACCGGTGGCGACATGGTGCACGCGCGGTACGTGGCGCACGCCGAGGATGACGACTGGGGCCAGGCGGGAACGCTCGTCCGGGAGGTCCTCGACGACGCCGCACGCGAGCGCCTGATCAGCAACGTCACCGGGCACCTGCTCAACGGCGTGAGCGAGCCGATCCTGGTTCGTGCCTTCCAGTACTGGAAGAACATCGACGCCGACCTGGGCAAGGCGATCGAGGAAGGTGTGCGTTCGCAGCAGGCCACGACCACCGGGACCACGTCGCAGACGGTCACGACGCCGGGCGACGAAGCCGCCAAGGTCCGACCGCTCGACTGACGACGCCGGCGGCGGGCCCGACGGGGCTGTCGCCGGCGCCGTGTCAGTTCTGCGCTCGACGCGCTGTGTGCGACCGCTCGGAGGCATAGGCACCGAACGCGTAGGTGTTCCGTACCGCGCGCTCGTCAGCCTGCTGATGGACGCGTTCCCACGGGTGCGGCCGCTCGTCGATCGCCCTGGTGATGAGTGGCCGCCACCGCGGATCCAAAGCCCGCAAGGCCCATCGGGCCGCCAGTTCCTTCGACGTGACCTCCGCGTGCTCGAGTGTGTAGAGCACGCGGCACAGGGCGAGAACGTGCTGCTGTTGCGCGAGGGCGCTCGAGAGGGTCCCGTCGGTCGCCTCGATCGACTCCTGCCAACGGCGTGCCGTCGCCACTGCCTCCGTCCGCAGCTCGGCGGGTGCCACCGGCTCGAGCAACGTCACCGGGGCCGGGCCGGCAAGGACGATGCCGTGCTCGCGCAGCACCCATCGCATGAGCCCGGTGTCGTCGTGGCTCGATTCCTCGATCCGCCGGCTGCCATTGTCGACGTAGAGCCAGCCGCCGCCGTGACCGGCGCCGGCGGGTCCCCGCAGCTCTGCCGCGGGGATGTAACTGCCCTCGAGGTGCTGTGCCCAGCCGACCGGCGAGTCCGGGAACCGGGCATGCATGTCCGCCAGGGCAGCGAGTTGAGCCCCATCCACGTCGCCGGCGGTCACGACCAGGAAGTCGACGTCGCTGTCGGCGTCACCGGCGCCGAGGGCGAACGACCCCTGGAGATAGGCACCGAGGAAGTTGTCCGTGAGGGCGTGGCGCGCGCCGTCCACGAGGTCGGCGAGGACGGCCAGCAGGTCGTCGGTTGCCGCGGCACTCAGGTTGACCGCGAGCCGGCCCCGCACCGCCGCGTCGTCGATCCCCGACATCGTCACCGGGCCGGGGTCATCGGCAGCAGGACGCCGTTCGGCGCGTGAGGGACGATGCTGCGGCTCATGAAGCCGGTGACGTCGCGATCGCCCTCGAACGATAGCCCGGTCACGGTCGCTCCGAGCGGGACGTCGAACCAGAGTTCGACCTCGATGAGGTCGTGGCTTCGAGGCGCTGACCGCTGGCTACGTAGGTGTGGAACTCGGGATCGTGGTTGTCGAGGCGGAGCCGGGCCGAGCAGAACTGGCCGTCGGGCGGGGCGTCGCTGTGGCCTCCCGCGACCGCGGCGATGCCGCACCTCAAGGCCAGCAAGGTGAAACTCAGGTGGCCGTCCTTCACCGGCGCCGGTGACCACATCAGTCGAGACTCCCAGCCGGTCGCACGATCGACAAGCATCAGCTCAGCGCGTCCTGCCAGCGTGCGAGGTCGGCCAGGATCGCCTCGGCTACCGGAAGCTCGGCAGCTGCCTCGCGGGCGTGCCGGACGGCATGACCGTGCTCCAACACGGGGATCCAGCGGCCCACCGACCACGCCGGCTGGCGCGCGATCGCGAGCGGGAGCGCAAGCCGCTCGAGCGGCGACAGCGGGATGACCGCCGCGGCGTCGTACGCGTCGACGAAGGATCGGAGCTCGCGGGCCTCGGCAGCGCCCGGAACTCCCTTGCCCGGCTCGAGAAACCAGAAGTAGGCGGTGAGGGCCAGATCGTCGATCCGCGGCCGTTCGGCCATGAAGTCGAAGTCGATCACCGCTGCGAGGTCGTCCCCGTTGAAGAGCACGTTGTTGTCCCAGAAGTCGCCGTGCACGATCTGGGTCAGTCGCCCGGCGCGTAACCGTTCCTCTGCGGCCGCGACCGCGTCGACGTGGGCGACCACCTCGGCGGCGAACCGCGCCAGGTTCGCGTCGCCCCAGGAGTTGATCCGCTGCGCGCCGAGCCGGGTCGCGGCGGCCGCATCGGCGGCGAAGATGTGATTGGCGTGCGGTGCGGTCCGGGCGGCGGTCGGAAGCTCGGTGGTGCGCAGAACGTCGTGCACGCGGGCGAGGATCCCGAAACCCTGGCGGACCAGGGGCCCCGTGTTCATCCGCGTGTCCCATGCGACGAACGGCTCGAGCTCGGCCAGCCGGCCGGCGGCCAGTCGTACGACGGTCCGGCCCGCCGGGGTCGGCAGCGGACGGACGGCGGGAATGCCCGCATCGGCGAGGGCCAGCCGTGCGGCCTGCTCGGCCAGCAGCCGGTCCGCGGAGGTCCCGCCCTGGTGGAGGCGCGCCACCACCGGCTCACCGGCGCCGGCGATCAGGATGTTCGTCGTCCAGCTGCCGCCGAGGTCGCTCCAAGCGATACGGCCGGCCAAACCGAATACCTCGACGATGTCGGCGACGAGCGCGTCGGTGGGGATCGCCCTGCTGTCGATGTCATCGGTCGGCACCAGCCGACTGTAGGCGGCGCAGGCCGGGATCCCGCGGTGGTTTGTCTGCGCCGAAGGACTCCCCAAAGGTGCCGGGCTGGGGGATGATCCTCGGAAGAGGGCGGGAGAAGGCTCGATGAGCGCAGCAGGTGAGACGAAGCGGAGGTTTCCGCGGCGCGCGATCCTGATCGGCCCGATCGACCGGGACGCCGTGATCGCCCAGCTGTGCGAGCACTTCTGCACCGGCCGGCTCACCCTCGCCGAGTTCGAGGCGCGCGTGGAAGTAGCGCTCGTCGCCTGCACCGACGTCCGGCTGGCCGAACTCGTCGACGACCTGCCCGAGGTCGCTCCGCGTCCGGTCGTGTCGACGACCCACCACACGAACGTGCGCGTGCTCGACGCGATCATCGATCAGCTGCGTGAGCAGCTGTTCGGGTATCCGCGGCCACCGGCCACGCGCTGAGTTCCTGCCGACGCCGGCTCAGGCCGGTGCGCCCGGGTCGTCGACCGTCCACCGCACGTTCGCCGGCCGGATGGACGCGTAGACCGGACCACCACGAGCATGGGTGAGCTCGACCTCGGCGCGCACGGCACCGCCGCCGGCCAGCGCCTCCGCAACGTCGGCTGGCAGGTCCGACAGCTGGAGTTTCGCGCGCCCGAACCCTACGAACTCGCCGTCGTCGCCCACGTCCCCCCAGTTGAGGTAGACGAATCGCGCACCGCGCTTGCCCTGGGCGAAGGGACCGTAGAAGTCCGGTGGGCGGTCCGGATCGGACCGGACGTCGAGCGGGACGACGAACTCGACGGTCGGCGCATCCGCCGCCACCTTCTCGATGACCTCGCGGGCACGCTGGATGCCGATGTGCACGTTGGTATGCGGGCCGACCGAGATTCCCGGCAGGTGGTACCCGACGATCCGTACGGTCGCTTCCGCCATACCCTGCCCGTCCCTCCGAATACCGACGCCTGCCACCCGGCCGGGGCACCTGGGCGCGTTGCCGTCTCCCATCATCCACGCCCCGGCCGAGGCGTGTCCCCGTTCCGCCGACCGGGACCGGGTATTCACCCTGCCCGGCATGCAGATGGCGGACACGTCGCTGCGCGCCGAACCCGACCCCGAGGCGGTCGAACTCGGTGCCGATGACATTCCCGAGATGCTTGATCTGATCGCCCGCACGCAACCGGCCCGTTCCTGCCGCGGACCGCCGAACTCGGACGCTACGTCGGCATCCGCCGCGACGGGGCGCTGATCGCGATGGCCGGCGAGCGGCTCCGCCCGCCGGGCTGGACTGAGATCTCCGCGGTCTGCACCGACGCCGAGCATCGTGGTCAGGGCATCGCCACCCGGCTCATCCGGGACGCCGCCGCCGCCATCCGGGCACGCGGCGAGACACCGTTCCTGAACACGGCTGCCGCGAACACCGGCGCGATCCGCCTCTACGAATCCCTCGGATTCGCCTTGCGCAGCGAGACGTTCTTCCAGCAATGGCTCACTCCCGGCCACGGCTGACCCCCCATCACACGAAGGTGGGCCCGTCCCGGCTTTGCGGCCGGGACGGGCCCACTTTCGTTGCGGATCGGACGGTCCAGATCAGGTTCTTCAGATCAGGTGTTGCCGGTTGCTGCGACTGCCTAGACCGGTGCGACCTTGCTCTGATACATGTACATGATCACGAAGTTGTCCGCGTAGGGCGCGTTCTTCAGGATCGGGTCGTCGTCGGCCGGGAACTTCGCGACCCGGACGCCCTCGAGTGCCGGGTTGTTCCCATAGCGCTCGAAAATCGGGACCATCGGCAGCAGCTGGTTGAACGCCACTGCCGCAGCCTTGACGTTGGCCTTCTGGGTGGCGACATCGAGGCCCTGCGGGGACTTGTTGACGACCGCCTCCAGGTCGATCGTCGAACCGTCGGCCAGCTTCTGCTTGAGCGGGAAGTTCATGCCCTTGCCACCGGAGTTGGCCGCGCCGATGTAGTTGTAGGTGAACAGGTCCTGCACGAAGGCGAAGTAGGGGTGCGGGTTGGACGACGCACCCCAGCCCTCGATGGACATGTCGAACTTGCCGGCCAGCTGGTCGGGCGCGAGCTGGGTGAACGTGATCCCTCGCTTGGTGATGTTGAACCCGAAGCTGTTGAGCTGGTCGGACGCGTTGGTGGCCGAGGGGTTCCAGTCCGCGAACTCGATCGGGAACTTCATGTCGTAGGCGGCAGCCTTGCCCGCCGGGGTGTGCCACTTCCCGCCGGTCTTCTTCCAGCCGGCCGCCTCGAGCAGCGACGTGGCCTTAGCGAGGTCCTTGGGATACGTGTCGAGCTTGGCGATGTCGGCTTCGGACAGCCAGTCCGGGACCTGGATGTCGGAGAAGCCCGCCATGTACTTGACCGCCTTACCCGATTCGCCCAGAGAGATGGTGCCGTTCTGCTCGCGGTCGATGACGTGTGCGATCGCCTGGCGGACACGCACGTCGGCGAACTCCGGGTGCGCCGTGAAGTTGAAGATGATCGCCGGGCCGGAGTACACCGGTGGCCGCAGGATGCGGAACCCGGCAGCCTCGAAGCCCTTTTCGCTCGCCACCGCGAAGCCGTGGGTGGCGTAGTCGACCGACTTGTTCATGACAACGGGGGTCACGTCGGAGGTCTCACCGTTGTAGAGGATCACGCTGGTGAAGGCGATCTTGTCCGCGAACAGGCCCTTGGGGTTCTTGTCGAGCTGCATCTGCGCGTTGGTGATGTTCTTGGTGTTGAACGTGAACGGACCCGACACGATCAGCTTGGCGGGGTCTGGACGGAACGTCTGGAACGCGGTGTTCAGCGCTTTGCCCGCACCGCTGTCGAGGCTGCCCTTGGTGGCCCGGATCGCGGCGGCCTTGTCGGCGTTCTCGCCGTAGGTGGCGTACGGCAGGATCGGCGCGCGCAGGACGTAGCGCTCGACGACCGTTGACGGCGTTCCGCTCGTGAAGACGATCGTCGTGTCGTCGCTGGCCTTGACGTCGGAGAGGAATGTCCAGTCCTGGCTGCGGAGCAGCCAGCGCAGGTTGAACGTCGCGACGACGTCCTTCGAGGTGACGGCTGAACCGTCGCTCCAGGTCAGGCCGGACCGCAGCTTGACCGTCAGCGTGTTGGACTTCGGGTCGAGCGTGTGGGACTCCGCCATCATGTATTCCCACTTCTTGGCATCCCAGTAGTACATGCCGAAGCTCGGGTACACGAGGTCCTGGTACGGGCTGCCGGCCTGGATGCCGTCGGTGACACCGGGGGCCAGGTTGTAGTGACCCTTCGGCGGCACCGTGTAGGGGTACGCACCGTGGAATTCCTTCGGCTTGTTACTCGTCCCGCTGCCGGTGGCGTTCTTGCTCGGTGAGCAGGCCGCGATCGCGCCGGCACCGGCGACACCTGCAGCGGCGATGCCGAACATCTGCAGGACGTTTCGGCGGGAAACCGCGTTCGTTGCAATCTGGCCCTCGGTCGGGCCGAGGTTGTCGTTGGAACTCATGTCCCTGGTCGTCCTCTCGTCTTTCACTGTCCGCACGGCGCGGTCAGAGGGTGGGTGTTCGGTGTCGCCGAGCCAGGCCGGCTCGGGTGACGGGTCATTCGGCATGTCCGCGTCGCTGTGAACGTCGGAGGAGCAACGTCACGACCAGGACCAAGGCGCCCAGGAACAGACCGAGGCACATCGTGAACAACGTGACCACGAACTCCGGGGTGCCCGGGGTCTCGCCGATGAGCAGCAGCCCGCTGAGCAAGAAGAGCAGGATCGCCCATCCTGCTGCCAGCCGGCCGATCCCCGCCAGCATCAGGCACCTCGCTCATCGCTGTGCACCCCCTGCGCGGCGACACCGTGGTCGCGCACCGCAACCAGGCAGGCAGCCGTCTGAGACGGGCCGACCAGGCTGAGCTGCGGGACGGTGACATCGCACAGACCCTCTTCGAAGGCACCGCAGCGAGGGTGGAAGGTACATCCGCTCGGGAGTGCCGTGAGGCTGGGAATGTCCATGCTGCGCAGCGATCCCGCACCTTGCACCCGCACGTGGTCGGGATCCGGTTCGGGGATCGCCTCGATGAGTGCCTTGGTGTACGGGTGCTCGGGCGAGTTGATGATCTGTGGTGTCGGCCCGAACTCGACGATGCGGCCGAGATACATCACCGCCGTCTTTCCGTGCCAGCCGAAGTACTTGGCGATCGCGAGGTCGTGGGTGATGAACAGGAAGCCCACATTCAGGTCGTCGCGCAGCCGGCCGAGCATTGCCAGCATGCTGATACGGATGGAGACGTCGAGCATCGACGTTGCCTCGTCCGCGATCATGATCTGCGGCCCGAGCGTGAGCGCGCGAGCGACAGCTGCGCGCTGGCGCTGGCCGCCGGAGAGCTGGTGCGGGAACTTCGACAGATACTGCTCCGGCGGGGTGAGATCGACCTGCGTCAGCAACTCGGCCGCACGTGCCGCGGCTTCCCGCTTGCCCTTCACCAGGTGATGCACCTGGAGCGGGGCCGTGAGCATCGTCTGGACCGACTTGGTCGGGTTCAGCGACGCATAGGGATCCTGGTGGATGTACTGGACGCTGCGCCGGAACGCGGAGAACTCGGTCTTGTCCATCGACCAGATGTCCTTGCCCCCGAAGGCGATCTCGCCGCCACTCGGGTGCGCGAGCCCCGCCGCCATCCGTGCAGCGGTGGTCTTGCCGGACCCGCTCTCCCCCACCAGGCACAGGACCTCGCCAGGGTTGATCGACAGAGTGATGTCGTCGACCGCCTTGATCGCGCCGGCCTTGGTGTGGAACGCCTGGCTGACGTTCGACAGCGTCATCAACGGTGTCGCGATACTCCCGTGCGTGCTGCTCTGTTCTTCGGTTGCCGTCATCGCGAGGACTCCGTCGTGGTAGGAACGGCGGCGACGATCCTGCGTTCGAGATGGACCCGGTCGAAGTGGAAGCAGGCCACCTCGTGTCCGTCACCCGGTTCGTCTGTGACGGGCCGGAGCGCGGGGTCGGTCTTCGCGCACTCCTCGGTGGCGAACTTGCACCGGGGGCGGAACGCACAGCCGCTGGGCAGGTTGGCGAGACTGGGCGGACCGCCGGGAATCGACTCCAGTTCAGGGAGATCGCCGACGATCGGCGGGACCGCATTGATCAGGCCGACCGAGTACGGGTGCCGCGGACGGTGGAAGATGTCGCGAACCGCGCCGGTCTCGATCACCCGGCCGGCGTACATCGTGGCGACGCGGTCAGCCAGTTCGGCGGCGAGCGCGAGGTCGTGGGAGATGAAGATCATCGAGACGCCGGTCCGGTCGCGCACCTCGTGCAGGACGTCGACGACTGACCGCTGGGTGAGGATGTCCAGCGCGGTTGTCGGTTCGTCGAGTACGAGCACCTGCGGGTCGAGCAGCAGAGCCATCGCGATCAGCACCCGTTGGCGCATGCCACCGGACAGCTCGTGCGGGTAGCTGTTCAGCACCCGCTTCGGCTCGAGCCGGACAAGCCGCAAGAGGTCCGACGAGCGCTCCAGAATCTCCTTGTTGCCCGGGTTGCCGTGCGCTTTGATCGTGTCGGCCATCTGCGAGTTGATCTTCAGCACCGGGTTGAACGCCGACTGCGCACCCTGGAAGACCATGGCCGCGTCGTTCCAGCGGAAGTTGCGCAGGTCGCGCCCCTTCAGGCGGAGGACGTCGATCTCGGAACCGTCCTGGCGCCGAAACATCACCGAGCCGTATGCATGGCCCAGCTTCGGCAGCAGCCGGAGCAGGCCGAGGCCGAGGGTCGTCTTCCCGCAACCGCTTTCGCCGACCAGCGCGACGACTTCGCCGGGGTAGAGGTCGAGGTCGACGCCGCGAACGGCGCGGACCGTCGTTCCGGAACCGGTGCGGTACTCGACGACGAAGTCGCGGACGGACAGGAGCGGGGCGACGTCGCCGCGGCGGACGACGCGGCCGGCGGAGGCTGTGCTGGTCGTCATGCCCGAGTCACCCGTTCCTCAGTCGTGGGTTCAGGATTTCTTCGAGCGACCGGGTAGTCATCACCAGCGCGACCATCAGCAGCACGATGGCGACGACGGGCGAGAGGACGAATGCAAGTCCGGCGTCGCTGAAGATCGCGCCCGAGATGAGCGCGCGGTTGAGCATGATCCCCCAGTTCGATCCCGTCAGCGGCGCCAGTCCGAGTACGTAGAGCCCGACGAGGGCGTAGATCGCATTCGTCACCCCGATGACGAAGTTCATCAGGATGTAGCTGCCCATGTTGGGCAGGATCTCCGCGAACACGATCCGCCTCGTCCCGAGATCGAGCAGCCGGGCGGCTTCGATGAACTCGCGTTCCCTCAACGACAACACCTGGGACCTGATAGCCAGCGTCATGACCGGCCACGAGATCACGCCGATGATGAGCGCCAGCAGGATTGGCGAGTCGAGCTTGACCAGCGCGCCGAGCACCGCCAGCAGCACGATCGCGGGCACAGTGAGGAAGACGTCGCAGGCAAAGAGCACGGTGGAGTTGAGCGCTCCTCCGAGGTAGGCGGCGAGCGAGCCCAGGATGATCGAGATCACCATCGAGACGACCGCCGCCAAGAAGCCGATGAAGATCACCGACGCCCCGCCGTCGATCATCTGGATGAGGACGTCCTTGCCCTCGTTGTCCGTCCCTAGGAGATGGCCGGGCGTTCCGGCCGGCATCATGATCGAGTTGGTGTCCGTTACCAGCGCGGGCGTGAACAGGGGGCCGATGAGCGCGATCAGCATCATCAGCACGAGGATGATGATCCCGATCAGGCCGGCGGGACTGCGCCGCAACGCACGCCAGACACCGCCCGAGCGGCTGACCTGGGTGGTGCCGACGGAGTCGGCCGTGCCCTGGGTGATGGTGGCCTGGGCCATGTCAGTTACTCCCGTTCCGATCCGGCCACGCGGATGCGCGGATCGAGCCGGCTGTAGAGAAGGTCGGCAACGAGGTTCGCGGTGACGACCGAGACGGCGATGACGAGGAAGATCCCCTGCATGACGGGATAGTCACGGCCGTTGATCGAGGTGAACAGTTGGGCACCGATGCCCTGGTAGCTGAAGATCTTCTCGACGAGGATCGAGCCGCCGACGACGAAGCCGAAGGTGACGGCGAGCTGGCTGAACAGTGGGAGCACCGCGTTGCGACCCACGTAGCCGAAGACGATCCGCGGCTCGGCAAGCCCACGGGCCCGGGCCACGGTGACGTAGTCCTCCCCCAGGGTCTCGACCGTTGACGACTTCATCACCAGAGCCCACGTGCCGACCGTGGTCAGCACGTACGCCAGGATCGGCAGGGTCGCGTGGTAGAGCGCATCGGAGAGGAAGTCGATCGAGAAGTTCGGATGGACGCCGGGTGAGTAACTGCCGCGCATCGACGTGAGGTCGAAGACCTGGAGCTTCACGCCGAGGAACACCACGATGAGGATCGCCAGGATGTAGTTCGGGATCGCGTGCAGGAACGAACCGAGGTTCGTCAGCAGGTGGTCGACCCAGCTGCCGCGGCGGTAGGCCATCAGCATGCCGGCGAGCACGCCGAGCACGAACGCGATGATCTGGGCGACGCCGACGGAGAACAGCGTCCACGGGAGATAGATCCGGATGACTTGTGCGACCGTCGTCCCCGGCGAGAGCAGCGAGGTGCCGAGGTCTCCGTGCAGGAGGTTCGTCATGTACGTGGCGTACTGCTGGAGCACCGGCTCGTTGGGGTTGAAGGAGAACAGGCCCTGAGCCATGGCTGCCGCGTCGGCGTGGGACATGCCGGTCTGCTGCATCTGCGTCTGGATGAACGTGTCCACCGGGTTGCCCGGCAGCAGGCGCACGAGGAAGAACGTCAACGTGGCCACGACGAAGATCGTCAACACGAACTTGAGGAACCTGCGCAGAATCCAGGAGCCGGTCACCCGAGCGAACACCGACTTCGGTTTCTTCTCCTCCGGGCCGTCGGCCGGGAGTTCACCGGTTTCCGCGCTGGCGACGCTCAATCTGCACCTCCGCTGATGACTGCTTCGACGACGAGCTGACCAGTGCGACCGGCTACCACGCTTGACGAGCCCCTCTATTCGGGACCGCGGCGCCGAGCAGGGTACGAGCTGTTCCGAGCGAGTGCTGACTGTCCGACTCTCCGACTGTCCGGACATGGTCTACGACGGAGTGATCCTGAGGGCGCAAGCAAACCTCCACAAAGGTAGGGACGTCCAGAGACAGGCCTGTGTCGGGGGGTTACAGATTGATTAAGACTGCGCGCAGGATGCACGGTTGACGCTGTTTCGCGCAACCAGTGAGCGCATTAGCGACGCAACGTGACGTTCTGCAAGCACTTCTGTGCGCGCAGCTGGCAGAAAGCTGACGGCCGGGCTAACGGCTCGGCAGGCGGGTGCCCGGTGTGGCAGGTCACCGAGGCGTCCGTCGCTCGCCTATAGAGTGGAGCGCCATGGCTGACTCCGCTAGCAGGCTCGTCTGGATCGACTGCGAGATGACGGGCCTCGACATCGAACACGATGCCCTTATCGAGGTCGCCGCACTCGTCACCGACGCAGAGCTCACGATTCTCGGTGACGGCGTCAACGTCGTCATCAAGCCCCCGGACGACGCGCTGGCGCAGATGGGTGACTTCGTGCGCGAGATGCACGTGCGATCGGGGCTGCTCGACGATCTCGCCGCCGGGGTGAGCCTGGTCGACGCCCAGGCTCAGGTACTGGAGTACATCCGCAGCTTCGTGCCGGAAGCCAACAAAGCACCGCTCGCGGGGAACACGGTGTCGACCGACCGGGCATTCCTGGCGCGCGACATGGCCGAGCTGGACGAGCACCTGCATTACCGCATCGTCGACGTCTCGAGCATCAAGGAACTCGTCCGCCGCTGGTATCCGCGGGTCTACTACGCCGCTCCCGCGAAGACCGGGAACCACCGCGCGCTGGGCGACATCCGCGACAGCATCGACGAGTTGCGCTACTACCGGAGTGCGGTGTTCGTCGAGCGGCCGGGGCCGGCGACCGAGCAGGCGCGCGAGATCGCGGCCACGGTGATCGCCGGGGACGGCACCGCACCCTAGGCCGCGGACTCGGTCCGGTCGTGGACCGGCGCGGGTCCGCGGCTGGATATGTGGCGACAGCCGCGTCGCGGTATGCCCTACAATCGATCCTCGCCGGTCGGCAGGGCCACGTGGCACTCACACAGTGGCCAACACTCTTGCCGGCCGTCTGCATGGTGGGTGTAGCTCAGCTGGTAGAGCGCCGCGTTGTGGTCGCGGATGTCGCGGGTTCAAGTCCCGTCACTCACCCCACCGAACCACGTCGAGCCGGAGCCCGTGAGGGCTCCGGCTCGACGTGGTTCCCGGTCCAGGCAACCCGGCGCGGCAGCACCGACACTGGATCGGACGTGGACGAGGGCCCAGGGGCGGAACACCGCGCCCTCGATTGCTTCCAACAGTGCGACCGCTTCCTGTCCGCCGGCTGTGCGGACCCTTCCGGGTCGCTGTGGCCGTGACCGAAACCCGTCGCGGGTCAGTTCTGGCGAGGATGGTTCGGGTCGGTCGGCGCCCCGTGCAACGCCGGGATGGCCCCGAACCCACCGGACTGGAAGTCCTCGAACGCCTTCATGACTTCTTCGCGCGTGTTCATCACGAACGGGCCCGCCCAGGCGACCGGCTCGTTGATCGGCTGTCCACCGAGCACGATCAGCTCGAGGCTCGGGTAGCGGGTGTCCTGACGGATGTCGGCCCGCAGCCGCACCAGGTCGCCCGCGCCGAGGACGGCGGTCTGGCCGGCGTGAATCGGACGACGAGCGGTACCGACCGTGCCCGCGCCGGCGAGGACGTAGACGAGCGCGTTGAAGTCCGGCCGCCAGGGCAGGACGAGCTCGGCGCCCGGGGCGACGGTGGCATGGACCATCGCCATCGGGGTGTGGGTCGAGCCCGGCCCGCGGTGACCGTCGAGGTCACCGGCGATCAGGCGCACGACGGCACCCGCGTCCGGCGTCGTGAGCAGCGAGACCTGTCCGGCGCGGATGTCCTGGTATCGCGGCGCCTCGAACTTCTGCGCGGCGGGAAGGTTCACCCAGAGCTGGATGCCGTGGAACAGCCCACCGGAGGCGACGAGCCACTCCGGCGGCTTCTCGATGTGCAGGATCCCGCTGCCGGCGGTCATCCACTGGGTGTCGCCGTCGGTGATCGTGCCGCCACCGCCGTGGTTGTCGCCGTGCTCGAAGACGCCGTCGATCATGTAGGTGACGGTCTCGAAGCCACGGTGTGGATGCCAGGACGTGCCCTTCGGCTCGCCCGGCGCGTAGTCGACCTCACCCATCTCGTCCATGTGGATGAACGGGTCGAGGTCGGCGAGATCGACGCCCGCGAACGCGCGGTGCACCGGGAACCCCTCGCCCTCGAAACCGGTGGGCGCGGTGACGATCTGGCGGACCGGACGCTCGGTGGTTGTCGTTCCGGTGGTGAGCCTGGCGAGGGCGGTCGGATCCGCGACGGTGACTGCTGGCATGTCGTCCTCCTTGTAGTTGCAATTTCAACTATAGGCGTCAACTGCGGATCGGGTCAATACATTCCGTGCGGTGCCAGTCCCGACCCTTCGGCCCAGTTTGGCAAGCTGCGGGCATGACTGCTGCCGGCGCGACCAATTCACGGGTGGACGTCGCGATCGTCGGCGGCGGACACAATGCGCTCGTCGCCTCGACACTGCTGGCCCGCGCCGGGTTGAGCGTCGTCGTCCTCGAACGGCTCGGGCATGCCGGCGGCGCCGCGGTCAGCGCGCGGCCGTTCGCGGGTGTCGACGCGCGGCTGTCCCGGTACTCCTATCTGATCGGTCTCTTCCCGGACGCACTCGCGACCGAGCTGGGGCTCGACGTCGAACTGCGGTCGAGGTCCACCGCCTCCTACACACCGACCGCCCGAGCCGGTCGCGACCGCGGCCTGCTCGTGGAGTCGGTGCCCGGCTCGGCCACTCTCGAGTCGTTCGCGGATCTCACGGGTTCACCTTCGGCGTGGACCGCCTGGAAGGGGTTCTACGACGACGTCGCCAAGCTCGCTTCGGTCGTGTCTCCGACGTTCCTCGGCCCGCTCCCCTCGGCCGGCGAGCTGCGACGCCGGCTCCGCGACGTCGCCGGCGATCGTGCCGACGCGATCTGGGCCTCGCTCGTCGACGAGCCTCTCGGTGCGGTACTGCGTGACCGGTTCGACGACGATCTGGTTCGCGGCGTTGTCGCCACCGACGGGCTGATCGGGACGTTCACCTCGCTCGACGACCCGGCCCGGTTGGCGAATCGGTGTTTCCTCTATCACCTGGTCGGCAACGGGACCGGCGAGTGGCGGGTGCCGGTCGGCGGTATGGGCCGGCTGACGGCATCGCTCGGCGCGCTCGCTCACTCAGCGGGTGCCGACGTCCGCACGCATGCCGAGGTCACGGCGATCGAAGCCGACGGCTCGACAGCGGCAGTCCGCTACGTCGACACCCGGTCCGGCGCCGAGCACAAGGTCGAGGCGGGCTGGGTCCTGGGTGGAGTGGCGCGGACCGTGCTGGACGGATTGCTCGGCGCGGCTCCGTCATCGGAGCGCCCCGAGGGGGCGCAGCTGAAGATCAACCTCGTCCTGACCAGGCTCCCCCGGCTTCGGTCGGGGCTCGATCCGTCGTTGGCGTTCGCTGGGACCTTTCACGTCGACGAGACCGCGACCGACCTCGACCTCGCGTACGCGCAGGCGTCCGTTGGCCAGCTGCCCGACCGCATCCCAGGCGAGCTGTACTGCCACACGCTGACCGATCGCTCGATCCTCGGCCCCGCCCTCGACGAAGCGGGCTGGCACACGCTCACCTACTTCGGCGTGCACACACCCGCGCGGCTGTTCGCCGGCGACGACCGGGCCGCGGTGACGACGACGGCGGTCACCCGCGCTCTGAGCGGTCTCGACCGCTACCTCGCGGAGCCGCTGGCGGACTGCCTGGCCGTCGACGCGAACGGCCGCCCGTGCATCGAGGTGAAGAGCCCGCTCGACATCGAGGAGGAGCTGGGGATGCCGGGCGGCCACATCTTCCACGGGGATCTGCAATGGCCGTGGCTCGCCGAATCCACTCCGATCGACGACCCGGCGGCCGCGTGGGGTGTGGCGACGTCGATCCGCAACGTCTTGCTGTGCGGTGCGGGAGCCCGCCGAGGCGGCGCGGTGAGCGGCATCGGCGGCCACAACGCGGCGATGGCCCTGCTGGCGCTGACGAAGCGTCAGTGAATCCAGCCGCGCCCACTGACGCCGAATGCACCTCCGAAGGTGCTTGGGTTCAGGGGGTGGTCTATTCGGCATCTATCGGCCGGTCGGTCACCCGAGCCTGTACCGCCGAGCCCGCGCTAGCCGCACCCGACTGACTTGCCCGCGTCTCCGACGAGACCAAGTCCCTCAGCCGCCGCCAGAACGGCGATCGCGACGGCGCACACGACGTGCGTCCGAGCAAGTCGCCGCGGGACGAGCATCGTCGGCGGCCGCCATCGTCTCGGGTGGGGACGTGCCCGGGGATTCACGAGGCCTCGCGGGGCAGGATCGACGATGCAGAAAGCCCTCGTCCGAAGGGGACGAGGGCTTGTGCGCCAGGAGGGAATCGAACCCCCAACCCGCTGATTAAGAGTCAGCTGCTCTGCCAATTGAGCTACTGGCGCAAGTCGCCGGGCACGCCCGGCAACAGCGCAGGACTCTAGCAGGGGCGCTGATCGTGGCGGAAATCTGGCCGGCCCGCCGGCAGTATCTCGCACCGTCGCGGTTAGCTGAACCCGATCAGCTGAACTCGGTGAGCGAGAGCGTGTTCCCGTCGGGGTCGACGAACCACGCCACCTTGTCACCGCCTGGCGCGGTCCACACCCCGTCGTCGTCCTGTCCCATCCCGTCGCACCGCGTGAACACCACGCCGGACGACACGAGGTCCCGGATCGCCGCGGTGATGTCGTCGACCTGCCAGCCGAGGACGGTGTACTCCGCGGGCGCCACCTCCCGCACCGCGGTCACACGCAGCATCGTGCCCCCGACGTCGAACACACAGCTGTGGTCGTCGGACTCGGTCACCGCGGGACCCAGCACCTGTTCGTAGAAACTCCGCGCGCGGGCCAGGTCGACCGTGGCAGCGAACGCGATCAACCGGCTCGATCCCAGCACGGTGCATTCCTCGTCATCGACAGCTCCACCCCGCCGATCCACCGTGGGTGGCATCGTCGGTCATGTCAAGATTGCGCGTGTCCCCGACGATCGCGCCGACCGTCCGCCGAGCCGACGAGCTCGACATCCCTGCACTGGATGCGCTCAACGCGGTAGTGCAGGGTCTGCACGCCGAGGCGATGCCTGCGACGTTCAAACAACCGCTCCCCGGTGGGACGACCGCCTTCTTCGCCGACGCGCTGCAACGTGAGGAAGTGGCCGTGTTCGTCGGGGAGGTCGACGACGCGATCGTCGGCTACCTGTTCGCCGAGGAGACCCACCGGCTCGAGGGCGCGTTCATGCATGCCTCGCACCTGCTGAACGTCCACCACATCGCTGTCGACGACTCCCACCGACGGATGGGTGTGGGCCGGCTGCTCCTCGCGGCGGCCGACGACTGGGCGCGTACCCGGGGCCTCACCGACGTCCGGCTGGATCACTGGGCCTTCAACGACGACGCGCACGACTTCTTTACAGGGCTCGGGTTCGAGGTCGACAACGTGCGGATGAGCCGTCCGGTGTCCGGTCCTGGACGCGCTCGGTTTGGTGGCAACTGAGCACCTACGGTGGAATTGCGCTGTCGCCTACGACAGGGCGAAGCGGCCGACCGACGCCCGAGAGGAGGACCCCGATGTCCCCGGCACCCCCCAAAGGCCCGTCCCACAAGGGGCGCAACGCGCTGATCATCCTCGCCATCCTCGTGGTGGTCCTCGGCTCTACGTCCCTCGTGCTCAAACACAAGTACGACGTCTGGGCGGCGAAACCCGACCAGGTCTACGCCCGGCACGTCAAGGCGCACGCTGACGTCGGCGGCAACACCACCAAGACGCTCGTCGCCGGCGGCCAGGCGGTCTGCACGATGTTCTTCCAGGGCAAGACGGAGAGCGACGTCGACAAGGCGATGGCCTTCGAGGACTTCCCCGACGATCTCGCCGCCGCGACCAAGCTCTACGCCGTCCGCGACCTCTGCCCCCAGTACCTGCCGAAGCTCAAGAAACAGAGCTGACCGACGGTTCGGCAGCGGTCGCCAGGCGTGCCAACGTGGCTAGAGGTACAGCCCCGTCTGCTCACCCTCGAGCGGCCCGGATGCCACGGCATGCAGATCACGCTCACGCAGCAGTAGATAGGTCTTCCCGCGAACCTCGACCTCGGCTCGATCCTCGGGGTCGAACAGAACCCGGTCGTTCTCCACGACGCTCCGCACGCTCTGACCGAGCGCGACGACTTTCGCCCATGCGAGCCGACGACCCAGTGCCGCGGTCGCCGGGATCACGAGCCCCGACGTCGAGCGACGCTCACCGCTCTCGTCGTCGGGATCTACCAGGACGCGGTCGTTCAGCATCCGGATCGGCAGGGTCGGACCGTTGGTCACGACCGGCTGTGACCCCGCACGAGCATCCGCAGCCCGACCATGCCGCTGACCGCGACGACGACGCCGATCGCGACGGGTGCGATCTTGGCGATGTCGATCGAGCCGTCGGGCTTGCTGAACCGGCCCTTGATGCTCTCGAGGCGACGTTCCAGGATCCGCTTCGGGTGCAGCTGGTCGACCAGCGAGTCGACCGTGCTGGCGAGGCGATTGCGCGTATCGGCCAGGTCCTTCTCGATCTGGGCGGGCGAGCGGTCGTCCGGCGCGTAGGACGTCGGAACGGAACTGCGGTGGTCGCTCACGTCGATCTCCTCTCCACTGGCCGGGCAGGGATGCTACTGCGCGGTCCGATCGTCGGGACCGGGCGCGTTCGGACAGACCTTATCGACATCGACGACGCCGGCCGCGACCGCAGTCTCACCGACGACAGCGTCATCGACGAGCGGCCTCAGCTGCCGCGGCCTCAGCTGCCGAACTCGACGACGACCTTCACGTCGTCGTCGGTCCGCTCGATCGCGGACGGCCAGTTCGCCAGCGGGACGCGCCGGGTGATCAGACGCCGCAGCCACGCGGCGTCGATCTGGCCGAGCACCTCGACCGCCTGCGGATAGTGACGTCGGCCGGCGTTGACCGTGCCGACCATCGCGCCGTTCGACCGGATCAGCGCGTTGCTCAGCACCCCGAGCTCGACCGGCGCGCCGTGCCCGGCGATGCCGATGAGCACCATCACCCCGGCCTGCCCGAGCATCGTGGCCGCGTGGGTGATCACCGCCGTGGCGCCCGAACACTCGAGCACCACGTCGAACGGCTCCGTCTTCGTCTCGGCGGCGACGAAGATGCGGGCGGTGGCCATCCCACCGAGGCCGGCGAGGTCGTTCGTGTACGTCGCACCGATTGCCCGGGCCAGGTCGGGCTTCGTACCGTCGGCCATCCGGTCCAGCACGGTGACGTCGAAGCCGGCTACCCGGCCGGCGGCCGCCGCGAGCAGCCCGATCGGCCCGGCGCCGGTCACGAGGAGGCGTTTCGGGGCGCCGTAGGAGCGGCGGGCGATGTGCCCGGCGGCTTCGAGGCCCTTGCAGATCACCGACATCGGCTCGATGAACACCCCCAGCTCGCCCAGGCTGTCGGGGACCCGGACGAGGTACGCGGGCTCGGACCGCCAGCGCTCTCGGCCGAAACCGGCGCTGCCACGGATGCCGTGCTCGGTGTAGAGGCCGTTGCGGCAGAAGTCCCACTCGCCGCGGGCGCATGCCGCGCAGGGCACCGGGTCGGGGAGCCGGACGATGCCGGTGACCAGGTCGCCGACGGCGAGGCCCGACGACGCGGGCGCTTCGAGAACGCGGGCGACGGTCTCGTGCCCGAGCACGACGGCCTTCTCCCCCGGCAAGGGCGAACCCACACCGTCGGCGATGATCTCGGCGTCGGTGCCGCAGAGCCCGACGAGCACGGTCTCCACCAGCACCGACCCGTCCGCCGCCGTCGGCTCGTCGAGGGTGGCGACGGTCGCCGATTCGGGGTGGCCTGGGATGACGCTCATGGCACGCACGAGACGTTCCTACCGGATGCCCGTCGTCACAACTGTGCCCGACCACCCCGTGGCCGGATGTGGATGGGGTAAGAATGCCGGTATGAGCATCCGACTCTCTCCCGGTGACCGCGCCCCCGACTTCACGCTGCCCGACGCGGACGGCAAACCCGTCAGCCTGGGCGACCTGCTGGCTGCCGGCAAGAGTCTCGTCCTCTACGCCTACCCGGCGGCCGGGACGCCCGGATGCACCACGCAGGCCTGCGACTTCCGCGATTCGTTGTCGTCCCTGGCCGGCGCCGGTTACACCGTGGCCGGGATCAGCAAGGACGGCGTCGCCAAGCTGGCCAAGTTCCGCGACGACGAACACCTGACCTTCCCGCTGCTGGCCGACCCGGACAAGACGACGCTGCAGGCCTACGGCGCGTTCGGGGAGAAGCAGAACTACGGCAAGACGATCCAGGGCGTGATCCGCTCCACGTTCGTCATCGGCGCGGACGGTCTCGTCCGGCACGCGTTCTACAACGTCCGCGCCGCCGGCCACGTCGCGAAGCTGCGCAAGGACCTCGGCATCGACTGAGCACGCCGTACGGCTGTCGGGTGCGGGCGGCGGCGACCTCCGTCAGCGCCGTGCCGAGCAGGTCGTCGCTGCCGCACAACCCGTCGAGGACGAGCCCCGAGCGCGGCCGCCAACCCCCGACGAGCGTCGACTCACCCGAGCCGGACGTGCCGCTGACGGCGATGACGAACACTCGGTGCCGGGTCATGCCCAGAGTCAACCAGTCGGCGTCGTAGGGCCGGTGAGATTCGAACTCACACTGTCACGGACCTAAACCGTGTGCCTCTGCCATTGGGCTACGGCCCCTCGGCGTCCGATTCTAGGCCGCGCGTGTCGACCGCGCACGGGCCGACGTCGCCGGCGGTTAGCTTGAGGCCCGTGGATCCGTCCCCCGTCGGCACTCGCGGCACCCGCGCCGGCCGGCTCGTGGCCACGCTGAGCGTCGCGCTGGTCATGGCAGTCGCGGCAGCCGTGCGGATCCGCTACTTCGCCCTCGGACGCGGATTCTGGCGGGACGAACTCTCGCTGGTGCAGAACCTGGACGTGCGCGGATTCGGCGGCCTGACCCGCCAGCTGGGCGACGCGACCACCGCGCCGCCGCTGTTCTTGTGGGCGGTCAAGGCCGGGATGGTCGCTGGGCTCACATCCGAACCGGCGATGCGGATCCTGCCGTTCCTGGCCGGGCTGGCGGTGTTGCCGGTGACGGCGATGCTGGCTCGGCGGACCGGCATGGCGTGGGGCTGGACGGCGGTGCCCGTCGCTGCGCTCGCGTTCGTGCCGCAGATCGTCTTCTACACCGCGCAACTCAAGCCGTACACGCTCGACATGCTGGGCGTCACCGGTGCGCTGGTGCTGGCGCACGGCCTTGCCCGCAACGGAGTTCTCGATCCCGCCAACCGCCGGGCCCGCTGGGCCTATCTGGTCCTGGCGATCATCTCGCCGTGGCTGAGCCTGGGCTGCATGCTCACGCTCGGGCCGATCACCGCCTGGCTGCTGGTGGTGTCGTGGCGGTCGAGGCCCATCCCGTTGCGGGGCTCGTGGCGCTGGCTCACCGGGCTCGCGGTGGCCGCCGTCAGCACACTCGGAGCGGCACTGCTCGCCGAGGCCCGCAACTCCGCGGTCACCAGGTTCGGCGACTCGTTCGCGGACTGGCTGAGCCCGCTGTCGAGGGGTCAGGGCAGCCTGGGCGCGAACGGACGGTGGTTCGGCTTCCTGGTGCACGACTTCCTGCGACAGGACCTCGCCGGCCCGCACCCGTTCGTCCTCGGCCTGCTGCTCGTCGCCGGCTGGTGCTGCGTCCTGCGGCGCTCGAGGGCAACAGCGTTCCTGCTCGTCCTGCCCGCTGCCACCGCCCTCGTCGCCGCGGTCGCAGGCGAGTACCCGTTCGGACGACGTCTCGTCCTGTTCGTCGTACCGGCACTCGTGGCCGGACTGGCCCCGCTCGCCGCCGACGTGGCAGCTGTCGTGCGTCTCACCGTCAGCAGGCTGATACCCGGACGTGCACAGGTGTCGCGCGTCATGGCGTTCGGAGCGAGCGCGCTGGTGCTCGGATCGACCGCCACGTTGACATTCGCGACACCCGCCATCCTGAGCAACGGGCTGCGCTACCAGTACGGTATCGACGACTACCGGCCGAGTCTGCAGACCGTCGCGGCCGGCTACCGGCCCGGCGACGTGATCGTCGTCGGCGTCGACGACCGCGTGGCCGCGCGCGTCTACGGGCCCCGGCTGGGGATTCCCGCCGCCGCGTTCGTGATGGCCGACGCGGCCGGCCCGGGCACCGAACCGAACCCGGCTCAGCGTGCTGACACCTCGTGCGCGGTGCCCGGCCGGTTGGTGTCCGCGGCCCGGATCTGGCTGGTCGAGTCCGACCGGCTGACGATCGCCCAACTGCCTGCCCAGGAAGTGTTGCGCGGACGGCTTCTCCGCACCCACGAGGTCGTCTCGGCCGCCGACACCCGGCATGTGTGGGCCGCCCTGCTCGTGCGACGCGCGGCGCCGGTCGCGACAGTAGACACGGCAGCAGCGCGCGTCTGCGTCGTCTACCGGCCGATCGGGCCGGTGGGTGCCGCGATCGGCGACCAGCCGCTGCTGTCCTGACTCACAACCCGGCCTGACTCACAACCCCGGCCGAACTCACAGCACGTCGAGCAGCGTCGGGACCATCGCTCGCAGCGCTGCACCGCGGTGCGACAGCCGATCCTTGCGGTCGGCACACAGCTGCGCCGAGGTGAGCCCGTCGGCGCCGTCAGGAACGAACAACGGGTCGTACCCGAAGCCGTTCGTGCCGGCCGGCTGCCGGATCACGCGCCCGGGCATCTCACCCGAGGTCACCGTCTCGCCGCCGCCCGGAAGGCAGAGCGCGAGCGCGGCGACGAACCTGCCGCCGCGATGCTCGTCCGGGACGTCACCGAGCTGGTCGAGCAGAAGCGCGTTGTTCGCCTCGTCGCTCTTCCCATGCCCGGCCCACCGGGCCGACAACACACCCGGCATGCCGTTGAGGGCGTCGACGCACAGGCCGGAATCGTCAGCCAGGCAAGGCAATCCGGTGGCCAGCACGGTCGCGCGAGCCTTCAGCAGCGCGTTCCCGGCGAACGTGAGTTCGGTCTCGGCCGGTTCGTCGAAGGGGGCGATGTCGCTCAACCCGAGGACGTTGACGTCGGCGAGCGCGTCGATGCCCGCGAGGATGCGACGCAGCTCGACGAGCTTCTTGGCGTTCCGGGTGGCCAGCACGACCCGGCGGGTGGAGCTCATGTGCGTCCCGCCACTACCGGCCCAGCGCCGAGTTCTGCAGCCCTGTCATGGTTGCGCAGCCGGCGGCACCGAGATCGAGCAGGGAATCGAGGAGGTCACGGTCGTACGGCTCGCCCTCGGCCGTGCCCTGCACCTCGACGAACCGGCCGTCGCCGGTCATCACCACGTTGAAGTCGGTGTCGGCGGTGGAGTCCTCCTCGTAGCAGAGGTCGAGCATCGGGACGCCGCGCACGATGCCCACCGAGACCGCTGCCACCGACTGCTTGAGCGGATCGCCCTTCACCGCGCCGGAGCTCTTCAGTGCGGCAATCGCGTCGGCCAGGGCCACATAGGCACCGGTGATCGCCGCGGTCCGGGTACCACCGTCGGCCTGCAGGACGTCGCAGTCGAGCACGATCGTGTTCTCGCCGAGGCCCTTGTAGTCGACGACCGCGCGGAGCGACCGGCCGATCAGCCGGGAGATCTCGTGCGTGCGCCCGCCGATGCGGCCCTTGACCGACTCGCGGTCCGATCGGGTGTTCGTCGCCGCCGGCAGCATCGCGTACTCGGCCGTCACCCAGCCCAGCCCGGAGCCCTTGCGCCACCGCGGCACGCCCTCGGACGCACTGGCCGCGCAGAGCACGCGGGTGCGACCGAACTCGACCAGCACAGACCCGGCCGCGTGGTCGAGCCAGTTGCGGGTGATCGTGATCGGGCGCAGTTGGTCGTCTGTCCGGCCGTCGATTCTGCTCATGCGGTCGACCCTATGCTCCGTCGTTGGATTGGTCTGGCGGTTGAGGGCGGTGCGGCCTCGCTGGACTTTCCCGATGATCTCGTCGGCGGCGGCGTGCCAGATGAGCTCTGCGTCGAGGAGTCAACTCCGGCGACGAGCGTCATACCTGTTCCTGCCGTTGATGTCTCGGTTCGGCGCCTGCCGGGTCAGCGGGCGCCGAGAAGGTGCTCCAGCGCCAGCTGGTTGAGGCGCACGAAGCCGCAGCCCTTGCCACCGAAGTAGGCATCGGAGTTGAAGTCCTCGTAGGAAGCGCGGTCGGCGAGCAGGTCGTCATAGGTCTCACCCGAGGCGAGCGTGGGCTCCTTGATCTCGAAGACCCGGGATTCGGCGAGGGCCTCCTGGACCTCGGGGTCCGCACGGAACGACGCGGCGCGTTCCTTGAGCAGGAGGTAGGTGCGCATGTTGGCTGCCACCGCGTCCCAGACACCGGTGACGTCTTCGGTGCGGCTGGGTTTGAAGTCGAAGTGGCGCGGTCCCTCGTAGGTCTGGCCACCGTTCGGGCCGCCGTTCTCGAGCAGGTCGACGAGGGCGAACGCGTTCGCGAGGTCACCGTGGCCGAAGACGAGATCCTGGTCGTACTTGATGCCGCGCTGGC
>DAIQRJ010000051.1:0-24850 GCA_036786375.1 Actinopolymorphaceae bacterium
GCGGGTGCGTGAACTCGACCAGATGCTCGGCATGCTCACCCGCCGCCTGCGCCGCAGTTGAGGCCTCGCCGGGGCCGACGTGGGTGTTATGGCATGAATCCGCTGGTCGGGATGCCTAGCATGGGCAGGTGCAGAGCGACGAGATCGGCCCGTCGACGCTGCTCACTGGCCGGTACCGCCTCGAGGAGCTTCTGTCCGAGGCCTCGTCGCCGGGAGATCCGGCCGACGCCGGCCCGGTCCGCACCTGGCGGGCGATGGACGAAGTGCTGTCGCGTCCGGTCGCCGCACACGTCGTCGACCGGGAGCACCCGCGCGCGAACGCGATGGTCACGGCCGCGCGCGCAGCCGCCGCGATCAACGATCCCCGGCTGATCAGCGTGTTCGACGCGCACGTCAACGGCGTCGCCTACGTGATCCGGGAGTGGTTCGACGCCCACAGCCTCGCGTCGACCATCCTCGGGAGCGGCCCGCTCACCCCCGACGCCGCCGGCCAGATGGCCCGCGACGTCGCCGAGGCGCTGGCCATCGCGCACGCGGCCGGCATGGCACACCGCCGGCTGGACCCACACTGCGTGCTCCTGGCGACCGACGGCGCGGTCAAGGTACTGGGGCTCGGCATCGACGTCGTTCTGCGCGGGCTGCCTGAAGACGCGGCGAGGCCTGAGTTGTGGGCCGATCCCGGTGCTCGCGACGACGCACGTGGTGTCGGGCTCGTCCTGCACGCAGCGCTCACCGGTCGGTGGGCCGGCACCGGTCCGTCCACACTCCCGATGGCACCCCGGACCGCCAGCGGCCGCCTCCTTTCCCCCCGCCAGTGCGTGCCTGGCGTCCCACGGGCGCTCGACCTGATCACCGAGCGCGCCGTCGACGACCATCCCCGCCACGGCGAGGCTCTGCGATCGCCGGCCGAGGTCGCGGCCGCGCTCGCGAACGCTGGAGTCGGGCCGGCCGAGGCGGTGCCGGTGTTCAGCCTGCCCCCGGTGGCCGGTGTGCTGGCCGCCCGCCGCCCGAGCTTCGGCGTCGGCGTCGAACCGCCCACCGCGACCAACCGGGTGGCCGCCGAGTACGACACCGAGTACTCCCTCGCCGCCCAGATCGACCCCCCGGGTTCGTCGGCGCCGGCCACCCTGATGCCGGCCGGCGCACGGGCCCAGACCGCCGGCGGGCGGGCCGGCTCCGGCTCGATCACCTCCGGTCCGGTGCCGCGCGCAGGGACGAACGGCGGCGACGGCCCACCCCGACGTGGCCCGCGGCCGGTCCCGCCGGCGAGTTACCGCCGGCGGCGGGTGATCGTCGGGGTCGTCGGTTTCCTCGTGGCCGCCGGGATCGTGCTCCTCGGCTGGCAGTTGGTCACCACTGCGCTGAACTCGCGCAACGCGACCGCGCGGACCACCGCAGCCACCGCAGCGAGCGTCGCGGCCGCGACGCCGACCCCGCAGACGGGCACGACGCCAGGGGCGAGCTCGTCGACGAGGATCGTCCTCAAGATCGCCGACGCCGCCGACTTCGACCCGCTCGGCGACGGTGGCGAGCACCCGAACCTCGTCCACGACGCCTACGACAAGGACGCCTCCACGGCCTGGACGACCATGCAGTACCGAGGGAGTCCCTACCTGGGCAACATCAAGAGCGGGGTCGGCATGTGGATCGACCTCGGCGCGGCCATGCCGGTCACGTCGGTCAACTTCGATCTGGTCGGCGTCGGCACGAACCTCGAACTCCGCGTTCCCGAGGACGCGCGCGCGTCGTCCCCGCCGGCCACCATCACCGGCTGGCGGACCGTCGCGAAGACCACCGACGCCGGCAGCACTGTCGAACTCACCCTCGACCAGCCGATCGAGACGCGCTTCGTCCTGGTCTGGTTCACGAAGCTGCCGCCGGACGGGACCGGTGCCTACCGCGGCGGCATCCAAGAGATCGTCGCCCGTGGATGACCGGACCGACGCCGCGCTGATCGCCGCGCACACCGCCGGTGATGCAGAGGCGTTCGGCGTCCTGTTCGCCCGGCACAAGGACCGGATGTGGTCCGTGGCTCTGCGCACGCTGCGCGATCCCGAGGAGGCTGCCGACGCGGTTCAGGACGCGGCGCTGTCGGCGTTCCGCCGCGCCGACACGTTCCGTGGCGAGGCGGCCGTGACGACCTGGCTGCACCGGATCGTCGTGAACGCCTGCCTCGACCGGATCCGGCGGCGCAACAGCCGGCCGGTCGACCTGGTGTCCGACGACCGCATCCTCGAGGTCCTCGCGTCGTCCGGCCCGGACGAGACCGAGCGTCATCAGACCGGTCTCGACGTGCGGCAGGCACTGGCGACCCTCGGCGCCGACCAGCGGGCCGCGCTGATGCTGGTCGACATGGCCGGGTACTCCATCGACGACGCGGCCGCCTTCCTGCGGTGCGCGCCGGGGACGGTGAAGAGCCGGTGCGCCCGGGGCCGGGCGCGGCTCGTCCCGCTCCTCGGGAACCATCAGGGCAGCGCGGACGTCGAACCTGGGATGTCCAGCGCTCCCGTCCCGCCCGGACCCGGAGGTGTCACATGACCAGACACCTCGGTCTCGACGACCTCGCGGATCTCCTCGCCACCGATGATCCACCACCGGCGGACGATCATCTGGCGGGCTGCGACGTCTGCCGCGACCGTCTCTCGAAGCTGCGCGCCCGCACAGCCGACGTGTCGAGCGCGTTGGGCGGTATGCCGGGCAGCCCGGCCGACCTCGGTCCGATGCCGGCCGACGTCACGCTGCGGATCACCGCTGCGTTGACGGCTGCGCACCGAAGCCGACCCGACGAGCTCACGATTGCCCGTGAGCGGCGCAGCCGTCGCGTCCGCGGGTGGCTGGCGGCGGCAGCCGCGATCGTCGTCGTCGGTGGCGGCTTCGGTGCGATCGCGCACTTCACCGCCGGTCGATCGAGCAGTTCGGACACCGCCGCCGGCTCCGGTGCGGGCGAGGAGCTGTCCGCCCAGGCCAGTGCCAACCCCTCGGCGGCCCGTGGCGTGCTGCTCGAGGGCAGCTTCGCCGAGGACGCGAAGGCGTTCGTGGCCGCGCGGGGGCAGGTGAAACCACCCAAACCGTCGAAACAGTCGCTCGCTGGCAGCGGTTCCAGCCTGTGCGCGACCGCCGCGACCACCCAGGCGGCCACGACCGCGGGGGCCAAGGCTGCCGGTGGCAACGTCGCGGTCGGACCGACGACCGTCGTGGGTGCGGTGACGGTGGACGGGCGCCCGGGCGTGCTCTACCTGGTGGACGTCGGCCCGGCGAAGGTCGCCGTCGCGCTCGGTGGTTGCTCGTCGAACAGCCCGGACGTGCTCGCGAGCGCAACTCTGTGAGGTCGGCGTGGCGTGCTTCACACCCTCCGGCGCAGTGTCACCGCCGGGGAATGCGAGGCTGGCATGATGCGTTATCAGCACGTCGATTCGGAAAGGAGCGCAACCACTCGTGACAGCTGCAACAGTCTCTGAGCACACGGTGCGCGACGTCATCATCATCGGGTCCGGCCCGGCCGGTTATACCGCGGCGGTCTACGCCGCACGCGCCGATCTGCGTCCGCTCGTCTTCATCGGTTCGGTGACCGCCGGCGGCGCCCTGATGAACACGACCGAGGTCGAGAACTTCCCCGGCTTCCCCGACGGTGTCCAGGGTCCCGACCTGATGGAGTCCATCCGCGCCCAGGCCGAGCGTTTCGGCGCCGAACTGGTCGCCGACGACGTCGTCTCGGTCGACCTGACGGCGAACCCGAAGCGCATCGAACTCGCCGACGGCTCGGTCCACCTGGCCAAGGCTGTGGTGCTGGCGATGGGCTCCGGCTACCGGCGCCTCGACGTCGACGGTGAGGAACGCCTCTCCGGCCGCGGGGTCTCGTGGTGTGCGACGTGTGACGGCTTCTTCTTCCGCGGCAAGGACATCGCCGTGATCGGCGGTGGCGACTCCGCGATGGAGGAGGCCACCTTCCTCACCAAGTTCGCGTCCTCGGTGACCGTCGTCCACCGCCGCTCGGAGCTTCGCGCCAGCAAGATCATGGCCGACCGGGCGCTGGCGAACGACAAGATCACGTTCGCGTTCGACACGATCGTCGAGTCGATCGACGGAGCCGACTCGGTCGAGGCCATGACGCTGCGCGACTCGGTGTCGGGCCAGGTTCAGACGCTCCCCGTGCAGGGCGTGTTCGAGGCGATCGGGCACGACCCGCGCAGCGAGCTCGTCCGTGGCCAGGTCGACCTCGACGCAGACGGCTACGTGCTGACGCAGGGCCGCTCCACCCGCACCAACATCCCTGGCGTCTTCGCGGCCGGCGACCTCGTCGACCGGACCTACAAGCAGGCGATCACCGCGGCCGGTTCGGGTTGCTCGGCAGCACTCGACGCCGAGCACTACCTCGCCGGCCTGGGCACTCACACGACCGACCAGCTGATCGACCGCACCGAACCGTTTCTCGAACCAAGCATCGTCTGACCGTCAAGCCGGTAAGGACATCCGTCCGTCCCGGCCGCCAGAAGCCGATTGACCGTTCAGCGTTGTTATCAGCTACCTGATAGCAGCGTCACCAGTCACCAGTCATCAATTACCGGAAGGCTCATCACCATGGGTTCCATCTCCGCAGTCACCGACGACACCTTCGACAGCGCCGTCCTCAAGGCCGAGGGCCCCGTGCTCGTCGACTTCTGGGCCGAGTGGTGCGGCCCGTGCCGCCAGGTCGCCCCGGTTCTCGAGGAGCTCGCCGTCGAATACGGCGACAAGCTCACGATCCTCAAGCTCAACGTCGACGAGAACCCGCAGACCCCGATGCAGTACCGCGTGGCCGGCATCCCGACCATGAACGTCTACCTCGGCGGCGAGGTCGTGAAGTCGATCGTCGGCGCCCGGCCCAAGACGGCCATCAAGCGGGACCTCGACGAGTTCGTCAGCGGTGGGAAGACGATCGTCGCTTGAGTTCGCCTGACGGGCTGAGCCCGTCACCGCTGCTGCGCCGGGGGGCCAGTGGCGATGACGTGGCCGACCTCAAGGTTCGACTCGTCGAGCTGGGGCACCTGGATCCAGGTGCCCTGGCCGACGACGACTTCGACGACGCCACCGAGACCGGTGTGCGGTTGTTCCAGCAGATCCGTGGACTGTCCGTCGATGGCATCGTGGGGCCGTCGACGCGGCAGGCGCTGCAGGAAGCCGGCTGGCGCCTCGGCGAGCGTGTTCTCGAAGAGGTCGCCGGTCGCCGGATGCGGGGTGACGACGTAGCGGCCCTCCAGCACCGGTTGCTCCAGCTCGGCTTCGCGGTCGGGCGGGTGGACGGGTCGTTCGGTGAGATCACCGGACGGGCGCTCGCCGACTTCCAGAACAATATTGGCCTGCCGGCCGACGGTAGCGCCGGCCCCGCGACGTTCAAGGCACTCGGACGGCTCAGCCCGATGGTCGCGAACGGGCGTGCGGACGTCCTGCGCGACAACGAGCGGATCCTGGTCGCCGGACCGCGGTTGACCGGCAAGGTCCTCGTGATCGATCCCGCGCACGGCGCGGACGACACCGGCAACACCGGCAACGGGCTGACCGAGGCCGATCTGGCGTTCGACCTGTCCGGCCGGGTCGCGGAGCGACTTGCTGCCCACGGCGCGGTCGCGATCCAGACCCGAAGCCGCAACGGCTGCCCGAGCGACCGGCAGCGCGCCGACCTCGCCAACGACCATGGTGCCGACCTGGTGCTGTCGCTGCACTTCGACGCCATCCCGAGCCCGCTCGGCAACGGGGTGGCCAGCTACTTCTTCGGCTCCGGCACCCATTCGGTCGGATCGTCGATCGGCGAGCGTCTGGCCGACCTGATCAACCGTGAGATCTGCATGCGGACCGGTCTGCGCAACGGCGGGTCGCACGGCAAGACCTGGGACATCCTGCGCTTCACCGCGATGCCGGCGGTCCACACCGAGCTCGGCTACCTCTCGAACGTCGACGACGCGTCCCGGCTGGCCGACACCAACGTCCTCGACACGATGGCGGACGCGCTGGTCGTCGCGATCCAGCGGCTGTTCCTGCCGCCCGACCTCGACTTCGCCACCGGCCGGCTCCAGCTGGACGGCCTCCTCACCTAGGAGACTGCTGAGGCGCTCAGCCGGCGGACTGGCCCAGCATCGACACGATCCGCTCCAGATCGTCGGGCGAACCGAACTCGATCGTCACCTTGCCCTTGTGCCGGCCCATCTCGACCTTCACCCGCGTCTCGAACCGCTCGGACAGACGCTCGGAGAGGTCCACCAGGCCCGGCTCGACGGGGTTTCGCGTGCGCCGCTTGGGTTCGGTAACATCGGTGCCCGGACCCATCATCACGATCTCCTCGAGCGCCCGGACCGACAGCCCCTCGGCCACCACCCGGAGCGCGAGACGCTCGGAGGCCGCGGGGTCGCCCACTGCGAGGAGCGCACGCGCGTGGCCCGCCGAGAGCACACCGGCTGCCACCCGCCGCTGGACTGCCAGAGGCAGCTTGAGCAGCCGTAGCGTGTTGGAGATCTGCGGACGGGACCGCCCGATCCGCTGGGCCAGCTCGTCGTGCGTGCAGCCGAAGTCGTCGAGGAGCTGGCCGTAGGCGGCAGCTTCCTCGAGCGGGTTCAGTTCGGCGCGGTGCAGGTTCTCCAGCAGCGCATCCCGGAGCATGTCGTTGTCGGCGGTCCGACGCACGATCGCCGGGATCACGCTCAACCCGGCCTGCTGCGCCGCCCGCCACCGCCGCTCGCCCATGACCAGCTCGAAGCGCTCGCCGCCGAGCGGCCGCACGACCACGGGCTGGAGGAGCCCGACCTGCTGGATCGAGCTCACCAGCTCGGTCAGCGCGTCGGGGTCGACCACCTGCCGCGGCTGCCGCTCGTTCGGCACGACCGCACCGATGGGGAGCTCGGCGAAGTAGCCGGCCCCGTTCGCATCCGGCGAAGCCGCCGCAGCCGCCGTCTCGGGCGCGACGATGACGTCCTGATCGGGAACCACGCCGTTGTCGGGATCGATGCCCGCCCCGCGCAGGAGGAACGTCGAGACCGGACTGTCACGCCCGTCCGGCGGCGCCGAGGTGGGGATGAGTGCGCCGAGGCCCCGGCCGAGTCCTCGTCGTGGACCGCTCATGAAGCCTGCCTTTCCGGACTGGTCGAGGCGAGCTCGCGCGCCGCCTCGACGTAGGCGAGTGCGCCGGCCGACGCAGGGTCGTAGGCCACCACGGTCTGGCCGTAGCTCGGCGCCTCCGACACCCGCACCGAGCGCGGGATCGTCGTCTTGAGCACGCGGTCACCGAAGTGCGTGCGAACCTCGTCCGCGACCTGGGCGGCCAGCCGGGTTCGGGCGTCGTACATTGTCAGCAGGATGGTCGACAGCCGGAGCTTCGGATTGAGGTGGGCCGTCACCAGCTCCACCGTCTCGGTGAGCTGGCCGAGCCCTTCGAGCGCGTAGTACTCGGCCTGGATCGGCACGAGCAGTTCCGTCGCGGCGACCATCGCGTTCAACGTGAGCAGTCCGAGCGACGGCGGGCAGTCGATCAGCACGATGTCGTACCACGCGCGGTTCTCGCTGCGGGCGGTCGTCATCGACGTCTGCAGCGCCCGGTCGAGGCGTGATTCACGTGCGACGAGGCTCACCAGCTCGATCTCGGCGCCGGCCAGGTCGATCGACGCGGCGAGGACGTCGACCCCGTCGAGGGTCGGCGCGCTCACGACGAGGTCGGAGACCGCCTTGCCGTCGATGACGGCGTCGTAGGACCCGACGGCATCGCGGCTGTGATCGACGCTCAGCGCGGTGGAGGCGTTCCCCTGCGGGTCGAGGTCGACCACCAGGACGCGGAGACCGCCCTGCGCCAGGGCCGCGGCGAGGTTGACGGTCGTCGTCGTCTTGCCCACGCCACCCTTCTGGTTGGCGACCACGATGATGCGCGACTCGGCCGGCTTCGGGAACGGCAGCCGGCTGTCGGGCCGTCGAGCGGCCGGAACTGGCGTCACCGGCGATGTTGGTGCAGACGTGGGCGGCCGGGCCGGCTCTGATTCGGGCGCAAGCTCTTCCTCTGGCTGCGGCTCCGGCTGCACGGCCGGCGATGTTTCACGTGAAACATCGGGCCATCCGAGGGGAGTGTGTCGTTCGGTCGAAACGGGGGGCGTGACCTGCGGCCATCCAAGCGGGGCGGTCACGACCGAGGTCTACCGCTTCGCTGAGCCGAACTCGTTCCACTCCAACGACGGCCGGGCTTGGCGGTCTTCGGCCGCGGCCGTTCACCGACAAGGAACTCCACGACCGTGGTCGGTGGAGTCACGATTCCTTGCCCGAGCGAGTGCACACGCCACTCTTGCACGCCGTACCGGCGCAACTCGCGGCGTGCTGCCGCGAGTTCCTCGCGAACTTTCGCGCCCTTCATGGCGACGACCCGCCCACCGACCCGCGTGAGCGGGACGGTCCACCCGAGCAGGCCCGACAGCGGCGCCAGAGCGCGAGCGGTCACGACGTCGAAGCCTGCGTTGAGGTCAGGCAGATCCTCCGCGCGGGCTCGCACCACGTCGAGTTGCCCGCCGAGGCCGAGGGACTCGACCGCCGACGCAAGGAACGCGGCGCGCCGTTCCAGCGGTTCGATGAGCGTCACGTGGAGACCGGGTACCGCGATGGCCAGCGGAATGCCGGGCAGACCTGCCCCTGAGCCGACGTCGGCAACGAGGTGAGCGGGCTCGACCATGTCACGCAGGACCGCACAGTTGAGGAGATGCCGGCTCCAGAGCCGGTCGCCCTCGCGGGGTCCGATCAGGCCGTGGTCGATGCCGTCGGACCGCAGGAGTTCGGCGTAGGCCACCGCCAGCGGCAACCGATCCCCGAAGAAATACTCGGCCCGTTCCCTGGCTGATGTTTCACGTGAAACATCGTCGTCGACCGAACTCACACGAGCCTCAGGACGAGATGACGACGTGCCGGCCCGGGTCGGCGCCGTCGGATTCCGACGTCAGGCCCGCGGCCGCGACGGCGTCGTGCACGATCTTGCGCTCGAAGGCGGTCATGGGTTCGAGCGCGATCGACTCGCCACTGGCCTTGACCTTCTCGATCGCACCGTTCGCCAGAACCGTCAGCTGCTCGCGGCGCTTGGCCCTGTACTCGGCGACGTCGAGGATCAGCCGGCTGCGTTCGCCGGTCTCCTGGTAGACCGCGAGCCGAGTCAGCTCCTGCAACGCATCGAGGACCTTTCCGTCGCGACCCGCGAGGCTCTCGAGGTTGTCGCCGACGATGGCGACCATGGCCCGATCGCCGTCGACGTCGAGGTCGATGTCGCCGTCGAGGTCGGCGATGTCGAGGAGTTCCTCGAGGAAGTCCGCGGCGATGTCGCCCTCACGTTCCAGCTTCGCGACCGGGTCGCGGACCTTCTTCGTCTCGTCGTCGGCACCCTCGGCATCCGAGCCGCCGTCAGGCTGCCCGGCCTCGGGGGGGTGCTCGGCCACCGCGGTCGTCGATGTCACGATCGGAGCGGTGGCGTCGTCCGCCACATCGTCGGTGGCCAGGTCGTTCTGCGGAGCGGACTGCGTCATGGGTACTCCTCGTACGGACGAAAGCTCGTGGCGTTCACCGGGATCCGAATCCGGCGGGGCCGGTACCGGCATGGAATGTGGGGCGGGAGCGGATTCAGCATGGAAGCGGATAGAGAGCGCAGGTCAAGGTAGGGCACACAGCAGCCGGCAGAGCCCAGGCTGCAGCTCTCAGGTCCGGCGTTTGGACCGGGTCTGACGCTTGGGCTGCACGCGGCCGCTCGGCGCGACCGGGCCGTTCGGCGCACCGGAGTCACCGCCGGCGTCATCGGCTCCGTCCATGACTGCCGACGACACACCGAGCTCGGCGCGGGACGCGGCCGGCTCGGCCTCGCCCAGCTCGCGCTCCCGTCGTGCCTTGCGGTTCCTGTCCGGAGGATGACCGTGTTTCTTGACGAAGGCGTCGAACGCATCCGTCTCGGGAGTCGGGTTGTTCTTGATGACGAGGTACTGCTGGCCCGCCGTCCACAGGTTGGTCGTCAGCCAGTAGATGAGCACGCCGATCGGGAACGACACCCCGCCGACCGCGAAGGCGATCGGGAACAGGTACAGGATGATCTTCTGCTGCTGGGCGAACTGACCGGTCTGTGCGGACTTCGGCATGTTCTTCCGCATCAACTGGAGCTGCGTGAAGAACATCGCCCCGGTCATCGCCAGGATCAGCACGACCGCGAGGATCTTGACCTCCGGGCCGCTGCTGCCGAGGAACTTCGAGGAGATGTGCGCCCCGAAGATGGTCGCGTTGCCGAGTGAATTCGCGTATTGCTTGGTCATCAGCCCGTGCAGGCCGCTCTCGTTGCCGGCTGAGGCACCGTTGAGCACGCGGAACAGCGAATACAGGATCGGCGACTGGATCAGGATCGGCAGACAGGAGGAGAGCGGGTTGGTGCCCGTCTCCTTGTAGAGCTTCATCAGCTCCTGGCTGAACTTCTCCCGGTCGTCGCGGTACTTCTTCTGCAGCTCCTTGACCTTGGGCTGGATCACCTGCATGTTGCGGGAACTGCGGATCTGCTTGACGAACAGCGGGATCAGGCAGGTCCGGATGACGAGCACCAGACCGACGATCGACAGCGACCAGGTGGCGCCGGAGTCGGTACCGAAGATGTGCGAGAAGAGCCAGTGCCAGGCCAGCAGGATGGCCGACACCGCGTAGTACAGCGGCGTCAGCAGCGTGTTGATCGCGTTCATCATGGG
Source organism: Actinopolymorphaceae bacterium (assembly GCA_036786375.1). Classification (GTDB taxonomy): domain Bacteria; phylum Actinomycetota; class Actinomycetes; order Propionibacteriales; family DAIQRJ01; genus DAIQRJ01. Next base: position 10,704 of record DAIQRJ010000051.1, read on the forward strand.
TGGGTCAAGCTCCTCGACGAATCGGACTCACCGGCGTGTGCCGGCACAGCGGGTAGAACTGCGGCGCCGGAAGCACAATGAGCAACTTCGGCGACGTTATTGCGATGTCGCCGGCGGCGTTCGGGTACCGGGTCGTAGCCACCGGCGTTCCAGGGGTGACATCGGATGAGCCTACGGGCTGCGAGGTAGCTGCCGAGCAAAGCGCCGTGACGTTCCACGGCACCGAGGGCGTACGCCGAGCAGGTCGGGTGGAAGCGGCACACCTGTCCGTACAGGGGACTGATGAACAGCCGGTACAACCGGAGGAAACCGATCAGGAACAGTCGGATCGGGTTGAACGCCACGAGCAGCGGCAGGTCTGCGCGCAGGGACACGAGGCCGGCCGACATCCTGCCCCCCGCGCTCACGCCGACATCCCAGCCGGACGGTTGCCCTCATGCAGCCGGCGCAGTGCGCGGCTGACGTCGCGGTCGATCGCCTCGGACGTCGACTCGGCGCAGCCGGGCAAAGCCCGGATGACCAGCCGCGTGCCCGGAGCGAGTTGGTCGAGATGCATGGCGAGGACGTGCCGCAGCTGTCGCGCGACACGGTGCCGGGTGACCGAGTTACCCACAGCTTTGGAGACGATGAAGCCCACCCGGACGTCGGGGACGCCCTGGGTGCGTGCGGGTCCCATGTCGTGGGACAGATGCGCGACGATGCATCCGCCGGGGGCGCGTCGCCCACCTCGGACGGTTGACTCGAAGTCCCGCGAGCGCGTCATGCGCGCCGAAGCCGGCAGCACGACGAGCCGGGTCAGACTGCCAGTGTGTCGCGGCCCTTGCGGCGGCGAGAGGACAGGATCGACCGGCCGGCGCGCGTACGCATGCGCAGGCGGAACCCGTGCTTCTTGTGACGCCGGCGGTTGTTGGGCTGATAGGTGCGCTTCACTGGAAAGACTCCATGTTCTCGTAGAGCGTGATGTCTCGTGTCGTGCGAGGTATCGCGAACGCCGACATCGAGACTGAGAACCTCGACGAGCCGTCCTCATGATCTTCGTTTCGGGTCACACCCGCTGCGCCCAACCGGACTGAGCCGAGTCGGACCAAGGACACCGAGTCGGACGAACTCCGTCGATGCCCGGGGAGACGCAACAAGTTGGCCGCCCATTGCGGACGACCGGTTCACGGTACGCGGGCGCTCCAGCGAGGGTCAAACCGTCGTCGGATCGTGGGTCGGGGGCACGGGTCACGCCCGGGCACCCGAACTACAGTCGATCGGTCCATCTGTTACACGTTCGCCACATCACGTTGAACACTCATGGTCACATGGTGGACGCCCGTTGTTGGTTCGGGGGTGCCCACGCCACGCTTCTGGACAGGCCACCGCAATGTCGTGCTCGTTGCGGCGCCGTCGACTCTCACCGGACTGGCAGGCGCCACCCGGCCGCCATCCAGGACGAGTCTGTCCACAGGTTTGTGCCCACCTGGGGACATCTCTCGCCGCTCCCGCGCTTTGGGCGCAATCCGCTGTGATTTAGGACGCAATTCCACGTTTCAGGTCTCTTTTGCCCCAATGTATCTCTGTGACGATCCCGCACCGCTGTCGACCGTTCACCCACAGGTTGTGGATTGCTCTGTGGACAGCTCAGGTACACACTGCAGGGACCGGCGGGCACACCTGCCGTGGGTGGGCGCATCGTCACGACGCGCTCCGGACAATGGCGCGGCGTGGTCGACGAACGTGGGAAACGGGGAACCGGTGACGAGGCAGAGTGACTGACGACGGACCGGCCACCGACATGGAAGCTGTCTGGCGCCGGGTGCACACCACCCTCGGCGCGAGCCTTCCGCCGACCCAGCGCATGTGGTTGCTGCGCAGCTCGCCGGTCACGTTGCACGGCAACACCGCGATCGTCGCCGTCCGCGACGAGTTCACCCGCTCGCAGCTCGAGACGAAACTGCGCCCGGCCATCGAGAACGCCCTGTCCAACGAGATGTCGACGAGCATCCGGCTGGCCGTCACGGTCGACCCGGAGCTCGTGGTGCCCGACGGCACGTTCGCCGACGACGAGGACTCCTCCGACGACCACCTCTCGAACGAGCGACGAGCGGCTTTCGACGGCGGACCGGCGCCGGACAACGTCACCTCCCTCCGCAATCCGGGCGACGCGCGCAACGGCGACCTGCGCAGCGCGAACGACGGCCTGCGCTCCGGCGGCGGCGACATCTCCTTCGGCTCGAACGGGTCTGATCTCGACTCGCACGGGTCGGGCCGGTCGCTGCACGCCGTCAACGACTTCGGCTCGAACGCTCCCTGGGGCCGTGACAACGACCGGCTGAACCCCAAGTACACGTTCGACACGTTCGTGATCGGCAGCTCGAACCGGTTCGCCCACGCGACCGCGGTCGCGGTCGCGGAATCACCTGGCAAGGCCTACAACCCACTGATGCTCTACGGCGAGTCCGGCCTCGGCAAGACGCACCTGCTGCACGCGATCGGCCACTACGTCCACAGCCTGTACCGCAACGCCCGCGTCCGGTACGTGTCGTCGGAGGAGTTCACCAACGACTTCATCAACTCGATCCGCGACGGCAAGGGTGAGAACTTCCGCCGCCGCTACCGCGATGTCGACGTGCTCCTCGTGGACGACATCCAGTTCCTGGAGAACAAGGAGGGGACGCAGGAGGAGTTCTTCCACACCTTCAACACCCTCCACAACGCCAACAAGCAGATCGTCCTGAGCTCGGATCGTCCGCCCAAACGCCTCGAGACCCTCGAGGACCGGCTGCGGAACCGGTTCGAGTGGGGCCTGATGGCCGACATCGAGCCTCCCGACCTCGAGACCCGCATCGCCATCCTGCGCAAGAAGGCCGCCCAGGAACGGCTGTCCGCACCGCCGGACGTGCTCGAGTTCATCGCCAGCAAGATCCAGACGAACATCCGCGAGCTCGAGGGGGCCCTCATCCGGGTCACCGCGTTCGCCAGCCTGAACAAGCAGGACGTCGACAAGTCGCTCGCCGAGATCGTGCTGCGCGACCTCATCCCCACCGGCGGTGAACCCGAGATCACCGCGAGCGCGATCATGGCGCAGACGTCGACCTACTTCGGGGTGTCGATGGACGACCTGTGCGGGAGCAACCGCAACCGGACCCTCGTCAACGCACGTCAGATCGCGATGTACCTGTGCCGTGAGCTCACCGAGTTGTCGCTGCCGAAGATCGGCCAGGAGTTCGGTGGCCGCGACCACACGACGGTCATGCACGCCGACCGCAAGATCCGCGAGCTGATGTCGGAGCGCCGCAGCGTCTTCAACCAGGTCACCGAGCTGACCAACCGCATCAAGCAGCAGGCGCGCAAATAGCGTGATCGACGGCTCGGCAGGGTTGCCCACATGTGTGGATGAACCTGTGGACAGAGCGTGGACAAGACCACAAGAACCTGTGATCCGCTGTTGACAGCGCTTGACTCCGTCCACCTCGGCACACATGCACCGGGCACGATCACCAGTAGATGTCCCCCGAACACACGGACGAACCACTCGCAGGCACCTGCACCGACGTCGGGTTGTCCACACTGTCCACCGCCCCTAGTACTCCTACTGATCTCCAGACATATCGAATCGGAGTCCCAAGACTGTGCGTGCCGAAGCTGTGGACAAGTCTCGTCGAGGCATGCCGGGCCGGACCCGCACGGCACGCGTCGACTGGCCGAAGCTGCCCGGATCTTCCGTCGCCGACCGTGCCCGAGCCGGTGTAGCGTCGCGCTGGCAACCGTCTGTCGGTCGCTTTCCCGCCCACCTTTGATGTCCTCCCCCCGATCGGCCGACCCCGCTGTCAGTTCGCACGGTGTCGCGCCATCCCGACCCTGATTCCGGAGGCGATCCGCGGTGAAGTTCCGCGTCGAGCGCGATGTCCTGGCCGAAGCCGTGACCTGGACTGCACGGAGTCTGCCCACCAGGCCGAGCGTCCCGGTCCTGACCGGTGTGCGCATCGAGGCCCGTGACGGTGAGCTCACCCTGTCCGGGTTCGACTACGAGACGTCCGCGCGGGTGACCGTGCCGGCTCAGGTGGCCGACGAGGGTGTCGTGCTGGTCTCCGGCCGGCTTCTCGCTGACATCAGCCGCAGCCTGCCGGCCGCACCCGTGGACATCTCCGACGACGGTGGCCGGGTTGTCGTCACCTGCCGCAGCTCGCGGTTCACGCTGCAAACGCTTCCGCTCGACGAGTACCCGCAGCTGCCCGATCTCCCCAGCGCGACCGGCACGGTGCGTGGCGACGCGCTCGCCGAAGCCGTCGCGCAGGTCGCGATCGCCGCCGGCCGCGACGACATGCTGCCTGTCTTCACCGGCATCCGGCTCGAACTCGACGGCGAGAAGCTCACCCTCGCGGCGACCGACCGGTTCCGGCTGGCCGTCCGCGAGCTCGAGTGGCGCCCGAGCAACACCGGTATCTCCGCCGTCGCGCTCGTCCCGGCCCGCGTGCTCGCCGACGCCACCAAGGCGTTCGGCAACAGCTCGGCCGAGGTCACGCTCGCGCTCGCCGGTGTCGGCGAGTCGACCGGTGAAGGCCTGCTCGGTCTCACCGGATCCGCCGCGGGTGGCACGCGGCACACGACGACGCGCCTGCTCGACGGTGAGTTCCCCGCCTACCGGAAGTTGTTCCCGCCGGAGCACCTCACCCACGCCTACGTCGACACGGCCGCGATGGTCGAGTCGCTGCGTCGCGTCTCGCTGGTCGCCGAGCGTCATTCGCCGGTCTACCTCACCTTCGGCGACGGCCAGGTCACGCTCGAAGCCGGCAGCGGTGAGGACGCCCAGGCGACCGAGGGCCTGCCCGCTCGGATCGACGGTGACGGCCTGTCCACCGCGTTCAACCCGACCTACCTGCTCGACGGTCTGCAGCACATCGTCTCGCCGGTCACGCGGCTGTCGTTCACGCAGCCGACGCGGCCGGCGGTCATCACGCCTGCGTACGACGAGAAACGGATCGGCTCCGACGACGCTCCCGACGCCCATGATTCGTCGGCCGACGCTCCGGTGACGAGCAGCAGCAGTGGCGGCGAGGCGTACCAGTACCTTCTGATGCCCCAGCGGCTGGCGCGATAACACCCCCGCCGACCGGGGTGAGAATCGGTCGGTACCGCGGGTCCGCCGACGCCGCGTTCATCGGTCGGAAGGGGTAAGTGCGCATGGAAATCGGTCTGGTCGGTCTGGGCAAGATGGGCGGCAACATGCGCGAGCGTGTCCGCAACGCAGGTCACACGGTCGTCGGCTACGACACGAATCCCGAGATCTCGGACGTTCCTGATCTTGCGGGCCTCGCCGCCAAGCTGCCCGCTCCGCGGGCGGTCTGGGTGATGGTGCCGGCCGGCAAGATCACCGACGCCGTCATCACCGAGCTGGCCGACCACCTCGAGGAGGGCGACCTCATCGTCGACGGCGGCAACTCCCGCTGGACCGACGACGTCGCCCACGGCGTGATGCTGGCCGGGAAGGGCATCGGCTTCGTCGACTGCGGTGTCTCCGGCGGAGTCTGGGGCCTGAAGAACGGCTACGCGCTGATGTGTGGCGGCGACCAGGCCGAGGTCGACCGGATGATGCCGATCTTCGACGCGCTCAAGCCCGACAGCGAATTCGGCTTCGTCCATGCCGGCAAGGCGGGCGCCGGCCACTTCGCCAAGATGGTCCACAACGGCATCGAGTACGCGATCATGCAGGCCTACGGCGAGGGTTGGGAACTTCTCCAGGCCACCGACATCGTCGAGAACGTGCCCGAGACGCTCAACTCCTGGCGTGAGGGAACGGTCATCCGGTCGTGGCTGCTCGACCTCCTCTGCGACGCGCTCGAGCGCGACCCCGCGCTGACGAGCATCGCCGGCTACGCCGAGGACTCCGGTGAAGGTCGCTGGACGGTCGACGCCGCGATCGAGCAGGCAGTACCGGTCCCGGCCATCGCCGCGTCGTTGTTCGCCCGGTTCGTGTCGTGGCAGAAGGATTCGCCGACGATGAAGGCCGTGGCAGCTATGCGTCACGGCTTCGGCGGCCACGCCGTGAAGGTCGACACCCCCACGCCCGGCGCCTCCGGACGGTCCGACACCCACCTCGCGCGTTGATCGAGGCGTGTACGTCGCACACCTCTCCCTGACCGACTGGCGCAGCTATCCGACCGCCGAACTCACGCTCGAGCCGGGCGTCAGCACGTTCCTGGGCGCGAACGGGCACGGCAAGACCAACGTCGTCGAGGCGATCTGCTACCTCGGCACGCTCTCGTCCCACCGCGCGGCGACCGACGCTCCGCTGGTGCGTGAGGGTGCCGAGCGGAGCATCGTCCGGGCCGACGTGGTGCGCGACGGGCGGCATGCGCTGATCGAGGTCGAGGTGAATCCCGGCCGGACGAACCGTGCGCGGATCAACCGTGGAGCCGTTCCCCGCGCCCGAGACGTCGTCGGACTCGTACGTGCGGTGTTGTTCGCGCCGGAGGACCTCGCGCTGATCAAGGGTGATCCGGACGGCCGGCGCCGGTTCATGGACGAGCTCCTGGTGCTGCGCACACCACGGCTGGCCGGGGTGCGCGCCGACTACGACCGCGTGCTCAAGCAGCGCAACTCGCTACTCAGGTCGTCCGGGACCGCTCGCGGAACGGCTGGCCGGGAGACGCTGCTGGCCACGTTGTCGGTCTGGGACGAGCAGTTGGTCCGGTTCGGTTCGGAGCTGGTGTCGGCCCGGCTCCGGCTGGTGTCGGCTCTGCGTCCGACGTTGACGGCCGCCTACGTCGGGATCGCTCCCGGTCGTGGTGAGCCGGCGCTGGCGTACCGGGCGAGCCTCGGGCCGGTCGAGCGTGGGGCGGCCGACGACGTCGCGGCGATGGCCGGTGTGAGTGCCGAACTGGAGGAGATCGCTGCACGGGCGAACGGGATCGCCGAGCTCGGCACTCTGATGCAGGCGCAACTCGAGCTGCGCCGGCGCGACGAGCTCGACCGGGGGGTGACGCTGGTGGGTCCGCACCGCGACGATGTGGTCGTGAGTCTCGGAAGCATGCCCGCGCGTGGGTTCGCCAGTCATGGTGAATCGTGGTCCCTCGCGCTGTCGGCTCGCCTGGCCGCACACGATCTGCTCGCCGATGACGGCGACGAGCCGATCCTTGTCCTCGACGATGTGTTCGCCGAGCTCGATGTGTCCCGCCGAGCCGCGCTGGCCGGCCGGGTGGCAGGTGCCCAGCAGGTGCTGGTGACGGCTGCGGTGGAAGCCGATGTCCCCGAGATCCTGCGTGGGCGGCGCTTCGACGTCGAGCCGGGGTCGGTGCGCCGTGCCTGAATCGGGGGACGGGACGACACCCGAGGACGAGGCTGTCGTTCTACCGCCGCCCGCATCTGATGTGGACGGCGAGGCCTGGAACCCGACCGGGCTGGATCTCGCGCGTGCGGTGACCGGCGAGATCGCGGCTCGGGCCAACACGGCCGGTCGACGGCAGCGACGTCGGCGGCGCGGGTCGTTCGACGGGACTTCCGATGCCGACCGGTCCGGCGGGTACTCCGGCCCAGCCCCAGATGATCGGGACCCCCAAGACATGCAGTCGACGCTTGACCGGCTGGTCGCCGACCGCGGCTGGGGAACCGACCTCGCGGTGGCCGGGGCGGTCGCGCGGTGGCCGCTCGTCGTCGGGGAGAAGGTCGCTGCGCACGCGGTGGCGGAGGAGTTCGACGACGGCGTCCTGACCGTCCGCGCGGATTCGACGAGCTGGGCGGCGGAGGTCAAGCTGCTCGCCCCGAACATCCTGGCGGCGCTGGCGAAAGAGCTGGGCGACCAACGGGTGACGCGGATCCTCGTCCGTGGCCCGAACGCACCGACCTGGAAGCATGGGCATCGCGTCGTCCGTGGCCGAGGGCCGCGCGACACCTACGGCTGAGCCAGGGTTGCGGCCGGCTCGAGTGGTCGCTGCCGCACCACGATCGCGGCGTGTCCGGTGGGTACGCGCCCACTCTGGGAATGTGCTGGAAAGCCCGACTCGACCGACTTTCGAAGGGCCTGTGTGGGGCTCTGAGCCACTCAGGACGTGTGGGGGAGGTCGGCAAGCGTCCCGAAATCGACGCTGGACGCTTTCAGTGCCCGTAGAAAGGTGCTCGTGGTCTCCCGGTGCCCCCACTTCCGAGGCGTTCTACGCGTCACGACGGGCCAGATGCGGCTAGAATGAACTGGTTCTGTAGTCGACCTGTCGCGTGTGGCGTGCCTCGAGTGTGCCGCTGACGGCGGGTCGTCCGTCTGAAGAGGAGAGTCCGTGGCGACTGCCGACTCGGTTGTCTCACCTGGTGTGAGCCCTGACCTGACCGTGGAGGGCTCGGCGATCGTCGATCCCGAGATGGTGGAGACCGCGTGGGTGCCGGATGTGCTGCCGTCCTACGACGCGTCCGCGATCCAGGTGCTCGAAGGTCTCGAGGCGGTGCGCAAACGCCCGGGCATGTACATCGGGTCGACCGGTGAGCGCGGCCTGCACCACCTGATAACAGAGGTCGTCGACAACGCGGTGGACGAGGCGATGGCGGGCTACGCCAACCGTGTCGTCGTTGTGTTGCAGGCCGACGGCGGCGTGCGGGTCGAGGACAACGGCCGGGGCATCCCCGTCGGCATACACCCGATCGAGAAGATCCCCGCGGTGACCCTCGTTCTGACCGTGCTGCACGCCGGCGGCAAGTTCGGCGGCGGCGGCTACAAGGTGTCCGGCGGCCTGCACGGCGTCGGTGTGTCGGTCGTCAACGCGCTCTCCGAGAAGCTGATCGTTCAGGTCTACCAGGAGGGGACGCGGTACGAGCAGTCCTTCCAGCTGGGTGTGCCGACGACCGAGCTGATCGAGTCGCCCGACGACGAGAACCGCCGCGGCACGACCATCACGTTCTGGGCGAGCGAAGAGATCTTCGAGACGACCGACTACAACGACGACACGATCACCACCCGGCTGCGCGAGATGGCCTTCCTCAACAAGGGCCTCGAGATCATGTTCCGCGACGAGCGGCCGGCACGTGCCGCCGACGCCGCAGCCGACGACACGGCCGAGGCCGAAGAGGTGCAGAAGTCGACGGAGCAGGGTCCGCGTGAACTGACCTTCAAGTACGACGGCGGTCTGGTCGACTACGTCACCTACCTGTCGAAGACCAAGGAGCCGATCCACGAGCCCGCCATCTCGCTGGAGACGCACAAGCCCGACCAGTCGCTCGCGCTCGAGATCGCGATGCAGTGGAGCCGGAGCTATTCCGAATCGGTGCACACATTCGCGAATACGATCAATACGCACGAGGGCGGAACGCACGAAGAGGGATTCCGTGCGGCATTGACGACGACCGTGAACTCCTTCGCTGAAGCGAAGAACCTGATCAAGAAGAAGGAAGATCGGCTCACCGGCGACGACGTGCGCGAAGGCCTGACCGCGATTGTTTCGGTCAAGCTCGAAGAGCCGCAGTTCGAGGGTCAGACGAAGACCAAGCTTGGTAACACCGAGGTCAAGGGCTTCGTCCAGAAAGCCGTCAACGACAAGCTCGGCGCGTGGCTCGAGGCGAACCCGGTCATCGGCACGCTCATCGTGAAGCGTGCGATAGACGCTGCCTCGGCGCGGATGGCGGCACGCAAGGCGCGTGACCTCGCGCGTGACCGTAAGGGTCTGCTCGGCGGCGGTGGCCTCCCGGGCAAGCTGGCCGACTGCCAGTCGAACAACCCCGAGGAGTGCGAGATCTTCATCGTCGAGGGTGACTCGGCCGGTGGATCTGCCAAGCAGGGAAGAGATCCGCGAACGCAGGCGATCCTGCCGATCCGCGGCAAGATCCTCAACGTCGAGAAGGCGCGCATCGACAAGGTGCTGCAGAACAACGAGATCCAAGCCCTGATCTCGGCGTTCGGCACGGGCATTCACGAGGACTTCGACATCGCGAAGCTCCGCTACCACAAGATCGTGCTGATGGCCGATGCCGACGTCGACGGCGCGCACATCCGCACGCTCCTGCTGACGTTCCTGTTCCGTTTCATGCGGCCCCTGATCGAGGCCGGCCACGTCTACCTGGCGCAGCCGCCCCTGTTCAAGATCCGCTGGCTCAACCCACACAAGCACGAGTTGGCTTATTCCGACCGTGAGCGCGACGGATTGCTCGCTATCGGCGCCGAGCAGGGAAAGCGGCTGCCCAAAGACGGCCCGATCCAACGGTACAAGGGTCTTGGCGAGATGAACTACCAGGAGCTCAAGGAAACGACGATGGATCGCGACGGCCGGGTTCTCCTCCAGGTCACCCTCGAAGACGCGGCCCGTGCCGACGAAATGTTCTCCATCCTGATGGGTGAAGACGTCGAGCAGCGCCGTTCGTTCATTCAGCACAACGCCAAGGACGTCCGGTTCCTCGATATCTGACGCGACCGGTCAGTTTCGCAGGACTACCTACGTATCGGCTTAGGCAAGAAGACAAGGACGCTCCTTCATGACCGAAACCCCTGTGCCCCCGGGCCGCGGCGGAATGTCCGGCGGTGGGCTCGACGACGAGGGCAACATCCTCCGTATCCGCCCGATCGATCTCCGCGGTGAGATCGAGGCCAGCTACCTCGAGTACGCCATGAGCGTCATCGTCGGCCGCGCGCTTCCCGAGGTGCGGGACGGTCTCAAGCCCGTTCACCGCCGCATGCTCTATGCGATGTACGACGGTGGCTACCGGCCCGACCGGCGCTTCAACAAGTGCGCCCGCGTCGTCGGGGAGGTCATGGGTCAGTACCACCCGCACGGCGACACCGCGATCTACGACACCCTCGTCCGGCTCGCGCAGCCGTGGGTGATGCGGTACCCGCTCGTCGACAGCCAGGGCAACTTCGGTTCGCCGGGCAACGACCCCGCCGCGGCCATGCGCTACACCGAGTGCCGGATGGCGCCGCTGGCGATGGAGATGGTCCGCGACATCACCCGCGACACCGTCGACTTCGAGCCGAACTACGACGGCCAGACCACCCAGCCGGTCATCCTGCCGGCCCGTTTCCCGAACCTGCTGGTCAACGGCTCGTCCGGGATCGCGGTCGGGATGGCCACGAACATCCCCCCGCACAACCTCCGTGAGGTGTCCGAGGGCGCGCAGTGGGCGCTCGCACACCCCGAGGCCACCCGCGTCGAACTCCTCGACGCCCTGCTCGAGCGGATCAAGGGCCCGGACTTCCCGCAGGGCGCGCTCATCGTCGGCACCCAGGGCATCGAAGAGGCGTACCGGACCGGCCGCGGCTCGGTCGTCATGCGCGCGGTCATCGACATCGAAGAGGACAAGCAGGGCCGCACCACCCTGGTGGCCACCCAGCTGCCGTACATGGTCAACCCCGACCGGCTCGCGCAGAACATCGCCGAGCTCGTCAACGCGGGCAAGCTGCAGGGCATCACCGACCTGCGCGACGACACGTCCGGCTCGACCGGCCAGCGCCTGGTCATCACGCTGCGCCGCGATGCCCAGCCGCGGGTCGTGCTGAACAACCTCTACAAGCACACCGCCCTGCAGCAGACGTTCGGCTGCAACATGCTCGCCCTGGTCGACGACGTGCCGCGCACGCTGTCGCTGGACGCGTTCGTCAGCCACTGGGTGCGCCACCAGATCGACGTCATCCAGCGCCGCACCCGGTTCATGCTGCGTGAGGCCGAGCGTGAGGCGCACCTGTACCGCGGCCTGGTGAAGGCGCTCGACATGATCGACGAGGTCATCGCGCTGATCCGGGCCAGCCAGACTCCCGACGAGGCGCGGGTGCGGCTGATGGAGCTGCTCGAGATCGACACCGAGCAGGCCGAGTACATCCTCGTCATGCAGCTGCGCCGGCTGGCGGCGATGGAGCGTCAACGCATCCTCGACCGGCTCGCCGAGCTCGAGCTCGCCATCGCCGACTACACCGACATCCTGAACAACCCGGAGCGGCAGCGGCAGATCGTCTCCGACGAGCTGCAGGAGATCACCGACCGCTACGGCGACGAGCGTCGGACGACGATCATCCACGCTGACGGCGACATGTCGATGGAGGACTTCATCCCCGACGTCGACGTCGTCGTCACGATCTCGCGCGGCGGGTACGCCAAGCGGACGTCGGCCGACCTGTTCCGCAGCCAGCGTCGCGGCGGCAAGGGTGTCCGTGGAGCCACGTTGCGCGAGGACGACGTCATCGACCAGATGTTCGTCACCACCAACCACCACTGGATCCTGGTCTTCACCAACGCCGGCCGGGTCTACCGGACGAAGGTCTGGGAGCTGCCGGAGGCGGCTCGGGATGCCCGCGGTCAGCACGTTGCCGGGCTGCTCAGCTTCGCCCCGGACGAGAAGATCGCGCAGATCCTCACGCTGCGCGACTACGAGCAGGCGCCGTACCTGGTGCTCGCGACGAAGAAGGGCCTGGTCAAGAAGACGCTGCTGGCCGACTACGACTCAGCCCGCAGCAGCGGCCTGATCGCGGTGAACTTCCGTGAAGACGGCGACGAGCTGATCGGTGCGGCCCTGGTGTCGGACCGCGACGACCTGCTGCTCGTCTCGCGCAAGGCCCAGGCGATCCGCTTCCGGGCGGACAACGACCAGCTCCGCCCGATGGGCCGGGCCACGTCCGGTGTGACCGGGATGAAGTTCCGTGGCGACGACGAACTGCTGTCGATGGCGGTCGTGCCGGCCGAGGACGAGGCCGCGGTGGTCGCCGAGGCGGTCGACGGTGAGGTCGAGGAGACGCCGATCGACACCGAGACGATCGCTGCGACGGTGCCGGGTGCCGACCTGTTCGTGTTCACGATCACCGACGGTGGCTACGCCAAGCGGACTCGGGTGACCGAGTACCGCCTGCAGGGACGCGGTGGCATCGGCATCAAGGCGATGAAGATGGCTGATGACCGCGGCTCGCTTGTGGGCGCGCTGGTGGTGTCGGAGACCGACGAGGTGCTGTGTATCAAGGCGAGCGGTCAGGTGACGCGGAGTCCCGTTGCTGACGTTCCGGCGAAGGGTCGTGACACCATGGGTGTGATCTTCGCCGGCGTGCGGGGCAATGACACGGTCGTTGCGGTCGCGCGGAACGCTGAGGTCGCGGCAGACGTTGCCATCGGGAGCGTTGACGCTGCGGAATCAGGCGACACCGATCCGTCGGTGCCGATCGACACAACGAGCGACAGTGCAACGATCGAGAGTGACGACGTAGAAGCACCGGGTGAGACCGGTAATACCGCCGAGCAGGAGGAGGACAGCCCGTGACGAGCAGGGACGACGAGCAGTCGACGCAGGTGATCCCTCGTGCCGACGGCAAGACGGATGGGGGCGCTGCCGACTCGGGGTCGCCGGCGCAGCCGCTGGGTCCGCTCCAGCGCGGCCGGAAGTCGGTCGGTGAGCGCTTGAGCAGGGTTGGCGACGGCACGGATTCGTCCTCGGCCTCCGCCTCGGCGGCGCCAGCCACCGGCTCGGCTGTCGAGCCGATCTCGTTCGCTCCCCCGCCCTCGACGGAAGCGGTGACCAAGCACGTGAAAAGCTCTCCGCTGCCGCCGCGTGCCCCGCGTCCGCGTCGGGCCCGCCTGACGGCGTCACGGGTCGACCCGTGGTCGGTGATGAAGATGGCGTTCATGTTGTCGATCGCGTGGGGCATCATGACGATCGTCGCGGTGCTGGTGGTGTGGAACGTGCTCAACGCCAGTGGCGTGTTCGACTCGATCAACTCCACGGTGAGCGACGTCCTGGGTGCGACGTCCACCACGAAGTTCGACATCAACAACTACGTCGGGTTCAACAAGGTGGCCGGCTTCACCACCCTGATCTGTGTGGTCGACGTCGTGCTGATGACGGCCCTGGCGACGCTCGGAGCGTTCCTCTACAACCTGTCGGCGTCGCTTCTGGGCGGCATCGAGGTCACGCTCGCCGAAGAGGAGTGAGTGCACCCGTCCGCGTGCGGCGTCCGGTTTGAGGCGTCGCGTTGGCCTGCGGTAACGTACGACGTCGCCCACGGGCCTATAGCTCAGCTTGGTTAGAGCGCTTCCCTGATAAGGAAGAGGTCACTGGTTCAAATCCAGTTAGGCCCACCCGTTACACCGCAGGTCAGAGGCCGTTTCGGAGGATTCCGGAGCGGCTTCGTGCGTTATACGTGCGATAGCCGCAAACACCCTGTCAGCCAGACGACAGGAGCAGCACGATGACCAGCACTACGACGCAAGATC
>DAIQRJ010000014.1:0-92388 GCA_036786375.1 Actinopolymorphaceae bacterium
GCCACCCGCGCTCTCAGACACCCAAGAAACCAGCCTTGTTCAGCAGTCTCCTAGAAGCAGCTGCCGCCGGTCCGACGCTCCCTCAGTGCACCAGCGGGTCGATCGCGACCGCGAGGAACAGCAGTGCCAGGTAGAGGTTCGAGAAGTGGAACAGCCGCATCGGCCCGAGCTCGGTCCCGGTCGAGCCGGCCCGCGCCTTCGCGTGCAGCTGATGCGCGGCGACGATGAACGTGATCCCGAGCCCGAGCGCGGCGAGGGGATACAGCCAGCCGGTGACGGCGACCGGCCACAACAGCAGCGAGCACGCCACCGTCGCCCAGGTGTAGAGCACGATCCGCCAGGTGACGCCCCGCTCGGACATCACGACCGGCAGCATCGGGACGTCGGCGGCGGCGTAGTCGTCGCGATACCGCATCGCCAGCGCCCAGAAGTGCGGCGGCGTCCACAGGAACACGACCATGAACAGCACGACCGGCGCCCAGGCCAGCCGGCCGGTCACCGCCGTCCAGCCGATCAGCGTGGGGAAGCAGCCGGCCGCCCCGCCCCAGACGATGTTCTGCGAGGTGCGGCGCTTGAGCACCATCGAATAGACGATGACGTAGAACGCGTTGGCCGTCAGTGCGAGCCCCGCGGACAGCCAGTTGACCATGAGGCCGAGGACGAGGGTGGCGGCCACCCCGAGGGCCAGGCCGAAGATGAGCGCGCGCGTCATGGTGACGGCGTGCAGAGGCAACGGACGCCGTCTGGTCCGGCGCATGAGCTCGTCGATGTCGGCGTCCACTACGCAGTTCAGCGCATTCGCGCTGCCTGCCGCGAGGGTTCCGCCGATCAGGGTGGCGACGACGACCCACAGGCCGGGCACACCGCCGGCGGCCAGGAACATCACCGGGATGGTGGTGACGAGCAGGAGCTCGACGATGCGAGGTTTCGTCAAGGCCAGATAGGCGCCGGCCGCCTCGCGCCGACGAGTGCGGGGACCATGCAGGCCATCCGGCGCAGGGACCGCGCCCGCATCGGTTCGAACAGCCGTCACCGGCACCTCATCTCCAGCATTCTCTCGAGCATTGCGCACCCCACCATGGCGGACCGGAGTCTACGTCCGGACCGACGCGAGGCCCCGCACCGGCATGGATTCGGTCCCGAACGGGCATACCCACACGTGCGGACACCTACCGCAGCCCGACCGACCGGCGACACCCGGATGAGCCTGTGGTGCCGGCTGGCAACGAACCTCCCGTCCCGCGCGCGGGACGGGAGGCGGTGAGTAGGCTCCGCACGTGCAACACGTGGGCGTCCGAATGGATCGGTGCGCGAACCTGCCCGCAGACCCGGACCTCACTCAACTACCGCGATCCAGGGAGCAGCGTTGACAGACACGGCAGCGAACCTCAGTGACGCCACCTCGGGTCCGAGCGCCGGCGGGGTGTTCTCCGACCTCGACCGTCGCGCCGTCGACACCGTCCGAGTGCTGGCTGCCGATGCCGTCCAGAAGGTCGGCAACGGTCACCCGGGCACCGCGATGTCGCTGGCCCCGTTGGCCTATCTGCTGTTCCAGAAGGTCATGGCGTCGGACCCGGCCGATCCGCACTGGGCCGGTCGCGACCGATTCGTGCTCTCCTGCGGTCACACCAGCCTGACCCTCTACATCCAGCTCTACCTCGGCGGCTTCGGCCTCGAGCTCGAAGACCTCGAAGCGCTGCGCACCTGGGGCTCCAAGACCCCCGGCCACCCGGAGTACCGCCACACCGCAGGCGTCGAGACCACCACCGGGCCGCTCGGCCAAGGCATCGGCAACGCGGTCGGCATGGCCATGGCAGCCCGTCGTGAGCGCGGGCTGTTCGACCCCGACGCCGCCCCCGGCGAGAGCCCGTTCGACCACCAGATCTACGCGATCGCCTCCGACGGCGACATCGAGGAGGGCATCTCCTCCGAGGCCAGCGCGATCGCCGCAGTCCAGGAACTCGGAAACCTGACCCTGTTCTACGACCAGAACCAGATCTCGATCGAGGACGACACCACCATCGCGCTGTCCGAGGACGTCGCCGCCCGCTACGAGGCGTACGGCTGGCATGTCCAGCGCATCGACTGGACCAACGGCGGAACGAGCTACCACGAGGACGTCGACGCGCTCAACGCGGCGATCGACGCGGCCCGCGCCGAGACGGGCCGCCCCAGCTTCATCGCGCTCCGCACGATCATCGGCTGGCCGGCCCCGACGCTGCAGAACTCGGGCAAGGCGCACGGCACGGCGCTCGGCGCCGCCGAGGTCGCCGCAACCAAGACGGTGCTCGGCTTCGACCCGGAGAAGAGCTTCGACGTCGCTCCCGAGGTGATCGCGCACACCCGCGAGCTCCTCACCCGCGGCGAGGCGACGAAGGCCGCGTGGCAGGTCACGTTCGACGCCTGGGCCACCGCCAACCCCGACGGCAAGGCGCTGTTCGACCGGCTCGGCGCCCGCACGCTGCCCGACGGCTGGGAGTCCGCGCTGCCGGTGTTCCCCGCCGACCCGAAGGGCGTCGCCACCCGCAAGGCCTCCGGCGACACCCTCAGCGCCATCGCGCCCGAGCTGCCCGAGCTGTGGGGCGGCTCGGCCGACCTCGCCGAGTCGAACAACACCACCCCGAAAGGCCAGCCGTCCTTCCTGCCGCCGAGCCGGACCACCAAGTCCTGGAACGGCGACTGGTACGGCCGTGTGCTGCACTTCGGCATCCGCGAGCACGCAATGGGCTCGATCCTCAACGGCATCGCACTGCACGGCGGCACCCGCCCCTACGGCGGCACGTTCCTCATCTTCAGCGACTACATGCGGCCCGCGGTCCGGCTCGCCGCGCTGATGAAGCTGCCGGTCACCTACGTCTGGACGCACGACTCCGTGGGCCTGGGCGAGGACGGCCCGACCCACCAGCCGATCGAGCAGCTCGCCGCGCTTCGCGCGATCCCCGGTCTCGACGTCGTCCGGCCGGGCGACGCCAACGAGACAGCCGTTGCCTGGAAGACGATCCTGGGCCACACCGACCGGCCGGCCGGCCTCGCGCTGTCGCGGCAGAACCTGCCGACCATGCCGCGTGACACCGGCGGGTATGCCTCCGCCGACGGCGTCGCCAAGGGCGGCTACGTCCTCATCGACTCGCTCAACGACCAGGGCTCGCCCGACGTCGTCCTGATCGGCACCGGCTCGGAGGTGCAGCTGGCCGTCGCCGCGCGCGAGCATCTGGCGGCCGAGGGCATCTCGGCGCGGGTCGTGTCGATGCCCTGCCGTGAGTGGTTCGACGAGCAGAACCGGGCCTACCGCGACTCGGTCATCCCGCCGTCGGTGCTGGCGCGGGTGTCGGTCGAGGCGGGCGTCGCCCAGGGCTGGCGCGAGGTGGTCGGCGACACCGGCCGCATCGTCTCGATCGAGCACTTCGGCGCCAGCGCGGACGCGGCGACGCTGTTCCGCGAGTTCGGTTTCACCCCTGAGGCCGTCGTCGGTGCCGCGAAGGACTCCCTCGCCGCCGCGGCTCTGCGTATTGGAACGGCTCCCGTCCAAGCCGAAGCCGCGGGCTCCGGCGGCCCGGCCGACCGCTAGCCACCATGCACCGTTCGAACACCGTCCGCCCACTCACCCCGCAAGGACCACCACCCCGCAACAAGACGGCGCCACACCCGAACGAATGCGACGCTCGCCCGACGCCGTGCGCGAGCCGACAGAGAGAAGACAGACCATGACCGACCGCCTCAAGACACTTGCCGACGCAGGTGTCGCCATCTGGCTCGACGACATCTCCCGGATGCGGCTGACCAGCGGGAACCTCGCCGATCTCGTCGCGAACAGCCACGTCGTCGGGGTGACGTCGAACCCGACGATCTTCGGCAAGGCCATCGCCGACGCCGACTCCTACAACGAGCAGCTGCGAGCGCTCGCCAGGGAGGGTGCCGATGTCGAGGCGGCCGTCCGCGCGATGACCAGCGACGACATCCGCGACGCGGCCGACGTCCTGCTCCCGGCCTACGAGGTGAGCGGACGCCAAGACGGCCGCGTCAGCATCGAGGTCGACCCGCGGCTCGCACACCAGACCGCCAAGACCATCGACGAAGCTGCCGACCTGTGGAAGCTCGTCGACCGGGAGAACGTCTTCATCAAGATCCCCGCGACGCCAGAAGGGCTGCCGGCGATCACCGCGACCCTGGCCGCGGGCATCAGCGTGAACGTGACGCTGATCTTCTCCCTCGCCCGCTACCACGCCGTGATAGACGCATGGCTCGACGGTCTCGAGCAGGCCAAGGCCAACGGGCACGACCTCACGAAGCTCGCGTCGGTCGCGTCGTTCTTCGTGTCCCGCGTCGACGCCGAGGTCGCCAAGCGCATCGCGGCCATGTCCGGTGACGCCGCCGCGGCCGGCGAGAAGCTGAACAACAAGGCCGCGATCGCCAACGCGCGGCTGGCGTTCGCCGCCTTCGAGGAGGTCGTCGCCGGGCCGCGCTGGCAGGCCCTTGCCGCCGACGGCGCGCTGGTCCAGCGTCCCCTCTGGGCGTCCACGTCGACCAAGGACCCGTCGCTGCCCGACACCCTCTACGTCACCGAGCTCGTCACCGACGGAGTCGTCAACACGATGCCGGAGCCGACGCTGAAGGCTTTCGCCGACCACGGCGAGCTGGCCGGCGACACGGTCCGCGGCACCGCGGCCGACGCCCAGGCCGTGCTCGACGAGCTCGCGGCCATCGGCATCTCCTACGACGACGTGGTCGACACCCTGGAGGCCGAGGGTGTCGAGAAGTTCGAGGCATCGTGGACCGAGCTGCTCGAGACCGTGCAGACCGAACTCTCGAAGGTCGGGACGGCCGGCTGATGGGCGAGCAGATCGTCACCTTCAGCTCCGAGCTCGACCCCGCCGCCGACGCCGCCACCAAGGAGATCCTCGGACAGCTCCTGACCGACAAGGTCGCCAGCCGCCTCGCAGCCCAGGACGCCACGTTGTGGGGTCCCGACGCGGAATCCGAAGCGTCCATCCGGCTGTCCTGGGTGAGCCTGCCCGAGTCGTCGCGGCCGCTGCTCGCCGAGATCGAGTCCTTGCGGGCCCAGCTGCTGGCCGACGGCGTCGACCACGTCGTCCTGGCCGGCATGGGCGGATCCTCGCTCGCCCCCGAGGTCATCACCACCTCGGCCGGCGTCTCGCTGACCGTCCTCGACTCCACCGACCCGGGCATGGTCCGGGCCGCCCTGGCCGACCGGCTCGAACGCACCGTGCTCGTCGTCTCGAGCAAGTCCGGCAACACCGTCGAGACCGACAGCCAGCGCCGTGCCTACCTCGGTGCGTTCGCCGCCGACGGGATCGACGGTGCCAGCCGCATCGTCGTCGTCACCGACCCCGGCTCGCCGCTGTCCGCGCTGGCCACGAGCGAGGGCTACCGCAAGCTGTTCCTGGCCGATCCGCACGTCGGCGGCCGCTACTCCGCCCTCACCGCGTTCGGCCTGGTCCCCTCCGGCCTGGCCGGCGCGGACATCGCCGGACTGCTCGACGACGCGGCCGCGATGATGCCCGCGCTCGCCGCCGATTCCGACGGGAACCCGGCGCTGACCCTGGCGGCCGTCCTCGGGGCGGCGCACGCTGCCGGCCGTGAGAAGGTCGTCCTCGGCGCCGGCGCCATCACCGGCGTCACCGGCTTCCCGGCGTGGAGCGAACAGCTCATCGCCGAGTCGACCGGCAAGCTCGGCAAGGGCCTGCTCCCGGTCGACGTCGAGGTCGCGACCGAGGCCACCCCCGGCTGGCACTCCCCCGCGTCGACCATCACCCGGGCGACCATCGGCACGATCGACACCCCCGAGGTGCGCCTGTCCACGGACGCACCGCTGGGTGCGCTCATGCAGCTGTGGGAGACCGCTGTCGCCATCGCCGGCCGTGTGATCGGTATCAACCCGTTCGACCAGCCGAACGTAGAAGAAGCCAAGAAAGCAGCACGTGCTCTCCTCGACGCGCCTGCCGACGATTCCGCGTCGAGCGAGACGCCAGTGCTCACCGACGGCGCGGTCCAGGTCTTCGGTGACGCCGAGGCCCTCGCCGGCGTGACCGATCTGGCCGGGGCGATGGCCGCCATCGCCGCCGCGGTGCCGACCGACGGCTACCTCGCCGTGATGGCCTACCTCGACCGGACCGGCGCCGACAGCGGTGCCGCGGGGCTGCGCGACGCGCTGGCCGCGGGCGCTCCGTTCCAGGTGACCTTCGGCTGGGGGCCGCGGTTCCTGCACTCGACCGGGCAGTACCACAAGGGTGGCCATCCCAACGGCGCGTTCCTGCAGATCACCGGAGACCACGCGGTCGATCTCGAGGTGCCGCACCGGCCTTACACCTTCGGCACGCTCATTGACGCGCAGGCAGCGGGCGACCGGAAAGTCCTGGCGGACAAGGGATATCCGGTCTTCCACCTGCACCTGACCGACCGCGCGGCGGGCATCGCCGCCCTGATCGCCGCGGCCGGGACGGATCCATCGTGACGCAGCCGACCCGTCCGCTGGTGACGCCGCTGAGCGCCGCGAAGGCCGACGTGCCGCCGACCTGGTGGCACGACAACCCGCTGCGGGACGAGCAGGATCGCCGGCTCCCCCGGATCGCCGGGCCGTGCGGGCTGGTGATCTTCGGCATCACCGGCGACCTCGCCCGGAAAAAGCTGATGCCGGCGTTGTACGACCTCGCCAACCGTGGCCTGCTGCCCCCCGGCTTCGCCCTCGTCGGGTTCGCCCGGCGCGACTGGGCCGCGCAGGACTTCGAGAAGGTCGTGCACGACTCGGTGCGCGAACACGCGCGCACCGAGTTCCGCGAAGAAGTGTGGCATCAGCTCGCCGAGGGGTTCCGGTTCGTCCCGGGCGAACTCGGCGACGTCGAGTCGATGAAGCGTCTCAAGGACGCCATCGACGACATCGACGTCGAACGCGGTACCGAAGGCAACCATGCGTTCTACCTCTCGGTGCCGCCGGCGCTGTTCCCGATCACCATCAAGCAGCTCAAGGCGGTCGGCCTGTCCGACTCGTCGAACGGCGGCTGGCGTCGCGTCGTCGTCGAGAAACCCTTCGGGCACGACCTCGCCAGCGCGCAGGAGCTGAACCGGATCATCTCCGAGGTGTTCCCGCCGGCGTCGGTGTTCCGGATCGACCACTACCTCGGCAAGGAGACCGTCCAGAACCTGCTGGCGCTCCGCTTCGCGAACACGATGTTCGAGCCGGTGTGGAACGCCAACTACGTCGACTCGGTGCAGATCACCATGGCCGAGGACATCGGCATCGGCGGCCGGGCCGGGTATTACGACGGCATCGGCGCGGCCCGCGACGTCATCCAGAACCACCTCCTGCAGCTCCTCGCCCTGACCGCGATGGAGGAGCCGACGTCCTTCGACGCCCGCAGCCTGCGGTTCGAGAAGCAGAAGGTCCTCGCGGCGGTCACGATCCCGGCCGACCTGTCCCGGCACACCGTGCAGGGTCAGTACGCCCGTGGCTGGCAGGGCGGGGTGAGGGTGCCCGGCTACCTCGACGAGGACGGCATCCCGCACACGACCCGCACCGAGACCTACGCGGCCGTCCGTCTCGGCGTGGACACCCGGCGGTGGGCCGGCGTCCCGTTCTACCTGCGGACCGGCAAGCGGCTCCCGCGCCGCGTCACCGAGGTCGCGGTCGTGTTCAAGAAGGCCCCGCACCTGCCGTTCAACGCCACCGAGACCGAGGAACTGGGCCACAACACGCTCGTGCTGCGGATCCAGCCGGACGAGGGTGTGACGATCCGGTTCGGTTCGAAGGTGCCGGCGACTCAGATGGAGATCCGCGACGTGACGAT
This sequence comes from Actinopolymorphaceae bacterium, assembly GCA_036786375.1. Lineage (GTDB taxonomy): Bacteria > Actinomycetota > Actinomycetes > Propionibacteriales > DAIQRJ01 > DAIQRJ01. The sequence continues at coordinate 7,803 of DAIQRJ010000014.1, forward strand.
GGACTTCGCGTATGGCGGCGCGTTCGCCGAGTCGTCGCCGGAGGCCTACGAACGGCTCATCCTCGACGTCCTGCTGGGCGAGCCGCCGCTGTTCCCGCGGCACGAGGAGGTCGAGCTGGCGTGGCGGATCCTCGACCCGATCGTCAACCACTGGGCCGCGCACGGGTCTCCCCAGCCGTACGAATCCGGCACCTGGGGCCCCGCCGCCGCCGACGAGATGCTGGCGCGTGACGGCCGGACCTGGAGGCGTCCATGAAGGTCGACCTGGCCGACACCACCACGAGCGGTATCGCCGCGGCGCTCGTATCCGCGCGGCGGCATTCCGGCTCTCCCGCGATGGGCATGGTCTTCACCGTTGTGATCGTCGTCGACGAGGCCGACCAGCACGACGCGATGATCGCCGCCTCCGGAGCGGCTCAGGAGCACCCCGCGCGGGTGCTCGGGGTGATCCTGCGTGGTGGTCGGGGCCCGTCGCGGCTCGACGCGGAAGTGCGGGTCGGCGGTGAAGCGGCGTCGGGCGAGAGCGTGCTGATGCGGTTCCATGGCGAGCTCGCGCGGCACGCCGAGTCCGTCGTCATGCCGTTGCTGCTGCCGGAGTCGCCCGTCGTGGCCTGGTGGCCGGGACGGCCGCCCACCAGCCTCTATGCCGACCCGATCGGCGCGTTGGCGCAGCGCCGGGTGGCCGACACAGCCGCGGTCGCGCGGCCGCTGTCGGTGCTGCGGCACCTGTGCGCCAACTACGTGCCCGGCGACACCGACCTCGCCTGGACACGGCTCACGCCGTGGCGTGCGCTGCTGGCCGCCGCGCTCGACCAGCATCCGGCGAAGGTCGCGTCGACGGTTGTCGAGGCGTCCCGGGGCAACGCGAGCGCGACCCTGCTGGCCACCTGGCTGAGCCAGCGGCTGCATGCGCCCGCCCGGATCACCGAGAGCAAGGGGCCGGGCATCACCGCCGTCCGGATGTACGTGCCGAAGGGCGAGATCGCCATCACCCGCCCGGACGGCCGGCTGGCGCAGTACTCGGTGCCCGGCCAGCCGGTCCGGCACGTCGCCCTCAAGCGACGGACGACGGCCGAGTTGCTCGCCGAGGAGCTGCGCCGGCTCGACCCGGACGACATCTACGCGAACACCGTCAAGGAGTACCTCGCGGGCTTCGACGCGCGGGCCACGTCGAAGGCGGCGGCCCGGGTGACCACCCCGGTCGCGCACACCGACGTCACGGGTCCGCTGCCGTCGAAGAAGACGGCAGCCAAGAAGGCGAGCGCCACCAAGAAGGCTCCGACGACCAAGAAGACTGTGCGGGCCAAGAAGACCGCGGCAACGAAGACGAGCGCCGCTAAGAAGACGAGCGCCGCTGAGAAGACCCCGACGAAGAAGGCTGTGCCGACGAAGAAGCCGGCACGGTGAGGACCGCAGAGGTCATCGTCCACGTCGACGCGGCGGCGCTGGCAGAAGCAATCGCGGCACGGCTGGTGACCCGGCTCGTCGACGTCCAGTCGCAGGGTTCGACCGCGTCGGTCGTCCTCACCGGGGGCGGTGTCGGCACGAACGTGCTGCGCGAGATCGCCGCGTCGCCGGCACGGAACTCCGTCGACTGGCGAGGCGTCGACGTGTGGTGGGGCGACGACCGGTACGTGCCGGCCGACGACGACGAGCGCAACGAGAAGGGCGCGCGCGAGGCCCTGCTGGACGCCCTTCCGCTCGACCCGGCACGCGTGCACGCGATGGCCGCCTCGGATGCGGGGTTCGCGAACCCGGAGGACGCCGCGGCCGCGTATGCCGCCGAGCTCGGCGACTGGCCGGCGTTCGATGTCGTCCTGCTCGGCATGGGGCCCGACGGGCACGTCGCGTCGCTGTTCCCCGAGCACCCGGCCCTGCACGAGACCGACACCTCCGCGGTCGCCGTGCACGGCTCGCCGAAGCCCCCGCCCATCCGCATCTCGCTGACCTTCCCGGCGCTGAACAGTGCGCGCGAGGTGTGGTTCCTGGTGGCGGGCGCGGAGAAGGCCGGCGCGGTGCGGCTCGCGCTCGAGGGCGCCGGCCGGACGCAGATCCCGGCGACCGGCGTCACCGGCACGAACCGCACGCTGTGGCTGATCGACCAGGCCGCAGCCGCCGAGCTCCCGGCCGGGCTGGCGCGCCGCTCGTCCTGATCGTCGGTTCACGCCGATTGTCGGTGGGCGGTTCTACTGTCCCGCGCATGGTTGACGATCTGAACTACGGATTCGTGGTGCCCTTCGGCGATGCAGCCGACGTCGCCGAGCTGGCCGCGCTCGGTGAGGAGCACGGGTGGGATGCATTGTTCGTCGCCGAAGGCGTCTGGGGAGTCGATGCCTGGGTGACGCTGACGGCCGCCGCGCTCGCCACCCAGCGGCTGCGGGTCGGCACGCTGCTGACGCCGGTCCCGCGGGTCAAGCCGTGGGACCTCGCGAGCCGGGTCGGCACCCTCGACCGGCTGAGCAACGGTCGCGTTGTGCTCGGAGCCGGCCTTGGTGCGCTGCACGACGGCTGGACGGCGTTCGAGCGGGACGAGGGCCGGGCGACCCGGGTGAAGAAACTCGAGGAGGGCCTCGCGATCTACGACGGGCTGATGCGCGGCCAGCCCTTCAGCTACCGGGGCGAGATGTACCAGGTGTCGCCGACGACGTTCGGTGTCCCCGACCCGCCCGTGCAGAAGCCGCGGCCGCCGGTGTGGCTCGTGGGTGCCTACGTCCCGGGCCGCGACAAGCAGCCGTCGCTCGCGCGGGCGGCGCGGTGGGACGGGCTGCTCCCCCAGCGGGTGAATCGTGACGAGCCACGGGCCGAGGTGCCCGGCGAGGTGAAGCCGCAGTCGCCGGACGACCTGGCCGAGATCGTCACCCGCGTGCGTTCGTTCCGCGAAGCGGCCGGCCTGCCGTGGGCGGGCTACGACGTCGTCCTCGAGGCCGACACGACCGGTGAGTTCGTGAAGCTGGCCACCCTCGACAAACAGGCGTGGGCCGACGTCGGCGTCACCTGGTGGGTCGAGAGCTGGTGGAGTCTGGAGAACACCGCGGGAGGCCGGGCCGAGCTGCGGCGCCGGATCGAAGCCGGTCCGCCCGGATCCTGACGAGGCAGAACGGGTGACCGCCGGGATCGGGCGAAGACACGATGGATGTCGCGGTCTGCGCCGCGTCTTGACGTCAACTGGGGTTGAGGTTGAATCGTTGCCCCCATGACCCTGAGCCCAGCCGAGATCGCCTACATCCGCACCCAGCCGCTCGGACGGCTCGCAACCGTCGACGCGAACGGGGCGCCGCAGAACAGCCCGGTCGGGTTCACCTACGACGACGCCACCGGCACCATCGACATCGGCGGCATGCGCATGGGTGAGAGCCGCAAGTTCCGCAACGTCGCCGCCACCGGAAAGGTGTCCTTCGTGGTGGACGACATCGCATCGTTCAACCCGTGGCGGGTCCGGATGGTCGAGATCCGCGGGACAGCTGTGGCGCTGACCGACGTCGCACTGGGCGACGACCACAAGAGCGCCGAGATCATCCGCATCCACCCGACCCGGGTGATCAGCTTCGGCCTCGACCCGGTCGAGCCCGAACCCGGCGCCCAGCCGACGCCCCGGGTGACCGAGCTGGGTCCGACCCGCATGGCATCATCTGCCGGTGACCAACGGCGATAGCAAGCAATGGGTGTCGCTCGTCGCCGTCACCAGCGGCTCCGACATCCTGGCCGTTCCCGGGCCGGCCGGGCCACGTCTGCCGCAGATCGCTGACGGATTCCCATCGCCGGCCCAGGTGCTCGCCGCCGGCGGCGTCGGACCCGACGTCGCCGTCATCGCGGCACCACCGCGCTTCGTCGAGGGCACCCCTGCGCGGATCGTCCACCTCGTCTCCGTCGAGGACAGCAGCCCGGCCGGCACCGACTGGGTGTCGGTGGACCAGCTCGACGAGCCCGCCGATGTGCGCGACGCGATCGGGCTGGGCACGGACGAGTGGACCGGCCGGGTCAGCCGGCCGGCGAACCGTCCGGACTGGTTCGCACCCGGCTGGTCGGCGGATGCGGACCGGTGGATCGACGAGCAGCTCGAGGATCTCGGGCGTCGTCGCACCGGTCCGTCCGAGCCGCTCAAGATCTGGAGCCTGTCCGCCCTCCTGCGGATTCCGACCCGCACGATCGACGGGGACGCACCCGCGGCGCCGGTGTTCTTCAAGGCCACCTGCGAGTGGTTCCGCACCGAGCCTGCGTTCACCAAGGCCATCGCCGCCATCACCCCCGACCACCTCCCCCGGGTTCTGGCCGTCGATCATGCGCGGGCATGGATGCTGATGGACCCGCTGCCCGGCGACGGGACGGAGCCGCCCGTGGCCGAGGCTGTTCCGGCGGCTGTCGTCCTGGCCCGGTTGCAGATGGAGCTCGTCGGCCACCTGCCGGTTCTGCGTGCTGCCGGGCTGCCCGACCGGACGCTGCAACCGACCTGCGCCGGCCTGACCGCTGTGGTCGAGGACAGCGTCGAGCTATCCCAGTTGAACGCGGACGAGCGGGCGGACGCGATCGTGATGCTGCCCTGGCTGATCGACCGGCTCGAAGCATTCGCGACCGTCGGGCTGCCGTACTCGGTCGCGCACGGCGACCTGCACCTCGGCAATCTGGCCGTCGACGGTGACGAGATGACCCTCTACGACTGGACCGATGCGGCGATCAGCTTCCCGTTCCTCGACGCGGCGCATCTGGCCGCGAGTGCGCGTGCCGAGGTCGGTGGAAGCGTCCTCGCGGCCTACGCCGACGTGTGGAGCGAGGGGTACGACCGCGTGGACGTGGAGCGGATGCTCGAGCTGGCACCGCTGCTCGACCGCGTCTACCAGATGATCTCCTACGAAGGGATCTACCGCTCCCGCGAACCCGACTCGATGTGGGAGATGCGCGGCATCGTCGCGCTCTCGCTGCGCCAGCTCACCGAGCAGTGGCGCCTGTCCAGCGGCGGCTAGAGGTAGATCTCGCCCCGGTCGACGCGGGCGCGCAGTCCTTCGAGCGCCTCGTCGAGGATCTGCGCGGCCTCGGCGTCGCTGCGACGTTCCTTCACGTACGCGAGGTGGGTCTTGTACGGCTCGTTCTTCGGCCGGGCCGGCGGGTTCGCCGCATCCTGGCTCGCCGGCAGCCCGCAGCGCGAGCAGTCCCACACTTCGGGCACCACGGCGTCGACAGCGAAGCTCGGCGTCGTCGCATGGCCGTTGCCGCAGTAGAACGAGATCAGCCGACGGGGTGCGGTGTCGCCACGCTCGGCCTCCCCCATCGGGCCCGCGCCGACGCGACTTCCGCGGATCGCATTTCCACCAGCCACCGGGGAGTCCTTCCGAACGAATGTGAGTCTTGGTCGGGCGAGTGAGAACAGGTGGCGCACGATGCGGCCGGGCATGTCGGACCGGACCGGTATCGGCAGGGCGAGCCGGTATCGGTGTCAGTCGATCTTGGTCAGGATGAGAAGCGAAGCGATCAGGGCTATCCAGATGATGGCGAGCCCGACGGTGATGCGGTCGAGGTTGCGCTCGGCCACCGACGACCCTCCGAGGCCGGTACTGATGCCGCCGCCGAAGAGATCGGACAAACCGCCACCACGGCCACGGTGGAGCAGGATGAGCAGGACCATCGCCACGCTGAACGTGGCGAGTGCGATCTGGAACGCGAAGATCATCGGGAAACCAACCTGTTACTTCGGGTCTATCACAACTGTGCGGTGGCACGACATGCCCGCGAGCAGCCTAGACCAACCACCCAGCCCGGCCGGACCTGCCGCGCGTGGCCGGGATCGCTCACGCCGGCAGGACCGGCATGGCGGTGAAGCGTGCGATCGCGGAGAACTCGTCCGGGTCGAGGCTAGCGCCGCCGACGAGGGCGCCGTCGACGTCGGGCTTGGCCATGATCGCACCGACGTTGGCGGCCTTGACCGATCCCCCGTACAGCACCCGTACGCCGTCGGCGAGCTCGGCGTCGTAATGCTCGCCGAGCCAACCTCGGATCGCTGCGCAGACTTCCTGCGCGTCCTCGGGGGTGGCGACCTCGCCGGTGCCGATCGCCCAGACGGGCTCGTAGGCGATCACGACCGAGGCCGCGTGGTCGCGGTGCAGGCCGGCGAGCGAGCCGGCCAGCTGCGCGAGCGTGTGCTCGACCTGCCGGCCGGTCTGGCGCACGTCCAGACCCTCACCGACACACACGATCGGCACCAGCCCGTTGCGGTAGGCGGCGGCGACCTTGCTCGCCACCACGTCATCGGTCTCGGCGAAGTACTGCCGGCGTTCGGAGTGACCCACGCAGACGTAGCTGCAGCCGAGCTTGGCCAGCATCACCCCGGAGATCTCGCCGGTGTAGGCACCGCCGTCGAACGACGAGAGGTCCTGGGCGCCGTAGCCAAGCGACAGGTCATCTCCGTCGATCAACGTCTGGACCGAGCGCAGGTCGGTGAACGGCGGCAGCACCACGACCTCGGTGGTGGCGTAGTCGTGCTTGCGGTCGTCGAGCTTCCAGGCGAGCTTCTGGACGAACAGGACCGCCTCGCGGTGGTCGAGGTTCATCTTCCAGTTGCCCGCCATCAGGGGCGTGCGTGTGCTCATCGTCTCTCCTCGAGAACAGGTGTCGTGACAGTCGCGGTACAGGTACGGCGGAAGCCGCGGGGTCAGTCCAGGACGGACAGGCCGGGGAGCTCCTTGCCCTCGAGGTACTCCAGGCTGGCCCCGCCGCCGGTGGAGATGTGGCCGAACTGGTCGTCGCTGTAGCCCAGGTTGCGGACCGCGGCGGCCGAGTCGCCACCACCGACGACGGACAGGCCGTCGACCTCGGCGAGCGCGGTGGCCACGGCACGGGTGCCGCCGGCGAACTGCGGGAACTCAGCGACGCCCATCGGCCCGTTCCAGAACACGGTGTGGGCGGCTTCGATGATCGCCGCGAACGCGGCACCCGACGCAGGGCCGATGTCGAGCCCGAGCTCGTCGGCCCCGATGCCGTCGACGGCGACCGTGCTGGCCGGGGCGTCGGCCGCGAACTCAGGGGCCACGATGATGTCGGTCGGCAGGACGATGCGGTCGCCGTCGGTGTCGAGGTAGCCCTTCACGGTGTCGATCTGGTCGGCCTCGAGCAGGCTCTTGCCGACCTGATGTCCCTGTGCGGCAAGGAAGGTGAAGGCCATGCCGCCGCCGACGAGGACCTTGTCGGCCACCTTCAGCAGGTTGTCGATGACGGCCAGCTTGTCGCTCACCTTGGCGCCGCCGAGGACGACGACGTAGTCACGTGCCGGGTTCTCGGTGAGTCGCTTCAGCACGGCGACCTCGGTGACGACGAGGCCGCCGGCCGCATGCGGCACCAGCTTCGCGACGTCGTAGACGCTGGCGTGCCTGCGGTGCACCGCACCGAAACCGTCGGAGACGTAGCCGTCGGCGAAAGCCGCGAGCTCGGCGGCGAGCTCGCCACGGGCGGCCTCGTCCTTCGAGTCCTCACGCGCGTCGAAGCGCACGTTCTCCAGCAGGGCCACATCGCCGTCGGCGAGCCCGTCGACGACCTGGCGAGCGCTGTCGCCGGTGACGTCGGTGGCCAGCGCCACCGGCTTCCCGAGCAGCTCGCCGAGCCGGATGGCGACCGGCCCGAGGGAGTACTTCGGGTTCGGCTCGCCCTTCGGCCGGCCCAGGTGCGCAGTCACGATGACCCGCGCACCTGCCTGGACCAGCTTCTGGATGGTCGGCACGCTCGCGCGGATCCGGCCGTCGTCGGTGATGGTCGTCCCGTCGAGCGGGACGTTGAGGTCGCTGCGCAGCAGGATCCGCTTGCCGGCGAGACCGCCGAGGTCGGCCGCCAGATCGTCGATCGTCCGCATCGGTTACAGGGTCGTGCCGACGAGGGTGACCAGGTCGACGAGGCGGTTGGAGTAACCCCACTCGTTGTCGTACCAGCCGATGACCTTGACCTGGTTGCCCATGACCTTGGTCAGCGGGGCGTCGAAGATGCACGACGCCGGGTCGGTGACGATGTCGGACGACACGATCGGATCGGTGCTGTAGCGCAGGTACTTGCCGTCCGCGGCTGCCTTGACCGCTGCGTTGACCTCCTCGACCGAGGTCTCACGACCGACGGTGATGGTGAGGTCGGTGGCCGAGCCGGTGGGGAGCGGGACGCGCATGGCGAAGCCGTCGAGCTTGCCCTTGAGCTGCGGCAGCACGAGGCCGATGGCCTTGGCGGCACCGGTCGAGGTCGGGACCATGTTGATCGCGGCGGCGCGGGCGCGGCGCAGGTCGGCGTGCGGGCCGTCCTGCAGGTTCTGGTCCTGCGTGTAGGCGTGAATGGTCGTCATCAGGCCTTTCTCGATCGTGAACGCGTCGTCGATCGCCTTCGCCATCGGCGCGAGGCAGTTCGTCGTGCAGGACGCGTTCGAGATGATCGCGTGCGCGGCCGGGTCGTACAGGTTGTCGTTGACGCCCATGACGACGGTGAAGTCCTCGTTCTTCGCGGGCGCGGAGATGATGACCTTCTTCGCCCCGCCGGCGATGTGCGCCTTCGCCTTGGTCGCGTCGGTGAAGAACCCGGTGGACTCGAGGACGACGTCGGCGCCGAGGTCACCCCAGGGGAGCTGCGCGGGGTCGCGTTCGGCGAAGGACTTGATCAGCTTGTTGCCGACCTGGATGCCGCCGTCGACGACACTGACCGGCCGGCCGAGGCGGCCGAGGATCGAGTCGTACTTGAGCAGGTGGGCCTGGGTTGCGTCGTCACCGAGGTCGTTGAACGCGACCACCTCGATGTCGGCGCCCGATGCCTGAACGGCACGGAAGAAGTTGCGGCCAATGCGGCCGAAGCCGTTGATACCGACGCGAACAGTCACGTGTGATCCTCCTCGACGCCGCAGCGGCGCGAGAGCGCACGTGGGACGGACCTACGCGCGGTCAGACCAGTCAGCGGCGTGATCGTGTTGATGCGGGCAGATGTGATGGTGGGTGATTGGTCGCCATGCGACCGCGGTGGATGCCACCAAGCAGTACGTCCTCGTACGGCCCGGAGGCCACCTTAGGACATCAAGCCACCTGTTTCGCATCCGACCGTCACTGTCGACGCCGAGATCACCCGCGGTGATGGGGTGTCAGGCGTCGAGCATGTCGGCGGACAGGCTCGCCTCGGTCGACGGGATGCCGAGTTCGCCGGCGCGTTTGTCCGCCATCGCGAGCAGTCGGCGGATGCGTCCGGCGATCGCGTCCTTCGTGAGCGGCGGATCGTGCAGCGCGCCGAGTTCTTCGAGGCTGGCCTGCTTGTGCTCGGCGCGCAGCGCTCCTGCATGCCGCAGATGGTCGGGCACGTCCTCGCCGAGGATCTCCAGCGCCCGTTCGACCCGCGCCCCGGCGGCTACCGCGGCCCGCGCGGAACGGCGGAGGTTCGCGTCATCGAAGTTGGCCAGCCGGTTCGCGGTCGCGCGGACCTCGCGGCGCATCCGGCGCTCTTCCCAGGCCATCAGGCTCTCGAACGCGCCGAGGCGGGTGAGCAGCGCGCCGATCGCGTCGCCGTCACGGATGACGACCCGGTCGACGCCACGGACCTCACGGGCCTTGGCGACGATGCCGAGCCGGCGCGCAGCGCCGGCGAGAGCGAGGGCGGCCTCCGGCCCCGGGCAGGTCACCTCGAGGGACGACGACCTGCCGGGCTCGGTGAGCGAGCCGTGGGCGAGGAACGCGCCGCGCCAGGTGGCGACGGAGTCGCACGCCGGGCCATTCACGATCGCCGGCGGGAGGCCGCGGACCGGCCGGCCACGACCGTCGAGAAGGCCGGTCTGGCGGGCCAGCGCCTCCCCGTCGGTGACGACCCGGACGAGGTAGCGGTTCGACTTGCGAAGGCCGCTCGGGGCGACGACGAGCAACTCGCTCGCGTGCCCGAACACCTCGCCGATCTCGCGGCGCAGGCGGCGTGCGGCGGCGCCGGTGTCGAGCTCGGCCTCCACCACGATGCGCCCGGCCACGATGTGCAGCCCGCCGGCGAAGCGGAGGGTGGCCGAGACCTCCGCTTTTCGGCAACAGGGTTTCGTGGTGTTGCTGCTCGCCAGCTCAGCCTTCACCCGTGCCGTCATCGCCATGCGCGCATCCTCCCACGCCTGTCACGGACCCTCACCGATAACAACGCATCCGGTCTGAACACTGGACATTCTCTGACATTTCTCGGTCAGCGGCGCACGCGGAGCTCGAGTGCGGCCTGGCTGCGCCAGAGGGTGAACGCGACCTCGACGCCGGCGGGTGCCGTCGACCACCGAGCCATCAGCTCGGCGGGCTCGGTCACGGGATCGGCGTCGATCCGCAGGACGACGTCACCCGTCCGGATTCCGGTTGTGCGGGCTGGTGATCCGGCCGGGACGTCGAGGACATAGACCCCGGTGCCGGCGATGAGGCCGACCGACGACGCCAGGGTGTCGGAGTCAAGGGCGATGCAATCGGCACCGTGCCACCGGCCGGCGTCCGTGGCGGTCGCGTCGGCTGAGAATCTGGCGCCGCCCGTCGGCGAACAGCCGGTCGAACGCGAGCCCCGGGCCGATGTCGGCGGTCACGACCTCACCGTTCGCAGGCTGCCAGTCCGGCTGGAGCCGTCCAGCGAACGGGTGCCCCGGGGCGTCCGGAGTCCCGCGCGTCGAGGACGAGGGTCTCGCCGAGTTCGAAGACGCCGGCGCCGAGGAGGACGCCGACGCCCGGCGCCGGGACCGGCGCTGCGGCCGGCGCTGCGGCGAGGACGGCGCGAGCCCCGGTTCCGGGCCTCGGGCAGCGTTTTCAGCGGGTGACCGGCACTGCCGTCGGCGGGTCGTCGCCGGTCGGCGCGACGTGGAGCGTCACCGCCGTCACGCCACCCGCCGGGCGGTCAGCCGAGGAGCTGGGCATACACCTTGGCAAGCTTGTCGACGTCGTGGCGTGGCTCGCCCGAGTCGTGCGCGACGTCGGCGACGACGACCTCGGCGCCGCACGCGGCAGCCACTTTCTGCAGGCTCGGAAGGTCGGTGTCGTAACTCGAGTCAGCGATGACGACGTCGAGCGTGAGCCAGGGCGCGTGCTCACACAGGACGGCGAGGTGGCGTTCTGGCGAGAACCCGTCGGTCTCACCGCGCTGCGCCGCGACGTTGAGCGTGAGGATCCGCCGGGCCGGGGTCGCGCCGAGTGCGGCGGCCAGCTCCGGGACCATCAGGTGCGGCATCACCGACGTGAACCACGAGCCGGGTCCGAGAACGACCGCGTCGGCGACCGCGAGTGCCTCGAGCGCCTCCGGGACCGCCGGCGGGTTCGCCGGCTCGAGCCGCACGGCACGGACCTGCCCGGACGTACCGGCCACCTGGACCTGCCCGCGGAGTGTGGTGATGGCGTCGGGGTCGTTCGGATCGAGCCCGGCCACGTCGCCGACGATCGTGAGCGGCACGGCGGCCATCGGCAGCACCCGCCCCCGCGCGCCCAGCAACCGGGCCACCCAGTCGAGACCTTCGACGGAGCGGGTCATGTCCCACAGCGCGACGATCAGCAGGTTGCCGACCGAGTGCCCGGCCAGCTCGCCGGTCCCGCCGAAGCGGTGCTGCAGGACGCGGGCCCACGTCCGGCCCCAGTCGTCGTCGCCGCACAGGGCGGCCAGCGCCTGCCGCAGATCGCCCGGCGGGAGGACGTCGAACTCGTCGCGCAACCGGCCGGACGACCCGCCGTTGTCGGCCACGGTGACGATGCCGGTGAGCCGCTCGGTGACCTGGCGCAGCGCCGACAGCGACGCGGCCAGCCCGTGCCCGCCGCCGAGGGCGACGACCCGGGCCGAGCTCCCCCAGGCCTGCTCGCGCAGTCCCTCCTCGGGCATCCGCGGCTCACTCATGGCCCAGGTCCCGGTGCACGACGAGGCTCGGTATGTCGCGGGCGCGAAGCCGGAGGGCGAGAGCCTCCGACATCGCGACCGAGCGGTGCTTGCCGCCGGTACATCCGAGGGCGATGGTGGCGAAGCGTTTTCCTTCGGCCAGGTACCCGGTGGCGACGATGTCGAGCAGCCGCTCCAGTTCGTCGAGGAACGGCTCGGCGGCCGGCTGCCCGAGGACGTAACTGCTGACGTCGGGATCCAGACCGGAATGCGGCCGCAGCGCGGGCAGCCAGAACGGGTTGGGCAAGAAGCGGCAGTCGAACACGAGGTCCGCGTCGACCGGGATGCCGTACTTGAAGCCGAACGACACGATCGTGGTCCGCAGCGCCTGGTCGTCGTCGCCGGCGAACGCGGAGACCAGCTTGCGGGTGAGTTCGTGCACGTTGAGTGCCGACGTGTCGATCACCATGTCGGCCGAGCCGCGCAGATCGGCCATCATCACGCGCTCGCGCTCGATGCCGTCGAGAACTCGGCCACCGTCCTGGAGGGGATGCGGACGCCGGACGCTCTCGTACCGGCGGACCAGCACGTCGTCGGCGGCTTCGAGAAACAGGATGTTCGGCTTGACGCCCTGTCGGTCGAGCGTGGTCAACGATCCGACGAGGTCGGCGAAGAACGAACCCGACCGGACGTCGACGACCACTCCGATGCTGCGCGGACCGCTCGGCGAGGCGGTGACGAGGTCGAGGACGGCGCCGAGAAGAGCCGGCGGAAGGTTGTCGACGACGAACCAGCCGAGGTCTTCGAGGACGTGCGCGGCGGTGCTGCGCCCGGCACCCGACATGCCCGAGACGACGACGACGCGGGGTCCGTCGGTCGTGCCCGGTTGTCCGAAGCCGGCATCAGAGGTCGGCATTGGTGGTCTCCCCTCGCGGTCGAGTGGCTGACCGTAGGGCGATCATTCCAGTATCTCGCCGGTTGCGGTGTTGATCGCGGGCCTGCCGGGCGCGGCAGCCGCCAACGCATCCACGACCGAGGCCGCCGTGGCCGGTCCGATCCCGTCCACCTCGGCCACCTCCTCGGCAGTTGCGGCGCGGAGCCGCTTCATCGACCCGAACTCCCGCAGCAGCGCCTTGCGCCGGGTCGGGCCCAGGCCGGGGATCTCGTCGAGGACGCTGCTCATCATCGACGTGCTGCGCTTGTTGCGGTGGTAGGTGATGGCGAACCGGTGCGCCTCGTCGCGGACCCGCTGGAGCAGGTAGAGGCCCTCGCTCGTGCGCGCCATGATGACCGGGTCGTCCTCGCCCGGCAGCCACACCTCCTCGAGCCGTTTCGCCAGCCCGCACACGGGAATCGCCTGCAGACCCATCTCGTCCATCGCCTCCCGCGCCGCCTGGACCTGCGGCGCGCCGCCGTCGACGACCACCAGGCCGGGCGCGTAGGCGAATCGCCGTCGCCGGCCGGTCTCCGGGTCGATCAGGGCCGCGATGCCGGCGGTGCCGTCGACGTCGCCGCCGGCGCTCGTCGTCTTCGCGGCCGCCAGGGCCGCGGCCAGCTCCGCCTGTTCGTGCTGGTAGCGGGCGAACCGTCGCTTCAGGGTCTCGGCCAGCGCCGCCGTGTCGTGCGAGCCGTCGATGCCGCGGATGGAGAACCGCCGGTAGTCGGCCTTGCGTGGCAGGCCGTCCTCGAACACCACCATCGACGCGACGACGTCGGTCGCCTGCAGGTTCGAGATGTCGTAGCACTCGATGCGCAGGGGCACCTCGTCCAGCCCGAGCGCCTCGGCGATCTGCTCGAGTGCCTGACCTCGCGTGGAGAGATCGGACGCCCGCTTGGTCTTGTGGATCACCAGTGCCTGCTCGGCATTGCGGGTGACGGTCTGCGCGAGGGTGGCCTTGTCGCCGCGCTGGGCGACCCGGAGGGACACGTTGCTACCGCGCATCAGCGAGAGCCACTCGGTGAGGACGTGCACGTCGTTGGGGTCACTCGGCAGCGCGGGTACGAGGATCTCCTTCGGCACCGTGTCCCGGATCGAGGAGGGGCCGACTGTGATGCCGTCGATGTCGGTGGCCTGGCTGCCGTAGAGCTGCAGGAGGGCGGCCTCGACGTGGCCGCCGGTGTCTGCGTCGTCGACCTTGTCGGCGATCCAGCCGCGCTGGCCGCGGATACGCCCGCCGCGGACGTGGAAGATCTGCACCGCCAGTTCGAGCTCGTCCTCGGCGAAGCCGATGACGTCGGCATCGGTGCCGTCGGACAGGACGACCGCGTTCTTCTCCAGGGCGCGGCGCATCGCCCCGAGGTCGTCACGCAGCCGGGCGGCACGCTCGAAGTCGAGCTCGTCCGAGGCCGCGTGCATGTCCTTCTCGATGCGCCGGGTGAACTTGTCTGCGTTTCCGGCCATGAAGTCGCAGAAGTCCTCGACGATCTCCCGGTGCTCCTCCTGGTTCACCCGGCCGACGCACGGCGCCGAGCACTTGCCGATGTAACCGAGCAGGCAGGGCCGGTCGATCTGGCGCGACCGGTTGAACACGCCCTTTGAGCATGTGCGCGCCGGGAAGACACGCAGCAGGAGGTCGAGCGTCTCCCGGATGGCCCAGGCGTGCGCGTAGGGACCGAAGTAGCGGACGCCCTTGCGTTTCGGACCGCGCATGACCAGCAGCCGCGGGTAGTCCTCGTTCAGGGTGACCGCGAGCCAGGGATAGGTCTTGTCGTCGCGGTATCGGACGTTGAAGCGCGGATCGAACTCCTTGATCCAGGAGTACTCGAGCGCGAGCGCCTCGACCTCGGTGTTGACGGTCGTCCACTGGACGCGGCTCGCCGACGTGACCATCGCCTGCGTGCGCGGGTGCAGCGCGGTGAGGTCGGCGAAGTAGGAATTGACCCGTGAGCGCAGGGATTTGGCCTTGCCGACGTAGATGACGCGACCGGTGTCGTCGACGAAGCGGTAGACACCCGGGTTCGTCGGGATCGACCCCGGAGCGGGACGGTACGTCGACGGATCGGCCATTCTCCGAAGACTACGGGCGGGCACCGACAGCCCGTGGGTGTGCCCGGCGAAAGGCCCGCCGTCGGCTGATGAGGCCCGCGGTCAGACGGCCACGATCGTCGCGCCGCGGCGTTTCACCGGCGTCGACGGGAGTGGGCTCGGTGCCGGCCCGCTGATGACGCTGCCGTCGGCGATGGAGAAGTGCGACTCGTGGCACGGGCAGACGATCTCGCCGCTCTCGATCGAGGTGACCCGGCAGCCGGCGTGGGTGCAGATGGACGAGAACGCCTTGAACGTCCCCTTGACCGGTTGGGTGACGACAGTCTCCTCGGCGTCCAGGATGATGCCGCCGCCGACCGGGACAGCGGAACTCGGCGTCAGTTCGGTGCCCGGCGCGATGATGCTCCATTTGCCGAATCCGCCAGGGCGGCCGGCTCCGTTGCGTCCACACGCGGCGAGGACCGGACCGGCGGCGGCCATGGCGGACCGGGCAGCAGCGCGCGTCGGGCGAGGCGGCCGGGGTTCCGGTTGTCGACTGGATCCAGCGGCGGTTCGAGGTCGGTACTGATCGCGGGAAGTCTGCCGAGGCGGTGCAACCTCGCGGCCGGCGCGGTCGAACCCCGATAGCGTCCGGTCGTGACGTCGACCGACCCGCCGGACTTGCACGTGTGGATCGGTGGGTCGCCGTGCTCGGGGAAGTCGACGGTCGCGCAGCAGCTTGCGGCGCTGCTCGGATGGTCGCTCTATACGTGCGACGACCACTGGGACGACCACGTCCGACGCGGGACCCGGAGCTGGGAACCGGTTCTCATCAAGCTCGGTGACCTGCCCATCGAGGTTCGCCTGCGGCAAGGGCTCGAGATCCAGGTTGCCGACGTGTTCGAGGCGTACCGGGAGGAGTTCCCGCTGATCCGTGCGGACCTCGCCGACGCTACGTTGCCGACCGTCGTCGAGGGCGCAGCGTTACTGCCCGACCTGCTCGCCACGGCCGGTGTTCCCGCGTCCTCGGCGGTGTGGCTCGTGCCCACCGAGGAGTTCCAGCGCGCCCACTATGCCCGCCGAGGATGGGCTCGTAACCTGCTCGTCGGGATATCGGATGCCGACGATCTGTTCGAGACCTGGATGCGACGCGATGCTGCCTTCGGTCGGCTCGTTGCCTTACAGGCAAGGGATCTCGGCTATCGCGTGATCACCGTCGACGGAAGCGCGTCGGCCGAGTCGGTCTTCGCCGACGTCGCCGATGGGTTGTCCAAGGCTTCCTGACAAAGTCGGCGTCGCTCGTCCGCCAGGCTGCCGTTGTGTGGGACGTTCTTGTCCACAGGTGGGCCAATGGCGTTGTTGTTGCGTGGGCTGTGGATAGCCGGCTGGGGTGTCGGTGTGTTTGGTTAATATCGATGCATGGATCAGGTCGGGAACGGTGGTGGCGGGACGGTCGTCGGGCAGCTTGCCGGGCTGCCCGGTCGTGACCTGCAAGCCGCCCTCGCCCGGATTGACCGGCAGACGTTGTCGGGTGCCGAGTTGGCGCTGGTGATCCGTGCCCGGGCCCGGCTGCTCGCCTGGGTGCAAGCCGAATCAGCCGCGGACGTCAACGAGTTCGTGCACTGCCCAGCGTGGTCGACGGCTCCGACAGCCCGGGTGGAGGGTGTGCAGGAGTTCGCCTGCGACGAGTTGGCGCTGTTGCTGCATGTGGCGCCGATGACCGGGAAGAACCTGGTCCTGCACGCGGTCGACCTGGTCGAACGCCACCCCCGGCTGTGGGCCGCCCTCGCCGACGGACTGATCGACACCCGCAAGGTCGCCGTCGTCACGTCGATGACTCCCGACACCGACGACGGTCTGGCCTCAGCGGTCGACGACGCGTTGCTGAACACCGCCACCCGTGCGGATGGGTCGACCGCGCTCGAGCAGACCATCGCCGAAACCCCGGGGATGCTCAGCCTGCGGACCCAACGGGTGCTGTCGATGCTCGACCCGTCCTGGGTCCGGGCCGTGCGCCGGGAAACCCTGCGCCGGCGACGGCTGGCCAAGGGCAGGTACGGGCCCGGGATCGGCGTCGGGTTCCTCGGTCTCTACGACATCGACGTCCCCGCGATGGCCGCCGCGTATGAGCATGTGAACGCGATCGCCCGCGGCATCAAACGCCTCGGTGACACCCGCACCCTCGACCAACTCCGCGCCGACACCGCCGTCGACCTGCTCACCGGTGGCCACCCGACACCGGTGTACACCGCGACCCGGTCGACCCCACTGCCCCGGAAGTTCCAAGAAGCCGCCCGCCACGCCGCCAAGACGCAGACCGCGCCGAAAGACCAAGAACGCCCGGATGAGAACGTGGCCGGGGCCGACATCACGGCGCAGGCGGACACCGGATCAGACCCGGACGTCGCCGCCGATGCTGACCTGACCGCCCAGCCGGTTGTTCAGACGCCACGGGCGCGGGCCGATGTGGACCTGGTCGTGCACCTCAACACCCTCGCCGACCTCGTCGATGCCATGCACCGCGGCGTCCTCGTCGAGGTCCCGGGCTTCGGACTCGTCCCCGCCGACGTCGCCGCGAGGTTGGTGAAAGCCGCGGCGGCACGACCCAGCATGTGGTGCCTCACCGCCGTCGACGACCAAGGCCGGGTGGTCGAACATGTCCGCACCCAGCATGATCCGACCACGGCGATGCGGGACTTCGTCAACGCCCGCGACCGGCACTGCCGCTTCCCCGGCTGCGTCGTCACCGCGGTGCGTTGCGACACCGACCACACCCACCCCTGGGAAACCGGCGGCGCGACCTGCCCCTGCAACATGGCACCGTTGTGTCGACGACACCACCGCTTGAAACAAGCCGAAGGCTGGCATCTGGACATCGACCGAGAGACGAACAACGCCCGCTGGACCACACCCCACACCGGCCACACCACCGCCCCACCCTGGACCTCACTCACCCAGGACGATCCCGCACCCTTCTAGCGACGGGTGCTTACATCACTGCGCCGAGTTGCCAGGGAACGAACTCCTCCTGGCCGTACCCGAGCTCCTCCGAGAAGGGCTTCTCGCCGGACGCCACCGAGAGGATCTTCGCGAACACCTCGGCACCGACCTCGTCGACCGACTTGGTGCCGTCGACGATCGTGCCGCAGTTGACGTCCATGTCGTCCGACATCCGCCGGAAGATGTCGGAGTTCGTCGCGAGTTTGATGCTGGGCGTCGGCGAACATCCGAAGGCCGAGCCACGACCGGTGGTGAAACACAGCACCGTCGACCCACCGGCAACGAGCCCGGTCGCGTTCACCGGGTCGTAGCCGGGTGTATCCATGAAGATCAGGCCCTTGGCCGAGAGCGGTTCCGCGTACTCCACGACGTCGACGAGGTTCGTGCTGCCGCCCTTCGCCGCGGCACCGAGCGACTTCTCCAGGATGGTCGTGAGTCCGCCGGCCTTGTTCCCCGGCGAGGGGTTGTTGTCCATCGAGCCGTTGTTCTTGGAGGTGTATTCCTCCCACCACTTGATCCGCGCCGCGAGCTTGTCGCCGACCTCCTGGCTGACCGCCCGGCGGATCAACAGATGCTCGGCGCCGTAGATCTCGGGCGTCTCACCGAAGGCCGCCGTCCCACCGTTCGCGATCAGGATGTCTGCGGCCACACCGAGCGCCGGATTCGCCGTGATGCCGGAGTAGCCGTCCGACCCACCGCACTCCATCCCCAGCACGAGCTCGCTCGCCGGGACGGTCTCCCGCTTGACGCTCGCGACCGTCGGCAACATCTCCCGCAGCGCACCCGATCCGAGCTCGACCGCCTTACGCGTACCGCCGGCCTCCTGGATGGTCATCGCCTGCACGAGCTTGTGCGACGGGATGTCCCAGTTCCGGACCAGCGACGACACCTCGTTGACCTCGCAGCCGAGCCCGAGGACGAGGAACCCGGCGAAGTTCGGGTGCGCCGCGTAACCGGTCATCGTCCGCCGGAGGATCTCGAAACCCTCGCTGCCCGGTCCGGCCATGCCGCAACCGGTCCCATGCGTGAGCGCGACGATGCCGTCGACCGTCGGGAAGTTCTCGGCAATGTAGGGGCGCAGGCTCGCGGCGATGAGCTTCGCCGCCGTCGCCGAGCAGTTGACCGTCGTCAGGATCCCGATCCAGTTACGGGTGGCCGTCCGGCCGTCCGGGCGGCGGATGCCCTGGAAGGTGGCCCGCTCGGCCTCGGGCACGTAGACGGTCGGACGGGTGTCGACACCGGCCTGGGCCGTGCGCTCGAAGGTCCGGTAGTCGCAGTTGTGCGTGTGGACGTGCGCACCAGGCGCGATCGGTACGTGCGCGAACCCGATGACCTGCCCGTACTTGAGGACCGGCTCGTTCTCCGCGATCGCGCGGGTGGCGATCTTGTGACCCCGCGGCACCGCCGTCGTCAGCTCGAGGCTGCCACCGTCGAACCGGTAGGTGCCCGGCTCCAGATCGCTGGTGGTGAGGACGACGTTGTCGTCTGGACGCAGCCTGATGGTCACGGCGGCAAGATCGGCGATGGGAGCGGTGGTGGTCACGTCCATGAACTCTACCCACCTCGCTGCCTGCACGCGGCCGTGCCCGCGACCGATTGCAGTCACCCGACGGACGCAGTTCGGGCGACGGATCAGCGGGCCCGGATGGGTTGGCCGGATAGATTGCCCGATAGATTGCCCGATAGATTGGTGCTGTGTCCTCCCCATCTGCTGACGTCCCGATCCCGCAGGTGCTGTCGGTCAACCTGGCGCGGGTCCAGCCGAATCCGTACAAGGGCTTGAAGATCACCGGGATCGAGAAGATCGGCACGTCCGACCCCGTCGAGGTCCGAGCCCCCGGGCCGAAGAAGGGTGGCCTCGGCAGCGGCCTCGTCGGCGATCAGATCGGGGACCGCCAGCACCACGGCGGCGACGACCAGGCCGTCTACGCCTACGCTCGCGAGGACCTCGACGTCTGGCAGGAACGCCTCGGCCGCAACCTCGCGTCCGGCAGCTTCGGCGAGAACCTCACCACACTGAACCTCGACGTCAACGGCGCCCGCGTCGGCGAGCGGTGGCGCATCGGCGACACCCTCGAACTGCAGGTCACCGACCCACGCGTCCCGTGCGCGACGTTCCGCGGCTGGATCGCCGAACGCGGCTGGCTCAAGACGTTCACGGCCGCGGCCATCCCCGGTACCTACCTTCGCGTCGTCACTCCCGGTCCGGTCCGGACCGGCGACCCGATCACCGTGACCTACCGGCCCGACCACGACGTGACCGTCGCCCTGGTCTTCCGCGCCATCACCCGCGAGCCCGAGTTGCTCCCGCACCTGCTCGCGGCGGCCGACCTACCGGCCGAGACCCGAGAGATGGCCGAGCGGGGACAGACCTTCTCCCTCGGCTGACCTGTTCGACTCCCGCGCCGGAGCTCCGGCGACGACCTGTCTGTGAGCGCTCGGTGTATCAGCCCGGTGACACCTGTGCTCCTTGCGAGCATGACCAGTCCCGAGCACCGCCCGCTCGGTCCGTCCACACCGACCGCAGAGGGCCCCGCGCCGTTCTCCATCAGCGCACCGACCGAACTGACACTGGCCGCCGACCGCAGCGGCACCACCACCTTCACCGTCACCAACCTCACCGGCCGGCCGGTCCGTGCCCGGCTGCTCCCCAAGGGCGTCGGCTCCACCGACCAGACCTGGCTGAGCGTCGTCGGAGAACCCGAACGACCGCTCGCCGTCGCCGGCACCCTGACCGTGGACTTGAAGGTCACCGTCCCCCCGACGACCGCGGCCGGCACGTACACCGCGCGGCTGGACGTCGCCGCCGAGGACGCGACTGAGACCGTCGCCGGCCAGACCGTGAGCTTCAAGGTTCCCGAGCCCGACAAGAAGAAGGGCGCACCCGTCTGGCTGTTCATCCTGATCGCGGTCGTCGTCCTCGCGCTTGTCGCGGGCGGCCTTTACTTCTTCGTCCTCCGCGGCGCGGGCGCGCCCGAGAACACGGCGGCACCGACGGTCAGCGGCACATCGGCCGTCGGTCAGCCACTGGTTGCGACCAAGGGAACGTGGAAGGGTGCGGTCGGCGCAACGTCACTGCAGTGGCAGAGCTGTACGAACGCGACGACCTGCGCCGACATCGCCGGCGCGACCGCGGCGACCTACTCGCCCGTCGCAGCCGACGTCACCAAGATGATCCGGGTCAACGAAACCGCATTCGCCGTCGACCCGGCCCAGGACGCCGCCAAGGCAGCCAAGGCCAAGGCCGTCGAGCCGTCCCCGGCGATCGGGCCCGTGCTGCCGGGCACCGTCGACGTGCCGTCGGTCATCGGGCACCCGCTATCCGAAGCCACCAAGATCCTCACTGACGCCGGTCTCCTACCGGCACCTCTGGCGATCAGCTTCATCGGGCCTCTCCAGAACCCGTGCGACCCGAACGTCGTCGACCAGAGTCCGAAGAGCGGCTCGGTCGCGGCCGGCAAGGCGGTTGCCATCTCCTACCCCGAGCGGCCGGACGGCTGCACCAAGCTCGCGTTGATCGACCCCAGCTGGAAGAACTTCAAGAACTTCTCAAAGACCATCAACCCGTAGCCCGACGGACGACCGCTCGCCGCTCACTACTCGAACGTCAACCAAACAAGGAGATTCCCGTGACTGCTGTCGAACGGCTCGGTGGTGCGTTCTCCACCGCGGTCGTGTCCGTCGTCCTCGTGATCGGGCTGGGCCTCGTCCTCGCCCTCGCGCTCCCGGTCGTCTCGGCCGTGATCGTGGCGGTCGTCGCGGCTGTCGTGTTCGCCTACGCGCTGCTGGCCGGGGCGGTCGGCGCCTACGACCTGACCAAGCCCCTCGGCTGGCTGTGCCTCGTGCTCGACTGCACCTGGAGCCTGACCAATACAGTCTTCGGCGCCGTCATCGGCGGCCTCGTCTACCTGATCTTCGGCAACCCGTCGACGACGGCCAGCAAGGGCCAGAACTGGGTCAGCTACGCACCGCGCAGCAGCACCGGCTTCGGCAACGACGTCCTGCAGACCCTCGGCCCGGTCAACCTCGGCGGCGCCGGCCAGCACGAACGCATGCATCTGCTTCAGGCGCGCATCTTCGGCCCCCTCTACCTGCCGTTGTTCGCGGTGTTCTACATCGTCACGTCACTGATCCAGATCCTGTTCACCCTGATCCTCGGGCTGGCGCTCAAGGCGGCGCACGTGCGCGCCTCCGCCTGCCTACGTCCCCCGGCGGAGTCGGCCGTCAGCGGCTTCTTCGGCTGGATCTACTACGCGACTCCGTTCGAGGTGTGGGCATATGCCAGCGGCAACCCGTGACCCGGCAGCAACTCCCGGTGGGAGCGCAGCCGGCGGCAGCGAGGGCGATATCGGCTTCGCCGACCTGGTGGCCGGCATCGCGGACTGGGCCACCGGCATCACCGGCCGGCCGACCGTGATCGGCGCAGCGGGACGATCGGGTGAAGCGGGTGACGAGTCGATCGTCTTGCACCCGTTCACGATCCAGCCCTCGACACACACGCCGCCCCCGGACGCCGTCGAAGCGACTGCACGGCTGCTCGTATTCGCCGCCGCCGACGACGTCGCGGCTGCACACGCGGTCACGACGCTCGCCCTCACCGCCCTGGCGGAAGCGGCGCGCGACATCGACCTCACGCCGACGACCGACCAGACCTGGATCGCCTTCGGTCTGAGCCCCCGTCCGTCGTTCAGCATCGCCGGCCCGGTCCGTATGCACGTCGAACGCGCGGCGGCGACGCGGGTCCGGCAGCCGCTCAACCTGCGGGCGAGCAAGCTGCGGGTGCTCTCCGGCGATCTCCGCTCGAGCGACGGCACCGCGCTGTCCCCGGGCCGGGTCCGGCTCGAACCGCACGGCCCGGCCACCCTGGTCGGCCCGGACGGACGCTGGAGCCTGCCGGTGCCCGCCCTCGAACGCTCGACGCTCGACATCACCACCAAGGGCGCCCGGGTCCAGCAGTTCGTCGGACCCGACGACGTCGACGTCCACGTCGTCGTCGACCTGCACGCCGACAACCCCACATCCCCCGAATCCGCTCCCCCGTCTGGGAAGGACTGACCATGCCGACCTACCGAACTCCCGGTGTCTACGTCGAGGAGGTCGCCAGTGGCACCCGGCCGATCGAGGCGCAGGGCACCAGCGTCCCCGCCTTCGTCGGCGCCGGCGGCCGCAGCGACGCGCCCATCGGCGTCCCGACCGCCATCGAGGACTGGAGCCGGTTCGCCCGCGTGTTCCTCGGCGACGGACCGATGACCCCGCTCGCGCACGCCGTCAACGGTTTCTTCCAGAACGCCGGCAGTCGGTGCTACGTCCTCGACGTCGGCCCGGACGGCACCCTCTCGGGGTCCGCCCGGCGGCCCGGATTGTCCGCCCTGGAGGAGATCGACGACATCGCGATGGTCGCCGCGCCGGGCTTCACCGACCCCGCCTCCTACGAGGCGGTGCTCCTGCACTGCGAGAAGCTGCGCGATCGCGTCGCCATCCTCGATGCACCGCTCGAGGTCGACGACGTCATGCAGCTGACCGTCGTCGGTACCGCAACCACCTCTTCGCCGGCTGGCGTCGCCAGGCCTGCCGTCGACCACAGCGACCCGGCCGGCGCGGGCGGCCCGGCCGGGTCTTCATCTTCCCCACCAGCGGCAGAGGCCGGCGCTGGATCGGTCCGTTCGCAGGGGCTGGCGCCGCGGTCGTCGTCCTACGGGTCGTTCTACTTCCCCTGGCTGACGGTCACCGATCTGAACACAGGTCAGCTCGTCGCGGCTCCGCCGTCCGGGCACATCGCCGGCATCTGGGCACGCACCGACAGCACCCGCGGTGTCTTCAAGGCACCGGCCAACGAGGTCGTGCGCGGGGCGGTCGGGCTGCAGTACCGGGTGACCCCCAGCGAGCAGGCCGAGCTCAACTCCGCCGGTGTCAACGCGATCCGCTTCTTCACCAGCCAGGGAATCCGGGTCTGGGGGGCGCGCACGATCGCCCGCGACTCGGAGCCGGAATGGAAATACCTCAACCTGCGCAGGCTTTTCTGCATGGTCGAGGACTCGATTTCACGTGGAACCAGCTGGATCGTGTTCGAACCGAACGACGAACCGCTGTGGGCGATGATCCGCCGCGACATCTCCGCATTCCTCACCCTGCTGTGGCGCGACGGTGCGCTGGTCGGACGAACCGCCGCCGAGGCGTTCTTCGTCAAGTGCGACCGCGAGAGCAACCCGCCCGAGGTCGTCGACGCCGGGCAGGTCATCACGTACATCGGCCTGGCCGGCGTGAAGCCGGCCGAGTTCATCGTCTTCAAGATCAGCCAGTTCGCCGGCGACGCGACGCAATCGGAGGGCAGTAGCAGTGTCTGAGGCACCGACCACCACCACGCCGGCATCGGCGATCAGCGGTGACCCACACCGCGTCTGCAACTTCAAGGTCATCAAGGGTGGCGAGACGATCGCGCACTTCGTCGAATGCGGGCCGCTGTCCGCAGACGTCGGGACGGTCGAATATCGCGAAGCAGGGCAGGCGCAGGTCGTCCACAAGATCCCGACCTACACCAGCTACAGCGACGTGACCCTTCGTTACGGACTCACCTCGTCGACGACGATGTGGGACTGGTTCGTCGCCGTCACCCGCGGCCAGGTCGACCGTGCGAACGTGTCGATCGTGCTGCTCGGCCCCGACGGCGCGACGCCGGTCATCCAGTGGGACCTGATCGGGGCGTTCCCGCGCCGCTGGACCAGTGCATCCTTGCGCGCGAACGCCCGTGAGGTCGCCATCGAGGAGGTCGTGCTTGCGTACGAGTCGCTCGGACGGGGTGTGTGACCGATGCCCGGCCTCGGCACGCGTCTGCGTGCCCGATGGCGGGCGCTGGTCGACGCGGCCCGGATACATCCACGGCAGGCCGACGATTCCGGCGACGCCGAGGCTGGTTCTCAGCCCGCTGACACCGACGTGGTCGATCTCCGGCCACGCCTGCGGATGCCCGGTCCCGCGGGATCGGAGGGTCCGCCGCCCGAATGGCTCGACTACGTGATGGCTCAGGACCCGGTCTGGATCGATGGTGGCCTGGGACTGTCAGTGCGGACGTTCGACAACGCGGTCGACAACGTCACCGATCTCGCCAGAGACGTCAGCACGCTGACATCCTCGTCCGGCACCCGGTCGGACGGCGCCGTGCCAGCCGACGAGGGACCGATCGCGGCACCGCGGCCAGGACGACGGCCGCGCGAACGGTTCGTGCGGCCCTCGCAGTCCCCCGATGGCTCGACCGAACCGACGCCGGTGCACGCGCGAGTCGAGTATCCGGCGGCCCGGACAGACGCCCCATCGGCGGCCTTCCCCTTACCTGCCCACACCGCGGCGCCACCACGACCGCCCCTGCGGCTACTCCCCCGGTATGAGAAGGCGGAGTCCGGCCCGGCTGCGACCGACAACCCGGTACCAGTCGCTCAGACGGGCGGACACATCACCCCAGTGCCCCGCGATCCCGACCCGCCGCGGGCTGCGGTCCACGACCACGGCCCACCGGTGTGGCCGGTGGCTGTGTCGACGTCGGCGTCACGGCCGACCTCGGCACCCGCTCCGGCACCACCCGCTCCTCCCGCACCTGCCGTCATCGTCGGTAATGACCGCACGAGGCTCACAGCACCGACGGCGCGCACCGTCGCGCCGCATCTGACCCCGACAACCGCCGCGCACCCGCACAGCCGGGCAAGCGTGTCGCTCGCCGATACCTACCTCCGTCCGGTCGTCGACCCCTGGGCGTCGGTGAACTCGCCCGCACCGGTCGTCGAGCTCCGGCGTGAACTCGACGACCGTCCGGCGGCGGTCGACCCACCCGTGGCCGTCCGCTGGCGCGCGATCGACGTCGATCGGCTCGGGCTCGAGCAACGGGCCCTGTGATGGAACGCGCCACCTTCATCGTCGAGTCCACCGCGGAGCGGATCCCGTGCCTGCTCAACCCCGAGCAGGTCGTCGTCAGCCGCACCGCGGGCCTTCGACGTCCGCAGGCCGGCTCGGGTCCGGTCACCGGATTCGGCCGCTCCGACGAGCCACTCCTGCACACCGGCGGCGGCCGCACCGAGATGGAGCTCCGGCTCCTGTTCGACACCGCGCTGGTCACCGACCCGACCCCGGTGACCGACGTCCGCGACCTGACCAGCCGGCTGTGGAACCTGACCGAGAACCAGTCCTCGACCGCCGGCGCGCTGGCCGGCCGGGGTTCTGGCGGCACCAACACGGCCGGTGCGAGCGCGGGCGTCGCCGGTTCGGGTGCCGGGCCGGGCATCCTCGGTTCCGGTGGCCTCGGCGACCAGAGCAGCGCGACCGCCGTGCCGACCGCCGGCAACGTCCCGCTGGTCCGGTTCCTCTGGGGCATGGAGTGGAACGTCCTCGGCGTCATCGACGCCGTCGCCGAGCAGCTCGAACGGTTCGACGCCGGCGGCGCACCCACCCGGTCCTGGTTGTTCCTCCGTCTCGTCCGGGTCCCCGATCCCCGTCCGACCGCTGTCGAGCCACCGATCGGCGGGGTCCCGCTCGGGGACGAACTGGCTGCGGCCGCGGAGGCGGCGGCGAGCGACCCGCAAGGTGTCCACCAGGTGCTCGGCGACGGACAGCCCGCGGAGGACGGTGATCCCGGCGCCGGTGGCGAACGGCTCGACGCCCTGGCCGCGCAGGCCTACGGCGGCCGAGCCTGGCTCTGGCGCTGGCTGGCCGCGGCGAACGGACTCGCCGACGGTCCGTGGGCACCGGCCGGCAGCCAGCTCGTCATCCCCCCGGCACCCGAGGAGGCGTCACCGTGACAGCCACGACCGCGAGCCTCGCCAACTCCCGCGTCGTCCCGCAGGTCCGGCTCCGGCTCGGCGGCTCGGACGTCGACGACGACACCCTGCGCTGCCTCGGACCGGTCCGCGTCAGTCGCGCGCTGTCGGTCCCCACCGCCTGCGAGCTCGAGCTGATCGCGCCGCCGTCGGCCACCACTTTCGAGCTGGGCACCGAGCTGGAGGTCCGGGTCGCCGGGCACGACACCGCACTGTTCGGCGGCAGCGTCGTCGCCCTGGAGGACCGTTTCGGCGCCGACGGCGTGCACCGCCTTCGCGTCCGCGCACACGACGCCGCGCACGAGCTGCGCGCGACCGGCGGCGTCCGCACCCACGTCGACACCGACGTCGCCGGCATCGCCGGCGAGCTGTTCGGCGGCACCGGCCTGTCCGTCCACGCCGCGAGCGACGGCCCGCACTGGCCGCGGCTGCTGCAGCGCGGCGAATCCGATCTGGCGTTCTTCACCACCACATGCCGGCAGGCCGGCATGTGGTGGCAGGTCGTCGACGACCGGCTCGAACTGCTGTCGATGCCGTCGGGTACCGACGCTGACGTCCGTGAGCTGACCTGGGGACTCGACCTGCTGGAGGCCTCCGTCACCAGATGCGCGGTCACCTCCACCGACACCGTCAAGGTGAGCGGCTGGGACCTCCTCACCGCCACCCGGATTCAGGGCACCGCCGACAGTGACGCCATCGACGGCGGTACCGCGGCCCGCACCAGCACGCTCACCGGCCGGGCGTTCGCGGGTGCCGACGCCGCCGATGCGCTGGCCGACTACACGATCGGCCTGGCGTCCGCCGCCGGCGGCGTCCTCAGTGCCGTGGTGATCGGCGACCCCGACCTCCGTCCCGGCGTCGCCGTCCGGATCGTCACGTCGGGGGTCGCCGGCGCGGCAATGCTGACGGACAGCCATCTGCTCACCGCCGTCGACCACCTGATCGACGACGCGAGCGGCTTCGTCAGCGTGCTGAGCTCGGCGCCTCCACCCGAACCGGCCGGCACCGACCTGTCGAGCGAGTCGCTCTCGGTCACCCTCGGGATGGTGGTCGGTGTGGACGATCCGACGCAATCCGGCCGGGTGCGGGTCACTCTGCCCGCCTACGACGACGTCGAGACCGATTGGCTGCCCGTCCTGGCGCTCGGCGCCGGTCCGGACAAGGGGCTGGACTGCCAGCCCGACGTCGGTGACCTCGTTCTTCTCACCCACGTACCCGGCAACCCGACCGCCGCGATCGTCCTCGGCGGCCTGCACGGCGACCGCACACCGGCCGAAGGCGCCGGGGTTGGCGACGGCGGTGTGCGCCGCTACGGGATGCGTACGCCGGACGGCCAGGTGTTCGTCCTCGATCGCGACACCGACGGCGTCCGGCTGACCAACCAGGCCGGCAGCACCGTCCGCATCGACGACACCGGCATCGTCGTCCACTCCGCCGGCGAGCTCACTCTCGAGGCGCCGGGCCACGCCCTACGGCTGCGCGCCGCGACCATCGACCTCGAGCAGGCCTGAGCGATGGCGCAAGGGACAGCCGGCAGCTGGTGGTGGCTCACCGAGGACGTCGACCTGCGCTGCGCGCACCGGCTCGGCCATGCGGGTGCACCGTCGAGCCAGGTTCTCGTTCGCGTCAACGGACGTCGGGTGCTCGTCGACCCGGACCCGCGGGGTCGGCCGATCAGCAACTGCCCGAACATTGGCGTCGGTATCAAACCCTGCACCAACACGCTCCCGGTACTGCACGGGAAATCCGGCTTCGTCCGGATCAACGGGTCCAAGGTGGTACGCGCCGATCTGTCCGGCCTGACCGACGGCACCCCGCCGGGAGCGGTGAGCTACAACGTGCTGGCCCCAGGCCAGAACCTCGTCGGAGAGAAGGACGCATGATCGGCAACGGGCCCACGACCCTGGCCGGACGCCGGAGCGGGATGCGTCCGCTGCGGGCGTTCCGGTTCAGTCACCCCGACCTCGACACCGCGCGCAGCCCCGGCTTCGCCGTCACCCCGACCGGCCGGCTCGACCTGGCCGCGGGGAACGAGGCCCTGCGCCAGCAACTCCTGCTGCTGATCTCGACGGTCCCCGGTGAGCGCGTGCTCCGGCCCGACTACGGCTGCGAGCTGCTGCTCCTCACCTTCTCCCCCAACGACGGCACCACCGCGGGTCTCGCCGTCCACTACGTCCGCCGGGCGATCGAGCGGTACGCACCCGACGTCCGGATCCTGCGGCTCGACGCCGGCCCGTCGCCGGACGACCCCGGCCGCCTCGACGTCAACCTCTCCTACGCGCCGGTGCTCGGCGGGAACCCGGACACGCTGACGATGTCGGTCGCCCTCGACGGCGGCCCCTGACCTGGCTTTCCGGCCAACACCCGCCTACCTCCCGATCGACCGCCGCCCGAACCGAGGAGCCCCGCAATGCCGCTGCCCGTCCCCGACCTCGACGATCGCGACTTCGCGACGTTGCTGGCGCAGGCGAAGGCACTGATCCCCGCGCGCTGCCCGGACTGGACCGACCTCAGCCCGAGCGACCCCGGCATCACCCTGCTCGAACTGTTCGCCTTCCTCACCGAGACGATGCTCTACCGGCTCAATCGCCTGCCGGAGAAGGCGTTCATGCAGTTCCTCAACCTCGTCGGAGTCCGCCTCCAGCCGCCGTCGTGCGCCGCCGTCGAGCTGACGTTCTCGCTACCGCTCGCGGCCAGCGCCGCCGTCCGGATCCCCCTCGGCACGCGGGTGGGCACCGGCGGCGGCGGGGATGCGCCGACGTTCGTGATCATCGCCGACGTCACCATCGATGCGGGCGCCACCAGCGTCACCGCGGTCGCGGTCGCGGGTGAACTCGTCGAGGCCGAGCACATCGGCACCGGTACCGGTCTCCCGTCCCAGCAGGTCCGCGTCGGCCGGCCACCGGTCGCCCTGGACGCGATCGACCACCGTGGCCTCGTCATCGGGGTCGAGGCGGAGCCGGCCGAACTCGAGGACCGCGCCCCCACCACCCAGGTCGACGGCCGCTGGTTCCGGCTGTGGACGCAGGTCGACCACTTCGGCGTGCTCGACAGCCGCACGGGCGTCGCGGACCGCTTCGTCTACGTCGCCGACCGCGCGGAGGGGACGATCCTGTTCGCGCCCGCGGTTCGCCGTCCCGACCCGGCCGGATCCAACGGCGAGCTCAGCATGGCGCCGGAGCTGCTCGGCGAGGTCCCGGCCGCCGGCCGGCGGGTGATGGCCTGGTACCGCCACGGCGGCGGCGCCGACGGCAACGTCACGGCGAACACCCTTGTGGTGGTGAAGGATCCGGTGGCCGGCGCTCCCGGGCTCAAGGTGACGAACGAGCAGGCGGCCAGCGGCGGCCGCGCGGCGGAGAGCCTCGACAACGCGCTCGTCCGCGGCCCGGCGTCGCTCAGCTCACTCGACCGCGTCGTCACCGCGCGGGACTATGAACTGCTCGCGTGCTCGGCCAGTGGCGGGGTCGCGCGCGCGAAGGCGATGGCGACCGGGTCGCTCTGGGCCGGCGCAACGCCGGGCGAGGTGTCGCTGCTGCTCGTCCCGACCCTCGGGACCGAGGACCCGACGCAGGCGGACGCGGCCGAGATCAAGTCCCACCAGTCCCCCGAGACCGTGCAGACGGTGGTCGATGCGCTGGCCGAACGGGAGACCCTCGGCACCCGCACCCGCGTCGGCTGGGCCGGGGTCAAGACGTTCCACGTCGAGGCGACCGTCGTCGTCCACGTCGCCGAGGACCGCGACGCCATCCGGCGTCGTCTGCTCACCCGGCTGGCGGAGGCGACCTCGCCGGTGCCCGGTGCCGCCGGCGGCGGCTGGCCGTTCGGTCAGGCGCTGCGCAGCTCGGCGGTGTACGACGTGCTGCTGTCCGAGCGTGGCGTCCGCTACGCCGAGCAGGTCCGGCTCGTCGCCGAGGAGGTCCCGGCGCAGATCCAGGTGCTGCTGCGCGACCCCAATCAGCAGTCGATGTGGTTCGCCGGGTCGGGTTCTCGGATGTTCCGCAGCAGCGACGACGCGAAGGGGTGGGAGCTCCTCGCGGACTTCGACGGCGAGAAGATCGAACGCGTGGTGGCATGTGGCCCGGCGCCGGGTCTGCTGCTCGCGGCGAGCCGGATCGGTGACACCGACAGCAGCCGGCTCCGCCAGTCGACCGACTTCGGCGAGTCCTGGCGGATGCTGGCCGAGCTCGACTTCCACGTCGAGGACGTCACCCTCACACCGGACCGTGCGCCGATCGCCTTCCTGGCTTCGGACCGCGGCCTCCTGAGCATCACCCTCGACGACGGCGCGGTACCGCTTCCAGTCCTCGTCGACGCCACCGCGCCCGCCAAGCCTTTCTATGCAGTCGAGGCGTTCCGCGACGACGGCGGCCAGCTGCGGGTGGCGGCGGCCGCGCAGGAACTCGGTGGTGTGTACGTCTCCTTCCAGGACGGCCGGGCCGGCACGTTCCAGGACACCGGCCTCAGCGGCACCGACGTCCGGGTCCTCCAGGTCCAGGCGATCGGACCCCGGCGGTTCCTGCTGGCGGGCTGTTACGCGACCGGCGACGATCCCGGTTACGGCGTCGTCCGGCTCGAACTGCGTGGCCCGCAACCCGATCCGCAGGGCTGGGTGCTGGCCGGCGGCGACTGGAGCGCGGGCAGCTGCCTCGCTCTTGGGACCATCGGCGAGACGATCATTGCCGCCACCTCCCGTGCCGGTGTGGCCGTGTGCGACCCGAGCACCGACAGCGGTCGCTGGCGCACCCCGCCGGTCGACTGCGGGCTCCCGCTCCGCGATCCGGGGCGATTCGAGCCGGTGACGGCCATCGCCGTCGCGAACGACCCGCTCGTCCTGGCAGGCGGGCCGGCCGGCGTCCGGAGCAGCAACGACGTGTCCACCTGGAGCCCCGCCTCCGAACGCGTCTTCACCGAGAGCATCACGCTGCCGCCGACGTGGCTGTTCGCCGCCGGCGACCATCAACTCGTGGTGGTGACCGAAGGTGCGCGCTGACCGTGCGGCGCTCCTGTTGCCCGAGGTCATCCGCCGCGGAGCGGGCCCGGGCACTCCGTTGAGCGCCCTCCTCGACGTGATGGAGTCGATGCACGAGCCGGCCGAGGCGGCGCTGCTCGGCCTGCCCGCGATGCTCGACCCCCAGTCGACGCGGGACGACTTCGTGCCGTTCCTCGCGAGCTGGGTCGGGCTCGACGACGTGATCCCCGACGGTGCGGAGTTCGAGGCCGGGTCGGGGCGGCTCCGGCAGCTGGTCGCGACGTCGGCGGCCAGGGCGCGTCGGCGCGGAACCCTCGACGGGCTTCGGGAAACGCTGGCGATCGCCACCGGCCGGATCGACATCACCGTCGACGACACGGTCGTCGGTTCCGATGGCGGAGTGCAGCCGTTCCACGTCGACGTCGTCGTACCGGCCGACGCGGTGGGCTTGCTCGACCTGGTGAAATGTCTTGTGGAGCACGAGAAACCGGCGTTCGTGACCGCGTCGGTGATTCTCGCAGCGGCCCCGGTGGCGGCCGCTCCCCCGGCCGCGCCGACCACTGAGCCGCCGGCCACTGAGCCGGAAACCCCTCCGCCGGCCGGAGCACAGTCGTGAGCGCCGTCAAGGTCGTTGTCATCGCCGTCGTGGCTGCTGTGATCCTCGTGGGCGGGACCCTGTTCGTGCATGACCGGCAACACCCCGGTGATGCGTCCAGCACGTCGAATCTGGCGGAGACGCTCGCGGGACTGGCCGGCAAGCGAGCCGCGCGGAACTCGGACTTCGCGGGTGCCGCGTGCGCGACCTCACCACCGAACGCGCTCGCCGTGGCCGCGGGCGGTAGCTGCTCGGTCGCGCTCCCGTCGTCGGTCGGCAAGGTGACCGTGTGTTCGGCCACCGCCGGTGCGCAGGTCAAGATGGTCGGTACCGACTACCCGGCGACCGTGGCGAAGGGCGCCGACCTCACCTGCCCGGCCGGGCACGAGCTGCGCGTCTACGACAAGCGGACGGTGATCTCGTTCGTCTGCGTCTCCACCGCACCGTGCCAGTTCACGCTCGTGGGCAAGACGAACTGACCTCGCACGCCGAGGTGCCGACCCGCCAGTCGGGCAGCTGAGCGTCGAACCAGGCATGGAGGGCGGCCGCACCGACGAAGTGGTGCGCACGCAGTCCGGCGTCCGCGGCGGCTCGCACGTTGCGTGCGCTGTCGTCGACGAACCAGCATGCCGAGACCTCCGCGCCGACCTGCCGGCAGACCTGGACGAACACGCGCGGGTCGGGCTTGGCCAGCCCGAGCTCCGAGCTGTTGAGGACGTGGTCGAACTCGGTCAGGAGTCCGAGCGCGGCGAGGTCGGACCACAGCCGTGAGGTCGCGTTCGTCAGCAGCGCGACCGGCCTGGTGACGCGGACCTCGCGCACCATCGCCAGGACGTCGGGATCGACCGCGCCCACCGGTTCGGACCACTGGGCCACCGCGGTGCGGGCAGCGGCACCGAACCGGGCTTCGAGCGTCGCTGCGATCTCGGCGCGCCAAGCCTCGTCGGTGATCACTCCGGTGACGACGCGGGCGAGCAGGGCGGGTTCGAAGGCGACGGCGCCGAGCGAGCCGACCGGCAGGCCGGCACGACGTTCGGCGCCGCTGATGATCTCCGGATCCCAGATCCGAACGACACCGTCCAGGTCGAAGATCGCCATGCCGGTCATTCCCCCAGTCTGGCAGCACTCCCTACGTGCGCTGGCGATCGGGTGCGGCCACCTGGGCGACGCGCTGGACCGCCCGGACCGCCGCCACGATTCCGCCGATCAGCATGACCAGCGCCCAGATGATCCCGACGATCGCGGTGATCAACCCGGCCAGCGCGTCGGTGATGCTCGACAGGATGCCCGGCACGATCCCCTGCAGGAGCATCGTCACGAACGCCAGCAGGAGGCACGTGCCGAACAGCAGCACGAGGCTCCGGTTCTGCAGGAATCGCTGCTGGGCAAGGATGAGCAGGACGCCGACGGCGAGCAGGCAGATCATCACGGACGTGAGGATCGCGGCGGCGCGGCCGACCGGGAAGAACCCGTAGATGGCGAGATAGGCCATCGTGCCGAACGGGACAGCGAGGAACAGAGAGACCCGCAGGATCAGGGCGACGAAGGCCAGGATCGCCATCACGATCCCGAGGATGACCCCGACGATCCCGGTGACGATGCTGATCACGCCCTGCACGGTTCCGGTGGCGCGGTTCCCGATCAGCATGGGCAGCGAGATCTGGATCATCACCACCAGCAGGAGACCGGCCGGCAATGCCAGGTACTTGATGCCGAACCCGGGCGGGTCGGTCTGGCCCGACATCGAGTTCAACTGGTCCTGCGCGTCGCCGCGGTCGATGTCGTGATCGGCCAGCGCCTTGCTGATCGTCGGGTCGTCGAGGGCACCCGAGACGCGCTCGCTGAACGGCGCGGTCTTCGCCAGCAGCCCCGAGCCCAGACAGAGCAGGACCACGATCGCCGTCACCACGAGGGCGAGGAACAGCAGCGGCTTGCGCAGGCGGTCCACGGCAGCTCCCGGCGCGCCGGGAGCGGACCGGCGACTGCCAGCAAAGAGCCGCCCGGCCCGACCCGTGATACGTCGGTCAGGACGCGCGTGCCCGCCGCAACGCCGCTTTGGAGATGCCGGTCGGCTTGCCGGCGGCCGAAGCGTCGGCGACCGGCTCCGCGGCGGTGGCCTGGGTGGTAGCGGTCTTCTTGGCCACCGTCACCTTCTTCGCTGCGGCGACCTTCTTGGCCGGCGCTTTCTTGGCTGCCACTTTCTTGGCTGCAGCCTTCTTCGCCGGTGCCTTCGTCGTGGCCGCCGCCGTAGCCGCCACCTTGGCCGTCTCGGCGGCCAGCCGGCGCGCGGCCGCGGCACGCAGCGGCGGGGGCAGCGGGATCATGTCGATCGAGCCGGTCAGGTCCTGGCCCACCCGGTCCCCGAGCAACGGCGCCAGGAACGAGCCGGTGAAGCTGTCCGGGTTCGCCGCCACCGCCTCGGGCGTTCCCTCCGCCAGCACCCGGCCGCCACCGGAGCCACCCTCGGGGCCGAGGTCGATCAGCCAGTCGGCGGTCTTGATCACGTCGAGGTTGTGCTCGATCACCACCACCGTGTTGCCGGTGTCGACGATCCGCCCGAGCACCCCGAGGAGCTTGTTGATGTCATCGAAGTGCAGGCCGGTGGTGGGTTCGTCGAGGACGTAGAGCGTGCGGCCGGTCGAACGCCGCTGCAGTTCCGACGCCAGCTTGACCCGCTGCGCCTCACCACCGGAGAGGGTGGGAGCCGGCTGACCGAGTCGGACGTACCCGAGGCCGACGTCGACCAGCGTCTGCAGGTGTCGCGAGATCGCCGGGATGGCCGCGAAGAAGTCCAGCGCCTCCTCGATCGGCATGTCCAGCACCTCGGCGATCGTCCTGCCCTTGAAGTGCACCTCGAGCGTCTCCCGGTTGTAGCGGGCGCCGTGACACACCTCGCACGGGACGTACACGTCGGGCAGGAAGTTCATCTCGATCTTGATCGTGCCGTCGCCCGAGCAGTTCTCGCAGCGGCCGCCCTTGACGTTGAACGAGAAACGTCCGGGCAGGTAGCCGCGGACCTTCGCCTCCGGGGTCTCCGCGAACAGCCGGCGGACGTGGTCGAACACGCCGGTGTAGGTCGCGGCGTTGGACCGGGGCGTGCGCCCGATCGGCGACTGGTCGACGTGGATGACCTTGTCGACTTCGTCGAGCCCGCTGATCCGACGGTGCCGGCCCGGGACCGTCCGGGCGTTGTAGATGTGTTTCGCCAAGCCCGCATAGAGAATGTCGTTCACCAGCGTCGACTTACCGGAACCCGACACCCCGGTGACGGCGATGAACGTGCCGAGCGGGAACGACACCGTGACGTCCTGCAGGTTGTGCTCGCGAGCGCCGTGCACGGTGACCTCGCGCCCCGGCGTGCACGGCCGACGGAACAGCGGCATGTCGATCTGGCGACGACCGGACAGGTAGGCGCCGGTGAGCGACTCCTTGTTCGTCAGCAGGCCGGCGAGCGGACCGGAGTGGACGACGTGACCACCGTGCTCGCCGGCACCGGGGCCGATGTCGACCACCCAGTCGGCGGCCTTTATCGTGTCCTCGTCGTGCTCGACCACGATCAGCGTGTTGCCGAGATCGCGAAGCCGGACGAGGGTCTCGATCAGCCGGTGGTTGTCGCGCTGGTGCAGGCCGATGCTCGGTTCGTCCAGGACGTAGAGCACGCCGACGAGACCGGAGCCGATCTGGGTCGCGAGCCGGATCCGCTGCGCCTCGCCGCCGGACAGGCTGCCGGACGCACGCGCCAGGGTGAGGTAGTCCAGACCGACGTCGAGCAGGAACTGGAGCCGCTCGTTGATCTCCTTCAGCACCCGTTCGGCGATCTGCGCCTGCCGGGCGTTCAGCGTGAGGTTGCCCAGCCAGTGCGCGGCCTCGCGGATCGACATGGCGGCGATCGCGGCGATGTTGAGCCCGCTGAGCGTCACCCCGAGCGTCATCGGCTTGAGCCGGGCGCCGCCGCAGGTCGGGCACGGGACCTCGCGCATGAAGCCCTCGTACCGCTCCCGGGAGGTGTCGGACTCGGCCTCCGCGTGCCGGCGGTGCACGTACGGGAGCACGCCCTCGAAGTCGGTGTAGTAGGAGCGCTGACGGCCGTACCGGTTCTTCCACTGCACGTGCACCTGGGTGTCGTGGCCGTGCAGCAGCGCGTGCTGGGCACGCTCGGGCAATGCCTCCCAGGCGACGTCGGTGCGGAACTTGAGCGCGTCGGCCAGCCCACCGATGAGCCGCTCGAAGTACTGCGAGACGTGTGCCCCGGACCACGGCGCGAGCGCACCCTCGTCGAGCGAGGCGCCCGGGTCCGGCACGACGAGCTCCGGGTCGACCTCGAGCCTGGTGCCGAGGCCGGTGCAGTCCGGGCACGCACCGAACGGGGAGTTGAAGGAGAACGAGCGCGGCTCCATGTCGTCGGCCGGGATCGCGTGGTCGTTCGGGCAGGCGAGCTTCTCGGAGAACTTGCGCTCGCGGCCCGGGTCCTTCGCGAGCAGGTCGACGAAGTCGAGGGTGACGAGCCCGCCGGCCAGGTTGAGCGCGGTCTCGACCGAGTCGGTGAGGCGACGCTTCGACGACGGCCGTGCGGCCAGCCGGTCGATCACGACGTCGATCGTGTGCTTGCGCTGCTTGTCGAGAGTCGGGACCTCGGCCAGCGCGTAGGTCTCGCCGTCGACGCGGGCGCGGGCGAACCCCTGCCCGACGAGCTGGCGGAACAGGTCGACGAACTCGCCCTTGCGCGCCCGCACGATCGGCGCGAGGACCTGGAAGCGGGTGCCCTCCTCGAGTTCGAGCACCCGGTCGACGATCTGCTGCGGGGTCTGGCGGGAGATCTCCTCGCCGCAGATCGGGCAGTGCGGGATCCCGGCGCGGGCGTAGAGCAGGCGCAGGTAGTCATAGACCTCGGTGATCGTGCCCACCGTCGACCGCGGGTTGCGCGACGTGGACTTCTGATCGATTGAGACCGCGGGCGAGAGCCCCTCGATGAAGTCGACGTCGGGCTTGTCCATCTGGCCGAGGAACTGACGCGCGTACGCGGACAGCGATTCGACGTAGCGGCGCTGGCCCTCGGCGAAGATCGTGTCGAAGGCCAGGCTCGACTTGCCTGAGCCGGACAGTCCGGTGAACACGATGATCGCGTCCCGCGGAAGGTCGATCGACACGTCCTTGAGGTTGTGCTCGCGCGCGCCCCGCACGATCAGGCGGTCAGCCACCGTCATCCGTCCCGTCATGAGTTCTTCGCAGTTGCGTCACCGGTGCCGTCGGGTCCGAGTCTGCACGGGCCCACCGACAGAACACGTTCCGGCCCCGTTCGCACTCCACCGTCAGCCCATCGGCACGGCCGACGTGCCCGTAGAGCTTACTGGCCGAGTGCGGCCAGCATTGTCCGGTCGCGGAAGCTCGCGCGACCTGCCCGCGCGGGAGTCATAGCGTTGAGCGAGCGCGCCCTCGGTGTGCCGACCGGCCCATCGACGAGCCGCGCAGCCGAAAAGACCCCACCCGTAGCCAAACCCTTGGGAGACCATTCCGCATGATCCGTGTTGCCATGCTCAGCTTCTGGCACGTCCACGCCGGCGACTACGTCAAGCAGGCGACCGCGCACCCCGACGTCGAGATCGTCGCCGCCTGGGACGAAGACCCCGAGCGCGGCCGTGCCCGTGCCGCCGACGCCGGCGCGGAGTTCGTCGACGACCTCGACACCCTGCTCGCCCGCGACGACGTCGACGCGGTCATCTGCGACACCCCGACGACCCTGCACCCCGAGGTGCTCGTCAAGGCCGCGAAGGCCGGGAAGCACATCTTCACCGAGAAGGTCCTCGCCACCACGATCAAGGACGCGAACTCGATCAAGGCCGCCGTGGACGAGGCGGGCATCGTCCTGACGCTCTCGCTCCCCCGCGTCTACGAGGCCTACACACCGACGATCAAGGGCATCATCGACTCCGGCGCCCTGGGCGAGATCACCCAGACCCGCGCCCGGGTCTCGCACGGCGGGTCGATCGACAACTGGCTGCCCGAGCACTTCTACGACCCCGAGACCACCGGCGGCGGCGCGATGATCGACTTCGGCTGCCACCCGATGTACCTCAACCGCATCTTCCTCGGCGGTATGCCCGAGTCCGTCACGTCGACCTTCGGCTTCGTCACCGGCCGCGCGGTCGAGGACAACGCCTGCGTGGTCCTCAAGTACGCCAGTGGTGCCTTCGGCATCGTCGAGGCCGGGTTCGTGAACCGCATGTCGCCGGCCTCGATCGAGGTCCACGGCACCGATGGGTCGCTGCTCTTCGGCACGCCCGACGCCAAGCTGCTCGTCCGCGCGAAGGGTGACGACGGCTTCGTCGAGGTCCCCCTGGTCGACCGCGAGCCGATGGCGTTCGTGCAGTGGATCGACCACATCAAGGCTGGCACGACGTTCGACGACAACGTGGCCCTCGGCCTCGACCTGACCCGGCTGATGGAAGCCGCCACGATCTCCGCTCGCAGCGGCGAGGCGGTCGCCATCAGCTCGCTCGCCGAGTGACCGTCACCACCGTCTCCGTACGCCCAACCACACTCACCTGCTCGAGAAGGAGCATCCCCGCATGACAGTTCGCATCGGCCTCATCGGCGCCGGCGGCATCACCAACCCCCACGTCAAGGGCTACGTCGCCCGTCCCGACGTCGCGAAGATCGTCGCCGTCGCCGACGTCGACGCGGTGGCCGCAAACCTGCGCGCCGAGCAGGCCGGCGGCGCGAAGGTCTACAGCGACTTCAACGACCTCATCGCCGACCCGGACGTGGACGCGGTCGACATCTGCCTGCCGCACTTCCTGCACGCGCCGGCGATCCTGGCCGCGGCCAAGGCCGGCAAGCACATCATCTGCGAGAAGCCGCTGTGCCTGACCGTCGACGAGGCGGACGCAGTCACCGCGGCCATCGACGCGAGCGGCATCACGCTGATGTGTGCGCACAACCAGCTGTACTTCCCGGCCGTGGCCAAGGCCCGCGAGCTGATCGAGGACGGGACGCTCGGCAACGTCTACGAGATCCGCACCACCGACAGCTTCTTCAACAACTTCGACCCGGCGAACGCAGGCTGGCGTGCGGACAAGGCGAAGATCGGTGGCGGCGAGCTGATCGACACCGGCTACCACCCGACTTACCTGATGCTGTTCCTGGCGGGGCAGGTCCCGACCCAGGTGGCGGCGATGCTGTCGAAGCACCGGCTCGAGTTCATGGACGGCGAGGACTCCGCGCAGGTGCTCGTCCGGTTCGCCGACGGCAAGGTCGGCCACATCGTCACGTCCTGGGCCTACCAGGCCGCGGGCTGCACGGAGCGCTTCAGCGTCGTCGGCGATGACGGCCAGCTGTGGAGCGACGGGACGACGCTGTGGGTGCGCAAGCGCGGCGGCGAGACCGAGGAGCACGTGTTCGATGCCGTCGAGACGATCCCGGCCGAGGTGGGCGACTTCGCCGCGCGGATCGAGGCCGGCACGGCGCCGATCCACAACCACCTCGACGGCATCAACGTGCTGAAGGTGATCCTGGGCGCGTACAAGTCGGCGCAGGACTCGACGATCGTGACGCTCGCCGACCTCTAGGCCGGCTGCTCAACCGCCGGATCGAACCGGCTCAGGCCCGTGCGAGATACTTCGCGCGGGCCTTCGCCGCTTCGACGGCACGGTCCCGCGGCGGGGCGACGGTGACGAGGCTGTCGAGCAGGCGCTGGGTGGCCGTGGTGATGTCCGCGACGGCCTGGTCGAACGCCTCGAGGTTGGCCTGGGACGGTTTGCGAGTCCCGGACAG
The DNA here is from genome assembly GCA_036786375.1 of Actinopolymorphaceae bacterium. Lineage (GTDB taxonomy): Bacteria > Actinomycetota > Actinomycetes > Propionibacteriales > DAIQRJ01 > DAIQRJ01. Next base: position 47,702 of record DAIQRJ010000014.1, read on the forward strand.
CTTCCGCACGTACTGGACGGCGGCGGACTCGACCTCGTCCGGAGTCGCGGGCGGGGCCAGGTTGTAGAGCGGCTTGATGCTTCGGCACATGGTGCCAGCCTAAATCTGTCCGTCACGAGATGTCACCGCGCGGCGTCCTGCTCACATGCGGGCGGGAGCTTGCAGTCCGAGTAGACCGAGGCCCGTTCGCAGGACCTTCGCGGTCAGCCCGGCCAGCCGCAGCCGGGACGCACGGGTCGCGTCGTCGGTCCCCTTGAGAACCGGGCACGTCTCGTAGAAGCCGGTGAAGTCCGACGCCAGCCCGTGCAGATAGCCGGCAATCTTGTGCAGTTCGAGGTCGGTCCCGGTGCGATGGACGACCCCTTCGAACTCACCCAACCGCAACGCCAGCCGGTGTTCGGCCGGCTCGGTCAGCAGGATCGGCGCCGCCATCGAACCCGCCGCCACGTCCTCACCGGCGCGCCGGAACAGCGACTGGATGCGGGCGTGCGCGTACTGCAGGTACGGCCCCGTGTTCCCGTCCATCGCCAGCATCTGGTCGAAGTCGAGGACGTAGTCGCGGTTGCGGTCATTGCTGAGGTCGGCATACTTGATCGCCCCGATGCCGACGGCCTGTGCGACGTCGGCCATCTCCGCCGCGTCGAGATCACGGCTGCGTTCCGACACGACCGCTTCAGCCCGTTTGACCGCCTCATCCAGCAGGTCGACCAATCGGACCGTGTCCCCGGAGCGGCTCCGCAGTCGCTTGCGGTCGGCACCGAGGACGAGCCCGAACCCGAGGTGCACGGCCTGCTCGGCGTTCTGCGTCCAGCCGGCGTCCCGCGAGGACGCGTAGACCATGCTCAGGTGCAGGTGCTGGCCGTTGTCGATCACGTAGAGCGCGCGGTCGGCGTCGAGGTCGAGGAACCGGTGCCGGATCGCGGCGAGGTCGGTGATCGCGTACCCGTAGCCACCGTCGCGCTTGCGCACGATCAACGGCAGCGGGCCGCCCTCACGTCCGGTGAACCCGTCTGGGAAGACGCACATCGCGCCGTCGCTCTCGACCAGCAGGCCCTTCTCGGCGAGTTCGTCGGCGACCTCGGGAAGCATCTCGTTGTAGGACGACTCGCCCGCCAGGTCATGATGCGTGAGCAGCACACCGAGGCGGTCGTATACGTCGTCGAAGTGACGCTCGGACTCAGCGACAAGCAGCGTCCACAGAGCGAGCGTCGACGTGTCGCCCGACTGCAGCGCCACCACCCGGCGACGCGCCCGGTCCGCGAAGTCGGGGTCGGCGTCGAACGCGACTTTCGCCTGCCGGTACAGGTCGTTGAGGTCACCGACACGGAAGTCGCTGGTGTGTGCGTCGATGCCCTGGTCGGCCAGATGCTCGAGCAGCATGCCGAACTGGGTGCCCCAGTCGCCGATGTGGTTCTGCTTGATCACGTCGTGGCCGAGGAAGGTGAGCACCCGGACGACAGCGTCGCCGATGATGGTCGACCGCAGGTGCCCGACGTGCATCTCCTTGGCCACGTTGGGCCCGGAGTAGTCGACGACGACGGTCTGTGCGGGAGCCAAGCTCACGCCGACGCGGTCGTCGTCCATCCCGGTGACGATCGCGGCCAGGGCGGCGTCATCGACCGTCAGGTTGATGAAACCCGGGCCGGCGATCTCGGCGGAGCTCACGAGGCCGGACAGATCGGCGGCGGCCAGCACCTGCTCGGCGATCGCCCGCGGGGCCTTCTTGAGCGTGCGAGCCAGCGCGAGCGCGGCGTCGGCCTGGTAGTCGGCGTGGTCGGAGCGGCGCAGGACCGGGTCGATCTCGGTGCCGGGGCGCAGGACGGACTCGGCGACGCTGGCGAACGCGGGCCGTAGCCGCGCGGAGATCAATTCGGGGAGGTCGGCCATGGCTGCAGTTTCGCACGCACGTCACCGGCGACGCGTGGGGATTCCGCTGTGCGACCATGCCCCATGAGCGATTCCACCGTCGATGCCGGTCATGTCGAGGTCGGCGGTCCGCCCCTGACCCGCTCCACGTCCATCGCGACCATCACGAAGGTCGCCGTCGGCCCGATGAACAACAACGCCTACATCCTCAGGTGCACCCGCACGGGTCGGGCGATGCTGATCGACGCCGCCGCCGACGCGGCCACGTTGCTCCCGCTGGTCGACGGCGTACGGGTGATCCTGACGACGCATCAGCACGGCGACCACATCGGCGCGCTGGCCGAGCTGGCGAGCGCGACGAACGCGACCACCCTCGCCGGTTCGGACGACGCGGACGCCATCACCGAGGCGACCGGGGTCGTCATCCACAACAAGGTGCGCGACGCCGAGATCATCGCGGTCGGCACACTGGACGTCACCATCGTCACGCTGGTCGGGCACACGCCCGGCTCGATCGCGGCGATCTTCCGGGATCCCGACGGCAGCACCCACCTGTTCACCGGCGACTCGCTCTTCCCGGGTGGGTTAGGCAATACCCGGCACGACCCCGCGGCATTCGCATCCCTGATGGGCGACGTGCAGATCAAGCTGTTCGCGAAGTTGCCCGACGACACCCACGTCTATCCGGGCCACGGGGACGACACGACGATCGGGACCGAGCGGCCGAACCTTCCGGAGTGGCACCGCCGAGGCTGGTGAGCTCAGCTCGCGACGTCGCCGGTCGGACGGCGCGACCAGCTCCGAACGGCACGTGACACAGTGCCCGCATGTCGAACGAACCCTCGCAGGCCGGCATCCCGGCCGAACTCGACGAGATCCGGCACAGCATCGACAACATCGACATCGCCCTGGTACACGTCCTGGCGGAGCGGTTCAAGCTCACGAAGCGGGTCGGGCACCTGAAGGCGGAGCACAACCTGCCGCCCGCGGATCCCGAACGCGAGACCGCGCAGATCGCCCGGCTGCGTGAGCATGCGCGCTCGGCCGATCTCGATCCGGCGTTCGCGGAGAAGTTCCTGACCTTCATCATCGCCGAGGTGATCCGCCACCACGAAGTGATCCGCGCGGGCACCGACGACCAGGACTGATCGCCGGGCCCGCTCCGGTCAGTCCGTGTCGACCGGCCCCCGGCCGGCGACCAGGTCGTTGGCGCTCGAGAGCACCGGCCATCCGGTCACCTGGTCGAGAGCCACGTCCTCGGGCACCCCGCTGACCAGGAACGTCGCGGACTCGCCGGGCAGCAGCGTGACCAGGCCCCTGTCCACCGACGCGGTCGCGGCCAGCCGGTCGGCCTGCAGGCTGAGGTCGCGGACCAGTGAACGGGCGGTGGCCGTAACCTCGACGACCCCGTCGGCGCGCCTGGCGTGGGTCACGTCGACGGCCGTGCGGTCGTACGCGAGATCACGGTCGGGCGCGAAGAACCACAGACCGGTCAGCTCGCCGAACTGCGCGACCAGCAACTCCGAGCTGGGGTCCAGCGGCTCGGCGATGTCGGCGGGGACGTCGACCGTCATCCGGCCCCGGCCGACAAGGGAGAGGTCCACCGACGACTCGGCTAGGACCTCGCCGTCGAAGGACATCCGTCGCAGCGTCAGGCTCCCGTCGAGGCTGACATCGTCCTCGCTCACCAGGCTCACCGTCAGGTTGATGTCGTCACCTGTCGCCGGTTGGACGGTGAGCAGGCGGGGAGCGTAGGCGGCCTGCATCGCGTACCAGAGCGGCTTCTTGCGTCCGGCACCGTCGATCGCGGCCCACGACACGACCGGCCAGCAGTCGTTGATCTGCCAGACGACCGACCCCATGCTCACGCCGCGGTTGGCGCGCAGATGCGTGATGCCGACGGCGACGGCACGGGCCTGGTTGAGTTGCATCGCCCAGAGCCACGCGTCCGTTCCCGCGGGCGGCGGGAAGTGCGGCGCCAGCCCGACGTCGAGCTTCGCGTCTCCGCTCGCGGCCTTCTGGTGGGTCGGCATCGACGGGCTCGCCGAGGAGATCACCCGGTCGTGCACGGCATCGGTGAGCGTCCGCCAGGTCGGCGGCGCCTGCCAGCCGTACTCGGCCGCGAACCGCGGAACGGTGTCCCGGTAGACCTCGTAGCCGACCCGGTTCCACACGTCCCACATGTGCGTGGTGCCGTGGGACGGGTCGTTCGGGTGCAGGCCCTCGCCGGAGTAGGGGCTGCCGGGCCAGTACGGGCGGGTCGGGTCGAGCTCGGCGACGATGCGCGGCAGCAGGTCGAAGTAGTAGCCGGCACCCCAGGTCAGGTCGCCCAGCTGGGGCTTCCAGCCCCACTCCTCGTGGCCCCAGATGTTCTCGTTGCAGCCGTTCCACAGGACGAGGCTCGGGTGCGGCATCAGCCGGGCCACGTTGTCGCGTGCCTCGGCCTCCACCTCGGCGCGCAGCGGATCTTCCTCGGCGTACGCGGCGCAGGCGAACAGGAAGTCCTGCCACACCAGGATCCCCAGCTCGTCGCACAGGTCGTAGAACGTGCCGGTCTCGTAGAGCCCGCCGCCCCAGATCCGCAGGAGGTCGATGTTGGCGTCGCGCGTCGCCTCGAGCCGGTCGCGGTAGCGCTCGGGGGTGACACGGGAGACGAAGCAGTCGTCGGGGATCCAGTTCGCGCCGCGGGCGAAGATCGGGACGCCGTTGATCTTGATGGTGAAGGCGCTCCCGAGCTCGTCGGCAGAGGTGTCGAGCTCGACGCTGCGGAAGCCGACCTTGCTGGACCACGTGTCCATCACGCCGCCGTCCTCGTCGATCAGGGTGACGTCGAGGTCGTAACGCGTCTGGGCGCCGTGGCCGTGCGGCCACCAGAGGTCGACGTTCGGAAGGTCGAAGCTCAAGCCGTCGGTGTCGTCGTCAGGGATGATCACCAGCTCGGCGGGCACGCCGGCGATGTCGAACCGCGCCCGCATCTCGGTCGCCGGAGTCGACGGCGATCGCTCGACGTCGACCTCGATCCGCACCGTCCCGGTGTTGAGCCCGACGGCCGCGTCCAGGACGGTCACCTTCGGCCGGACGTCGGCCAGCCGGGCGACGGACCAGCTCTCGAGGGCGACGGACTTCCAGATGCCGCTGGTGATCAGGACCGGGCCCCAGTCCCAGCCGAAGTTGCACGCCATCTTGCGGATCGCGTTGAACGGGGCCGGGCTGGCGGCGTTCGACCCAGGACGGGGGTCGAGCTCGAGCTCGGCCCGCTCGGCCCACGGCTCGGGTGCGGCGAACGTGACCACGAGGTCGTTGGCTCCGTCGCGGACGACGTCGGTCACGTCGAACCGGCACCTGCGGTGCATGTTCGCGCTGGTGCCTACCTGGACGCCGTTGACCTCGATCGTCGCGATCGTGTCGAGTCCGTCGAACGCGAGCTGATGCCGGGCGCCCGGCTCGGCGGCGGCCGCGTCGTGGGTGAACGAGGTGGCGTACCGCCAGTCGGTCCTACCGATCCAGCTGGTCTTCGTCTCGTTGCGGTCGAGGTAGGGATCCTCGATCAGGTCCGCGGTGAGCAGGTCGGTGTGGACGCAGCCGGGAACCGTCGCGGGGACACCACCGCTCGTGCCGGCCACCACCACGGCGTGCGGTACCGCGCCGACGTCGCCGACCGGGCTGAGTGTCCAGCCGTCGTGCAGAAGGGTCCGTGTGCGCATGTGCGTGCTCCTCGACGTGTACCAGCGGGCGGATAACAGTGTCCGACTCGGTGACCAACAGCGGTGACCGACAGCTCCGGCTGAACGGCTGGGACGAACGGTCGTCCCGGTGGCGTACCAGGCAGACTGGCTCCATGCCGATCACGGAGCCGCTGCCGTCCTCGCCATCGGGATCGGCCTCGCAGCCGGTGCCGACGCCCGATCATGCCCCAGACCGGGCTGTCGACACACCCCGGTCTGGGGTCAGCGCGCTGGCCGCGGTCGGCAACCGCTGCGAGTCGATCGACGGAACGGTCTCGATCTGGTGCTCGCGGGCGCCGTCACCAGACGACCCGGCGCCGGCCCCCTTCGCGAGCCGGTCGGCCGACACGACCCACTACGCGGCGAGCACGATGAAGCTGGCGCTGATGCTGGCGGCCTATCGGGCCCACGACGCCGGCGTGCTCGACCTGGACGAGCCGATCACCATGCACGACACGTTCGCTTCCGCGATCCCCGATGCGAACCCGTTCTCCTGCACGGCGGACTACGACTCCGATCCGCAGGTCTGGGATCGGCTGGGCACCGAAGTGCCGGTGCGCTGGCTGGTCCGCCGCAGCATCGTGAAGTCGTCCAACCTCGCCACCAACCTCCTGCTCGAGCGGATCGGGTTCGCCGCGGTCGAGGACGTCTACGCGCTCGTCGGTGCGCAGCAGTGCACGCTCACCCGGATGATCCAGGACTCCGCGGCCCTGGACGCCGGGCTGACGAACACCGTCACCGCAGCCGGGCTGGCACGGGTGCTCGGCGCGATCGCGTCCGGATCCGCGGCGTCGGCGGCCGCGTGTACGGAGATGCTGGACGTGCTCAGGGCCCAGGAGTGGCGCGACGACATCGTCCGCGGGCTGCCGGCCGGGACCCGCGTCGCACACAAGAACGGGTGGGTCGAGGGCGTCCGGCACAGCATCGCGCTGATCGAGCCCGACGACGCCGCCCCCTACCTGCTCGCCATCTGCACGACCTCGGGCGAGCTGTCGGCGGCGGCGAGCCTCGACCTCCTCGCCGAGATCGCCGCAGCGAGCTGGGCCGACCGGTTCGCCGTCGAGGTGTCCGCGTGACCACGATCGAGCACATCCGCCTGCACCCGGTGCGCGTGCCGCTGCACACCGGGTTCGTCACCAGCCTGCGCAGCGCGACGCAGGCCGAATCGCTTCTCGTCGAGGTCGTCGACTCCGACGGCCGGTCCGGATGGGGTGAGGCCCCGCAGGTCTGGCAGGTGACCGGCGAGTCGCTCGCAGGTGCGGCGGCAGCGATCGAAGGACCGCTGTCGGTTCAGCTGCTCGGGCGCGACCCCGCCGACGTCATCGGCCTGACGGATGCCATCGAACGCGCGATCGTCGGGAACCTGTCGGCGAAGTCGGCGCTCGACGTCGCCCTGCACGACCTCGCCGCCAGCACGCTCGGAGTCCCGCTGGCGCGCTACCTCGGGGCGCCGGCGGACCGCCTCACCGTCCGCACCGACGTGACGCTCTCGGTCGGCACCGCCGAAGCCGTCGCCCAGGACGCCGTGGCCAAAGTCGCCGCCGGGTTCACCCTGCTCAAGGCGAAGGTGGGCACCGACGCGCGGGGCGACGTCGACCGGGTCCGCGCGATCCGGGCCGCCGTCGGTACCGGGATCGGCATCCGGCTGGACGCGAACCAGGGCTGGACGGCGAAGGAGGCGGTCGCGACGATGTCGGCGATCGAGGCCGCGGACCTCGACGTCGAGCTCGTCGAACAGCCGCTGCCGGCGCACGACCTGGCCGGGATGGCGTTCGTCACGGCGCGGATCGCCACACCGGTGCTCGCCGACGAGAGCGTCTACGGGATCCGGGACCTGGTCCGGGTGATCGAGACCCGGGCGGCCGACCTGGTCAACGTCAAGCTCGCGAAGTGCGGCGGCCTGCGGGTCGCCCGCACGCTCCTCGACCTCGCCCGCGCGCACGGACTCGGCACGGTCGTCGGCTCGATGATGGAGACCTTGGTGGGTCTCGGCGCGGCGGCGAGCCTGGCTGCCGCCTACGACTCACCTGCCACCGGGCGGCTCTGGGCCGTGAGCGACCTCGACGCGGCCTGGTGGCTGGCCGAGTCCGCCGTCGACGGCGGTGCGGTCTACGAGGGTGCGGCCGTCCGGCTCGCGTCCGGGCCCGGTCTCGGCGTCATCGGGCTGTCCGCGTCGGCCCGCTCGCCTCGATAGTCTGCCTGCGTGCCGCCGATCGAGCCCGGACGCCTCCGTCCACCGTTTCGCATCCCCTCCGACCAGGCCGTCACCGGCGTGCGCGAGGTCGCGGTCGGCGTCACCAACCTCTGGCGTTCGCCCGACGTCGTGTCCGAGCTCGACTCTCCGATGCAGCGCCGATCACCGGACGTCGCCGACTGGACCGGCGCGCTGGGCGGGTCCGAGCGTGAAGCCCTGGTCGGACGTCTCGACACGCAGCTCCTGCTGGGCGAGCCGGTTCTCGTGGTCGAGGAGCGCGGCGTGTTCAGCCACGTGCGGGCGCTGTGGCAGCCGTCGAGTCAGGCACCGTGCGGCTACCCCGGCTGGGTGCGCACCGACCACCTCGCGGCGGCCGCCACCCGTGGCCCGGACAGCGTCACCGTCGGGGTCACCGAACGCGGCGTGGCCGCCACCGTGGAGACCTCCGGCCAGCGGATCGAGCTGTCGTACGGCACCGCTCTCTGGCTCGCGGACGGCGGCCGGCCGTCCGGCGACGGGCTGGTCACCGTCGCGCTGCCCGGTGGCCGGCGGGCCTACGTGCCAGCCGGTGCGGTCCGGCGGCACGCAGCGGTCTACGACCCGACGGCGCTGGTCGAGTCGGCCCGGACGTTCCTCGGCCTCGGCTACGTCTGGGGCGGGCTGAGCTCGTGGGGCACCGACTGCTCCGGCCTCGTCCACCTCACCCACCGGCTGCACGGCTGGATCGTCCCCCGCGACGCCGACGACCAGCACCGGGTGTGCACCGATACCGACGACGCGCGACCCGGCGACCTGTACTTCTTCAGCCGCGACGGCTCTTCGGTGCACCACGTCGGCTACGTCACCGACGGCGGCCGGCTCCTGCACGCACCGGGCACCGGCGACGGGGTGGAGGAAGTGGTGATGTCGCCGGCCCGGGCCGCTACCTCACTCGGCGCCTGGCGACCGGGACTCAGCCCTGCCGGTTGAGCGAGCGCGTCCGCAGCAACGACGCACCCGTCGTCACCACGATCGTCGCCCCGATGACGATCAGCGATGCCGCGATACCGATCTCCGGCGCCCAGACGATCGGCTCGCCGCCGTTGATGAACGTCAACTCGTTCACGTGCATCGCGTGGAAGACGAGCTTGAACCCGATGAAGGCCAGGATGATCGCCAGTCCGTAGTTCAGGTAGACCAGCCGGGTCAGCAGCCCCCCGATGAGGAAGTAGAGCTGGCGCAGGCCCATCAGCGCGAACACGTTGGCGGTGAACACCAGGTAGGGCTCGTTCGTCAGCCCGAAAATCGCCGGGATGGAATCGAGCGCGAACAGCAGGTCCGTCGTCCCGAGGGCGATGATCACCATCAGCATCGGAGTCGCGAGCCGCTTGCCGTTCTCCGTCGTGAACAGCCGGGTGCTGTCGAACTCGGTGCTGACCGGCAGCCGCGTCCGGATAAACCGCAGCATGGCGTTGTCGCCGCCGTCCTCGTCCCCGCTCTGCCTGGCCTGGCCGATCGCGGTGTAGACGAGGAATGCGCCGAACAGATAGAAGACCCAGGAGAACTCGTCGATCAGCGCGGCGCCGACGGCGATGAAGATGCCGCGGAACACCAGCGCCAGGATGATGCCGACCAGCAGGGCGGTCTGCTGGTATTTCCGCGGCACGTTGAGCGCGCCCATGATGATGATGAAGACGAACAGGTTGTCGATCGACAGGCTGTACTCGGTGATCCAGCCGGCGAAGAACTGGCCGGCGTAGTCACCGTTGGAGACGGCCCAGATACCGAGCCCGAACGCGACCGCGAGACCCACGAACACCGAGATCGCGATCGCGCACTCACGCACCGTCGGTTCGTGCGGACGGCGGCCGATGACGACGATGTCGACGATCAGCACCGCCGCCATGACGGCGATGGTGACGATCCAGGCAGTTGTCGAGACGTGCATCTACAGACCTCCGGGAGGGACGGCGACATGGCCACGGAGGTCTCTTCCGCTCGAGGTCACGCCGACCACGTGCGAGCCGACGGCGCCGGAACCGCGACCGGCCTGAGCCGGACGGAACGTGATGACGACACCGCCGCGAAGGAATACTCCCCTCCCAGGGCGCCCATCATGACCTGTCCCGGGGTCTTCCCGCGACCCGGGCGGACGTGATAACGACCTCACCCGCGGTCTGCGTGTCGATGCCCATCGGTTCTCGATGCAAGGGAATGGGCACTCGGCTGGGAGAATGGGTCGGTGACGCTCTCCTCTCCTGATATCGATGACCTCGACGGTGACACCGGCATCGACTATGTGACCCGCAACGACCTCCGCAACGTCGCGATCATCGCGCACGTCGACCACGGCAAGACGACTCTCGTCGACGCGCTCCTGTGGCAGTCCGGCGCCTTCCGCGCCAACCAGGCCGTCGACGAACGCGTGATGGACTCGGGCGACCTCGAGCGCGAGAAGGGCATCACCATCCTGGCGAAGAACACCGCGGTGAAGTGGCAGACCGAGAGCGGCCCGATCACTCTCAACATCATCGACACCCCCGGCCACGCCGACTTCGGTGGCGAGGTCGAGCGCGGGCTCGAGATGGTCGACGGCGTCATCCTGCTGGTCGACGCGAGCGAGGGTCCACTCCCGCAGACCCGCTTCGTCCTGCGCAAGGCGCTGCAGAAGAAGCTGCCGGTGATCCTGCTGGTCAACAAGGTCGACCGGCACGATGCCCGCATCAGCGAGATCGTCGAGTCGACCTACGAGCTGTTCCTCGACCTCGCCGACGACACCGACGCCGAAGCGCTCAACTTCCCCATCGTCTACGCCTCGGCGAAGGCCGGTCGCGCGTCGCTCACCCAGCCCGAAGACGGCGGCATGCCCGACCAGCCCGACCTCAAGGCCCTCATCGAGACCGTGATGACGACCGTGCCGGCGCCGCGCTACGACCCGGCCGCACCGCTTCAGGCGCACGTGACGAACCTCGACGCCTCCCCCTACCTCGGCCGGCTCGCGCTGTGCCGGGTGCGCAACGGCGTCCTTCGCCGCGGCGAGTGGGTGGCGTGGTGCCGCGCCGACGGGACGATCAACCGCGTTCGGATCACCGACATGTTCAAGACCGAAGCGCTCGACCGGGTGCCGGCCGACCTCGGTGAGCCGGGCGACATCGTCGCCATCGCCGGGATCCCCGAGATCACCATCGGCGAGACGCTGGCCGACCTCGCCGATCCTCGCCCGCTTCCGGTGATCCAGGTCGACGAGCCGTCGATCTCGGTGACGATCGGCATCAACACCTCGCCACTGGCAGGTCAATCCGGCAAGAAGCTGACCGCGCGGCTCGTCCGTTCTCGCCTCGACGCCGAACTCATCGGCAACGTCTCCATCCGGGTCATCGACGCCGAGCGACCCGATACCTGGGAGGTCCAGGGCCGGGGTGAGCTGCAGCTGGCGATCCTCGTCGAGATCATGCGCCGTGAGGGCTTCGAACTCACCGTCGGCAAGCCGCAGGTCGTCACCCGGATGATCGACGGCAAGCAGCACGAGCCGGTCGAGCGCGTGACGATCGACGTCCCCGAGGAGTACCTCGGCGTCGTCACCCAGCTGCTCGGTCTGCGTCGGGGCCGGATGGAGGAGATGGTCAACCACGGGACCGGCTGGGTCCGTCTCGACTACCTGGTCCCCGCGCGCGGCATGATCGGATTCCGTACCGAGTTCCTCACCGAGACCCGCGGAACCGGCCTCATCCACCACGTGTTCGACCGGTACGAGCCGTGGGCGGGCGCTCTGCGCACCCGGCCGCGCGGCTCGCTGGTCTCCGACCGGAGCGGTGCTGTCACCAGCTACGCGTGCTTCAACCTGCAGGAGCGCGGGACGCTGTTCATCGGCCCCGGTGCCGCTGTGTACGAGGGCATGATCGTCGGTGAGAACTCGCGCACGGAGGACATGGACGTCAACCCCACCAAGGAAAAGAAGCTGACGAACATCCGTTCGTCCACCGGTGAGGAGCTGGAGCGGCTCGTGCCCGCGCACACGATGGCGCTCGAGCAGGCGCTGGAGTTCTGCCGCGAGGACGAGTGCCTCGAGGTCACCCCGGCGATGGTGCGCATCCGCAAGACGGTGCTCTCGGCCAACGAGCGCGCGCGAACCGCGGCACGCGCCCGTCGCCCCTGATCTGGTCCGTCGTCGTGTCCTTCGGCCGACGGCTGGTCAGCCGGCCGGTCAGTCGAGGCAGAACTCGTTGCCCTCGGGGTCGGACATCACGATGTGCCCGGAGTTGATGCCATCGGCCTCGACCCGGCCCAGGACGCTGGCCCCGAGTGCCGACAGGCGCTGCGATTCGGACTCGAGGGCGTCCCAGCGGTCGTCGCCGCGGAGTCCGGGCGCGGCCCGGAGGTCGAGGTGCACGCGGTTCTTGATCCTCTTGCCCTCGGGCACTTTCTGGAAGTACAACCGCGGGCCCTTGGAGTCGGGATCGACGACCGCGGACGCGTTGTTGCGTTGATCGGCCGGCACATGCCAGGCCTCCAGAGCCTCGTCCCAGCTCGTGAACGGCTCGGGCGGGGACTCCAGCCGGTATCCGAGCGCAGCCGCCCAGAACTCTGCGAAGGCACCGGGATCTGCGCAGTCGAACGTGACCTGAACCTCGAGTGCCATGACTTCTTCTACCTCCGCGTCGGGGTCGGTGAACGCCGCCGAGCCTACGAGGGATCAGGGACAGTTCGGCGCCACGATCACGCAGACGCGGGCCGGTGCTTGCGCGGGAGGCGGGCCACGACGGCGTCGTAGGACGCGTCGATCAGCTCGAGAAGGTCGTCGAGGTCGATGCGGCCGTCGAGTGTGAACGTGTTCCAGCCATAACGCCCGATGTAGGCCATGGCCGTGACCGAACCGGGATAACGCGCGAGCAGCTCGTCGGCCTCGTCGCGGTCGCGCCCGCACTTGAGACCGAGGGAGCCATCCTCGGAACCGAGGAACGCGAAGATCTTCGGCCCGACCTTCGCGACGGTGTCGCCCTGCCACGGCTGGTCGGGCCAGGCACCCGGCTTGCCCAGGCAGTGCTCGGCGACGACGCCGCCGACCCCGGTCAGGGGCATCGGCGCCGGCGAGGCTCCCTGCTCCCCACTCACGACGCGGTGGCTTCCATCATCTGACGCAGCTCCTTTTTCAGCTCGCCGATCTCGTCGCGCAGTCGGGCCGCGAGCTCGAACTGCAGCTCGGCGGCAGCCGCGCGCATCTGGTCGTTGAGCTCGGAGATCAACCCGGCCAGCTCGCCTGCGGGCAGCCCGGCGAGCTCCTTGGCGTGCCGGCCGGCTTCGTCGCGGTCGCGCGAGCGCAGCGCGGGCACCGGCGCCTTACCGCGGGAACGCTGCCGGCCGGACCCGCCGAGCAGCTCCTCGGTGTCGGCGCTGTCACGTGCGAGCAGGTCGGTGATGTCGGCAATGCGCTTGCGCAGCGGCTGCGGATCGAGGCCGCGCTCTTCGTTGTAAGCAACCTGGATCGCTCGACGCCGGTTGGTCTCGTCGATCGCGGACTCCATGCTCGGCGTCACCTTGTCGGCGTACATGACGACCTCGCCGGAGACGTTGCGCGCTGCACGGCCGATGGTCTGGATGAGCGACGTCCCGCTGCGGAGGAAGCCCTCCTTGTCGGCGTCGAGGATGGCGACGAGCGACACCTCCGGGAGGTCGAGGCCTTCCCGCAGCAGGTTGATGCCGACGAGGACGTCGTAGTCGCCCATCCGCAGCTCACGGAGCAGCTCGACCCGGCGCAGGGTGTCGACCTCGCTGTGCAGGTACCGCACCCGGATCCCCTGCTCCAGCAGGTAATCCGTGAGATCTTCGGCCATCTTCTTGGTCAGCGTCGTCACGAGCACACGCTCGTGCCGCTCCTCGCGCAGCCGGATCGCGGCGATCAGGTCGTCGATCTGGCCCTTGGTGGGCTTGACGATGACCTCGGGATCGACCAGACCGGTGGGCCGGATGACCTGCTGCACATAGCCGTTCGCCTTGTTCAGCTCGTACGGGCCCGGCGTTGCGGACATGTAGACCGTCTGACCGATCCGTTCGAGGAACTCCGCGAACGTGAGCGGCCGGTTGTCCATCGCGCTGGGGAGCCGGAAGCCGTGGTCGACCAGCGTCCGCTTGCGGGACATGTCGCCCTCGTACATGCCGCCGGTCTGCGGCACCGTCACGTGCGACTCGTCGATGACCATCAGGAAGTCTTCGGGGAAGTAGTCGAGCAGGCAGTTCGGGGCGCTGCCGGCCTCGCGGCCGTCGATGTGGCGTGAGTAGTTCTCGATGCCCGAGCAGAAGCCGACCTGGCGCATCATCTCGATGTCGTAGGTGGTGCGCATGCGCAGCCGCTGCGCCTCCAGAAGCTTGCCCTGCTTCTCGAGCTCGGCCAGCCGTTGGGCCAGCTCGGCCTCGATACCGTCGATCGCACGCTCCATCCGCTCCGGAGCGGCGACGTAGTGCGTGGCCGGGAAGATGTAGAGTTCGGGGTCCTCGGTGAGGATCTCGCCGGTGACCGGGTGCAAGGTGGACAGACGCTCGATCTCGTCGCCGAAGAACTCGATGCGGACGGCGTTCTCCTCGTACATGGGGAACACCTCGAGGGTGTCGCCACGGACGCGGAACGTGCCGCGGGTGCCGGCGGTGTCGTTGCGTGCGTACTGCATCTCGACGAGCTGCCGGAGCAGCGTGTCGCGCTCGATCTCCTGGCCGACCTTGAGCCGCGCCATCCGCTCCACATACTCCTGGGGCGTGCCAAGGCCGTAGATGCACGACACAGTCGCCACCACGATCACGTCGCGCCGGGTCAGCAGCGAGGCGGTGGCGGAGTGCCGCAGCCGCTCGACCTCGTCGTTGACCGAGCTGTCCTTCTCGATGAACGTGTCGGTCTGCGGGACGTAGGCCTCGGGTTGGTAGTAGTCGTAGTAGCTGACGAAATACTCGACCGCGTTGTTGGGGAAGAGCTCACGCAGCTCGTTGGCGAACTGGGCGGCCAGCGTCTTGTTCGGCGCCATCACCAGGGTGGGTCGCTGCAGCTGCTCGATGGTCCAGGCGATGGTGGCGGTCTTGCCGGTGCCGGTCGCGCCGAGCAGCACGACATCGGACTCGCCCGCCCGCAGCCGCTCGACCAGCTCGACGATGGCCGTCGGCTGATCGCCCGAGGGCTGGTAGTCGGCCAGCACCTCGAACGGGGCGACCTTGCGGACGAGATCGGTGACGGGACGCGGCATACGACAACGCTAACCCGCACCGCCGACAGTTCGGTTTCGTCGCGTCCAGGAGCCAGCCCAGAGCCGTTCCGGAGCCATCCGTCGGTGGGTCGCCGTAGCCTCGGCCGCGTGCTGACGACCCTCGCCGTGGCGAACTACCGATCACTGCGCCTGCTGGCCGACGTGGCACTCGGCCGAGTCGTCGGCTCCATCGCGCGCGAGGGCGGCATGCCGTCCGCACTCTGGGCCGGTGCGCGGCGCATCTCCGCGGTCCGCGAGCAGGACGCGACAACCCTCCAGCTCGGGTACGCCGGCGACGAGCTCGGCTACCAGATCGATCTCGGCTACCCGACGTTCATCGAACGGCCGACCTCGTTCAAGCTCGACCCGGTCATCAGGAACGAGGTCGTCTTTGCCGGGCCGATCGCGAGGCCGGCGGCCAGGCTTGTCCAACGGATCGGGCCGCAGGTGCAGGCGCGCGACGACGACGGCCGGTGGGCCGAGCTCGGGATGGGGCTGCGCTCCGGCGACAGCGTGCTCACCGAGCTCGCCGATCCGCAGGGGACGCCGGAGTTGTTCTCGGTCCGCGAGCGCATCCGCTCCTGGCGGTTCTACGACGCGGTCCGCACCGATCCCGACGCACCTGCCCGCCGACCACGCATCGGCACGTTCGCCCCCGTGCTCGCCAGCGACGGCTCCGACCTGCCGGCCGCGATCCAGAGGATCGTCGAGATCGGCGACGAGCAGGCCCTCGAAGCCGCCGTCAGGGAGGCCTTCCCGGGCTCGCGGCTCTCGATCACCGACTCGGGCGGCTACCTCAATCTCGCGCTCTCCCAGCCGGGCCTGCTGCGCGCGCTCCGCGCGGCCGAACTCTCCGGCGGGACGCTGCGCTACCTGCTCTGGGTGGCGGCGATGCTCACGCCGCGACCACCGGAGTTGATGGTGCTCAACGAGCCCGAGTCGAGCCTGCATCCTGACCTCCTGCCGGCCCTGGCCCGGTTGATCGTCCGCGCGTCGGCACACACCCAGATCATCGTGGTGAGACCACTATCGGCGATCAGCACGGTCTTCTCGACACACCCGAGTGGGTCTGGGCCAAGCGCTAGGTCGATCAGACGTGTGCCTGAAGCCGATCGGCCCACAGGCGATCGACCGCCGCCAGCAGGTCGTCCGTCGTGCCGTCGTTCAACAGGACCACGTCGGCCGCGGCCCGCCGCTGGGCTCGGCTCGCCTGCGCCTCGATCCGGCCGCGGGCCTGGTCCTCGGTGTAGCCACGGTCGCGGACCAACCGCTCCAGCTGGGTCTCGGTCGGCGCGTCCACCACCAGCACGAGATCGAACCCGTCTGCCGGCCGGCCCTGGCCGGTCTCGACGAGCAGCGGGATGTCGTGCACGACGACCGCCGTGGCATCGGCGCCGATCGCCGCGGCCTCGAGCCGCGCGGCCTCGGCCCGCACCAGCGGGTGCACGATCGCCTCGAGCCGCCTGCGGGCGCCCTCGTCGGCGAACACCAGCGCGCCGAGGGCAGCCCGATCGAGGCTGCCGTCTGGAGCGAGCACCGAATCACCGAACTCGGCGCGCACGGCGGCCAGGCCCGGTGTGCCGGGTTCGACCACCCGGCGGGCGAGCAGATCCGCATCGATCACGATCGCGCCGAGTTCGGTCAGCCGCCGCGCGACCGTGCTCTTGCCGGCCGCGATGCCGCCGGTCAACCCCACCCGAGTCACCGGTGGAGTCTAGGAGGCGCCACGCGTCGGCTGTCCCGGCACGACCGGGGCACCCGGCCCCGGGGGGCCGACCCGGGGTCGGCTTCCCTGGTCGTCATCGCAGCCTCGATGAGTCCGGCCGTCCAACGCTGACCCTCGGACAGCTGCTGACGGACCCAGTCCTCCGTGCGGGCGACATGCATCGCGGCGCGCAACCGGGCACGGGCCGGGTCACCCGAGCGGACCGCCTCGTAGATCGCCCGGGTGATCGTCCACCGTCGTGAGCTCCGCGCGGATCTCCACGCTGCGCGCTATCCGCGCCCGGCTGGTCACCCCCGCGGTGGCAGCGAGGATCGCCGCGGCTACCGGGTTGCCGCCGGCGGTGTTGATCGAGGCGTGGAAGCGCTGGTCGTTCACCATCAGACGCTCGTGGTCGACCACCTCGTCGCGTGACAACTGATCGGCCTCGGCAACGAGTTCGGCCAATGTGCGAAGGAGATTCTCGTCGGCGTGCAGAGACGCACGCGCGGTCGACTCGGGTTCGACGAAGCTGCGGACCCGAGGAAGTGCAGGACGGTGTCGCCGCGGTGCAGGTCGACGACCAAGTTGAGCGCCTCGAGCATGAGTTCGGGAGCCAGGCTCGTGACATAGGCGCCGTCGCCACGGCGGACGTCGACGACCTTCATCGCCGTGAGCGCCCGAACCGCCTCCCGAAGAGTTCCGCGGGACAGCCCCAGCAGCTCGGCCAGGTCCTGCTCGCGGGGCAGCCGATCGCCCGGCCGGAGCCGTCCTGCCACGATCATCCGCTTGATCTGGTCGATGGCGTCGTCGGTCAAGCTCGTCATCCGCACCCCCTTCATCAGCGCTGAGGCCCCCGTTTGTGCACCGTGCTCAGAATCGCGCGCTGAAACATCGGATGTCTCAATGAGGTTATGGATCGTGATGTTCGACGGCAAGACGGGTCCAGTCGTCCGGCTCCGCCACCCCGCGATCTCTCGTGATGTAACCGTGACATGGGACGTCCAGGGTCAAGGAATGGTCACGACATCGAGATGCTGCGGCAACTTCCGGGCGTTTTGCCTGCAGGTTCTGGTTCGCGCGGGACCTGGTCTCCGCGGCACAGACCTCCAATGTCGGCTCCTCAGAAAACCCCTGCGCTGCGCAGACCGGCATGAATCGACAACACATGACACCGGTGTACGACATCGAGACCTGGTACCGGGATAACCCCGACCAGCACAAGATCTAGGGGTCGGCCGCTGAAGACGGTAGCTTGGCCGGATGGGGCAGTCGACGCCGGTCGACCCGCGGCCGCCCGAACGACAACAGCGGGCCGGGACGATTACTCGTCGCGGCCCGCTGCCGGTCGTGCGGTGCATCGTGTCGTGCTCGGTGCCTAGTTGGCGCCAGTGAGCTTCTCGCGCAGGGCGGCCAGGGCCTCGTCCGAGGCGAGCGTGCCCTCGTTGGACGGCTCCGAGCTGTAGCTGCTCCCACCGCCGCCGCTGCTGCTGGTGCCACCGCTGGTCGAGGGTGACGGCGACGACGAGGACGAGGACGACGACACAGTCGCGGACTCGGGGTTCGCGGCTGCCTCGGCCTCGGCCGTGGTCGCGTCCTCGATCTGCTTCTTGTGCGACTCCCAACGCGTCTGCGCCTCGGCGTACTGACGCTCCCACTCCTCGCGCTGCTTCTCGAACCCGGCCAGCCAGTCGTTGGTCTCCGGGTCGAAGCCCTCGGGGTAGAGGTAGTTGCCGGCATCGTCGTAGGACGCGGCCATGCCGTAGACGGTCGGGTCGAACTGCTCGACGGCAGCCTCGCCGCCTTCGTTGGCCTGCTTGAGCGACAGCGAGATGCGACGACGCTCGAGATCGATGTCGATGATCTTGACCATCACGTCGCCGTTGACCTGGACGACCTGCTCGGGGATCTCGACGTGACGCTCGGCCAGCTCGGAGATGTGCACCAGGCCTTCGATGCCCTCCTCGACACGCACGAACGCACCGAACGGAACCAGCTTCGTGACCCTGCCGGGCACGATCTGGCCGATCTGGTGCAGACGGGCGAACGCCTGCCACGGGTCTTCCTGCGTCGACTTGAGCGACAGCGAGACGCGCTCGCGGTCGAGATCGACGTCGAGCACCTCGACGGTGACCTCGTCGCCGACGGCGACGACCTCACTCGGGTGGTCGATGTGCTTCCAGGACAGCTCGGAGACGTGGACGAGACCGTCGACGCCGCCGAGGTCGACGAACGCACCGAAGTTGACGATGGAGCTGACGACGCCCTTGCGGATCTGGGCCTTCTGCAGCTCGTTGAGGAAGTTCTGCCGAACCTCGCTCTGGGTCTGCTCGAGCCACGCGCGCCGGGACAGCACGACGTTGTTGCGGTTCTTGTCGAGCTCGATGATCTTGGCTTCGAGCTCCTGGCCCACGTAGGGCTGCAGGTCGCGGACGCGGCGCATCTCGACGAGCGACGCGGGAAGGAACCCGCGCAGGCCGATGTCGAGGATGAGGCCGCCCTTGACGACCTCGATGACCTGGCCGGTGACGACGCCGTCTTCTTCCTTGACCTTCTCGATCGTGCCCCAGGCGCGCTCGTACTGTGCGCGCTTCTTGGACAGGATCAGGCGGCCTTCCTTGTCCTCCTTCTGGAGAACGAGGGCTTCGACTGCGTCGCCGACCTTGACTACCTCACCGGGGTCGACGTCGTGCTTGATCGACAGCTCACGGGAGGGGATGACGCCTTCGGTCTTGTAACCGATGTCGAGGAGGACCTCGTCGCGGTCGACCTTGACGACGATGCCGTCGACGATGTCACCGTCGTTGAAGTACTTGATCGTCTCGTCGATCGCCGCCATGAAGTCCTCGGCGGTTCCGATGTCGTTGATCGCGACCTGAACGGCCGGCCTCGCAGGCGCAGTCTGGGTACTCGTCATGTAGTGGTTACTCCGGGGGGTGGATGGGATCGTGGGTCGTCGCGTCTGGGGCCTCTTCGGTTCTGCCTGGCCCGCCAAGCTCCGCGACAACATCGAACCGAGTCCCGATCAGGGACCCACCAAGGCTGCAACCACGTCACCACGAACAAAACCACCGGACAGTTCAACACCAAAGCGATATCGCGGGCCTGCTCCGTCTGAAGCTCGCACAGGACCCAAACGCGCCTGTCAGAGTACCTGTGCGCGGCCTGCGGACGCAATCAGGGTTACGGAGCTGAGACTCGGCTCGAACGCTACGCTCCGGCCATGACCGACGACACCTACACCGTGACCCGATCAGCCGGCATCGACGCTGCACCCGAGGGCATCTACGACCAGATCGTCGACTTCCACAACTGGCCCAACTGGTCGCCGTGGGAGGACCTCGACCCCGACCTGACGCGGACCTATTCAGGTGCGGAGTCGGGCATCGGCTCGGTGTACGCCTGGTCGGGCAACCGGAAGGCAGGTCAGGGCCGGATGGAGATCACCGAGGCGACCGCTCCCTCGCACGTCCGGATCGACCTGGCCTTCGAGAAGCCGTTCAAGGCACGCAACGACACGTCCCTCACCATCGCGCCGGCCGGCGCCGGCTCCCAGGTCACCTGGACGATGACCGGCGACAAGACGTTCGCGGTCAAGGTGATGGGCCTGTTCAAGTCGATGGACAAGATGATCGGGCCCGACTTCGACAAGGGCCTGGGCCGGTTGAAGATCTACACCGAGCGGCCGGCGGCCGAGTGACCGCTCCCGGCGGCACGCGGAACGCATGAAGATCAGCAGGGTCGGCGTCGAGTTCACGTCCGCACCGAAGGCGCACCCCGTCCGGGACGCGATCCAACTCCTCGACCGCGACGGGTCGTGCACCGTCCGGATCGAGACCGACGACGGCCCGGTCGGCGAGAGCCACACCTACTTCGGCCGGGTGGCGAGCTCGCCCGGCCTCCTTGCGGCGATCGTCTCCGAGCAGCTCGGACCCGCCGTCATCGGGATGGACCCGTTCCTCGTCCGCGACGTCCGCCGGCGGCTCTGGGAGCTCACCGACTACCAGGGCAGCACCGGCCTCACTCTGTTCGGCATCTCAGCGATCGACGTGGCGTTGTGGGACCTGATGGGCAAGGCGCTCGACGTCCCGGTGTGGAAGCTGCTCGGCGCGGCCCGCTCGTCGATCCCCGCATACGCGATGGTCGGCTGGCTCGAACTCGACGTCGACGGATTGACCCGGGTCTGCGTCCGGGCGATGGAGCAGGGCTTCAAGGGCGTGAAGATGAAGGTCGGTGGCGCGACACTGGGCGAGGACGTCGCGCGGATCGAGGCGGTCCGTGCCGCGATCGCGCCGGACGCCGTCCTGATGGTCGACGCGAACCAGGCCTTCGACTTCACCGAGGCGTTGCGGCGGGGCCTCGTCTACCAGGACCTGGGCTGCCGGTGGTTCGAGGAACCCGTGCGCGCCGACGAGATCACGGCACACGCCCGGCTGGCCGAGCGGCTGAACATCCCGATCGCGGCCGGTGAGAACCGGTACGGGCAGGCACAGTTCCGTGAGCTCCTGACCAGCGGCGGGCTCGGCGTCGTCCAGCCCGACCTCCGTCGCGCAGGCGGCCTGACGGAGTGCTTCGAGATCGGGCTGATGGCGCACGGGTTCGGCGTGCCGTATGCCTCGCACGGCGGCGGCCCGCACATCCACGTGCTGGCCGCGTTGCCGAACGCGATCTATCTGGAGAGCGGGCTGTTGCCGCCGGGCGGTGGCGTCGAGCTGGTGGACGGCTGCTATCCGCTCCCCCAAGCTCCCGGCGCATCGAGCTGACCAACCCGGACCATCGTTTCGCTGATATTCCCGCACTCGAAGCGCGGCACATGCCCGAGGTGAGCGTGCGCGAGCTGAAGCATCGTCATCGACTACGCGAATATCAGCGGAACTGGCGGGCACCCACGCCGTAAACCCGTCCGCGCCGGCCCTCGAGGTCTGTCAGAGTGGACGACTGTGTGGGAGAAGTACCGACGTGTCCTGAATGTGCCCGGAGTCCTCGGACTGCAAGTGCTGGCGACGCTCGCGCGCATCCCGGCGGCCAGCGCCGGCCTGGTCCTCACCCTCCACGTCGTCGGCCCGCTCGGACGCAGCTACGCCCAGGCGGGACTGGTCGCCGCTGCTGTTACGGCGGGCGGTGCGGTCGGCGCCCCGTGGCGCGGGCGCGCGGTCGACAGGTTCGGCCTGCGGCTCGCGGTGATGCCCTCGATCGTCGTCGAAGCCGTGGTGTGGGGGCTCGCGCCGCAGGTGAGTTACCCGGTGCTTCTCGTTCTGGCGGTGATCGGCGGGCTGCTGGGGCTGCCGATCTTCTCGGTCGTCCGGCAGTCGCTGACCGCGCTCGTCCCGGTGGACCAGCGGCGGACCGCGCTCGCCCTGGACTCGGTCACCACCGAGTTGTCGTTCATCGTCGGCCCGGCGACGATCGTCGTGCTGGCGACGCAGGTGTCCACCAGGGTCGCGATGTGGACGGTCGGTGCGTGCATGGTGGCGGCCGGGATCGCCCTGATGGTGCGTAATCCACCGACCCGCTCGGCCGCGGACCTCCACTCGGTGGCGGACTCGGCCGCATCGCCGGTTCGCGAACGGCACCTTCTCGCCAACCGTTCGCTGCTTGCCCTGTTCGCGATCACCGCGGCGGCCACCCTCGTCCTGTCCGGCACCGACATCGGCGTCGTATCGACACTGCGCGCGCTCGATCAGGCCACGTTCATCGGTGTCGCGATGGTCGCCTGGGGTTCGGGCTCGGTCGTCGGCGGTCTCGTCTACGGCGGCCTGCACCGCAGCATCCCGCCGTGGATCCTGCTGCTCGGTCTGTGCCTGCTCACGATCGTCGTCGGGTTCGCCCGACAGCCGTGGCAGCTGGCCGTGCTGCTGGTCCCGGCCGGCGCGCTCTGCGCACCCGTCATCACCTCGACCGTCGAAGGCGTGACCCGGCTGGTGCCGGAGCGTCGTCGTGGGGAGGCGATGGGCTGGCACGGGTCAGCCCTGACGATCGGCGTCGCGGCCGGGTCACCGCTGGCGGGGGTCGTGATCGACGCAACCTCGCCGTGGTTCGGGTTCGTCGCGGTCGGTATTCTCGGCGTGCTGCTTGCGATCGTGTGCGGGGTGCTGCCGTACCTCGTGCGTCGGTGGCGGGACGGGGAACTCCGGCGCTACCGCCCAGCGTTCTCGGGGGTGACGGTCGCGGATGACGCGAGCCCGTCACCGCAGGCTCCGGAGCAGCCGGTCGCAGCGGTTTCGAGCCGGGAGGCACGACGATGACGTCGCTGCGTCGCACCAGCACTCTCCTGGCCGCCGGCATCCTGGCCGTCTCGACCGCCTGTTCCACCGCCTCGATACCCGGCTCCGGTCCGTCGCAGACGGCCGTCTCGACGGTCGCGACCTCGGCCTCGGCCAGCGGGAGCGGTGACCCGACACCGCCGGCAACACCGACGGCAACCCCAGCACCGACGCCGACCCCAGCACCGACGCCGACCCCAACCGGCAGTCCCGACCCGAGGGCCACGTCGACACCGACCCCGACGGTCGACGCCACCTGCTCGACCCAGGCCGCCGCGCTGAGCAACGCCCAGGTGGCCGGTCAGCTCCTGATGATCAGCGTCACCTCGAGCGGGCTGAGCTCGTCGACAGCGGCCACGATCGACAAACGCAAGATCGGTGCCGTCTTCCTCGTCGGCAACTCGAAAGCAGGCGTGGCCGCGACCCGGCGGCTGGCGAACAAGATCCACGCGCTGGACGGCGGCAAGACCCACATCATGCTGGCCGCGGACCAGGAGGGCGGTCTCGTGCAGCGGCTGCAGGGGCCCGGTTTCAACCGCATCCTGAGCGCCCTGACCCAATCCGCCTACAGCACGGCGCGGCTCAAGGCAGACGCGACCACCTGGGGCAAGCAGCTCAAGTCCGCGGGCATCGACCTCGACCTCGCGCCGGTGGCCGACGTGGTCCCGAAGAGTCTCCAGGACATCAACCAGCCGATCGGCGTCCTGCACCGCGGCTACGGGCCGCACCCGTCGGTCGTCAGCAGCCACGTCGTGGCGTTCGCCGACGGCATGCGCACGGCCGGCCGCGCGACCAGTGTCAAACACTTCCCGGGGTTGGGCCGGGTCCGCGGCAACACCGACTTCGATTCCGGTGTCACCGACTCGACCACCACGAAGACCGACGCATACCTGGCGCCGTTCAAGGCGGCCGTCAACGACCACGTGCCGGCCGTGATGATCTCCCTGGCCGTCTACACCAAGATCGACAAGCGGCAGGCGGCGGTGTTCTCGCACCCGATCGTGACGGACCTGTTGCGGCACCAGCTCGGGTTCAGCGGAGTGATCGTCTCCGACGACCTCGGGCTGGCCAAGCAGGTCAGCAATGTGCGCCCGGGCGATCGGGCGTTGAGGTTCATCCGGGCCGGCGGCGACCTGATCACCGTCTCCGGCAACTCCGCGGCGGCCACGATGGCGGCCACGATCGTGGCCGAGATGAAGGCGGACCCGGCGTTCGCGCGCATCGCCCGGACAGCGGCCGAACGGGTGCTCGCGATGAAGCACCGGTACGGCCTCTATCCCTGCTGAGGCAGGTCCGACGTCAGGCCCTCGCGACCGAGACCACGACCGACTGCGCGTCGCCCACGTTGACGGTCGGC
The DNA here is from genome assembly GCA_036786375.1 of Actinopolymorphaceae bacterium. Lineage (GTDB taxonomy): Bacteria > Actinomycetota > Actinomycetes > Propionibacteriales > DAIQRJ01 > DAIQRJ01. The sequence continues at coordinate 72,014 of DAIQRJ010000014.1, forward strand.
CCGGCGCCGGCCGGCATCGTGGTGATGTCGACCAGCGTGACCCCGACCGCCAGCGTCTCGTCCGCCAACAGCGCCGAATGCGCCTGCAGCGCGTCGTGCACGGCATCGCCGCCTACGACGGTCAGCTCGATCCGGTCGCTGACCTCGAAGCCGGCGTCGCGGCGTGCCTGCTGCACCAGCCGGATCACGTCACGCGCCAGCCCTTCGGCGGCCAGCTCGGGCGTGACCCGGGTATCCAGGAGGACGAAACCGCCGCCGGGCAGCGACGCCACCGCACCCGCCGTCGCGTCGTCGGCCTCGAGCTCGACCACCAGGTCGAACTCGCCGTCGGCGAGCAGCACTCCCCCGGCGGTCACCGAACCGTCGTCGTCGACGGACCAGTCACCGCTCTTGCCGGCGCGGATCACGGTCTGCACCGCACGGCCGAGCCGCGGTCCCGCGACCCTGGCGTTGACCGCGAGCCGACGTCGTATTGCCAGGCCCGCTTCGGCTTCCGCCAACGTCAGCCTGCTGACATCACGGACGTTGACCTCGTCGCGCAGGATCGACGACAGCTCGTCGGTCAGGGCGTCGGCACCGAGCCCGGGCCGGTCGTCGACGACCGTCACGCCGGCCAGCGGCAGCCGGACCCGCAGCTGCCTGGCCTTGCGCAACCCGAGCGCGGCCGAGCTGATCTCGCGGACCCGGTCCATCCGGGTCACGAGATCCGCCTCGTCCGACGTCGCGGCAGCGGACGCTCCCGACACCGCGGGCCAGTCGGTCAGGTGGACGCTGCGTCCACCGGTGAGCCCCTTCCAGATCGTCTCGGTCGTCAACGGCAGCAGCGGCGCCGCCAGCCGGCACAAGGTCTCCAGGCTCGTATAGAGGACGTCGAACGCGACGGTGTCCTCGTCCCAGAACCGCTGCCGCGACCGGCGGATGTACCAGTTCGTCAGTACGTCCACGTGTTCCCGCACGGCTTCGCACGCGCCGGCGATGTCGTTCGCGTCCATCCGGATGGTGACGTCGGCGACCAGCGCGTCGGTCTTCGCCAGCACGTAACGATCAAGCAGGGCAGGCGAATCGGCACGCGGCTGCGCGCGGTAGCCAGCGCCATCCTTCGACGCGTTGGCGTACAGGGCAAAGAAGTGCCAGGTGTTCCAGAGCGGGATCAGGACCTGCCGGACACCGTCGCGGATGCCCTGCTCGGTGACGACGAGGTTGCCGCCGCGCAGGATCGGACTGGCCATCAGGAACCAGCGCATGGCGTCGGACCCGTCCCGATCGAACACCTCGGTGACGTCCGGGTAGTTGCGCAGCGACTTGCTCATCTTGAGGCCGTCGCTTCCGAGCACGATGCCGTGGCTCAGGCAGGTCCGGAACGCCGGCCGGTCGAACAGCGCCGTCGCGAAGATGTGCATCATGTAGAACCAGCCGCGGGTCTGGCCGATGTACTCGACGATGAAGTCGCCCGGGTAGTGGTGCTCGAACCAGTCGGCGTTCTCGAACGGGTAGTGCACCTGCGCGAACGGCATCGAGCCGGAGTCGAACCACACGTCGAGGACGTCGGCGACCCGGCGCATGGTCGAAGCACCGGTCGGGTCGTCGGGGTTGGGCCGGGTGAGCTCGTCGATGTAGGGCCGGTGCAGGTCGGTCGGGCGCGCGCCGAAGTCGCGCGCCAGCTCGTCCAGGGACCCGTACACGTCGGTGCGCGGGTACCGCGGATCGTCGGACTGCCACACCGGGATCGGGCTGCCCCAGAAGCGGTTCCGGCTGATCGACCAGTCGCGGGCGTTGGCCAGCCATTTGCCGAACTGGCCGTCCTTCACGTGCTCGGGTACCCAGGTGATCTGCTGGTTGAGCTCGACCATGCGGTCACGGAACTTGGTGACTTCGACGAACCAGCTGGACACGGCCATGTAGATCAGCGGCCGGCGGCACCGCCAGCAGTGCGGGTACGAGTGCTGATAGGTCTCGTGCCGCAGCAACTTGGTCCCCGGCGTCACCGAGGCGGTCGTCGTGCTGTCGTCGGCGGTCGCGTCGCGGAGGTCGCGAACGATGTCGCTGTTCGCGCCGAGCACCGGTTGGCCCTGGTAGTCCGGGACCTCGACAGTGAACTTGCCGGAGGCGTCGACCGGGACGACGAGCTCGATCCCGGCGGCGTCGGCGACGACCTTGTCCTCCTCGCCGAAGGCAGGCGCGATGTGGACGAGCCCGGTGCCGTCCTCGACGGTGACGTAGTCGGCGGCCAGGAGCACGTGGGCGTTGGCGCGCCCGAGGAAATAGGTGAACGGCGGCGTGTAGTGCCGTCCGACCAGGTCGGCACCGGCGAGCCGCTCGACCACGCGATCGGCGACGTCGTCCCCGAGCTCGCGGGTGTAGGCGGCCAGGCGGGCCTCGGCCAGCAGGAGCTTCTCCCCCGCGAACGTGCCCTCCGCCGGGCCGGTGACGACGACGTAGTCGACCTCGGGGTTCACCGCGACCGCGAGGTTGCTCGGCAGCGTCCACGGCGTCGTCGTCCAGATCAGCGCGAGCTCGCCGGAGTCGAGCCGCAGCCCCACCGTGACGGCCGGGTCCTGGCGCGGCTGGTAGACGTCGTCGTCCATCCGCAACTCGTGGTTGCTCAGCGGCGTCTCGTCGTTCCAGCAGTACGGGAGGACGCGGCGACCTTCGTAGACCAGGCCTCTGTCGTAGAGCTGCTTGAACCCCCACATGACGCTTTCCATGTAGGGCAGGTCGAGGGTCTTGTAGTCGTGCTCGAAGTCGACCCAACGGGCCTGCTTCGTGACGTAGTCCTGCCACTCGTGCGTGTACTTGAGCACGCCCGCACGACAGGCCTTGTTGAACTTCTCCACGCCCAGTTCGAGGATCTCCGCCTTGGTGGTGATGCCGAGCTGACGCATCGCCTCGAGCTCGGCCGGCAGCCCGTGACAGTCCCAGCCGAAGCGGCGTTCGACCCGGCGACCGCGCATGGTCTCGTAGCGGGGCACGACATCCTTGACGTAGCCGGTCAGCAGATGCCCGTAGTGCGGCAGCCCGTTGGCGAACGGCGGGCCGTCGTAGAAGACGAACTCGTTGCTGCCGTCGCGGCCCGGGTCGCGCTGGTCGATGCTGGCCTGGAAGGTGCCGTCGTCGGCCCAGAAGGCGAGGACGGCGCGCTCGAGCACGGGGAACCGTGGCGAGGAGGTGACGCCGTCGGTCGCGTCGGCGGCGTCGGAGGCGAGCCCACTGGAAACGAGAGTGGCCACATCGACGAGGGGGTAGGGCATTCGAGGCTCCTTGCGGTGGGTCGGTCATCAGCATGCTGAGGACGACGCTCCGGGCTGCCCCGGTACACCGCGGTACCACCTCTGTTGCCGGCGCCGACCCTGTGGGGAGCCGAACCGACCACTCGTGAGAGCTGTGACGGGCCTACCCGTCCGGTTCTAGTGAGCGCCCGCCTGGTGTGGCGGACGCCGTTCTTCCGGAAACTCACCGGTGATGGCCGGATCGACGCCTGTGGCGCAAGTGTAGGACGCCGCGCGCCAGGTGGCACCCGAGTTCCGTCCGACACTGGCTTCCGCACAGCTGGGTGAGTCGCCGAGGATGGGCGGCATGAGCGAGCCAGTACCCAAGTTCGAGAAGTGCAGGATCCGGCCGGCCGAGCCCGCCGACGTCAAGGCCCTGTACGACCTGGTGGTCGAGCTCGCCGTGTACGAGCGCGCGCCGGACGACGTCGAGACCTCCGTGGAGGAGATGGCTGCGACGTTCTTCCCGGCCGCCGGTGAGCCGCTCGTGCACGCGCTCGTCGCCGAGGTGCCCGACGCTGACCGTGACGGCGAGCCGCGAGTCGTCGGCATGGCCATCTGGTACGTCACCTACTCCACCTGGCTGGGCCGGCACGGGGTCTGGCTGGAAGACCTGTTCGTCTCGCCCACCCAACGCGGGAGCGGGATCGGCAAGGCGCTGCTGACGGCGCTGGCCGGGATCGTCGCCGACTGCGGCTACGGGCGGCTCGAGTGGTGGGTGCTGCGCTGGAACGAGCCGTCGATCGGGTTTTACCACTCGCTCGGCGCCAAGCCGATGGACGAGTGGCTGCACTACCGGCTCGACGGACCCGAACTCACCGCGCTGGCGTCATCCCGGGTGACAAGATGAGACTCATGGATGCGACGCAGCTCGAGAGGATCCGTTCCGGCCAGGGTTTCTTCGCCGCGCTCGATCAGAGTGGCGGCAGCACACCGAAGGCGCTGGCCGGGTTCGGCATCGCCGAGAGCCGGTACGACTCCGAGCAGGAGATGTTCGAGCTGGTCCACGCAATGCGCACGCGCATCGTCACCAGCCCTGCTTTCGACGGGTCGCGCGTCCTGGCGGCAATCCTGTTCGAGCAGACGATGGAGCGGGACATGCAGGGCATGCCGACGGCGCAGTACCTGTGGGCGCAGAAACGCGTCGTCCCGTTCTTGAAGGTGGACAAGGGCCTCGCCGACGAGCAACACGGTGTTCAGCTGATGAAGCCCATCGACTCGCTCGACGAGTTGCTCGCACGTGCGAACGGGCACCGAGTCTTCGGTACGAAGATGCGGTCGGTGATCAAGGACGCCGACAAGGACGGGGTGACGGCAGTGGTCGATCAGCAGTTCGAGTACGCCGCGCGGATATCGGCCGCCGGCCTCGTTCCGATCCTCGAGCCCGAGGTCAGCATCAGCAGCCCGCACAAGACCGAGGCGGAGACCCTGTTGCAGGACGCGTTGCAGACGCACCTCGCCGCGTTGCCTGACGACGCCCGCATCATGTTCAAGCTGACGATTCCCAGCGAGCCGGGCCTCTACGCCGGCCTCGCAGACGATCCGCGCGTGCTGCGGGTGCTGGCCTTGTCAGGCGGCTACAGCCGCGACAAAGCGTGTGCGCTGCTCACAAACGATTCGAGCATGATCGCCAGTTTCTCCCGCGCGCTGCTCGAGGGACTGTTCGACCAGCAGACCGACGAGCAGTTCGACGAGCGACTGGATGCGTCGATCGCGCAGATCTTCCGCGCGTCGGTGCACTAGCCAGCTGCCGATGCAACTCGACTTCGGCTGATAGGTCTCTCGTCGCCATCTGCGTCAGCACCGTTGCAGGTGGAATCGTTTGTGGCGTTGGGGTTGTCGGTGCTGGTCGTTGGCGGCGGGTGGGATGACTTCGGGGATGCCGTCTGCGCTCATGCGCATGTGCCAGCGTTCGTGGTCGGTTGCTCGATCAGCGTGGGGGTCGGGTTCGACGAGGCGGTGGTGGGTGGGGCACAGGAGGGCGCCGTTGTCGAGGCTGGTGGGGCCGTTGGCGGTCCAGGGTGTGATGTGGTGGGCGTCGCAGTCACGCGGGTCGCGATGGCAGCCGGGGAACACACACCCCCGGTCTCGCAGCATGATGGCTTGCCGTAGGTCACCGGCGAACAGTCGGGTCGTGCGACCTAAGTCCAGCAGTTGTGAGTCCGAGCCGAGGACGGCGGGGAGGATGTCGGCGTCGCAGGCGAGCCGGCGGGCCTCGCTCGGGCTGATCCTCGTGTTCGACCCGAGCAGGGTGGCGCCGGCGACACCACGGAGCAGGTCCTCGTAGTTCACCAGCACGGTCACCCGGGGTCGGTCGCCACCGTGTCGGGGACCGTGACCGCCGGTGGAGTAGGCGTGGACGAGGGTCATCAACGCCTGTGCCCGCCGCGCCTCAGACGACAGACCCGGCTCAGCCCAGCTCGCGTCGCCGGCGGTTTTGGTGCTGTGCGCGATGGCGTCGACCACCGCCCGGAGTGCTTCACCGTCGGCGGCGGGGAGTTTCCCGGCGATCGCGACGGAGCCGTCGCCGTCGTCGCGGAGCCGCAGGTACTGGTTCTTGCGTGCCTCCCGATCCTGCGCCTCGAGGGCGGCAGCTTCGGCTTGTTCGGCGATCTCGGGGGCGATCACGTTCAGCAGGTGCCGGGCGAGGTCACGCAGGCCTTTAGGGCCGTGGCCGGCGGCGAACCCGATCATCATCGCCTCCGCCGCCTTCACCTGCTCGACGGACAGGTCCTCGGGGAGCTTCTTCAACACACCGACGATCGCGGCGGCCTGTTCGGCGGACACCGCACCGGCGGCCATCGCGGTCACGATCGCGGGGAATCGGCGGTGCAGACCGCGTGCGAGGCCGGTGTCCCGGTAGGCGGCTTGCAGGCTCGACGCGGTCGTCCCGTTCAACCACGACGCCGTCCCCAGGTTCGTCGCGTGCTGAGTGACCTGCCGTTCCTCCATCACCCCCAACAGCTGGAGCTTGATCGCGGCCACGGCCGCTTCGACGTCCAGAACGGTGAGCATCGTGGTCAGGCACTGGTCGTCCCCGAGCTGCCACAGCTTGACCACGGCCGGGTCACCGGCAGGACGCAACAACCCGAGCGCGTCGACCAGGGCGTGGGCGACCGGATGGTCCACCCCCGCCGCCGGCGTCACGCCCGTTGTCATCATGCAAGCAACGCTAGAGCAGCCCACCGACAATCCACCGAACCAGTATCCTCAACCAGATAAGACGAATCAGGCAACTCTGCGTCACGCGCGGTCACGCTTCTATGCCGGATCGCTCGGGCACAGCGCCGGAGTGCGCTAGCGAACTTGAGTCACCGCAGGGCTACGCGACGGCCGCCGCGAAGGCCGCAAAGAGATCGCCAGGCAGCAAGGTTTTGAGCCTCCACGTCACCGCCATCGGCTTCTCGCCTTCGTGTCCGACGTAGCTTGCTGGTCCAAGGAACCAGAACGCGCGGTCGTCGGCCTGAGCGCGCGCGAAGAGCAGAACTGACCTTCCGAGTGCGGCATGGGTCTGATAACGCCGTCCCGTGGGGCTGTCCGCTCGCGTACCGGACTGGCTCTCCCAATGGATCAGGTCTGGCGTGATGGCGTAATCGCGGTATCGGGTCGTCGGGGAGAAGTCGCCGCTCGTCTTGTCGAGCGTGAACGCAAGCAGGTCAGCTCGGATCTCCTTGGCATCATAGATTCCCTCGCGCCACTGTGGCGTCTTGGCGCCTGATCCCTCACCAGCAGCAGCCAGAATCTCTATGCGCGTGTACCGCGCATGCACTTGGAGCGGGATCCCCGGCAGCGCGTCACGATGGAGGTGGTTGACGCCGCTGTGCAGCACGTCGAGAAGGTCCAACAACTCAGCCCGGACCTGCGGATGTGACCACAGCATGTCGAGGCCATCCTGTAGCGAACTGTATTTGTCAATGGCGGAGTCAGCCGTGTTTGCGGTCAGCATTCTGGCTAGTCGACGTTCGACTTCGCTCATCGTGCCGACGTCGGGAACATCAGGCTGTCGCAGGAATGTCGAGTAGGCCACCGTCCGCTGGTCGTCATCGATGTGTTGCATCCGTGCGATGCCGCGTCGCAGAGCGGTTTCCTGCGGGCCGGGTGGCGCTACAGCCATGCCGGCCGCCTCCTGTAGGTCAGACCAGCCACGGTTTCCGGCATAGATATCTCCGATCTCAAGGCCCGTCTCAGCCAGATAATCAGCGAGCCTTATGGGTCCGCGAGCGAGGGACAGGGCTCGGAGCTCTGCTACCTTCGCTGGCCACCGCGATGGGATCGCTTCTCGAACGCTTCGGAGGACGATCTCTGAGGCCACCCGGTCCAGTTCCAGATGGCAGCCGGCAGGCAGGAAGGGAAAGCCCGCCTCTACAGCTCGCTCCAGATCCTTGCGACTCCCGCCAAGCAGGGCTCGATAGCGCAGGTCGAGTCTGAACTCCTTTCGGTGAGTGCCAACGAAGTCGAGCACTGTGCAGACGGTCTTGTTGTGCGCGATTCGCAGGCCGCGACCAAGCTGTTGCAAGAAAAGCGTGGAGCTTTCGGTCGGCCGCAGCATGAGCACGACGTCTACCGCGGGTACGTCGACGCCTTCGTTGAACAGGTCCACGGAGAACACAACCTGGATACGCCCCTCGGCCAGACCATGCAAGGCGTCCCGGCGCTCGTCGGCGGGTGTCTCTCCTGAGACAGCGACGGCTGATAGGCCGAAGCTCCGAAAGTGTCGGGCCATGAACCGTGCATGAGCGACGCCGACGCAGAACCCGAGACAGCGCATGGCTGAAACGTCGTCGACGTGGTCACTAAGTTGCTGGTAGACGAGCCGAGCCCAGGCGTCGTTGGCGGTGTAGACGTTACTCAGGGCTGCGGTGTCGTAGCCCTGGCCCCGTCGCCAGGGAATGGACCTCAGATCCGAACCATCGTGGATTCCGTAGTAGGCGAACGGCGTGAGGCGATGTTGCTCGATGGCGTCCCAGAGTCGAAGCTCGGCGGCGACCCGATCGTCGAACCAATGCAGGATTGGCAAACCGTCGGCGCGCTCTGGCGTGGCCGTAAGGCCGAGCAGCTCTCGCGGCGACAAGTGCTCGAGAAGCGCTTCGTAGGAGGGGAGCCGCGGCATGATGAAACTCATCAACGATCACCACGTCGAAGTGGCTGGCGTCCAGCCGCATCAGGTTCGCCGAACTGAGGCTTTGGACGGACGCGAACACATGGTCGAACTTGGCCGGACGTGAGCCACCGACCCACTGCTCACCGAAGGCGTAGTCACGCATAGCGTGTCTGAATGTGGCTCGGCTCTGATCGAGGATCTCCTCGCGGTGAGCGATGAACAGCAGCCGCGCCCTCGGCAGAGTGGCCCGAAGCCGTGCGTAGTCGATCGCCGCCATGACTGTCTTGCCGGTACCGGTCGCTGAGACCAGGAGGTTGCGATGCCGGCCTTGCGCGCGTGAAACGGCAATGAGTTCTAGCAATCGTTCTTGGAACGGCTCAAGGCGTATCTCCAGCGGACTGATCGTCGCTGAAGTCGGTTCCTCCGATTGTCTTGATCGGTCCAGCGCCTGCTGAAACTCTGCGGCGTCGTACGGGACGAAGTCACCGCTCTGCCAGTAGCTCTCGAACACGGCCTCGAGCTTGTCGATCACGTCCGGGTTGCGAGCACCCGAGACCCGCACGTTCCACTCCATGCCGGCGATCTGCGCCGAATGGGTCAGGTTGGAGGAGCCTACGTACGCGGTAGTGAATGCCGACAGTCGAGGGAAGACCCAAGCCTTGGCATGTAGCCGCGTAGTCGAGAGATCGTAGGACACCCTGACCTCCGCGCCGAGAGCGATCAGCAGATCGAGCGCCTTGGCTTCCGTCGAACCGGTATACGTCGTGGTGAGTACGCGCAGTCGGTGGCCCCGATTGCAGTGATCTCGCAGCGCGTCTGCGAGTGGGATCAGCCCACTGCGCCGCACGAAGGCCATCACGATGTCGATCCCGTGGGCCGATTCGATCTCGGCCAGGATCTGCCTGCCCACTCGAGGCTCTCCGGGAGCGTTGGTCAACAGCGTCGTGTCCAGCAAAGGGATCAATGGTCCCTGCGGCATACGAACAGATCCATCCGGTCGCCAATCACCGATCCCGTAAAGCGCCTGACCCGTCGCCAGGGGCGCTCCCTCCACGGCATTGCTCTGCGGGATGTTCGCGCTGACCTCACCCAGCAGCCGTCGAGCCACGTCGATCCCGACGGCCACGCGCTCAGAGTCCGGAACGGAATCCAGCGCTCGGCGCAGCAGTCGCGCGAGATATTGCGCGATCCGATCGGAGGCATCCGCAGACCGCAAGGTTCGTCGGTCGACGAGCCGCCCATCAATTCGGCTAAGCCGTTTGTCCATGGCGACATCGAGGATCGTCTCGTATAGCCCCGGGCTCAGTTCATCGGTCACGACCGAAGTGTGCCGCAGGTCCGGCCCTCATCGCGGTCTCACGACGAGGCGCGCGCGTACCTACGCCGTGCCACGGTCCTGAGCCGACGGCGGTCGAGGCCGCCCGCCAAGAGCTCTCGGCTACTTCGGGATGCGCCAGCTCGCGATGCCGTCGTCACCGGTGGAGAACCACGTGAAGCTCGGCGTATAGCGAAGCGTGAAGTCCGTGCCGGTCGGGGCGTCAAAATAGACGCCGCCCTCGACGTGCTTGCCTGCTTTGACCTTCCCGTCGTAGAGCGCGCGGTCGTCGCCTTTGGAGTCGTAGCGACCGATCGACCCCTGGGCCTGATAGAGCGGGATCCCTGTGTCCGCATCAGGCTCGAGCATCCAGTCGGCCGAACTGGTTTCCCACACCCCGGTCTTGACGCGGATGTTGACAGAGATGGACAGGAACTCCGACGCTTCCGTTGATCGGTAGTAGTCCAAAGAGTCGGAGAGGACCCGATCCACCCGAAAGACGTTGATGCTCGCGGTGTTGGCCTGATCAGTTGGATCGTGCACCAGTAGCTGGACGCCGATCCTGCCCTTGGCAACCGTCACGTCCGGGTCGCCAGCCTCGACTCCCGCGTCGTCGTCGAGAGGTGTGGGGCTATTGCTCGCCATCCACTGCTGCTGGTCTTTTTGCGTCTCGTCCTGCACCTGAGCCCGCGTCAGCGCGGTCGGGGTGGCAGTGATCGTGACGGTCGCGGGCGCCGTCGTCGGAGCCCGGCCGGTTGGCGTACACGACACCAGAGCGACGGCACACAGGCCGACTGCGAAGATGAGCACTGAGCGATTCACGAAGAATGTCCGATCCGAGACGTCGCCGAAGTGAGCACCTCCGGCGAACCCACGTCCAATGCCGACCACTCGACCGTGGCTGACGCGCCAAGTAAGGACCGCCCTCAGCGGGCGTCGAGGCGGAACTGCGGGTCGTAGCCGAGCTGCGTCCGAGCGCGGGCGATCGACAGCAGCGGCGCACGGCCCGGCAGGGGCTCGACGAGGCTCGCGGCGAGGTCGGGCTGGAACCGGTGGATCAGCTCGAGCGTCGGTTCCGGGGCCCGGGTGTCCGCGGCGCCCAGGACGATCGGTTCGGGTGCCACCGCCGACACGGTCGCCGCCAGCCCGATACCCGTCGTCACATCGACCACGTGCACCCACTGGAACAGGTCATCCGCCCATGCCGTCGTGGCCGGGAGGCCGTTCGCCAGCGCCCTTTCGTACGTCACCTCGGCCCACACCCCGGCGAACCGCAGGTTGGCCACCTCGATACCGAACGCCCGGTGGTACGTCCCGCCGATCAGCTCGCCGGCCGCCTTGCTCAGGCTGTACGGGTCCTCCGGCTCGACCGGCACCGCCTCGGTCAACGGCAACGAGGTACGGACCGGCGTCCGGCCCGAGGTACGCCAGTAGAAGGTGCCGTAGGCGTTGATGCTGGACGCGTTGAGGACCCGCCGCACACCGGCGTCACGGGCCGCCTCGTAGACGTTGACCGTCCCCATGATGTTCGTCTCCAACGTCGACGACGCGAGATCCCAGGTCCCGGTCGGCCAGGCCGCCAGGTGGACGACGACGTCGGCGTCGGCGAAGGCCGCGCGCAGCCCGTCCCGATCGGAGATGTCGACCTGCTGATAAGGCCACGACGGCGCCAGCGGCGCGAGCGAGCGGCCGGTGGGGCTGGACGGATCGAAGATCGTCGCCTCGGCCGGATCCACACGGTCGAGCAGGACGAGGTCGTGGTCGGCCCCGAGAATGGTCGCGACGTGCCGGCCGAGCCAGCCTGCCGCACCGGTGATGACGATCTTCATGCGCTCAGGCTCCGATCGGTCCAGTCGATCAGGGCGGCCACGGCGGCGACGCGGCCGTTCGCGACGTCGGTCATGAGGTCGGCGACCTCGGCCGGGGTGCCGGCCGTTCGGCCCACCAGGCGTTCCATCGGCAGCACATCGGAGCGCATCAGCGCGAGGGTTTGCGCGAGCCGCTCGTCGGTCCAGCCGGAGACGAAGTGCGCGGTGAGCTCTCGTCGCTGGAGTTCGGCCATGTCGGCCCACGCGGTCACGTTGTCGGGCGAGTGGCCGCTGTAGACGATCTGGCCGGTTCGGCGCGGCAGTGCGACCGCGTAGTCGGCGAACGCGTCGTCGTTGTGCACGGTGTCGATCACCGCGACCGGTTCTCGGCCCGCTGCTGCGCCGGAGTCGGTGCCGGCATCGGTGCCGAGCCGGATGCCCAGCCCCAGGTCGGCCAGGACGGCGAGCCGTTCGGCGTGCCGCCCGACCACGGTCACGTCGAACCCGCGGGCACGCGCGGCCAACGCCGCCGACGTCCCGATGACGCCGTCGCCGTAGACCGTCACCGGACCGCCCGTGAGCGTTATGCGGGACGCGGCGTTCACGCCGACCTGGGCGACGACGAGGAAGGCGGCCCGGTGCGGGTCGATGCCGGTCGCGTCGTAGACATCGGCCGCGCGGCTGACCCCGAGGCCGGTGTGGGCGCCCCAGGCCGCGCGTGCCCCGACGAAGTCGCGCGAGTTCGTCGCCACCACCTGCTGGCCCACTGTCACGGTGTGCACATCCACGCCGATCGCCTCGACGACGCCGGCGCGCTGGTAGCCGGGCACGAACGGCGGCTCGAGGACCGCCCAGCCGAAGCGTCCCTGCATGGCCCACCGGTCGGTGCCGGTGCTCACCCCGGATGCCAGCGTGCTGACAAGGACGTCGGTGTGGCCGAGTTCGGGCAGCCCGATGCGCTGCACGTCGACCTCGCGTGGACCTGTGCAGACCACGGCTGCAGTCGAAGGTGTGTTCATCGACCCCGACGTTCGCGGGCCCGCGCAGGCGTGTCAACGAGACGTCCGGCTCCGGCCTACCGCCCCGTTGGCGAGGTTTGGGAGATGACGAAACACAGAAAGCACATCGCCTTACGAAAACGTAACGCCAGCTGTACTCCGGCCAGGAGTTCGGGGCACGACGATTCTGGTGTGGCAGTGGATTCGGTAACTCCGGTTGAGCACTCGGTCGATGCGACCGGCCAGATCTCCGGCGACATCTCGACGTCCTCCAGCAGCACCCTCGGCCGGCTGATCAGATTCGCCTTCGCCAACATCGGCCGCCGGCCCGAACGGTTCGTCCTCTCCATCCTCGGCATCGCGCTCGCCATCATGGCGGTCACCGTCGTGCAGACCATCTCGGCGAGCTACGCGAACGTCGGCGCCTCCGTCGTCACCGAGGCGATCGACGGTGCATCGCTGTGGATCGTCCCGGCCGCCGGCGTCGCGTACGACCCGAAGACGCAGGCGATCGTGGCGTACGGCGCGGCACCGCAGGTCAGTGTCCCGGCCGGCTGGCAGGCGACCGACGTGATCGCCGGGTCCTGGCCGTCACCCGAAGGACCGATCGCCCTGTACGGCAAGGAGGATGTCCCCGCCGGCACCGCGACGGTGGGACGTGCCGGCGCGAAAGTGCTGAAAGTGTCCGACGGCGGAACCGTCAACCTGGGTGGGAAGACGCTGACCGTGACGATCGTCGGGACGTCGCGCATCCTCACCGTGCCGACCGACCTGGCCCGCGCCACCGTCGGCAACCTCGGCTGGTGGACCGTCGACGAGCCCGCGGACATGAGCGGGCGCAAGGACCTCGGCGTCGTCCTCTCCGACAGCGTCCACCTGCCGTCCACCACGAACCCGTCGACGCAACCGTCCGCCGATGGCGGCGGCCTCGTTTACGACACCGTCGGCGGAAGCGCCACGGTGACCTTCGAGCAGCAGTTCTCGGCACTGTTCTCCGGCAAGGTCACGAGGTCGACCCTCGGCCTGGTGTCCACGGTCGGGCTCATCCTCGGCTTCGTCATCGCGGTCACCTCCTTCCTCGCCTCCGTGCAGGAACGCCGGCGCGAGTTCGGGATCATGTCGAGCATCGGGCTCGCCGACGAAGTCCTCTACTTCTTCCTGGTCGAGTCCGTCATCGTCTTCCTGTTCGCCTATCTGCTCGGCGTGCTGCTGGCCGGGGCCGCGGTGGCGTTGGTCATTCCCACGATCGCGACGGCGGCCGCGTGGGCGCAGGCATCCGGCACGGTCGCGGCCTACCTTCCCGCGATGGCGATCGTCGGCGCGCTCATCCCGGTCCACCGGCTCCTGCAGCAACGACCGGTCGCGCTTCTGTCGGAGACGCCATGATCCGCCTCGGGCTCAGCTACGGCGTCCTGTCCACCCGGCGGCGCATGCGCGCGATGATCCTGCCGATCGTCACCACCGCCACTGGTGCGTTCCTCGTCGTCCTGGTGATGGCACTCTCGGGGGCGGTCGACGCGCAGGCCCAGGCACTGGGGAACGGAAGCGAGCTACACCGTGCGATCGTGCTGATCGCCGTCGTCGTCCTCCTGGTGGGCGTCGTCGAGGTCGCCATCTGCTCGACCCGCACCATCGCGACCCGCACCCGTGAGATCGGCGTCCTCGGCGCCACCGGGGTCGGCCGCGCTCCGGTCGTCAGCGCCCTTCTCGTCGAGCCGCTCGTCACCAGCGTCGCCGGCGCGGCCATCGGTGCCGCAATCGGCGTCGTGGCCAGCATCGTCTTCGTGGCCGCGGGATTCACCGACTCGACGGTGTCGGGCACCGGAGCCGCGGCCGGGGTCGTGCTCGCGATCCTCGTGAGCGCGGTCGCCGCGATGGTCACCAGCGCCTTCCCCACCTGGCGGGCCGCCTCGCAACCGCCCATCCGTTCCCTGAGCTCAGGAGGCTGACATGACGTCGACAGTCGAAGTCGAGGAGACGGTGCCGGCCACCGACGCACCGGTCGTGGATGTCCGCGGTGCGTGGAAGCTGCACCAGCTCGGCGACGAGGTTGTGCGCGCGCTCGTCGATGCCGACCTGACGGTGATGCCCGGGGAGTTCGTCTGCCTGATGGGTCCGAGCGGCAGCGGCAAGTCGACGCTGCTCAACATCATCGGCGGCCTCGACCGCCCGACGAAGGGTTCGGTGACGATCGCCGGTCGCGACACCGGCCGGATCACCGAGAGCCAGTTCGCCGCACTCCGGCACGACACGATCGGCTTCATCTTCCAGAGCTACAACCTGATCCCGTTCCTCTCCGCGGTCGAGAATGTCGAGCTCCCGTTGATGTTCGAGCCCTACGACCGCGCCTCCCTGCGACGCCGCGCGATCGACCTGCTCGGCCTCGTCGGCCTCTCACACCGCGTCGACCACCAGCCCACCCGCATGTCGGGCGGCGAGCAGCAGCGAACCGCGATCGCCCGTTCGCTGATCGGCAACCCCCGGCTGATCCTGGCCGACGAACCCACCGCGAACCTCGATCACCGCACCGGCGCGATGGTCGTCCAACTGCTGCGTGACCTGTGCGCCCGGCTGGGCGTCACCGTCGTCGCCAGCACCCACGACCCCACGGTCGCCGAGGAAGCCAGCCGCGTCGTCCGCATGCAGGACGGCCACATCCTCGACCAGACAGGAAGTTCCGCCAGTTCCCCCGTCGCCCCCGCCCATCCGGAGGACTAGATGACCACCACCACCCACCGCCCGTCGCCGACATCGGAGTCCCCGCTCGCCGCCGAGCTCGTGCCCGAGCAGGTACTGCCCAAGGTGCTCAGCACCTTCGGCCTCTGCGCCACCTACGTCTTCATCATCTGCTGGATCACCGGCTCGTCGGTGATGGCCACCGGCGGCTGGAACGCCTTGCCGATGTGGATTCTCGGGATCGTCGCGTTCCTGTTGCCGGCCGGGCTGGCGGTCGCCGAACTCGGCAACCTATGGCCCGGTCAGGGTGGTGTCTACATCTGGGCGTACCGCACCATGAACGAGACGGCCGCCTTCTTCGGTGGTTTCCTGTCCTGGATCCCGGTGGTTCTCAACGGGGCAACCGCTCCGGCGACGATCCTGCAGTTCACCTTGCTGGCCTTCCACGCCGAGCTCGGGCTGACCGTCAGCATCATCCTGCAGCTCGTCATCTTGTGGGCGGTGGTCGCCGGCGCGCTGATGAAACTCACCGCCACCCAGACGATGATGAACATCGGCTTCGTCATCTATGCCGTGCTCACAGTGGTGATCCTGGCCGTCGGCATCTCCGTGGCCATCAAGAACGGCGGCTCGGCGACACCGTTCAACGTCCACGAGGCCACCGTCCCGAACTTCGCCGTCGGCGGGTTCCTGTTCGGCACGGTGCTGCTCTACCTGGTCGGCGTCGAGACGCCGTTCAACATGGGTGCGGAATTCCTGTCGGTGCGTCGAAGCGCGACCAGGATGATCGCCTGGGGTTCCGCGGCACTGATCGCGATCTACCTCGCCACCACGATCGGGACGATGCTCGCCCTCCCGTCGGACAAGATCAACTCGGTCACCGGCGTGATCGGCATGCTCGACACGTCCGGCATCCCCGGCCTGATGGTCGTCGGAGCGATAGTCCTGAGCGCCGTCATCCTCGTCGCCTCGGTGACGTATCAGGTTGCTTATGCCCGGCTGATCTTCGTCTCCGGTCTCGAACGCCACCTGCCTCGGATCTTCACCCACCTCAACCCGCGAACCCGTAACCCGGTCACGGCAATCCTGGTCCAGGGTGCGCTGTCGTCGACGATCATCGTGTTCCTGTTCTCCCAGTCCAGCCTCGCCGACGTGACGATCTACCTCACCGGTGCGCTCAGCGTGATCTGGCTGTTCTCCGGCTTCTTCTTCTTCATCCCGCTGATGATCGCCCGGAAGAAGTACGCGCACCGCTACCAGACCGAGGAGTTCTGGCGGATCCCCGGTGGGATGCCGGTTGTCTACCTGGTCGGCATCGTCGGCTCGCTGGCCACGATCGGCGGTATCTACTACTCCTTCGCGACACCGTGGATCGACGTCCCGACCACGACCTGGATGACCTGGCTCGGCTCCATCTGCGGTGGCACCGCCATCGCAGCGATACTCGTCTACTTCTTCGGTCGCCGGTCGGCGTCCAAGCTCGGCGGACCGGACGCGCTCGAGCACCTCGCCGTCCTCGATGCACCCAAGCCCACGGCCGCGGCCTGATCCGTCCCCAGGTCGCTCGAGAACCCCTTATCGCTGCACAGCAAGAGCATCCGCACACACCGTTCATCCCGTCCCACCCCGCCACGAGGGAGAGCATGTCCATGGCCATCGACACGAGTGTCTTCAGGGCCAACGCGGCACGCACCACCGGAGCCCATCCACTCGATCCGCTGACGCCGCCGGAGATCCAGCTCGCCTCCTCGACGATCAGCTCGAGCGAGTACGGCACCGAGACCCTGCGGTTCGTGATGATCTCGCTGCAGGAGCCGGCCAAACCGGCCGGCGGCGACTTCGATCTCGAGCCGGCCCCGGCGCGGACGGCGTTCGTCGTCGCCTACGACAACGCGGTGAAGACGCTCTACGAGGGGATCGTCGACCTCGGTGTTCCCGCGGTCGTGTCCTGGACGCCCGTGCCGCACCGCTTCCCGTCCTACCTGGCCGAGCACATGGACGGCACCGAGGCGGTCATCCGGGAGGACCCCCGCTGGCAGGAAGCGATGCGCAAGCGTGGCATCACCGACTTCTCCCTCGCGATGATCGACGCCTGGCCGTCGGGCTACTACGGCGCGCAGGACCACTTCTCGAACTCCCCGCTGATCTGCCGGCCGTTGACGTTCATGCGCACGGCACCCTCCGAACACGGTTACGCGCGCCCGGTCGAGGGCGTCATCGTCACGTTCGACCTGGACTCGATGACGGTTCTCGACGTCGAGGACCACGGCGTCGTGCCGATGCCGCGCTATGCCGGCAACTACGCCGAGAAGTTCATGTTCGACGAGACGAACCGGCCGGCGTTCACCGAGTTCCGTACCGACGTCAAGCCGATCGAGATCACCTCGCCTGAAGGCCCGAGCTTCACTGTCGACGGCTGGGGCGTGAACTGGCAGAAGTGGTCGCTGCGCGTCGGCTTCAACCCGCGCGAAGGCCTCGTGCTGCACCAGCTCAGCTACGCCGACAAGGGCCGGTCCCGCCCGATCATGTACCGGGCCGGGCTGTCGGAGATGGTCGTCCCCTACGGCGACCCGTCACCGACGCACTGGAACAAGAACGTGTTCGACATGGGCGAGGTCGGCATGGGCCTGATGGCGAACCCGCTGATGCTCGGATGTGACTGCCTGGGTGAGATCCACTACTTCGACGGCACCGTCAACGACTCGATGGGCAACCCGGTCGTCATCCCGAACGCTGTCTGCATGCACGAGGAGGACCACGGGATCGCCTGGAAGCACACGGACTTCCGAACGCAGGAGGTCGAGGTGCGACGCTCGCGGCGGCTGGTCATCTCCACCATCGCGACCGTCGGGAACTACGAGTACGGCTTCTTCTGGTATCTCTACACCGACGGCAACATCGAGTACGAGATCAAGCTCACCGGCGTGCTGACCACCGGCGCGATCGCCGAGGGCCAGAAGCCGCGGTGGGGCAAGCTCGTCGCACCAGGTGTGTACGGGCCTAACCACCAGCACTTCTTCTCGGTGCGGATGGACATGTGTGTCGACGGCGACGCGAACAGCGTCTACGAGGTCGACTCGATCCCGGAGCCCGATCCCGCGCTGAACCTGCACCACAACGCCTGGATCACCCGCGACACCCTGATCGAGTCCGAAGCGGACGGCGCACGCGACTGGGAGCATTCGACCGCCCGGTACTGGAAGATCGTCAATCCGTCGGTGATCAACGAACTCGGCGATCCGGTCGGGTACAAGCTGATGCCCCGCGACGTGGTGCCGAGCATGGTGCAGCCCGGTTCCTACATCTACGACCGGGCGCGCTTCGTCCAGCACAACCTGTGGGTGACGAAGTTCGACGCGGACGAGAAGTACGCCGCCGGCAGCTACCCGTACCAGTCGCCCGACGCGCAGGGGTTGCCGGAGTACATCGCCGACGACGCCTCGCTGGTCAACACCGACGTCGTCCTCTGGTACACCGTCGGAGCGCACCACATCGTCCGGCCGGAGGACTGGCCGGTGATGCCGTGCGCCTACATCGGCTTCATGTTCAAGCCGGTCGGGTTCTTCGACGGCAACCCCGCGCTCGACCTGCCGCCGTCGGTGATGTGCCATCCGGCGTCGGAGTCCGCGCACCGCGATGGCTGCCACTGACCCACCGGCTGCGGACGCCGGGCCCGGCCCGGGATGACATTCATCCCGGCCGGCATCGCAGCACTCGTCACGGCTTACTGCCTCGCGTGCGTCGCCCGCCCGGGATGGCGTGATCCGGGGAGCCGTGTCGACGTCGACGTCGACCTCGGTCACGCCGTCATGGGCGCGACGACGCTCGTGATGGTGCTCGGCGTGCTGCCGGCAGCCTGGGCGCCGGGACTGCTCGTGCTGTTCGCCGGCGCTGTCGTCGGCTGTGCGATCCGCGGCGTCCGGCAGGTGGCGGGCCGATCGGGTTACCTGCGCCTGGGTGTGTTGTGCGCCGCCATGCTGCCGATGCTCGTCCCCGCCTCGGCGACCGCCGCACCAGCCACCACTGCGCCGACGATGGCCACGGCGCGCAGCCCGCATCACATGACGTCGTCGGCGGCTGACCCCGCGATGTCGTCGGCGGCGTCGGCCGGCCGCGCGATCGACCTCCTGTTGATCGCCGCCCTGCTGGTGCTGACAGCGGCACGGCTGGCCGGCTCGACCCATGCCGGCCCGACGCTGCACTGCCGGTTGCACGCTGTGCGAGGTGGCGATGGCCGCGACGACGGGATGCCTGCTCGCGGCGATGCTCTAGCTTGTGCCGGGTGATCTTCGACAGCCACTGCCACGCCTGGCGTGCCTGGCCGTACGACGCGGCCGTCCCCGACCCCGAGCACCGTGGATCGATCGAGTCGCTGCTGTACGAGATGGACCGGCATGGCGTCGAACGCGCGATGGTCGTCTGCGCGCGCATCGGTGACGACATCGGCCCGGCCTGGTCGAACGAGGACAACAACACCTACGTCGACGCTGCCGTGCGCCGCTTCCCCGATCGGTTGTCGATGGTGGCCGACGTCGACTGCACGTGGCGGCCCGAGTACCACACCGCTGGTGCGGCCGCGCGCCTGCAGCAGGCGATCGATCGGTACGACCTCGTCGGGTTCACCCACTACGTCCGGCTCCCCGAGGACGGCTGGTTCGACAGCGAGGACGGGCGCGCCTTCTTCGACGTCGCGGCCGCGAACAACCTGCTGGCATCGATCGCGGCTGCGCCGGCGTGGCAACCGGCCGTGCACCGTCTCGCCCAGCGCTACCCGGACCTGCCGATCCTGTTGCATCACAGGGCGAACTACGGCTGCAGAGCCCGGACTTCACCGCCGACCTCGAAGCCGTGCTCGCCGGCGCCGCCTTCGCCAACATCAACGTGAAGGCGTCCGGTTTCCACTACCTGACCGAGCCGCCCTGGGACTACCCGTACGCACGGGCGCGCACCGAGGCTCTGACGCCGCTGCTGGACGCGTTCGGCCCGCACCGGCTGCTGTGGGGTTCGGACTTCCCCGCGGCCCGATGGCATCTGACCTATACCCAATCCCTCGAGGCGTTCCGGTCGCTCCCACCGCTGGCCGGTCATCCCGGCCTCGACCGGGTGCTGGGCGGCAACCTCACCGAGCTGATCCGCACCCGTCGCCCGCTCGTCGGCTGACAGTGATGATGTGGGTGAGCCCTCGCAGCGGTCGTTCTGACTCAGCCACTG
>DAIQRJ010000052.1:0-10340 GCA_036786375.1 Actinopolymorphaceae bacterium
ACCCCGCTCCGAGCGGGACCTCCCAGCCCCACGGCAGCGGGTCGGGGCGGCGGCGGGCGATGCTGTCAGGGCTCATACCCCGGTAAGCACCAAACCCCCCTCCGGGTGGACATTGTCGGCGCAACTAATTTCGATGCCCACCCGCCTCACACC
Organism: Actinopolymorphaceae bacterium; assembly: GCA_036786375.1. Classification (GTDB taxonomy): domain Bacteria; phylum Actinomycetota; class Actinomycetes; order Propionibacteriales; family DAIQRJ01; genus DAIQRJ01. The sequence continues at coordinate 154 of DAIQRJ010000052.1, forward strand.
CACCATGGGCTATCGGTGCCCCGCCCTGCGGTCAAAGGCGTTCTCGTGGCCCTCAGCCGATGCGTCGGATGGTGACGATCTGGTTGGCCCAGCCAGCCATCGGGCTCAGTCGCACCGGGACTCCGGTACGTGCGGCGTCGACGAGCCAGAGCGCGCCGCCGGTGTCGAGCCCGGCGACCATGGCGACGTGGCCGGGGTTGGCCGGGGTGCCCTCGGAGCCGGGGATCAGGACGAGGTCGCCGGTGCGGGCGTCCTGGACGGCGACGGGGGTCCCGGCGGTGGCCTGGGTGTAGGTGACTCGGGGGATGGTGACGCCGACGCTGGCCCAGGCGGCCATGGTCAGGCCGGAGCAGTCGAAGGCGGTCGGTCCTTGCGCGCCCCACAGGTAGGGCTTGCCGAGCTGGGCGATGGCGAACGTGGCGGCGGCGTTGTCGGCCGGGCTGCCAGTGAGAGTGAGGCCGTTCGGGCCGGGGGTGAGGGTCGCGGCGGGGTTGCTGCCGACGCTGCCGGCGCACGGCGCGGCGTTGGTGGTAGCGCCGGCCCCCTGCCCTGGCGCGCCGGCGTTGGGCCTGCCGGTCCACAGCTGCGCGGCCAGCTGGGCGGCCAACGGTTGCCACTGCGCATACAGGCCGCGGTACGCCTCGAGTGGTTTCTGGACGTCGGCGGCCACGTCGGTCAGCGGCCGGGTCGTCCAGTTGGGTTGGGCGACCAGGCGCTGCAGGAAAGCGCCAGTGGCTTTGACCGGGTCGGCGGCAACGGCGGCGGTGTAGTAGATGACCCGTTGCTGGAACAGGCCGAGGCTGTCGTGGTCGACGGCCGCGGTAATGTTGCGCAAGGTTGACTCCTGCATGGCGGTGGCCAGCGCGATCGTCGCCGCGTACGGCGGCAGCGCCCGGCTTTGCGTGACGGCCGCGATGGTGGCGGCGTTGGCCAGTTGTTCCGCGTCCAGGGTCACGTTCGCGACGCTCTGCCCGGTCCCTCCCGGCCCGCAGATCCCGCCGGTCGGGGACTGGCTGCCCAACGCGATGACCGGGACGGCGACCAGGACCAGGCAGGTGAGCCCGAACGCGACCACTGCCGCGATCACCGACCTCATCGACTGAGTCTCATGTCTTTATTGCCTTGAGTCGCCGGTGAGGTTGGCGGCGGCCGGCAGTATCTGGGCTCGTGCCGCGGCTGCCCGGCCTGGGGGTGTGCCGGGGCTACAACTGGCTACGCCATCACCGTGGGCCATCCCGACCTGGCTATCGGCGCCTTGGGTTCGCCCACCCACGACCCCGCACACGCTCTTCACGGGCCAACCACCCTGGAGTTTCCCCCGCTCACACCTTCAGAAGTCGTGAGCTCCCGGGTGGTTCCGGCGACGGCGTCGTTGGTGTAGGTCAGTGCTTCCTCCAGCGGGTGCCGGACGGATTGCACCTTGTATTTGCGGTCCCCGACGAGCCACAGGGCGCGGCCCTTGCCGGCCATCGCCCACCCGGTGACCAGTTCTTGGGTCATCGGGGGCAGGCCGAGCAGGTCGCCGAGCTCGTCGCTGACGGCCTGATCCTGCCCCAGGAGGATCTTGGTGTCGGCCAGGTGTAGCAGGTCTCGGGCGATCCGGTCGGCCTCGGAGCCTTCGGCGCCGACGGCGCGGGTGTCGGACGGCTTGTGGGCGACGGCGATCTGCACGTCGCCGTCGGCGCGGGACAGGCGCAGGTCGGAGTCGAGGGACTTGACCGCTTCGGGCCCGAGCCGCATCTGCTTCCACATCTCATCGCGCACGACGATCCGCCGGTCGCCGGGGGCGGCGATCTCCCGCTGCCCGCGCCCCCAGGCGCCGAGGCAGGTCAGCCCGATCCCGACGGCGTCGTCGCCGAGGGTGGCCAGCCGTTTCAGGGACAGCGACTGGATCGGTGCGGCCCAGTCGATGTCGATGTTGGTGTAGTCGTCGAACATGCCGGCCAGGTGGCCGGTGACCAGCTGGGACAGGGCGTCGCGCAGCAGCCGGGTGCCGTCCAGGAACTGCTGGCGTCCGGCGTACCGACAGGCGCTCACGAGGTCGTCGGTGGGTTCGTCGATGCCGTGCCACAGCTGGGGGATGGTGACCTCGGCCAGGGTGGAGTTGCCGGTGCGGTAGCCGGTCAGCTCCCGCAGCATGGTGTCGACGACCCGTTCGTCAGAGGGTGAGAACGGGACCCGCTGCTCGCCGATGTGCTGGGAACCGACCAGTCCGCGGATCAGGACCAGCCAGCGGGAGAAGATGATCGCCGCGCGGCGCTTGGCCTCCTGCTCGGGCAGCTGGCGCCAGCCCCGGCCGAGGGGGCCGATGTCGAGGGGGTTGACCCGGGTCGACTGGCCGGGGCCGATCGCGAACGGTTTCACTCCGAACGCGGCGCACAGCTGCTCGTACTCGTCCTTGGAGTCGCCCAGGATCAGCGCCCGGTAGCCGAACTCGAGCATCCGGATGATGAACAGCTTGACGCACGAGGACTTCCCGGTGCCGGGTTTGCCCATGACGAAGATGTTCGGGTTGGTGACCGGGATCTCGTCGTCAAGGACCCACCCGTTGGGGTCGCAGTAGAAGGAGCCGCCGGAGAACTCGTCGATGCCCATCTGGGCGCCGGTCGGCGGCAGGACCGGTGCGGCGATGAACGGCCAGAACACCGGCGCCTGGTCGCTGGTCATCCGCCACTGCGACAGGGGGGCGTACCCGGGGCTCCAGCCGGCGCCGCGTTCGCGCGGTCCGCGCGCCGATCGCAGCCGCGGGAAGAGCCGCGGCTCCGCGGGGTCCGGCACGGCAGCAGTGCGCTGCGGCAAGGTGTGCCCGAAGTCGGCGAGCAGCTGCCCGACGTCGCGTCCGGTCGGGGCGGCCCGCCTCACCGGGTGCTCCGGCGCATCGCCAGCCCCACGCCGAGCGGGATGGCCGAGGCGATGAACCCGGAGTCAGCGGCCAGGTCGAGTCGTTGTGGGGAGTACCCGGCCCGGCGGATCGAGGACTCCAGCTGCCGGCCGTACTCCTCGACGGGCCACCAGGCGGGCACGGTCACCGACGCGACCGCAGCAGGCCGGACCAGGGCCCGTCCTCGGGCGAGATGGGTGTCCACGGCTTGGGTTTGGCGTTCGTTGCGGCGCTGCCGGGCCCGGGTCTGCTGGCCGACCCGGGCGCGCAGCGCACTGCCGGTTGCGGCGGAGATCTCCGCTCTGGCACTGGAGCGGGCGGCCTTGGTGTCGGAGACGAGTGGGAAGAACACCGTGTAGCAGCGCCTCTCCCCCGGGCTGCCCGGGACCAGAACCGGGGCCAGGGCGCCCAGGATCGCGCCGCGGTCGGGCAGCAGCACCGTGGCGCTGACCGAGCGCCAGGCGTCGTGCTCATACCAGCGGATCGGCGCCGAAGCGGCCGCGGGCCCGGCGACCGACCACGGCACCGACGCCGCCGTGCCCGGGTGGGCGCGCGCATCCGCGGCGGCCGCTACCAGGGCGGCCCGGTCGCCGGGGGCGAACCCGGTCCGCACCGCCGCCGAGAGGGCGGGCGAGTCCAGCCAGTCCACGCTGGCGCAGCCGACCGCCCCGAGCAGGTGGCTCTCGACCTCGCCCAGCAGCCCGTACAGGACCCTGGCGCGGCCCTCGAGGCCACCCCCGCACTGGCGGGCCGGCCCGCTCAGGACCGCCTCGGCGACCACGACGGTGACAAACGCCTCGGTGCGTACCGACGCCGCGGTGAGGTTCACCGCCAGGTCGTCGTTGACCCGCCGGGACAGGGCCGGACCGTCCGGGCGACGGTTCTCGGCGACCCACTGTGCCCGCTCGGCGCCGTCGTCAGGAACCGTGCGGACCTGCACCACGAGCATCCGAGCCAGGTCGGTGCGCGCCAGGACCTCCAGCAGCTGGCTTAGGCCCTCCCCCATCCGGTGCCGAGCCCCTCCCTCGGCGCTGCCGAGTCCCGGGTGGACGACCCTCGCGGTGGCAGCCCAGGTCTGGGCGGCGTGGTCCTGGATCACCGCGACCCGGGTCAGCCGGGCACCGCGCGGAGGCCCGTCGTGGACCTGGATCCCGGACAGGATCCCGGGCAGGTCCGCGTCGTCTGGTGTGACCGGCTCCCCGACCGAGGCGCGGCCCCGGAAGGCGGACCAACCCAGCCCGCGGCCCGCCGTGTGGGTCGCCAGAGCGCCGAACCACTGGGTCGCCGACCGGCCCCGCACCGGGATCAACACCAGTGCCAGGACGGCCGCCCAGCCGGCCATCGACGCCGCCGCTGGCCACCATGCGTGCACGCCCACCGCGAGCAGCAACGGCAGCCCGGCGATCGTCACCACGACCAGCTGAGGGCCGGTCATCCCGAAGAACCAGCCCACCCGGTCCTTGGTGTAGTCGCCGTACTCCGTCGCAGTCATCATGTGCCGTCTCTCTCTTGTCAGCGTGTGGTTTACAGGGCGGTGTGATTTACAGGGCGGCGACAGCAGCGGCGCCCTCCACGCCGCCAGCCGCTCCGCCAGCCGCTCCGCCGGCCCCGGCCCCGCCCGCGGGGGCACCTCCACCGTCGGCACCTGCCCCGGGGTCGGATCCGGAGGGCCCGGGGACCGGCGGCGAGGGGACGGGCGGCGAGGGAAGCGGGGCGGCGCAGGTGCCGGGCCCGCCGGAGGTGCCAGGATCGTCGGGGCTGGCGCCGTCCTGTTGGCCGTGCTCGTCGTTGCGGGGCTGCTGGGTCTTGGACCCGTTGCCGTTGGAGGTGGGCGAGCCGAAGTAGGGCTGCTGGTGGCCGACCCCGGCCGCGCCGAGGATGTCGGCGCTGTAGGTGGCCGCCTTGTCGGCCGCGGTCCCGAGCCCGCCCATTGCCGAGGCCAACCGGCCCTGCGTGGAGGAGCCGGCGTCGGCTTCCCCTTGCGAGCTGCCGTCGCTGGCTTGGGCGGTGGCGGCGCCGCTGCCGGCGTCAGAGGGCTGGCCTTGCCCGCCGAGCAGCCCGGCGAGGCCGCCGGCGGAGTCCAGGGAGGCCCGGAAGGAGGCACCGCTGGAGGTGCCCGGGTCGACGAAGGCCAACAGCTTGAACAGGATCAGCGGGCTGAACGCGCTGAGCAGGACCAGCACGGTGCCCAGGACGGCAGTGCCGACCGCGGACTCGGTGGAGCTGCCGGCGCCGGAGAGCAGCCCGTCAGTGAGCAGCTTGCCGATGCCCAGGACCAACGCCGCCAGCGGGCCGATCATCAGCGCGGCGATGAACCAGCGCAGCGACTTCCAGAACCACGACCTGGTGCCCTCGCTGAGCAGGCCAGCCGCGGAGATCGGGGAGGTGGCCATCAGGATCATCAGCGCGCCGGCGCGGACCAGCATCACCAGCAGGTAGCCGATCGCGGCGAAGACCAGGATGAAGCCGAGCAGGCCGAGCACCGTCGCTGCGGCCGCGTCGATCCCCTGCCGCGGATCCCACGGCTTGAGCAGGTTGGCGGAGCCGAACGAAGGCGCGCCGAGAGCGACCTGAAGCATCCCCTGGGTCAGCCCGGAGGTGGCCACCGTCAGCGCCGCGCCGACGCCCAGCATGCCGCCCCAGGCGAGCATGAACTGGCCGAGCCCGACGATCAGCCGGGCCAGTCCCTTGCCGTCGCGCTGCCAGGCGCCGGCACCGAGCTGGACGACCCCCAGGATCAGCGCCAGGCCCGCGCCGATGGCGAAGGTGACCGGGAAAATATTCTTCATCACCCCGCCCTCGGACAGGTCCGGGGAGGTAAAGGCGTCGACCAGGTTGAAGGCGAACCGGGTCAGCCACAGCCCGCCGCCCCACAGCGACGTCATGAAGGACTGCCACACGTCGGTGACCCCGACGGCCACGGCGTTGCCGAGGATCAACAGAGGGTTTACGTCACCCCAACCGAACGCCGGCACGACGGCCTGGATGCTGGCGACGGGCCCAGCGGCGCTAGCCACGGCGCAGGCTCCGGTATCCGGCGTCGATCGCCGCGTCGGTACCCGGCCAGATCGACGGCGCCGGCGCGGGTTCCGTGCCGGGGCCGATCAGCCACCGGCTCCCGTCCCAGGCCATCCGTTGGCAGTCCGCGGCCGCGACCCGGGCGGTCTTGGCGAGGGTGGCGTCGACCTCGAAGTCGACGCAGACCAGCGACCAGTCCGGCCCGTCGCTGGCCTTGACCAACCCCATCATCGGCGTGGCCCGCACCGACAGGCCCGGGTTGGGCCCACCGGACAGTTCGGCCGCGGAGTGGAAGCTAGCCAGCGCTTTGACCGCGGACCACGACTGCCCGGTGGGGCCCCCCGGTAGCGCCCACGCCCCGATGACAACTCGCGCTCGGTCCAGGGTGGCCGTGTTCAACACGTCCGTGTCGATCGCGACCAGCTGCGCCAACGCGCCCTGCGGAGTCTGCGGGAACCCGCTCGGGATCCCCGCCGGCCCGCTGATGGTGGACGGCGGCAGGTCGATCGCGCCGGGGTCACGAACCGACAGCACGGCCGGCTCGGCCTGGCCGGGGGCTGCTGCCGTCATCGGCGCCGCGGCCGCCGCGTCGCGGCGCGCCCGGGTCGCTGTCGCCGCAGTGTCGGCGGCGCCGGCCACCGGCGGCGCCGCGGCCAACGATCCGTGAACGCTCTCACTGGCCGGGCCGGCGTGCGGGGAGAACCGGAACCACACCCACATCCCGGCGCCGGCTACGGCGGCGACCGCGAGGACGGCTACCAGGGCGAACGCGGCCAGCAGCCCCTGCCGGCTCCACTCGCCGCCGGCGTCCCCGTCCGCTGGGCGGCCGGCTGCGCGGGTTGCCATCAGCATCCGCTGCCGACGACGCCGTCGATGACCGCCACGATGGTCACGAACAGGATCGCCATGATGACGGACACCGCCACCCCGATCGCGCCACGGGATGAGGCGTGCGGCATCGCGAAGATCTTGCCCACGCCGATCGCGCCGACGGAGACCAGCGCGGTGATGGTGATCAGGCCGATGACACCCCACTTGACCCACCCCAGGACCTGGTCCTGGTAGGCCTGCATGCCCGGTGGTGCGACCGGGCATACAGCGGCGAGAGTCTGTACCGCCTGGGTGATCGTTGATGTTCTGCTCATCGCAGGTCGTCCTTCCTGTGCGTGTTGAGATGCGGGATGAGGTACTTCTTGGGGCGCCTTTGCGGCGGTGTCTCTGGTTGGTCGTGCGGGTGGGTCAGGTTCAGCAGCCGGTCCCCGGTGGGGTGCAGCTGCCGCGGTAGCGGCGCGGGGGTCAGCCCGGCGCCGCTCAGATGGGGCCGGTCTGGGACCGTGACCAGGAAGCCCTCGCGCTGGACGGTCAGGACGGCCGCGCCGGCGGAGGCCATCAGCCACCGCGGGAGTGTGCGCGGGCCGACCAGCGCCAGCGCGATCCGGCGGCCGGGGGCGTCAAGGACCTGAAGGGTGGCTTCGGCGTGCCGCAGGCCCGGGACGGTGGCCCTGGCTGTCAGGACCAGCTGCGCTGAGCGAAGCAGCGCGGTAAGCCAATGCCGCCCCTCGCCGCCCTGAAGGTGGTCGAGGAGGTCGGTGATCGGCCAGCCGGCGTCGACCACGGTGACGGTCCCCTCCTCGGTCGGCAGTGGCACCGGGACGCCGTCCGGACGCCGCACCGGATGGGCTAGCCGCTGCAGGCTGACCCCGCCGCGGCTGCCCAAGCGCCACACTCCGCTGTCGTCGACGCCGTGCTCGGTCGCGGCCGCGGCGGCGAACCCGGAGCGGGCCGGTGCGGCCGCGTCGACGACCCGCGCCCGAACGCCTCGGCGGGTGACCGCGTCGGCGATCAGCAGGGCGGTCGTCGAAGTCCCGGACCAGCCGTGCGCACCGGCGACCACGACGAGCGGGCCAGAGATGATGTCGGGACCGCAGACCAGTCCGGAGTTGTCGCCGGTGCGGTGGCGGTCGGGGCGGAACCGGCCGGCCCGGACCGCACGCCAGGCCTGCTCCAGCTCCTCGATGCCGACCGGCGCGTCGGCGGCCACGGCCACGGCCGGTGTGGTGGAGCTCGTGGTGGTGCTCATGCCCGGCCCCTGGACCGTTCGAGCAGGACCTGGCGCAGCATCTCGGTGGGCACCCTGACGGCAAGCTCGCGCCGGGCCGCCCGAGCGCGGCGCAGGTCGGCCGTGATCGCCTCGAGCGCGTCGATGGCGGCGGTGTCGGCGCCGGACGCAGCCTGGACGAGGACGGCGGCCTGCTCGAGCGAGGCCAGAGCAGCTGGCTGCTGATGGGGGGTCATGCGTTCCTGCCTTCCAGAGAAGTGGGTCCTATCCCTGTAAGCACCCGGACCCCCTCCGGCTGGACACGTGAGGCCGGACTAATTTCACAGTCGTCTCTGGCCGACCGCAGCAGGTCCACGGCTCGATCACGCTGACGGTGCACGGTCCGAGTGGTCACACCCCGGGCCGCGGCCACGCTCACGCCGGCCCGAATGGAGCTGACGCCCCGCGCCAGGCCGACCGGCGACGCCGCCGCCGTCTCGTCCTCGGTGGCGGCTAGGACCAGCTCCCACAGTAAGGTGGCGTCGCGCAGCTCAAGGACCCCCCGCGCCCTGGCCCAGGCGAGCAGCTCCAGCAGTGCCAGATCGGCGACCGGGTGCTCGGCGACGTCGACGCAGCGCCGGTCCAACGCCTCGGTCAGATCCGGCGGGGCAAGCAGCACCAGGGCAGACCGGCGCGCGGTCGTGGCCCCGTAGTCCTTAAGGACGGCACGGCGGGTCTCCATCAAGGCGTTCTTAGCGACCGCCCTGGGCCGGCAGCGCCACGGATACTCCCGCACCTGCAGCCACAGCTGCCCACCGACAACGGCATCCACATCCGGTCCCAGGGAGCTGAGGCTGCGGATAATCCGGTCCCCGCCAGGAACCAGGAGCGAGGCCATGAACGTGGCCGCGCTCTTGTCAACTCCCCCGTCGACCGACCCGACCCGCACCAAGGCCAGCAGCAGCTCGTTGGCCCGCGCCTGCTGTGCGCGGTCGGTGACCACTTCGCCTAGCGCGTATGCCGAGCCCACCTGCGCCAGGTCCGGTTGGGCGGCGCTCCAGCGGCGCCAACAGCCCGCGGCGTCGATGGTGTGGGCCTGCTCCTCCCACCGTCCGAAAATCTGCTGCAGCGACATGACCCGTGTTCCCTTCGTCGTCGACCTGACGACGAGCACGGTCCACAAGCCGTGTGGATGGTTGCGTTCCCTCACGCGGGGGGAACGCAGCCCAGGCGGGGCTCGAGCTGGGGGGAACGCAGTCTCCAAACAGGGAACGCGCAGGTCAACGCGCTGCCACGGCGTTCCATCACAATCCGATAACAGACGGCCGAGCCGCCCGTTCCCGCGGATACAGGGCCCGCGCCGGGCCGCGTTCCCCTGCATACAGGAGCGTGGTCGCCCCGCGTTCCCCCCTCCCGGGTGGAGCGTTCCCCCCGCGTTCCCCCCGGCGTTCGGCGACGACACGTGTGGACGCCCGGTCCTGCCTGAGGGCTCAGGTACAAGGAGGACCGGGCGCTGGACGCAGTCGCCCCGGCAGACCGGTTGGCCCCGGCCTGGGCCAGGTTGTGCGGCAGTCGCTAGTTGACGACGACCGTCTGCACCTCGGCCACCCCGAACCGGGAGGTGGTCGAGGTCTGCATGTTGTTGAACGTGCCACTCGTGCCGTCCGAGCCCGACCAGGTGACGTTCCAGGTGATCGTGTACGTCGCAGTCACCTGGTCGTCACCGCCCACCCCGAGGCTGGAGTTGGGGTACCGGTACGAGCAGCCCTGCGCGTTGACCGGCGCCAGCCAGGTCTGCTCGTTGGCCTTCCACGACCGCCCCGGCCCAGGACACGAAACGGTCCGCGATCCGTCCCCCGGCGTGAAATTTAGGCGCACCGGGGTAGCGGTCGCCGCCCCCCACACCGCGCCCGCCGTGACCGTCTTGCTCACCGGCTGCCAGGTCGCCGGGTCGGTCCAGAACCAGGTGTTGGCGTTGACGATGGTGTAGGGATGACCGCTCTCCTTCAACGTCCCAGACGGGTACCTCGACGGGGCCGGAGACGGCATCTGCAGCTGTCCCCACGCCGACACCGCCAGAGCAACTGCGGACGGCGGAGGCGGGGCCGCGGGAGCAGGTGCCCCCGGAGCAGGCGGCGGCGGCGCGCCGCCGCAGAACGCGAGCCCGGCCGCAGGGCACGCGCCCCAGTCCTTAGCGCCAACTGGGAGGTTGACGGAAAAGAACGGGTTGCTGTTCACGCTGGACCCGCC
>DAIQRJ010000052.1:10440-23644 GCA_036786375.1 Actinopolymorphaceae bacterium
GAACTTCCGCCAGACGAGCTCGGCGTCCTGCCGGTCTTGGGATTCCTTGGCGGCGGGGTCGAGCGTCGTCGAGGTCGACGTCGGGGTGGCCGGGGTCGTGATGGTGGTCTTGGTTGCGCTGGTGATGGGGTTGGCGGCGTCAACGGCGGGGTTGCAACCGGTGAGGGCTGCGGCGAGCGTGGCCGCGACGACGATGGTGAGGGTGGAGGTGCGGGTGTTCATGGGTTGGCCTCCGTCGCGTTGTGTTCCAGCATGACGGTCGGGTGCGACGGTCGCGACCTGGTTTGCGTCGTCATTCGGCTTCCCCTTGCGATTTGGCGGTCAGCTGGCTCGGGAGAGCCAGTTGTGATGGCGGGCGAGGATTTCCTTCGTTCGCTCGTTGAGCTCCATCGGCGGCTGGCCGTCATCGGAGCGGTTGCAGACGTCCTCGGCGACGATCCGACGGGCCTGGTCCCTCAGCCCGTCGGCGTCGTCGACGGCCGCTTCGTCGAGACGGGGGGTTTCTTCGTAGGGCGCGGCGACGCGAGCGATCTCGATGGCGGCGCGTGCGGTGCGGGTGTCCCCGGCGGCGAGGGCGTGCGTGGCCACCAAATGAGCGGTGTCGACGATGGTGACGATCAGGTGGTGGTCCAGGCGGGCGCCTTGGGCCAGCCATGCCCCTCCGCCGGGCCGCATCTGCGAGAACGGCTCGCCGGTGACCAGCCGAAGCGCCGTCAGGTAGTCGGGGATGCCGTCCGCGCCTCGGGAGTCGCCGCGTAGCCGCAGGCGCCGGAACAGGTCGGCGTCGATGAGCAGCCCGGTGATCTGGTAGATGTTCACGCCGCGGGTTTTGGCCGCCGGCGACTTATCGGCATGCGGCAGGTACGGCTGACCCGTTTCGGGGTCGTCGCCGAGCAGATCGCGGACGCTCTTGAGGTACTTGCGGACCGAGCCTGGAGCAAGGGTGAACGCGTCCGCGATCTCGTCGACGCTCGCGCCATACTCCTTGGTGGCCAGGTAGGCGGTCAGCTCGGCGTAGAAGGCCGGGCGTTCCCGGGACGGGCGCGCGATCCTCAGGCTGAGCGGGCCGAGCAGGTTCAGCTTGGCTCGAGGGTTCGACGCGTCGAACCAGGCGTCGACGTCGTCGTCGAGGGCAGGGTCAGCGTTCGCGATCTGCGGGCGCAGATGCGCCGGGACGCTCGGGGCGAGGGTTTGCAGGTCTTGCCTGGTGGTCGCGGCCGCGTCGAGATAGACCTCGTCCGCCAGCGGCAGCGTGCAGCTGGAGCCGGATGCCCTGTTGCTGTCGTGGACGTCCGGGGTGGCCCGTGGCTGCACGAGCTGTTCGCGTAGCGCGCCCGCGGCGTCGCTGTAGGCCTGCCACGGCTGGCCTCCTGCCGCGTCTGGGACCTTCTCGTCGGGGGCGGTCCTGGCGTGCGCGAGGAGCATGGCGACGCCGCGGGCGGTGTCCTCATCCCAGCCGCCGGCCACGACGCTCAGCCCGGCGTTCGGCAGAGTCAGGGTTCCGTCCGCGCTGAGATGGGCGAGCGTGCCACCAGCAGCCGCTGAGCCGGGCAGGTCGGCGGCGACGAACACGACGGCGGTCCCGGTGGCGCCGGGGCGGGCGTCGACGAGCTCGAGCAGACCGGCGATCGTGGGCGCGGCGGCGGCTTTGTCGGCACCCAAGATGTCGTCGGCACCCAAGGTCTCACCACCCACGAGCAGGACCTGCGGAGCCCAGGTTTCGTCGGCGACGGCCCGGCGTCGGCCCTCGACGACGCCGACGTGGTTCTCGTCAGCGAAGTCAGCGGTTCGGACGGCCTCGGCTATGGTCGCGGACAGCACCGCGTCGGCGTCGCCCGGCGGTGCGTACCGCAGCCGACCGGGCGCGGCGTCGAGCAGTTCCCGGCCGAAGCCGAGCATGGTGACGCTGACCGCGTCGGCCCACGGGTTGAGACCCAGCTGGCCGGCCATCACCCGGGCCAGGTCCAGGCAGCGGTCGGAGTCGCCGGTCAGGACCAGTCCGCCGGCCTGCTCGAGGTCGAGCAGCCACGAGCTGGTGGCGTCGGAGCCGATGCTGACCAGGGTCGGGTAGGGCGCGATCGCGCCGACCTCGTCGGGGTCCGGTCCGGCCGAGCGCGCTTCCGCGGCGGCGGCGAACGTCCAGATCAGACCGGCGGCGTCCCCGCTGCGCCAGGGATCCGCCAGTTCGGCCGCCGCCGCCAGGTGCAGGGTGATGTCGCCGCTGGTCAGCTGCACCGCGGCGACGTGCAGCGTCTGGGTGTCCGTCGCTGCGATCCGGCGCAGCACCTCGTCGAGGCGGGCGACGTCGGCCGCCGCCGGGCCGCCGACCGTGACCGTGGCCCGCTCGACCGGGACCAGGTCGGGGCCGGTGGAGGCGATGGTGCGGCCCGGCCTGCGGTCCCGGAACTGCTGCCGGCGCGCGAAGGCCAGGGCGGCGAACACGCCGGCGGCCAGGACCGCGCCGCCGGCAGCGAACCCGGCCACGGTGGGCGCAAGACGCTGCTCGGTTCTCACCGCAGGGCTCGCCGCCGGGTCCACGCTCGATGCCGGCGTCGGCGTCGCGGAGGCAGTGGCGGTCGGGGTCCTGGGTGTGGACGAACCGGGCGCGGTGGCGGCCGCGGCGGACTGCTCCTGTTCCGGCGGGTCGTGCCTGCCGGCCGCCGGGGTCGGGCTGACCACCTGAGGTGACGCCGCAGGCGGCGGCGTCGTCGTGGCGGCTGGGGGGGTGGGCGGCGCGGTGGCTGTGGGTGCGGCCGCAGCGACCGGCGCGGCGGGGGCAGGCCGCTGCGCGGTCACGGTGAGGTCCCAGCCCGGCTCGATGTGGTCGGGGTTGGTCAGCGCCTTCCCGCCCGGTTCCGACCTGCCGGCGTTGGCCAGCCAGACAGTCCGCCAGTCCGCTCTGCCGTGCTCGGCCGCGATCCCCGACAGGGTGTCCCCCTTGGCGACGGTGACGTGCGTTGCTGACGATCCCGAGCTCGAGGTGGCGGGGCGGCGGGCGTCGGCGGGCAGGGTGAGGTCCTGGCCGGGACGGATCTCGTGGTCGGGTCCGATGTGCGGGTTGAGCGCGGCGATCTGCGTGTACCGCAGCGGGTCCCCCAACTGGCGCTCGGCGATCGACCAGAGGGTGTCGTGTCGTTGCACGGTGTAGCGGGTGTGTCCCGCCGAGGGTGCCTTCACGGCGGCGCCCTGGTGAGCTTGCGCCGGATCCTGACGTTCGGCGGCAGCTGCCCCGCCCGGGTGCTGGGGGGTGGGCTGCCCGGTGTGCCGGGCCGGGCCGGGGCGGTGGACCGCGGTGGCTGCGGTCGGCTGGCGGCCCTCGGCCGACCCGGTCCCGGCAAGGCCGGCGGCCGCTGCGTAGGGTGCGGCGGCGGTCAGCAGCGGTGCGGCGACGAACATGGCGACGATGGCGGCGATCAGCAGCGCGGCTGGGCGCGCGGACCAGTCCAAACCGGGAACAGGCCGGGCGGTGCGGGCGCCGCGGGTACGGATCGCCGCGCCGATCTCGCGCAGAACAGAGATCGTGAAGGCGGCCCACAAACCCCAGGCGAGGACGGCGAGGACGGCGAACACGGCCCGGCCGGCGGGGTCGGGTCCGGTCGCGGACCGCCACAGACTGGGCAGGTCCGGGATGGCGCGCGGGAACGCGCCGATCCGGATCAGCACCGCTGGCAGGCCGGCGACGACGGCGAGCAGCAGCAGGGCTGAGCTGAGTCCCTTGGCGATGGTGGCGAGCCGGGTCATGGGGTTCCTCCTGATCGGACTCCAAGGAGCAGCTGGGCGGTGGCGCTGCGGGTGACCGTGTAGGTCAGCCCGCTGATCGGCCCGGTCGCCGAGGCATGCACGGTCACGTTGATCCGCCCGGGTGAGGCGACGGCGACCGACCCGGCCATCCCGGAGCGGGAGAGGATCCCGCGGGCTGCCGCCGCGGCGGCGGCGACCCGGGAGGTGTCGTCGGGGCCGCTGGCGTAGCTGGCCGCCCGGGCGGCCTCGCCGGCCACGATGTCGGCCCGCTCGCCGGCCCGGATCTTCGCTCCGCCGTCAGCGACCAGTCCGGCCACGGCCAGGATGGCCACGAAGGTGACCGCCACCCACAAGGTGATGGACCCGCGGTCCCGGACGATGGGACGCACAGTGAACTGGATTCGGTGACCCAGCCGGGCGACCAGAGCGGGCCGGGCCACGGTGGCCAGGTTCGCCCGGCCGGCCGGGACACGGCGGCGGGTGGGGTTCGGGCTCCAGCGCATCACGGCGACAGCCCCCCGTTGGTGGCGGCCCGGTTCGGGTCGATCGGGCTGACCGCCTGGTCGGTGAGGCTCCGGCTGCCGGGCAGGCCGGGGAACCCCAGATCGGAGAAGCTGACCAGGCAGGTAACCGTGACCACGACTGCCTGGCCCCCGCCGCCTCGAGCGGCCCCGGCGAACCCGCTCGGGTCGACCGCGACGTCGCCGCCGCCCGCGCAATGCAGATCCTGCGCCGTCAGGGAAGCCCTGGCCGAGCTGGACGCCGCCGCGACAGCCCCCCGGGCGTCCCGGGCCAGGGAGGCGTCCCGGGCTGCGTTTCCGGCGATGGAGGTGACGGCGGCGCCGGCGACCGCGACCCGGCCGGCGACGACGACGAACCCGATGAGCAGCAGCATCACCGGGGCCAGGATCGACAGCTCTAGCGTCGCCGAGCCGCGGTCCCGGCGATCGGTGCGCAGGCTACCTCGACCTCGTCGGGCGAGGCGCCGCGCGCGGATGTTAGGTAGGTGTCTCATCTGGTAGTGAACCGTTCGATACCGGCGTTCGCGGACTGAGTGACGCTGATTTCGAACCCGGGCAGCGGGATGACGTTCTGCGCCTGGCCGGAGCATCGGACGGTGACCGTGGCGGCGGTTCGACCCTCGCTGAGCGAGGGTCCGACGACGAGGCTGCCGGCCACGTCGGCCAGGTAGGAGCGGGCCGCGCCGGCCCCCGCCCCGGAAGGCGCGTTCAAGACCTTGCCGGCCCGCACCCCGGCCTGCGCGGCAGCCTGGCACATGCTGCGGGCCTCGAACCACAAACCAGCCTGCAGCGCACCGAAGGTCAAGGTGAGCACGAGCGGGAAGAGGATCGCCATCTCCAGGCTGGGTGAGCCGAGATCTCGTCGGGAGGAATGAGCAGCGCCCCCAGCAGCGTCCAGCCAGGATCGCGCCGCCGCCGTGCGGCGGCGGTGGCGCGAACGTGCTGGTGGCGTCGTCATGGCAGTCGGGGCGGGTCAGCGGATGTTGGCCGAGTGGCTCAGAATCGCGTTGCCGACGACGATGGCCAGCGCGATCGCCGCACCGGACAGCACCGCGGTGATGATGGCCTGCTCCAGGGTCAGAGCGCCGCGGTCGAGGCGGCCGTGGCGCGCCTCGAGGGCCGCGGTGCCCGCACCGGTCAGGACGGCGACGACAGTGAGGTAGGCCAACGTCAGCGCGACGACGGGCCGGGCGATGGGGCGGATCTTCTTCACTGTGTGCTCCTTTGTGAGTTGATGGTGCGGTGGTGTTTCACCTGGTTGCGGGGTGGACGTGGAGTGAGTCAGCTGCCGCCGACGAGTCGGGCGGCCGCCGGGTAGACCAGCAGGGCGCCGAAGCAGACGAACAAGCAGACGGTGGGCAGGGTCAGGCGTTCGTTGGCCAGGGACGCCTGGGTCTGCTGGGCGGTGAGGTCGGCGTGCCGCATGCTGCGGGCCTCGGCCATCAGTGTGTCGAAGACGGCGGCCCCGTCGGCGGCGGTACTGACGATGTCGGCAAGGTTGACCAGCTCGTCGACGCCGATCCGGTGCCCGAGGTCACGCAGCGCGTCCCAGGGCAGCTGCGCGGCCAGCTCCGCACGCAGGACCTCGCTGTGGATCAGGCGAAAGGGTCGCGACCCGGACACCCGGGACGCCTCCTCCAGGGCCTCGGCCGGGGATCCGCGGGCCTTGCGTTCCAGACCGACCAGAGCCAGGAACGCGGCCAGCGCGGCGCGGAACTGCGTCCGAGCCGTTGCCGCGTCCTCGGCAACCTGCCGGGACGGATTGACCCAGGCCAGGACAGCGAGCACGAGCGACGCCACCGCAGGGATGGCCCACGGTGGGTGGATCCCGCCGGCGGCCAGGATCACCCCGAACACGGGTGGCAGCAGCGCACCGCCGGCGGCCCAGCCGATCTTGGTCACCGCCAGCTCGCTCCGACTGCGGCCGAGGATGACCAGGTCCGCCTCGGCCGCGCCGAGGTGCCGTTCGGCGAACGCGGTCAGGCCGGCCGGCGCCCAGGTGGGAGCCGAGCCCGATGGTGCGGCGGTGCGGCGGGTGGGCTGGGCGTTCAGCTGGGCCATGATGGTGCCCAGCTGCGGCGGGGCCGGCCGCAACGCAGCCACAAGCAGCGCCGCCCCGGCCAGCAGGATCATCGCGCCGAGGGCGATCAGCTGCAGGGCGTTCATCGGGCCACCACCTGGCCGGTCGGCGGCAGCTGAGGCGCGGTGCCCGGCAGGTCAACCAGGTCCTGCAGGAACCGGGCGCCGACGACAGGCCGGGACAGTCGGCGAAGCCAGCCGAGGGTGAGCGCGAACCCTGCGACGATGACACCGAGGGCGACCTGCCCGGCGACGGTGTTGTAGGGGGCCATGTAGGAGCGGGCGAAGATGGCCAACAGCACCCAGACCAGGACGGTGACGCCGAGGATCATCCGGATGTTGCCGACCTGCTTGGTCTGCTCGGACAGGATGGCGCGGCGCATCCGGACCTGCTCGTCGACGTCGAGGGACAGCGCGGACAGGACCTCCGCCAGGCCGATGCCGCCGTGCCGGGCCCGCACGATCAGGGCCATCGCGACGTGGTCCCCGACCGGGTCAGCGATCTCCTTCGCGAACTGCCGTAGCGCCGGCTCCAGCCCTTGCGGTCCCATCCGGGAGGCCAGCGCCGCGGTCTCCTTGCCGATCGGGGGCGGGCTGGTCAGCGCGGCCCGGGCCAGGCCGTCTTGCATGGTCTGGGCGGCGCCGGAGGCCAGCAGGTCCGCCAGCCGTCGGGTCCAGGACGCCAACGCCTCCAGGCGGGCGATGTGGCGTTTCGACGCGGCCGACGGATGCAGCATCGCCGGGGCGATCAGGACCACGGCGGCCGCGCCGAGCCCGGCGGCGACCCACCCGGTCGCCAGCATCGCGGCCACCCCGACCGGGATCGCGACCAGCTGCTCGCGGCGCCACAGCTGCCGCTGCTCGACCGCCGACGTCAGGACCGCAGACTTACGAGCCTGCGGCTGGACGCCGGCCAGGACCGCGACACCAAGGGCCAAGCCGGTCAGGACGAGCATGCCGCCGACGGCGATGAGCAGGGTCATCTCCGCCACCGGTCCTCGGCGCCGTCCCAGGTGGAAGCACCCGGGCCCAGCCAGTTCAGGTCGAACCCGACGTCGAGCAGCCGCTGCGCGAACTCGGGGGTCGGCTTGTGCCCGGTCGGGACGGCCCGCCCGTCGCCACGCGGCGCGAACAGCTGCTCGGTGACCGGGTAGCCGGTCTCCCCCAGCTGCCCGGAGTGGACCTGGACCACCTCGGTGACGAACCGCTCATAGGCCCGGTTGCGGGCCACATGCACAATGACGTCCAGCGACGTCGACGCCATCAGCGCGAAGTCCGCCGGCAGCGGCGGGTCGGCCTTGCGGACCATCTGCACGACCCGGTCGAACACCCCCCGCGCGGAGACTGCGTGGATGGTGCACATCACCCCGGCGACCCCGTTGCTGGCCGCGTCAAGCAGGTGCACCACGTCCGCCCCGCGGGTCTCGCCCACGACGATCACGTCCGGGGAGTCGCGCAGCGACTGGTTGAGCAGGTCGCCCATGGTGACCTGACCGCGGCCCTCAGCGTTCGCCGCTCGTGCCTCGTAGCTACGGACCAGCGCCTGCGGGCGCAGCAGCCGGACGCTGCCGTCCGGCTCGAGCACCGCCTGCCCGTCGCGGCCTCGTTCGGGCACCACGTGCAGGCCCAGCTCCCGGTCGTCCTCTACGGTCACAACCATCTGATCCAGCGGGATGGACCGGCACAACGCCCGCAACAGCACCGTCTTGCCGACCCCGGTCGCGCCGGAGACCATGATCTTGCCGCCGCCCAGCACGACCGCCGTCAGGAACGCCAGCAGCGCCTCGTCGATCATCGCCAGGTCCAGCAGCTGCTCCAGGGATGTCTCCATGTGCCGGTGCACCCGGACCGTCCCCGACGGATGCGGGGTGACGTCCGTCGCCGCGGACAGGCGGGCGCCGAGCAGCCCGACCGACCTCATCCGCAGCTGCAGCAGCGGGCGGGACACCGAGAACTCCCGGCCGGCGCTGTCATCCAGCGGCGACGCGGCCAGCGACTGGATCAGCTGGCGCACCTTCGCGTCCGAGGTCCCCAACCGCGGCCCGGGCACCTTGCTGCCGTCCGCCAGCCGCAGCATGGTCGGCGCCGACCCGGAGAAGTAAATGTCCTCGATGTCGGTGCGGGCCAGCAGCGGCTCCAGCGGGCCCAGGCCACCGAGGGCGGCCTGCACCGCCGCGACCAGCTCATCCTCCTCCTCGGCGCTGAGCACGCTCAGACCCACCTGCGCCCGGTGGGTGACCCAGGACTCCAGCTCTTCGTTGACCAGCGCCTGAGTGCGCAGCCGCTTCCCGACCCCGTCCAGGCCGGCATACCGGGTCCCGTCCGCGGACAACCGGGTCGCGACCCGCTGCTGCAGCTCGGTGACCGCCTCACCGAAACCGGCGTCGGCGCCGAACGACGGCGTCGGGGAGGGTGCCGGCGGCAGGGTTGTTGGGCCGGCCGTTCCCCACAACGGCGCGATGGTTGCGGGCAGGTCGCTGCGACCGTGGGAGTCCACTCGCTCGCTCATGACACTCCCACGCTCGACCGGGTGGTGGTTTCGGTGATCCGCTGCGCCACCTGGCCGGCCGCGCGGACCAGCCTGGTCCGGGTCAGACCCCGTATGGTGACCACCGACCCGTCGACCAGCGCCGCGGCGGCCCGAACGTCGACCGGCGTGCTGTGCAGGTGTCCGATCCCGACCGCGGCCGCGGTCTGCGCCGGCGTGTACGGGCCGGTGCCGTTGACGACCAGCCACACCGAGTCCAGGTCCCCGAGCCGGGTCCGTAACGTCTCCGCCGCCGCGCGCGCGGCCTGCACCGAGCGGGCCGTCGGGCGGACCACCAGCAGCACCACATCACAGACTGCGATCACCGGCCAACAGGTGCTCTCCCCCAACCGTCCCGTGTCGAGCACGACGTCGCGGCCCAGCGCAGACGCGCACCGTTCCACCGCCGTGGCCAGCCGGGTCCAGCCACCACCGGTCAGCGCCCCGGCCTGCGATCCGGACTGCAACCCGGGCATCACCCAGGCATCCCCGGCCTCAGGAAGCGCCAGGACGTGCTCGACCATCGCCGCCGTCGCGTCCAGGGCGGGAAGGTGTCGAGTCGCCACCGACCAGGACAACAGCCCCGACTCGGTGCTCGCCCGGCCCGGCAGCAGGCCGGGCACCACGTCTCCGCCGCCCGGGTCGGCGTCGATGAGCAGAATCGGCCCCGGCCAGGCCAGTGTCATCGCCGCGGCCAGGGTCGTCGCCCCCGGTGAGGCTTTCCCGGCGACCACGGCGACGACCGTCACTGGCTTCCTCCGCTCGACAGCACGACCAGGGTCACTGACCCGGTCGCGGCGGCCCGGGCCAGGGCGACGGCGTCTGCCTGCGGCACCTTCAGGTCGACGACGACGTCTCCGGTCGCCGGGTCCGGCTCCCCAAACGAGACGACGGTGGCCCTGATCGGCTGGACTGCCAGGAGAACGGTGCCACCTGGTGATGTCGGGTCCACTGGCGCCGGGACGGCCAGGACCGCCTGGCCGAAGGTCAGGCCCTGCGCAGGTCGCTGTCCCAGCTTCACCCGGACCGGGACCAGGTCCTGCCCGGCGGCCAGCGTCGGAGCCTGCCCCACCAGCCGCGGACTGAGCAGGGACCCCTGCGGCAGATCCGACAACGCCGTCTTGCCGAGGATCCCTTCCTGCGGGTGGACCACCGCCACCTGCTCCCCCACCGACACGTCCGCCGTGGTCACGTCCGCGGCGCTCAGCGTGGAGCCGAGCTTCACATCGCGGGCCATCACCACCACCGTGGTGTGCCCGGTGTAGGCCGGCACCGCGTACAAAAGCACCAGCCCGCCCACCAGGATCAGGGCGACCACGCCGACCAGCCAGCGGGCCTGCAGCTGGCGAGGCGCCGCGGCGACCTTCGGTGCAGGCGCTGGAGGCGGCGATTGCGCGGTGAGGGTCCGGGGGGTGGCCCGCCGCCCGGGGGTTGGCAGGATGCCTCGGCCCGCCGTCACGACGCGCACCCCTGAAGAGACGCCCGCTCTGATATTAGGGCAGGCGCACGCCGCACTGAACTCTGCGAGGTCTTGTATCTCTGTCGCTGCACCGAACAGCCCTCCTTCATCAGGGGTAAGCACCGGTCAGTGCTCCGGTTGGACATCTTGATGGTCACCAAATTCAACTCGGTCCATAAACACTAGCGCATTTGTCCCGCAAAGCGTCTGCCAGCTGTAGTCGTGGACGCCTGACTAATGACGCGAGGCGTCGGCCGGACCACAGGTTGGGCCGCCGTGACGCGTGCCGGTGTCAGGCACACCGCGCTTCGCTGGTGGCGTGTCGGCTGCTCAGCCGGGCGGGGCGTGCTCGGGTGGCCACCAGTTCGCCACAGGTTGCACACCCCAACGGGACACCTCGATTCATCAACCAGAGTTGAGTGCTGAGATGTCCAAGTTAAACCAGAGAGGTTTGTTGGTCAATGGGACGGGGGCTGGTGTAGGCGCGAGCCAGGGCGAGGAGTTGCTCCACGTCCTCCCCTTGTCCGTCAGTCGCCCGGAGCACCTCGCTGCCGGCGAGCCCACGCGCTCGCAGGGGACGAGGACGTCGAAGCGCCCTGCCCAGTGCTTCGGGTCCGGCGCGCGCAGGGAGGTTGACGAGCTCGCGTCGCAGGGCGTCATGGACCTCGGTGACGGTCCGTTGTTCGCGGATGCGCAGCCTCTCGCGGATCCGCAGCCGGGGCAGGCTCACAGGCAGGTGCACCTCGGGGTGTCGTTGCGTGAGGGTATGCCACAGAGGGCTCAATGTCGCCCAATGCCTCCTCAGTGTCAGCACTTCCGCACACCAGGGCACGGTTAGCAGGGCGAGGACGCCGAGCGCCAGCAGGATCAGCGGCCAAGGGAGGATGGCGTTGCCTAGGGCAGCGAGTCGCCCGTCCCATCGAGGGTCGAGCAGCGGCTGCCCGACGTTGATCAGGAAGAGAATCATCACTGGCAGCCCGCAGATGCAGGCTGCGCCGATGAGCACGAGACTCAGCGCGCGGGCAGGAGCGGCATGGCGCGCGGTCCAGGTCTGGACCGCGCAGAAGCGGATGATGTTGATCAGGGCGGCGATCATGTACCCGTAGAACACCAAGTCGTAGAGCGCAACCGCGGGATAGATCGCGAGCGGAGCCAGGTCGGAGTACTCGCCCTGATGGATCGGAGCGACGGCCCAGGTGACGATCATCGACACAGCTGCGGCAAATCCGGTGAGGAGATGGCCCCACACCACCAAGCGGCGGGGCTGGTCTCGCTGCAGGGTCTCGAGGTAGATGTTCACCGACGCCGCGCCGCCAGCAAACACCACATGGGTCAAGAGCCCGCCGACGTTCGTCAGGCCGAGAACATCGTCGAGCTGCGAACGGTGAAAGTGGACCGTGACGGCCACAGGCACGCTCACCATCGCCGCAGTAAAACTGGTGCGCCACAGCGCGACCGGTGAGCGCACCGTCACCCAAACCCGGTAGGCGGCCGCGGACCAGAGCAGCAGCAGCGCCGCGTTCTGGATCATCGCATCCGGTCGTAGACGCGATCCCGTGGCGCCCGGGCAAGACGTTCCCGGCGAGCCAGCTCAGCGGCCAATCGGGTGCCAAGGCCCTCGGCGTCGGCTTCCTCGTCGGATGCATAACCGTGTCGAGCCAGGAGCCGGATCGCCACTGCAGGGTCCAACGTCGGGGCCGCAGATGCGGCCAGAGACAGCAGCCCCTCCGTTCCAGGTGGTGGATCGTGACCCAGGAGCATGTGGGCCACCTCATGACAGACGATCGCCGCCTTCCGGGCAGCCGACGCATCGTTCGGGTAGGCGATGTAGTCCCTCTTGTCGGTCACGATCCACACTCCAGACGGCGCCTCAGCGTCGAACGCGACGCCCAGCAAGACGGTGGGTCGCCCCCGCGAGCGCGCCAATGCTTCGACGAACTCGGTGAGGTCTCCCGACGCCGGGATGAACCGCTGCGCGGACGCTGCGCTACGTCGGAGGGTCCGTGCCTTCATCCAAGCCCTCCAACTTCCGGATCTGATCGAGAATCGCCCCGAGGTGCTCCATATTCCTCGGACTCACGCCGTGCGTGCGCATCAAGAGCGATTTGACCCCGGAGTCGCGCAACGCCGCAAGGGCAGACAGTTCAGCGGCGATCTGAGCCTCCACTTCGGGGTCAGAGAAGTAGCTCAGCGGGACTCCAAATAGCCTCGCGACCCCCTCCAGCAAGCGGAAGGAGGGGTTGTCGCGCTTGCCCGTTCTCAGGTACCACATGTGCTGCGCCGAGACCGTGACCCCCGCTGTCGACAGGGCCTTGGCGGCAGCCTCGTTGGTATACAGGCCGCCACCTGGGCGGGGGATGGTCTCGAACAGGCGATTCAGCTTCGCCGCGAGGTCGGGGACACCCTCACCCGCCATCTGGGCCTCCCGATCGGTCGACGTGCTCCCGCGAAAGCATGGCACACCGAACCCGAGCCGGCAGGGCACCGCCCAACCGCACCAGGCCTGACCCGACTGGTCCGCCTACCCTTGCACACATGGACTTCGAGCCGCATCCCGACCTCGCCCGGCTTCGCGCCGCGCGCCGATCACAGGTCGCCGACTGGGTGGCCTCAGCGGCCGACCCCGCATTCCTGGTCCTCTTCGTGCTAGCGGCGGTGACCCTCCACTCGTCCCCGTCGGTCACATCAGCCCTCCGGTGGAGCCTCCTCGCTGCCGCGTTCTGTGTCGGCCTTCCGTACATGGTCTTGGTGCTGATGATCGGTCGAGGCCTCGTCCTGGACCGGCACGTGGTCGTGAGGGAGGAGCGCCGCTGGCCCCTCCTGGCGGCACTCCTTTCGGTCTTCGTTGGTCTCGCCGTGTTGGTGTGGCTCGGCGCG
>DAIQRJ010000053.1:0-23065 GCA_036786375.1 Actinopolymorphaceae bacterium
AGCAGGGCATCAGCCGCGGTCAGCTCACCCTGCATGCCGACCGCGGGTCGTCGATCAACCCGTATTCCGAAGCCTGGTTCAAGACCCTGAAGTACCGGCCCGACTTCCCCCGTCAGTTCGACTCGATCGAAGTCGCCAGAGCCCACTGCCAGCGTTCCTTCGTTTGGTACAACGATGTTCACCGTCATGGCGGCCTGGGCCTTCACACACCCAGCGACGTTCACCACGGACACGTAGGCGCCGCGCGCAAGCAACGCGCCGTCATCATGTCGTCGGCCCACGCTGCGCACCCAGAACGGTTCGTCCGCAAGCCACCAGAACCGCCGAAGATCCCGACGAACTCCTGGATCAACCCACCCGATGAGACGGAAGCCATCGCTCAGTAAAAGCCGCGACTCGGTGCCTCATTCAGGTTGACAGATTCCGCCAAGCCGACGATGGCCGTGAAGATCGGCAAGGCCAACATCCCGACGCCGCGCGAGAAGACGGTGATCATCGCCCAGACCGACTACACCGTCTTCAACAGTTGGAACGGGATGATCCCGAACGGGGCCCCGGCCGGCTCCGGATTCGACACGATGGTCAAGGAGGCGATGTTCTACCTCAACCTGGCCACCGGGGAGCTGATGCCGTGGCTGTGCACGGAATACAAGTACAACGCCGACCACACCGAGCTGACGTTCACCTTCGATCCGAAGGCCGCCTGGAACGACGGGAAGCCGCTGACGTCGGAGGATTTCAAGTACACCGTGCTGCTGCTGCGCAGCCGCAAGGACCTGCTCGGCGGCGGAGGTGACCTCTCCGACTTCGTGAAGTCGGTTGAAACCCCGGACGCCCAGACCGCCATCGTCAAGCTGACCAAGTCGAACCCGCGCTTCCACTACAACTTCATCTGTGTGATCGCCGGCGGATTCGACATCAGGCCGGCGCACATCTGGAAAGACAAGGACCCCACGAAGTTCCGGGACAACCCGCCGGTCCGCAGCGGTCCCTACATGCTCGACAAGGCCATCCAGAGCCAGAAGATGTTCGTGTGGAAGAAGAATCCCAACTACTGGGCGAAGGACAAGCTCGACCCCAAGCCCGACTACGTCATCTTCCAGAGCACCGCCAAGCAGGCCGACTCGGCCTCATTGGCCTTCGAGCGTTGCGAATTCGACGTCGGCTCGATCGACGAGGAGCACGCCAAGCAGCTGCGGTCGAAGGGCTACCCGGCGCTGATCACCACGCAGTTCCACGATCCCTGCCCGCGGGCGCTGTGGCTGAACAACGATCCGAGCCGCGGGATCATCTCCGACCCGGCGATGCACTGGGTGGTGAACCACCTGCTCGACCGCGAGAAAATCGGCACGAATGTGTGGCCGGTCAAGGTGCCTCCGGCCCAGTACCCATGGGCGGACTACCCGACGAACGCGAAGTGGACCAACGACGAGATCGCGAAGAAGTACCCCTTCACCTACGACCCCAAGGCGGCTGAGCAACTGCTCGACGGGATCGCACCCAAGGGTGCCGACGGCAAGCGCCTGTACAAGGGCAAGCCGGCCAAGGTGGAGATCATCACGCCCGTCACCAGCGACGGAGCCGAGTACGTCCTCGCCAAGCTCCTCAAGGACAACCTCGACAAGCTCGGTGTGCCGACGACGCTGCGGTCCCTCAGCGGCTCGGTCCACGACGAGAAGTTCCAGCGCGGCCAGTTCGACATCACGTCCAACTGGGTGTGTGACGTGAGCTGGGACCCCGAGCAGCCCTACCGCAACCTGGAGAGCGACCGCGCCGCGAAGATCGGCACCAACGCGGTCGACCGCAACAAGGTCCGGCTGAAGGATCCGGCACTTGACGCCCTCTCCAAGCAACTGGCCAACCTCGACCCGACGACGCCCGACGCAAAAATCCTGCTGGACAAGGCGTTGGAGCAGTACTTCCAGAAGCTGCCGGTGATCCCGGTCATCCAGACCGGCTACCCCTCGTACTTCAACACGACGTTCTGGAAGGGCTGGCCGACCGACGACGACCTGTACCAGGTCCCGCTCAACTGGTGGGGCCAGTTCATGTTCGTTCTCGGCAAGCTCGAGCCCACCGGTCAGGTGGGCGCGTGACCGCTGCCACCGATACGGAGGTGGCGGCCGCGGAGCCGGCCGCGCGCCGGCATCGTGGCATGCGGGGGTTCCTGTCGGCGCATCCCCTTGCCGGGTACGGCATCCGGCGGTTCGGTCTGTACCTGATCGAACTCTGGGGATCGCTGACGATCACCTTCTTCTTCTTCCGGTTGATCCCCGGCGACCCGATCCAGACCTTCATCCAGACCCTGCAGCAGAACTACGTCTACAACCAGCAGGCCAGTGCCGAGGTCATCGCCAAGTATCAGAAGGAGTTCGGCCTCGACGGCAACGTGGTGACGCAGTACTTCCACTACATGAAGAAGCTGATCCTCGACCAGGATCTCGGGCCCTCGCTCATCAACTATCCGACGCCTGCCAAGGACGTCATCCTGCAAGCCTTGCCGTGGACGATCGGTCTGCTCGGCCTCTCGGCCGTGCTCGCGTGGGTGATCGGGCTCGCCGCGGGTGCGCTGGCCGGCTGGCGCCGCGGCAAGGTCGGGGCCGAGGTCGCCACCAACGCATCGATCATGTTCTCCCACGTCCCGTTCTACTTCCTCGCGCTCGTGCTCGTGTATGTGTTCTCGTACACGCTCGAGGTGCTGCCGTCCAGGTCGGCCTATGCCTCGGTCATCCCGCCAGGCTTCTCGCCACGGTTCATCGGCAGCGTGATTTCGCACGGGATACTGCCTGCGTCGTCCATCGTGATCATCGGCGGGTTGGGCTGGTTGCTGTCCACCCGCATGCTGATGGTTCCCGTCCTCGGCGAGGACTACCTCGTCTACGCCGAGGCGAAGGGGCTGAAGCCACGCAAGATCCTGTCGCGCTACGCCCTGCGCAACTGCTACCTCCCGCAGGTGACGGCGTTCGGCATCTCCCTCGGCTTCATCTTCAACGGCAACGTGCTTGTCGAGCAGCTGTTCAACTACCCCGGGCTGGGGTCGACGCTCATCAACGCCATCCAGCAACTCGACTTCAACACCATCCTCGGCATCACCGACATGGCGATCTTCTCGGTCCTCACCGCGACCTTCCTTCTCGACCTGCTCCTGCCCATGCTCGACCCACGCGTCAAGTACTGGAGGTGAGGACATGGCCGCGCCGCGCCTCCTGATGGCACCCGCCCGCACGATCCGCCGTAGTCCGAAGCTCGCTGCTGGTCTCGTGATCCTCCTCGCCCTCGTTGCGCTCGCTCTCGTCAGTCCGCTGATCGTGTCGGCCGTCGGCAAGGGCGGGGACCCGTTGGAGATCGCGGCGTTCCCGAAGTGGCTCCTGCCGTCCCCGCAACACCTGCTCGGTACCGACCAGTACGGCCGCGACGTGTTCGCGATGGTCGCGACCGCGACCTCGGTGTCGCTACGCATCGGCGCCATCGCCGGCATCATCTCGACCGCGGTCGGGGTGATCGTCGCGTTGATCGCCGGGTACCTGGGCGGCTGGGTGGACGCCGTGCTGTCGACGTTCACCGGGGTGCTGCTGGTGATTCCCACCTTTCCGCTCCTGATCGCGCTGTCGGCCTACGCCAAGGAAGTCACGCTGTTCCAGGTCGGCCTCATGCTGTCGATCTTCAGCTGGCCGTTCGCCGCCAAGACCATCCGGTCCCAGGTGCTGAGCCTGCGGAGCCGCCCGTATGTCGAACTGGCCAAAGTGTCCAAGGCCGGCAACCTGGAGATCGTCCTCACCGAACTCATGCCCAACCTGCTGCCGTTCATCGGCGTGGGTTTCGCCTCGTCCGCCCTCGGCGCGATCTTCGGCCTCATCGGCCTGGAGGTCATCGGCCTCGGACCCTCAGGTGTGATCGACCTCGGCCACATCATCTACAACGCGATCACCACGGGCGCGTTGACACTGGGCGCGTGGCCGATGTTCGTGGCTCCGATCGCCCTGCTCACGTTGCTGTTCGCGGCGCTGAACATGATCAACATCGGCCTCGAAGAGGTCTACAACCCACGGCTGCGCGGGGTGACGGGCGAATGACAGCCACCGTTGTCCACGCGGAGTCCGAGCCCCTGTTGGAGATCAGCGACCTCGACGTCAGCTATGCCACCAACCGCGGCGACGTCCAGGCCGTGACCTCTCTTGACCTCTCGGTGCGCCGAGGCGAGATCCTCGGCATCGCCGGCGAGTCCGGCAGTGGCAAGAGCACGCTCGCGGTCGCCCTCCTCCGCCTGCTCAAGCCGCCGGGTCAGGTGACCGGCGGCACGATCACCTTCCGCCCGAGGGGCCAGGAACCGGTCGACCTCCTCCGCGTGCAGGGACCGGCGCTGCGGGCACTGCGATGGCGCTCGCTCTCCTACCTGCCGCAGGGGTCGATGAACTCGCTCAACCCGGTCATGCGCATCAAGGACCAGTTCGCGGACGTGATCGTCGAGCACGCCCCGGACCGGTCCGGCCAGATCGGAGCCACCGTGACCAGACTGCTCGGCCAGGTGGGGCTCGAGCCGCGGGTGGCGCGGATGTACCCGCACGAACTGTCCGGCGGGATGCGCCAGCGCGTCCTGATGGCGATCTGCATCGCGCTCGAGCCCGACCTGATCATTGCCGACGAGCCGACCACCGCCCTTGACGTCACCATCCAGCGGGTCATCCTGCAGAGCCTCGCCGATCTCCGCCGCGACTTCGACGTGGCGATCGTGGTGATCTCGCACGACATGGGCGTCCATGCCCAACTCGTCGACCGGGTCGCGGTGATGCACGAGGGTCGGATCGTGGAGATCGGCGACGTCCGTCAGGTGTTCAAGGACCCGCACCACGACTACACGCGCACGCTGATCGAGGCGATCCCACAAGTGGGCGGACCGGCAAGGGGGACCCGATGAGCACCACGGACCGGCAGGAGACGACGGGCGAAGGCAAGGTCATCGAAGTGGCCGGCCTCCAGCAGCGTTTCCACGCGCGCGGTACCGCCGAGGGATACCTGACCGCGGTCGACGACGTCAGTTTCACGCTGCTGTCGGACCCGCCGGGCATCGTCAGCCTCGTCGGACAGAGCGGCAGCGGCAAGAGCACGATCGCCCGCAACATCCTGGGGCTTCAGCGGCCGACGGCCGGGAAGGTCCGCTACGGCGGCAAGGACATCTACCACCTGTCCCGCGGCGAGCAGGCGGACTTCCGCCGGCAGGTGCAGCCGGTGTTCCAGGACCCGTACTCGATCTTCAACCCGTTCTACCTCGTCGACCGGGTGCTCTGGAAGGCGGTGCACAAGTTCAAGCTGGCCCGTGGCCGGGCCCAAGGTCTCTCGCTCATCGAGGAGTCGCTCCGCGCCGTGCACCTCGACCCTGCGAACGTGCTCGGCCGGTATCCCCACCAGCTCTCCGGTGGACAGCGCCAGCGGGTCATGCTCGCCCGCGTGCACATGCTGAAGCCGGCTTTCATCATCGCCGACGAACCTGTCTCGATGCTCGACACGCAAGTCCGCATGAGCTTTCTCGACATCCTGCTCGACTTCAAGCGCGACTACGGGATGTCGACCCTGTTCATCACCCATGACCTCTCGAC
The DNA here is from genome assembly GCA_036786375.1 of Actinopolymorphaceae bacterium. GTDB lineage: Bacteria > Actinomycetota > Actinomycetes > Propionibacteriales > DAIQRJ01 > DAIQRJ01. The sequence continues at coordinate 5,595 of DAIQRJ010000053.1, forward strand.
GGTCTACTACCTCGGCGGAGACGTGATGGTGCTGACCAGGGGCAAGGTCGTCGAGGAGGGGCCGGTGGCCTCGGTCATGCACGATCCTGCCCACCCCTACACCAGGCTGCTGCTCGACTCGGTGCCCCGGCCCGACCCGGACCAGCGCTGGACCGACCGGATCGAGGTGGACGAGCGCGGCGACCGCACCGGCGTCATCGACCGCCCAGTACCGGACGACATCGGCGTCCTGTAGGAGAACGGGCCGTCGTCGCACGGGCAGAGATCAGCCGGCCGGCTCGATCACGTCGAAGCGGAGCCCGGACGTCGCCTCCCCGGTTCCCGCATCGCAGCGTCGCGCACGCCACACCACCCGGCCGGTCGGCGTGTAGGTGAGCCGGTCGATACGGGTGACCCGGGTCCCGGCGCGGGAGGCGTCCTCCTCGTCGATCGCGGTGCCGGGAACGTGGTCGACGGTGACCCCGCGGACCCCGTCGTCGGACACGTCGCTCGCACCGTCCGGCAGTGCTGCCAGGCGCAGCAGGCGATGCCCGTCCGGGCCCGTCTCCGCGGCTTCGAGGGGATACCAGTGGTCCGGCACGGTCGTCCCGAGCCGATAGAGCCCCGGTTCGGCAGCTGTCGAGCCACCGGCATTCGAACCACCAGTCTCCTGCCGGGCGGTGAGCCAGCGTCGATAGCGGTCGACCGGTTGCCCGTCGCCGTCGGTCGTCGTGAGCTCGATCAGCCAACCCAGATTCGCCAGCTCGTCACGGGCCAACACGACGTCCTCGAGGACCGCTCCCTCAAGCGGGGCAGGGGAACTCGGCAACAGCACCCGAAGCCCGACCCCGGCGTCCGGGCCGGAACCCGCATCCGGACGCAGCCCGATCTCCCACAGCCGGAACCGGGCGTCCGGACCGTCGAGAGCGGCGGCCGGCAGGACGTGCGTCGTGGTCCCGAACGAGTCGACAATCTCCAACCCTGTCACGAGAACGACGCCCGGTTCGACCTCCAACGGCACCAGGAACCAGTCGTTGGAGTAGGAGTGCGCGAAGGCCACCAGCAGCGCACGCGCCGGATCGTCGGTGGCGAGGGCGTCGAGGTTGACGTTGCCGTCCTCGATGGTCCAGTAGCCGGGCTCGGGCATTCCCGGGTAGCTCACGCGGGTCGGCCGGACGACCGTCGACACGTCGGGCGCCGGTGCGGTCGCCATCGGCAACCGGTCAAAGGAGTGCCAGTCCACCCCGGCCCCGTCGTAGTCGTCCGCGGTCAGGCTGAGCGGCTGGCCGCCGACGTCAGCCGTGGCGTCGAAGGCGTAGCCGAGATGCGAGCTCACCCACGCGGCCGGCGTGACGCCGGCAGCGGGTGGGCCGAGGCGTCCGGTCGCCCACCTCACCCACGCCCGCGCCGACTGCTCGAGCGCCGCGTGCTGAGCAGTGTCGATCCCGGCGATCGCCGGCAGCGACCCGGCCGTCCCGTCGGCGCCCATGACCGCCGCCCAGGCCGTGTGCATCGCGATCGCATCGGGCAGCCGTCCGACGTAGGCAGCCGGCACCCCGCTCGAACCGTGCGAGCCCAACGGGAACGCCGCCGCGAGCGCACCCCGCAGCGCGGCGACGTCCGGGTCGGCGGCGCCGGCGTCGACCAGCAGCCGGAACAGCTCGCTGGCCAACCGCACCCGGCTGGCCGTGTCGACGAGGTCCCCACCCGGCACGGGCTCCGCCTCGACGAGCGGCTCGACCTGGCCGTCGACAGGGTGCCCGTCCAGTACCAGCGGGGCTCGGACCTGGTTCATCGTCACCGCGACCGGGGACCCGCCGTCCTCGGCGAGGAATCCCCCGGTCTGGAACTGCCGGGCCAGCATCCACAGCGGGTCGTGCACCGGCGCCGATGCGGCCGTCAGCCGTTCGTCGTCCGTCAGCGCGGTCGACGATGGGCGGAGGACGGCGCGCGGCAGGGCGGTCATGGCTGCACTCCGATCTGCACCGACGCGTCGTCGACCAGGTCGGCGGCGATCGCTCGCTGCCGGGCCAGTGCCATCGTCGACGTGACGACACCGACGAGGTCGCCGAGTGCCCAGGTGCCGGGCCCGTGGTCCGCGCCGAGGTCCGCTCCGACCGCGACGAGGATCGACTGGGGCGGGTCGGTGCGGGGCTCGTCGTAGTGGAACGCGACCGCGGTGTCCCGGGTGGCCGCGGGAACGGTCTGGACCCAGGTGTCGACGGCCAACCCGGCCACCTGGCCGGACAGCTGCCCGTTCGATGTCCGCACGCCGTGCTTGAGCACCACGAGGTCGACGAGGCCGGACGTCGGAGCTGGGTCGGTTCCAGCCCATCGGGACACGGGTTCGCGGGGTAGCTGGCTCGCGCGCGGCCGCAGCCGGGTCGCGGCAGCCAGTGCGTCGGCGGCGTCGTGGGCGTCGAGCAAGGCGCTCAACGCGGGACGCACGCGGGCATGGTCGGCGAGCCAGTCGCGGATCGCCGGCGCGGTGGCGTCGGGCAGCGGCTCGGCGGAGTCGGCGAGATCGGCCCGGACGAGCGGATCGGCGGGAGCAGCAACGGCCGACATCAGCGGCACCGGGGCCGCGCACAGCTTCGGCAGCAAGGCTCGGGCAGCGTCGAGGGTTACCTGCGGGCCGGCCGGATCGGCGGCGAACGCAGGGATGGCGAGACGGGACGCGAGCCGCGACCGCGCTGCTGCGGCGAGCGCAACGAGCGTTCCCGGGTCGGATACGCCCGACGCCGCCGGCGGGGTCGCCTCGGCGAGGCCGGCATCGCAGGCCGCGAGCAGGGCCGTCGTGAGCTCGTCGGGCGTCATCGTCGCGGCGCGTGCGAGGTCGTCGTCAAGGGCCGTCAGCGCATCCTGGACGCGCTGCACAGCGCTGACGGCGGCCGCCGCGATTCCGGTGGCGGGCGCGGACGGGTCAACGCCGGCGCCGGCCAGGTCGGCAGGCGTCAGCGCCCTCGCCGTCGTCATCACCGCGCGCAGTCGCGCGCACACCGCCCCCATCGCCGCCGGCGAGACGCGATCGGGTGGGGACTCCGGGACGTCGAGGACGATCCGGCCGGTCCACGGCGAACCCAGCGCCGCGGAGAGCAGCGGGCGCGCCGCCAGCGCGACCCGGGCCACCAACTCCCCCGTGTCGCCGGTGACGCGCAGCCAGCCGGCAGCGTCGAGACCGATGGCATCCCCCGGGAACGCGACCCGGGCGAGCACGGACCCGTCGTCGGCCAGCGCCGCGGCTCCGACGAGAACGGTCGCCGGATCGGGCAGCAACCCGGCCAGCCAACTCGCGTACACAGGGTCCGCGGTCGCGACGAGACTCGCGGACGACCCGTGCCACCCGGGCACCGGCTCGGTGTCGGTGAGGACGAGGACCCGGTGTGTGAGGTCGTGCCCGGGCGCCGGGGTGTCGATCACGTCCGGCTCGTCGGTGACGGTCCCGGACGCGGCGATGGCCAGGGCAGCGCCCGATCGGACCAGGTTGCCGGCGACGAGGTGGTGGACGCTCTCAGCCGCGACGACGTCGGCGACCGCGTCGACGGTGTCGTCGAGGTCGGCCAGCACCGCGAGGAGCGCCGCTGCGTCGGCGTCATCGACGGCCGGCAGCCGGATCTCGGGGTCGAACGGCAGGTCGGCGGGGTGGGCGCGGAAGGGGATCGTCGCCGCGTCCCACACCGGCGGGTCGGTCGCGGTTCCCGTCCGGTACCGCTCGCGGAGGCCGAGCCCGTCGATGGTCGACGTCACGGCGGCCGACGTGGTGGCCGTGGCCATCAGCCGCCCGAGCTCGTCGCCGACCGCTTTCGTGGCCGCGGCCAAGGCGTTCTCGGCGTCGGCGTAGGTGGTGCGGGTGAAGTCGAGCAGCGTGGCCTGGGCGGCTTGCGACGCTGCCGCCGCCGCGTCCGCAGCCGCCTGGGCGGCGGCCAGCGCCGCGGTCGCCGCCTGCAATCGGGTCCGCAGATCGATCACGCCCGCGGAGCCGAGCACGGAGCCGATCTGCTGGAGCCGGATCCGTCGGACGTTCGCGGCGGCCACGGCCTCGCCCATCTGGCGGCCCCACAGCGTGACGGCGACCGCGTCCGCCGCGTCCGGGACGTCGACGTCCTGTCGTTGCATCCAGACCTCCTACGGGACGTTGACCGGGTGGTTGTGGTTGCCGGCCTGGGGACGATTCGCTTCCAGGTCGGCGATCCGGGCGAGTGCGGCGTTGAGCGCGGACTGGACCTGGCCGCGTTCGGTGTCGAGGACGGCGAACGGCGCGAAGACGGCTGCCGCCGCGTTGTACTCGGCCTGTGCCGCGGCGAGGGTGGCCTGCGCCGCGGCATCGGCAGCGGCGGCCGCGTCGGCCGTCGCTGCCAGCCCGTCGAGGGTGGCGTCGAGATCGGCGAGGGCGTGCGCGGCGTCCCGGCGGGCTTGTTCGAGGCCTTCGAGTGCCGTGCCGGCCGCGAACCTGGTCAGCTTGCGCAGCGGCGCCAGATAGACGGACAGGCCGGCGATGACGAGCGCCCGTTCGACCTGCCGGCCGAGGACCGCGGCAAGCGGCTGGCCGGACCGCACCGCCGCGAGCACGCCGCGGGCACGCCGGACCCGGGTCGAGGTGAGGTCGATCGCCATCGGCAGCCGGGCCTCGGTGATCGGGTCGAGCGGAGCCAGCGCGGCCAGCCCTTCCTGCGCGGACGCGACGGCCGCGGTGTCGCCGGCCGCGACCGCCGTCTGGAGCCGGTCCGCCCAGGCGGCGCGGCGCTGGCCGAGATAGCCCGATCGCAGGACGGCGGCGGTGGCGGCATGGGCGGGGCTGGGCGCGTGAATGTGCCCGAAGCTGCGTGGCGCATGCCGTGCGGCCAGGTCGGTGGCGTAGCCGTAGGCACCGATCGCCGGGGCGACCGAGGCATTCGAGAGCCGCTCGGTGGCGGCCGCGGTGACCCAGGCGTCGACCCGGTGCGACAGCGCGTCCAGCTGTGCGGCCACCGCGGCGGCGACCGCCGTACGTCCGTGCGAAGCGAGAGCTGCACCGACGCGTCCGAGCAGGTCGGTTCCGCCGGGGGTGGTGGCGATGGTCACCGCCATGGCGCCGAGCACCGACTCGGCCGCGGCCGCGTGGGTTGCGGGGTCGGCCGTGCCTGCGGCGAGTGCGGCGAGGTACGTCGCCGGTGAGCCGGGGCCGTCCACCGTCCCGAGCACGAAGACGTCGCCGTCGACGTCGTCCACGGGGTCGCGGTGGTGCGCGAAGGCCGTGACCGACCACCGCTGTGCGACGGCGGTCTCGGCGAGGATCTCCGGCAACGCGGAGTCGTCGGTGCCGGTCACGCGTCGGGCCGGCGTGCGGGCGGCCACCGGGTCGCCGGGGTCGACGTCGAGGGGGACGAGTTGGCGCCGGGCCGCGGTGACCACTCCGGGAGCCAGCGCGGTCGCGAGGTCGCCCGGCCCGGCGACGTACCGGCCGGCGTCGACCGCCGGGAGCACGCCGAACGGCTGCTTTCCGATCCGCAGGGTCGGCGCCGGCCCGGCCGGACGCAGCGCAGCCACCGCCACCGCCGCGGTCGGGGTGCGGGTGAGCGTTCCGGTGACTGTGCCGGCGACGAGAGTGCCGACGGCGTCGTAGAGGTCGTCGCGCGGCTGCGCGGCTCCGCCCAGGAGCGCCACAGACGACGCGGAGACCCCGAGCGCCGACGCCAAAGCCGCCCCCGCGGAACCCGCCGGCAGCGCTGTGGTCCCGTCGGTGAGCAACGCGCGGCCGAGCTCACGCTCCCAGTCCTGGGTCCGGCGGGTGCGGTCCGCCGACGTGTTGTTGGTCGGGGTGCCCGTCGGGAGGATCTCGGCGCCCACCGAGTAGACCTGCGAGGTCAGCAGGTCGCCGAGGTCGGACCCGGACGAGCCCGCGCGCAGGCCGACGACGACGACCTCGTCGAGAGCGGGCGCGGTGGCCGGGACGGTGATGCGCACGGCCATGCCGTCGGCCACGGCAGTGTCCAGGTCCGTCGTCCACGGTCGCTCGTCCGGACTGTGGAGCAGCGGCACCGGGAGGTCGGCGGGCACCGGCGCGCACCACGTCACGAACGACGGCGGGTCACCGGTCGTGGCCACGTCGACCGGCTCCCCGTGGGCCAGCAGCACGACGGCGAACCGATCGGGCAGCAGCCGGACCGTGACCGCGAGGTCGAGCTCGTTATCGCGCGTGGCCGGTGGCACCGACGCGTCCGGTGCGGTCGCCCGGACGATCCACGCGGCCCGAGGCGGGGCGACCCGGCTGGTGATGTCACGCCACGCCTGGTCGGCTTGGGCCTGGCCGTCCATCGTGCGGGTGGCCCAGTAGGCACGTCCGAGGGTGAGCTCGAGCGGGCTGAGCCGCGGGTCGTGCCGGTCGACCGACAGATCGGCCGGGATGAAGCGCACGGCCAGACCGTCCGGGAGCCAGGCGGTGTGCACCCGGACCGGAAGGAGCACGATCGGTTGCGCGTCGGGCGGCCCGTCGATCACCCTGCTGGTCGCCGTGTCGCGCGCCTCGAGGTGGTCTGTCAGGTCGTTCTCGAGGCCGGCCAGTGACGCGTTCAGGTCGGCCAGCGATGCATTCACCGCGGCGTACGTCCCGAGCCGCGCCGCCATGGCGCTGGTGACGCCCGCGAGCTGGTCACGCCAGGCGACGAGCGCGGCCAGGGCGGTCTGGGCGGCGTGGGAGGCGGCCAGCGCAGCGGTCTGCGCGTGCCTGGCCGCCGCGACCTCGGCCTTCCACGCGACGAACTCGGCGCGCCACTCGCCGGGGTCGTCGCCTCCGTTCGGATCGAAGGGCCGCATCTCAGGGCGCCTCCTCGTTCACGGCCTGCACGGCGTCGATCGCGGCCTGCAGGGCCGCGGCGGCCTGGTTCGACCGTGCCGTCGCCTGCGCGACGTCGGCCTGGAGCCGGTCGAGGACAGCGAGCACCGGTGTCGTCATCCCGGCCAGGTCGTCCGCTCGAGGGACCGCGCCCCGTTGCGTTCGGGCCGACGTCACGATCGCGTCGAGCGAGCCGGCGAGCTGCAGCGGGTCGGGAATGGTCGAGTCGGTCCACTGGTGCATGGCCGATGCCAACGCGGCGAGTGCCTCGATGCCGGCGTCGTGATCCGCGAGGATTCCGTCGCGCTGGAGGCTGACGGTGTGCCGGGTGGCCCGGGTTGCAGCGCGCTGCTGCCGCAGTCGCGACACGTCGACCTGTTCCTCGTCGGCGAACGCGGCGAGGTCGTCAATGTCCAGGGGGGCCAGCACCCTCGCGGCGCGCTCGTCGAGAGTGGCCAGGGCGGCCTGGGTATCGGCGACACCCGTGGCCGCCGCGGCCGCGGCCGTTTGGGCTGCGGCGAGCCGGTTCTGCGCGGCGGCGAGCTCGGCTTGTCGCGCGGCCAGGTCGTTCTGCCGGGCTTGCACCGCCGCTGCCGCGCTGCCGACAGCCGCGCCTGCATTGGCGGCCGTTGCCTGTGCCGCGGCCAGGGCTTGACGTGCTGCGGCGAGGATCCGCTGCAGCTCCGCCATGCGCTTGGCCCAGCCGGGATTCGGGTGGCCCGGGTGACCCGGCTCGCTGGGCATGTCGTGTTCCTCGGCCGCCCAGTCGTCGACGTCGGACTGGGCGTTGGCCACCGCCGCGGTCTTCGACTGCACGTTCGCGTTCGCCGCCGCGAGTGAGGTCTGCGCGCTGGCGAGCGCTTGAGTCGCCGCGGACAGCGCGGCCTGGGCGGCTGCGATCGCCGACGTCGCCGCATCGCGCGCGGCTTGCGCAGCAGCCGCCGCCGTGGCCGCAGCGGCGCCGTCGGCCTGCCGGGCCTGCAGCGTCGACTGCAGGCGGGCCCGGATGTGGTCGTACACGCGATACCTCCGATCAGCCGTTGGTCTCGGGGAGCCAGAGGGTCACGGGGATCCGGACGCGGATCGGTGCCCGGGTGAGGGCGCCCGCGAGGGCAGCGCTGTCGGCGCCCCAGACGACCGTCGGCGGGGTGCCGAGCGTGGTGGTCGCACCGGCGGGGCGGCCGACGCCGAGCAGTGGTCCGTCGACCGGGACATGGCGGCGACCGGAGACCTGCGGGTTGGCCCAGTCCAGGTCCTGCCAGGTCGCCAGCGCCGCGGTGCCGCCGCCGGCCGGCGCGTCGTCGATGCCGAAGCGGGGGTGCTGGACCGCCTCCTGGAGGACGACCGACCAGACCTCGCCGTTCGCTCCCGTCGACAGGTCGTCGACGGATCGGGGGAAGCCGACAAGGGTCGTGTCCGGGCCGATGGCCGCCTCGAAGGCCGCGGCGACGTGTTCCTCGGCTCCGCCGGGCGCCTGGCCGGACAGGTACACGGTCGTCGCGGGGAACCGGCGGATCAGCGAACCGCGGAGCACGACGACGAGTTGGTCTGCTTCGCCGAGGTGGCTGCCCAGCGCGCTGGCCGGATCCCAGGCGTCGATCGGATCCATCGCCGGCGTCGGCGTCGAGCCGGCCGTTGGCCAGAAGGTGCGGAACATCGTCCCGGCCGGATCGAGCGGGAACCGGCGCCACTGCAGCTCACGGCCCAATGCGTGGTCGAGCCCGACGAGGAAGGCCTCGACGAAGGTCTGACTGGTGCGCATGAGGACGACCGAGTCGAGCGGGATGCCGTCCAGCCCGGGCAGGACCCACTCCGGCGAGGTCGCACGCAGCAGCCCGAAGGCGGCGTCGTCGAAGCTCGGCCGGAACCGACCCGCGACCGGGGTGGGTGTGGCAGCGGCCGCCAGCCTCGCAACTGGGCCGGTGCGCGCAGCCATGTTGGTCCGGGCCGCTAGACCGGTCCGGGCGAGGGGTCCGCCGGGACGCATCATCCGGCGCGTGACCGCGCGGGTGGCCGAGGTCCCCGCCAGCAGGCCCAGGTGCCGATTGGCGATCGCTCCGGTGACGGCGGCGGCGACCTCGGGCGAGGTGGGTCCGACGCCGTCGGGCTGCGCCGTCGACAGCTGGTCCCAGGCACGTTCGACGAGGTCGTCCTGGTCGACGAGGACCGCCCACGCTGCGAGTCCGGCCGCGGTCCGCCGGCGGGCATCGGTGTTGAGCTGGGCGAACCACCCGTCGTCCGCGCCGGCGGCGACGGTCGTCGTGCCGGCGGCGTGATCCTGACCGTAGAGCGGCGGGCGCAGCTGCAGCCCGGGTCCGTCGGCGCTCACGGCGTGTGCCAGCGCAACGGCGAACGCGTCGTCCGGCGGGGGGTCGGGCGCCGTACTCAACGGCCTGACTGCGCCCTGCACGGACGCCGTCGACCCGGGATCGGCGGCGGCTCCCCACCCAGCTGCGTCGATCCGCACGGTGACCCCGCCCGCCTCGGCCGGCGCGAGCCGTGGTCGGAGCCGGCGGGCGAGCGTCTCGAAGGTGCCGGCGCCGGCCGTTCCGAACGACCACGAGTAGTAGACGGGCAGCGTGACCGTCCCGGCGACCGCCCACGCCGGCCCGAGCGGGTCACCCGCCGGCGCCGCCAGGCCGGCCGCGGCGACACCCGCGGCGTATGTCGGCACGACGCAAGCGAGGTACTGCCGGTCGGCCTCGAGCCGGACGGGGCAGAGCAGCCGGGCGAACGACCACGCGGGGTCGAGCAGCGCGTCCGCGCTCGCCACCCCCGCGCGTTCGGTGAGGTGGGCGTGCGCCCAGGCCCACGCCTGGGACGGGTCCGGCAGCAAAGCGGCGTCACAGGTCAGCCGGGCCGTGCTCGCGCCGGCCGGTGCCGCCAGCACGGCCTCGTCGACGGGGACGACGACCAGCGCCAGCCACGGCTGCAGCCGCTGTTGCGTGACGGTGGTTCCGGCGTGTTCGGGGTCGGTGAGAGTGCCCGCGGCCGGGCCTTCAGGGGTGAACCGCCAGGGCAGGTCGGCGTCGCGCAGCTCGACGTACGGGAACATCGCCGGCTCGAAGTCCGCGCAGCCGTCGACGGGCTCGGTCCGCCGGATCTGAGCCCGGTCGATGCCGCCGACATCGCCAGGCCCCATCAGGTCGACGGGGATGTCGGCCGTGCCGGCGGTGCCCATGGTGAGCCGGGCCGGGATCGCCGCCCGGGCCGCGCCGGCCGACGGTCTCGCGGTCAGCGAGCTCGGCAACCCCACTCGGTGCCAGGCCCAGAAGCTGCGGGACGAGGCCATCAGGCCACCAGCCCCGCCGTCGTGTCGCCGGTGACAGCAGCGGCCGGGTCGCCCTGCTGCCCGGGCAGGTCGAGGTCGGTGATGTCGAGGGTGTCGACGACCGCTAGGCACGCGGTGGACGGGCCGTTGCTCGACGCGGTCTCGGGTGCGATCGACCAACCCGACGCCATCGCCTGGAACGACGGGGCGGCCAGGGCCTGATCGTCGGCGAGGTCGTTGTACTGCGCGACGGCGAACAGGTCGGTCGTCGCTGCACGCTGGACGCCCGGCCCGAGCACGAGCCCGAGGCTGTAGGCGCGCGGACCGGCGGCGGCCAGGCGCCCACCGAGCCGGCTGATGGAGACGTCGAGCGGCGCGACCTTCTGCCGCACCGACACCTCGGCGAGCGGGTGCGCCAGCACCCGGGCGGGGTCGGGCGCACCGGCGACAACGGTGACGCCCGGGGTGCGGTTGGCGGGGAGCACGGCCTGCCAGGCGGCGGGCGAGCGGACCGCGTCCCAGAGAAGTGCGGCCACATCGGCGGTCTCGACGGCGTCCACGGCCGAAGACGATGAGCCGAGGGTGACGTCGACGGGGATGTCGATGTCCCACCACAGGATGGAGAAGCTGGCCTTGCCGGTGAGATGCCACGGGCTCGGCCCGGTGACGTGCAGGTCGAGGTGCAGCGAGAGAAGGGTCGAGCCGCCTGCGGTGATCTTCACCCAGGCGGTGACGTCGACCTGGAGGTGGAAGGGCGACCACTGGATGAGCGCGTCGAACGATCCGCCGCCTTCGACCCCGAACCCGCCGATGCTGAGCTTGATGCTGGCCTTTGCGCCCATCTGCAGGGTGTTCGGCGTGACGGCCAGGTAGGCCTCGAAGCGGACCTGCGGTGTGTCTCCGGACGTGAGTGTCATCGAGATGCGCTTGAGCGGGCGGATGCCGGCCGGCGGCGTGAAGCTGGGATGGAAGCCGCCGATCGAGAGCACGAAGCCCGGGTTGGTCAGCCAGTCCAGGCGCAGGGCGAAGTCGCCGCTGATGGCGAAGCTGAGGATGCGCGAGTCGTGCAGCGACGCATCGAGCGAGAGCTGGCCCTTGCCGAGGTCGAGCACGCCGATCGCGTCGATGTGGAGTTCGACGACCGCGGCGTCGGGCTTGGGCAGCTTCACGGTGAGGGCGGCCAGGATGATCGCGCGGATCGGCTGCGGCAGGTCGAGCAGGACCGCCACCCGCATGGTGAGCATCGTCGGGGTGCCCCACGAGATCTCCGCGAGTGGTCCGACGACGAGCCGGTCGCGGGCGATCGGGAACACCTGGTCGAGGGTGCGCAGGACGCGGTCGGCGTTCTTCACCGGGTCCTGGACGAACAGGACCGAGTCCAGCAGGCCGGATCCGAGGCCGGCGCGCACGACGTCCGCGTTGACCGTGCGGTTCAGCGCGACCAGGCCGCCGATGCCGGTGAGGGTGAAGCCCATGCCGAGCTGGATCGGGGTGAAGCCCTGCGCGGTGATCAAGATGAGGAGAGCAAATCCAGGACCCCCGTCGGGCATCTTGGTCGTGAGGATGCCGATGGCCTTGACCGAGACGGTTCCGATGAGCTGGAGCTCGGCGATGCCCGAATACGTGCCGGTGACCGGGTCGACCCGGAGGTAGCCGCCGCCGCTCACGGCCGGGCTGGTGATCGCGATGCCGACGCCGCTCGGTGGTTTCAGCCCGAAACGCACGGCGAGGTCGCCGAGAACCCGGTCGTCGGGCGTCGCGGCCGGGCCGACGTCGAGGGCGAGGCCGACCTCGGAGAGGGCGACCGTGAACGGTCCGAGGCTGCCGGAGCCGTTGAGCCCGACGACGAGGCGGGCGCCGGCGTCGACGGCACTCAGGCCGATGGTCGCCGAGTCGAGCCGCAGCCCGCCCGCGGCGGCGGCGATCGGCACGGTGACGGCCAGCCCGGGTGAGCCGGCGAGGGTGAGGCCGGTCTTCGACGACCACCGCAGGAGCAGCCCGAGGTCGACGCGACGAGGCTGCGATCCGAACAGCCGGCCGAGGAACCCGTCGTCGGCGTCGAACTGGAGGACCAGGGACAGCACCGGCGGTGCCGGGTCTGGTCCGGTCCCGAGTTCGATGATCAGTTCCGGGTTGGCAACCGTCCCGCGCACCCGTGCGCCGAGGAACAGCTGGCCGATGTCGATCCGGGAACCGTCGGCCGAACCAAGCAGGATCCAGCGGGGATCCCGGCTTCCGGTGAGGGCGAGAGCGGCGTCGATAGCGAGCGCGTCAGGTTGCGCGATGAGGGCGACACCGCCCGGGCCCACCCGCACGGCGAACGCCGAGTCGGTGTCGGCCGCACCGGTCAGCGACCAGGTCAGCTGCGCCCCTCCGGCGGGTTCCTCCGGTTCGTCGTCGGGGTCGATCGGATCGGCCGGGTCGTCCGGCGGGCCGGACCCGACGCCGCCGATGACATATGCCTGTACCAGCAGGGCATCGGGACGGTCGGTGCCGGACGACGGCATCGGCACCGGCAGCACCGACAGCCCGATCTCGAGGTGGTCGGGATCGCCGTCGACGCCCTCGGTGACCAGCGGGACGCGCAGCTCGCGTACCAGCTCGCGGCCGGCGGCCCCGCTCGGATAGTGCCGGTCGAGGAGGTCCGGGGCCGGCTCGCGGACGAACGCCGGGACGTCGATCGCCCACCCAGCCCGAGCCATCGCCTGCAGGACCGTCACGTGGTCGAGGCCGGCCGTCGAACCCCACCCGTAAGCGGTTCGGAGCATGGCCATCGGGTCGGCGATCTCGCCGAGCCGGTCCCACCGGACCCGTCGCGGCGTGTACGGCGAGCGGTTGCGGTCGGTGGGCGTGACCGTGCGGGTTTCGACGAGCCCGACGATGACGAGCACCGCAACGACTGCCGGCTTAGCGCGCTCCAGCCAGGCCAGCACGGCGTCCCCGACGAGTGCCTCGGCGAGCTCGGCGAGGAAACCTGGCTGGTCGAGCGGGAACGGCAGGCTGGTCGGGTTCAACGAAGCCAGCCCGGAGACGACCTGGGTGACCGTCCGGAACACCTCGATGATCCGCGGCGCCGTGGCGAGCGGATCGGCGCCGTGCTCGAGGGAGTCGGCCAGGTCGCCGATCTGAGTCAGCGCCGGGCCGAGGGCGAAGGCCGACCGCACCGCTGCGGTGGTGGTGTCGTCGAGGAGGTCGGCAGTCCAGCCGTAGCGTTCGAGCAGTGCCCGCAGGCTGTCCGGGCTGGCCAGCGACGCACGCAGATCGGCGGCGATCTCGGCGAGCCCGTCGGCCAGGGCGCTCTCCAGGCTCACGGGAACGTCACCCACCCTTGGTTGACCGGGTCGGACGGGGTGGGCAAGGCCTTCTCGGCGCCGAGGATGCCGTCGAACGCGGTCCGGCCGACGCATGCCTGGATCGACCTCGGGTTCGTCACCAGCGGGCCCATCAGGGGTGCGAACGTGCCACCGAGGAAACAGCCCCAGAGGTACACTTTCACGTTGCTGGCAAGGGCTTTGGGGTCGAGCTTGGAGACCATGTCCACCTGGCTGATGAACACCGAGGCGGTGGGTTCGCTCCCCTTCGAGTTCTCGATGCCGTATTCGAGGAACAACGCCTCGGGCGCCGAGTGCCCGACGTAGTCGAGGCGGCGGATCTTGCACTTTGCCCTGGTCACCGAGGGGGCCGTGTCCCACAGGGGTGTCTTGATTCCTGGCTTCATGAACCCCTGCCCGGCCCAGGTGCAGTCCTTGATGTCGCCGCGGCTGTTGTCCTCCTCGTCGTGCAGCTCGGTGATCGACCGCCGGCGGTCCCCCGTCCAGGTGCCGTGGTTGATGTAGTCGAAGATGCTGTCGACGGCGCGGACGAAGAGCACCTTCACGTACACGCCCAGCAGCGGCGGGACGTCGAGCACGGGCGGGCACTGGCCCCATTTGGAGCCGTAGCAGATCCGGATCGGCAGGTCGGTGAGGTCGTCGATGTACTCGTCCGAGTTGTGCATCCGCTTGCGGAAGCCACCGTCGGGCATCGGCTTGCCCGACCCGTCGACCTCGCCGGTTGTGCGCATGAGGATCTCGTGGTCGATGTCGGGTTCGGTTGCGCTGTAGACCGGCGCCGTGGTCGACGTGCTCTTCTTCGCTGGCGGCCGCTGGGGAGGTGGCGGTGACGTGTTCTGGGCACTGACGCGGAAGGCCGGGTTGTAGGGCGTGGCGTTGACGTAGGCGGAGCCGCGGTGCAGGACCTGGTTGTAGGGCGAGGCCTGCCAGTCGACGTAGCTGCGGTCGACCTTCTGGCCGGCCACGACGGCGCCGTAGTAGGAGGGGAGCCACACCATGAAGGTGAGGAGGTCGCCGAACGACGGTGTGATGGCTTCCGGCACGCGGCCCCGGAGCTCGACGAGCTTCACGGCGGAGTAGAGGAAGTTGGCCCAGTAGTAGTCGTGGGTCGAGGTCGGGTCGGTGATGGGGTCACCGGCGACGACATGCGCAGGGTCGCCGGTGAGGTACTTCTTGATGTTCGCGGGGCTGGTGTCGGCCGGGCGCGGCTCGGAATGGTAGGTGTCGGACTGGTGCCAGTGCCCGTAGCCGTTGAAGCTGTTGGAGGGGCCGCCGACGATGACGATGTGCTCTCGGGTGCGGTGGCCGCTACTCCCTGGCCGCCCGGTCGTCACGTCGCTGCCCAGGTCCGGAACGAACCGTCGCCCACGTTGCACCCTCTCGCCACCGAGCCCGGGTTGTGCGTCGAACACGCTGAGCACCGCGGTCAGGCGGGGACTCGCGGTGCAGCGGCTGTTCGGCGTCCTGCGGGCTTCGGGTTGAAGAGTAGGACCGTACGGTCCTACTCGTACACCCCCAATTCGGGCGTCAGGTGGGGTCGTCCAGACGGCCGACGCCGACCCTGCTTTGAGGCGCGACTTCGTTGTCGATCCGCCTCAGTGGCGGCTGCCGGTACGCCAGCCGGAGTACAAGGTGAGTCCGGTGTGACAGGCGATCGCCAACGCGGCCGCGTCACCCAGCGCCATCAACAGTGGGGCGAACAGCCGCTGCAGAGGGAGCGACCGCACCTCGACGTCCGGGTAGTTCGAGGCGCTCACCCGGAGTAGCTCGGCCCCCACATCGTCGATGGCATGCGTCCCCTCGGATGTCGTGATCCGGAGGCCGTCGGTGTCGCTGTGCCAGCCGGTCAGCAGCCAGGATGCCGATTCGCCGCCGGCGTGATGGCGCAACTCGAGCCCTGTGGGTCCGCAGCTGAGCTCGTCGTGCGCGCGGCCCAGCACGAGCACGGGCGGGTCCTCGGGCACGAAGCCACGAATCGGAGCGGAGCGCGCACCGGGGACGAACAACCCGATCGCCTCCCCCGGATGTGCCTTGCACGCCTGCCGGGCCTGATCGAGTTGCCACTTGAGGTGGATCGCCGCCGGTGCTCCGAGGGTCGCCGAGCCGGCCGTCAATGAGTCGGACGTCTCCACGTACTTGCCCGCCCAGCGCACGAAGCTGGTCGCGAGGGCACGCTCGCCGACCGCGCGTTCGACGGCGAACGTCGACCGCCACCCATGGAACTCCTCGAACTGCTGCGGATCGGCAACCAGCGGTAGGCGGGAGTCCGCCAGCTCCCAGTCGACCAGTTGCCCGTGCCGGTCGGACACGCCGCGCACCACCGATACGAGCGCAGGTGGCGGCTGGGACGGGACAGGCGAGGTATGGACGACGGCGTGGACCATGTCCTTCCCGCCGTCGGCCAGGAGCCCGTGATCTGTGTGGGTGGGGTGCGTGTCGAGCTGCACGTCGACCTCCTTGGAGGCGGAACCACATCGAGGCCGAGCAACCACGACCCCGCGAAGCTCCTTCCAATGTGCCTCGACAATCGGGCCGCCGCAACAGCAGATGAGGTGTGTCGACGGACTGAACGGTGCGGCCGAATCGTCCGGAGAGGTTGCGCTGCGTCGCTGACCGGTCGAGGCTCTCGGCGGAAGCACGGGCCTTGGTTACGCCTCCTAACTCGTAAGTCGGACTACGGTTGGCACTAGTCCGACTTAGTGCTTCTATTTCGGACTGACGAGTCGCCGCATCCGAGTTGGGAGGACGGTTCACCCTGCCAACGAGCGACGCGGAAGGTCCCAGCTGGCCACCGCATGTCCACGAAACAACGCCGTGGAAGCAAGCGCATCGCGGGGGCACCAAGGAAGACCGGATGCTGCGCGAAGTCACGGTTTCGCTCCCGCCGAGGATCGCCGACCGAACCATCAGCGTTGACTCGCCGCTGGCTGCGAACCTCGAGTCCGCCATGCGCGAGATTGCCGCGCTCGATGGCGTACACGGCGCGGACCTGGACGCACTCGGAGTGCTGCTTCTGCGCACGGAGTCGGTGGCTTCGTCGAAGATCGAGGCGATCGAAGCGAGCCTCGACGACTACGCGCGAGCTCTGCACGGAATCCGGGCCAACTCGTCAGCGGTGTCCATGGTCGCCGCGACGACCGCACTCGGCAGCCTGATCGGTGACGTCACGCGACGCGGCCGGATCGAACTCGCCGACATCACGTCGGCGCACGAAGCACTGATGCGGGACGAGCCCACCGAGGCTGGGTACGCCGGGCGGCTCCGGGACATGCAGAACTGGATCGGCGGTCGCGACTACTCGTCGCGCGGCGCGCTCTACGTTCCACCGCCGCCGGCCACCGTCGCTGGGTATATGGACGACCTGGTCACCTTCGCGAACCGCGACGACCTTCCGGTGCTGGCGCAGGCTGCGATCACTCATGCGCAGTTCGAGTCGATCCATCCCTTCACCGACGGCAATGGCCGTATCGGACGAGCGCTCATCAACACCGTTCTGCGTCGGCGCGGTGCGACGACGCGCGTCGTCGTACCGTTGGCGTCTGCTCTTGTCGCGCATCGCGACCGCTATTTCGACCTGCTGAACGAGTATCGCGACGGGAACGTCCGGCCGCTCATCGCAACATTCGCGCAGTGCTCTCGAACAGCGGCATCCGAGTCTCGAACCACAGCTGCGCGGTTGGGCGGGATCCCTGACGAATGGCGCAGCATGGTCGGCACGACGCGCACCGGCAGCGCCGCATCGCGACTTCTCGCCGTGTTGCCGTCGCGGCCGATCCTCTCGTCGGAGGACGCCTGCACCGTCGTCGACTCACCCAGGAGCAGCGTCTTCGCGGCGATCGCCCGCCTCCACGACGCCGGAGTCTTGCGACCGCTGACGGCTCGCAGGCGCGATCAGGTGTGGGGCGCCGGCCTGATTCTCGACGAGCTGGACGACCTCGGCGTGCGGATCGCACGGGCGAGCCGATGACCGTTCCGGGTGGGCAGCCTTTGGTGACCCGAGCAGGCGGTGTCCCCACTTCCGCACGTCCCGGGATGGCCGGTGCGATCGACGTGCTTGTGGTCGACGAGGCCGGTCAGC
>DAIQRJ010000054.1:0-22651 GCA_036786375.1 Actinopolymorphaceae bacterium
TCCGCCCCCCGGGGCGCGATGAGCCGAGCCCAGTGATCAAGACGCCGCGGAATCAGCCGCCCGTTCGCCACGCGACCACCGGGCCAGAGCCAGCCCACCTCCAGCGTTGACGCGGCGTTACCAAGCAGGTAAAGGATTTCCGGGACAGAGGTACGTCGATCGCCGGAGGTAGAACATAGACGGCTCGTTTGGAACGCAGGTATGTTCTGCGCAACAGGCGGTGCCCCCCAGAGTCCGCCCTTGTCGGAAACGAGCGGCACATGAAGTCCAGACTGCCCCAACCGAAGCACATCGGCTTCCGCCGGATGCCGATCGCGCTCGTGGCGGTTTCCGCCGTTGCGCTGATGTTGGGCTCGGTGAACGCGCCGGCGCTCGGGGCAACGGCCGCCTCCAGCACGGAGGTCCGTCCGTTCGAGCCGGCCGACGGCGAGGGCCCCGACATCACCGCCCCGAAGTCGAACGCGCCTTCACATGTTCCAGCCGTCAACGTCCCGAGGGTGAACGGCCTTCCGATCGCAGCTGACCCAACGTCGAAGCTGATCGAAGGTCTCAGTCTCAAGGACCAGCGTGACTCCAACGGTGGCAACTCGTTCAGCCTGGAACCACCCGACCAGGCCCTGTGCGTCGGGGCGACCGAGGTCATCGAAGGTGTCAACAACGTGTTCGCCACGTACTCGCGAGCGGGCACCAGGACATCGGGTCCGCAGTCCTACTCACCGTTCTGGAGTGGACTGTCCGAGATCGACCGCACGAAGACACCGCCGGTCTACGGTCCCTTCTTCTCTGATCCCAAGTGCTATTACGACCCCGAATTGGGGCGGTTCTTCATGACCGAACTTCAACTGGGAACCAACCCGACAACGGGCGCCTTCACTGGTGACAGTTTTGTCGATGTCGCCGTCAGCAAGAGCGGGACGCCGTCGGTGAGCAGTAGTGACTGGTACATGTACAAGCTGAACGTGCGCAATGACGGGACCCAGGGGACGCCCTCGCACGCCGGGTGCCCGTGTCTCGGCGACCAGCCACTGATCGGCGCTGACCGCTTCGGGTTCTTCGTGAGCACGAACGAGTTCCCGATTGCCGGGACCGGTTTCAACGGTGCGCAGATCTACGCCTTCGACAAGGCTGCCCTGGCGACAGGCACGATGAAGGTGCAGCGCATCGAGTCTCCGAACACTCCACTGGCCGAGGGCACCGCCTACAGCGTCCAGCCTGCGACGTCGCCGAGCGCGGCAGACTGGTCGAATTCGGCCAATGGCACCGAGTACGCCTTGTCTGCCCTGGAGTTCACCGGCGGCTACGACAACCGCATCGCGACGTGGGCATTCACGAACACCGCCAGCCTGCGCACGGCGTCACCGCAGGTGAAGGTGAGCAAGGTGGTGATCGGCAGCGAGGTGTACGGCATGCCGCCCAAGGCGCGCCAGAAGGCAGGCTCACTTCCCCTCGGGTCGACGCTCAAGGCGAAGGAAAACCTGCTCGACACCAACGACGACCGCATGCAGCAGACGGTCTATGCGGGTGGAAAGCTGTGGAGCGGACTCAACACGGCCGTGAAGACGAACAACGGCCCGACGCGAACGGGAATTGCCTATTTCGTCGTCTCGCCCGCCGTCCAGGCGGATGCGGTGGCCGCAACGATGTCGTACCAGAGTTACGTGGCAGTCAACCGTGACTACCTTTTCTATCCGTCGATCGGCGTTGCACCGGGCGGAACCAAAGCCGCGGTCGTGTTCTCCCTGTCCGGCGACGATTACTACCCCTCAACCGCGTTCGTCCGGTTGGCTGGGACGGGACGGGTGGCCAGCGCAGTACGGCTATCCGCGGCCGGCAAGCGGGCGGCCGACGGGTTCACGGGTTACCCCGCCTACGGCGGCAACGGAGTCGAACGCTGGGGCGATTACTCCGTGGCAGTGGGCGATGAGGGCGGCACCATCTGGATGGCCGCCGAGTACATCCCGGGCACATTCGGGTACCCCCCCTACCTCGCCAACTGGGGCACCGCGGTGAGCACGACCCGCTGAACGACGAGAGCCATCGGGGCGACAAACGGCTCGAAGGTGTCGCCGTTACGGGCTCATGCTCCCGCGGGCCGCGCCGCGCATGATGACCATGGCGGGCGGCATGTCGGCCTTCGACGTGATTCCCGGTGATCCGGACTCCTCGGCGGTGCTGCACGTGCCGCATTCGTCGACCCGGATCCCGGCGAACGTCCGCGCCGGGATCGTGCTCGACGACGACGCACTTGCTGCCGAGCTGCGCCGGCTGACCGACGCCCACACCGACCGGATCGCACTGACCGCCGCCGACGCTGTGACCCCGCGCCCGTGGGTGTTCGCTAACCGGATCTCCCGGCTGGTGGTCGATCCAGAGCGTTTCCCGGACGGCCGCGAGGAGATGCTGGCGGTCGGGATGGGCGCGGTCTACACACGCACCTCCGGTGGCGACGTTCTGCGCCGGCCAGATGAAGCCGGCGAGCGCGAGTTGATCTCGACCTACTTCGAGCCGTACGCCGCGTCGATGACGGACCTCGTCGGCGAGCGGCTCGCGGCCACCGGAACGGCGTTGATCGTCGACGTGCACTCATTCCCCACCCGGGCGCTGCCATACGAGCTGCATGCCAATTCCTGTCGGCCTTGTTTATGTATCGGGCAGGACCGGTTCCACACATCGGACTTCCTGGTCGAGGCGGCCCGGCGGGCGTTCGAGCCGGTCGGTGATTCGGCCGTGAACGAGCCTTTCGCGGGCGGGTACGTGCCGACACGCTGGTATGAGATCGACACTCGGGTGGGCGCGATCATGCTCGAGATCCGACGGGACACGTACATGGACGAGGTCACCGGCGAACCGACGACCGGCATCGACAGGGTCTCGGCCGCGGCGACTCGCTTCCTCCAGCGGATCGTTTGAGAGTTCGTAGACCTGCAAGGACTGCGAACCCCGACAAAGTTGCACAGGTGCGTCAAACTTGCGGTCTCGAAGCCGGCGTAGCTTGGCCGGCCGAGCCGGACCGGGAGGGGGAGCGTCGTGAGATCAACCCGCTCTGAGTACTGGGCTGAGCGACGCATCCATCTGGTCGACATCGAGAACATGTGCCGCGGGTTCGTGACGCCGACCTCGGCCCGAGCGTTCGCCGAGGCCTACGCCACTGCCGGTGTGCTCGGATGGGCCGACCACGTTGTCGTGGGTACGTCCCCGGCGTCGGTGGTTCAGACCTATTCGCTGCCGCGGGGATGGCGTCGGGTTCTCGGTGCGGCCGGACCGGACGGCGCCGACATCGCGCTTGCCGACGCGCTTCCTGACGGGCTGCTGCTGACGTCGTTCGATGGCCTCGTGATCGCATCCGGTGACCACTACTTCTGCAAAGTGGCGATCGCCGCAAGCAAGGCAGGTCTGCACGTGTCGCTCGTGACGACGAAGGACACGCTGATCTCAGCCGAGCTCTACCGGCTCGCAGAGGACCACATCGTGCTGCCGCTGCGGGCGACGCCGCGGACCCCTGCCGGCACCGTGCCAGGTCCTCGGAAGGAACTCTGACCATGCCGGCGATCTCGCCGAACCTCGTGGACTGCCCGACGTGTGGCTCGAGGAAGGGCTGGCCCTTGCGTCACCCACACCGGCGCGCAGTTGGTCGGCCGCTACCACGACGCGCGCGTCGACTTCGCTCGTAAGTAGGCGGGCGCCGGCCAACCCGCACGACTGATGCCACCTTGAACACGACATCGGTACCGTCGACGCATGTCGATGAACCTTCGCCTGGACGAGCGCGCCACCGCCGCCTTGCGGGCCGCGGCCGCGAAGAGTGGGCGCGCTCAACAAGAACTTCTCCGCGAAGCCGTCGACCGCTATCTCGGCCTCGATGAGGCGCAGAACAGCCGAGAGCGAGCGCTCTCGCAAGGGCTCGTGAAAACGCCGACGCCGATGCGGGACGTCGAACCGTCCATTCGGCTCAGCCCAGGCAAGGGAACACTCGACATGCTCGATCGCGACGCCGATCGTTGACGTCCCGACCCACCAGGCTGTCGCACATGGTCGGTGCCGGGGCGTCAGCGTGACCGTGGCCGACCCGCACGCAGATCAGCAAGCAGCTCGGGCAGGAGATCCTCTTCGTAGGCCGGGGCACCTGAGGCCGTCATCGCCTTCGCCAGCGAGGGATCCCAAGGGGTGGCCCGCTCATCGACGGGAAGTCCGGCTCCGTCGGGACTGCTGGCGAGGTAGTCGGCGGCGTCCATCCGCCAGGTCGTCGAGCCCGGTGCAGCAGCGAGCAACGCCCGTACGTGCGCCAGCCCTGCCGTGTCGAAATCGGCGCGCACAGCCACGCGCCAACCAACGTCGGTCAGCGCGCCGACAGCGGCCGTTTCGATGTCCGACGGCGTCCCTGCCGTGCACAGCAGGTGGACTGCACCGTTGGCTCCAGGACCGCCTGCATCTGCGGCGACGACGCTGGCCGCGGCCAGGATCGACGGATTCTCGGTCACGAACGCCCAGTCACCCGGCGAGAGCGGCGGCTGCCAGCGGACCCGGGCGAGTTCGCGCGGCGGGATGGTCACAACGGCGTCGGGTGGCATCGACCAACCGTTCGGGCGCAGACCGAGCGCGATGAGGCCGCCGACGAGGTCGTCGCAGTCGACCCCCAGACCACCCCATGCGGTCCGGGTGCGGACGGAACCGACGTCGGCGAGGGCAAGCACCAAGGCGGCCAGCGTCTGTCCATCGTCCAGCGCGTGCGGGTTTCCCGGCACGAGGGTTCGACGATCGACCCGCCCAGCACCGTCCGGCAACTGCTCGAGGACGGAGCAGGCAGCGACGACCAGCGCCACCGAATCGGCTTCGTCGAGGAGTCGCGCGACCCAGCCCGAGCGTTGCAGCCGCGCCCAGGCAGAGCTGGGCTGCACGCGGTCGCAGATGTGCCCAGGCAGCCTGCCGAGATGTTTCTCGAGGATGACACGGAGTGCGTCCGAAGCTGCTGCGCGGGCAGCAGCAGCATGTGCCCTCGCAGCGAGTCGGCGATGCGTGGCATGTGCCGCGACCGATCCCGGCGTGAGGCGCTGCCCACGGATCCGTACCCGCTGGGCCAGCTGCGCCAGCTCGAGGCGGCGCGTCTGCCCGGCTCGAATGGTCTGTCCGCCCAGCAGACCGACCGCGGCGGCCCGGTCGTCGGCCGAGTCCGGGATGCGCAGGGTCACCGTCCCGGCGACCATGTGCTGGTCGCCCCGGCGATCAGCGGTGCGCGCAACCTGAGACCACAACCACGCCAGCTCCGGACTCAACAGCGGATCGAGATCCGCGCCCGCACACGAGCCGTCGCACCAGTCACAGATCACGAGGTTTCGTCCGCCTCGCCAGGCAGAGGTTCGAGTCCACGGATGAGCATCGGGAAGGCGACGACGGTTCCGTCGGGTGCGGCCTCCAGGTCGTGCGCGTCGATCCCGTCCCATGCCCCGGGTGCGCCGTCCCACAGGTAGCTCGTGCAGACCAGGTCGAGGTCCAGTTCGGCGATGTAGCGAGCGAGTCCTTCCCGGCCGCGTTCGTCGACCTCGACCGGCACCTCATCCAGTGGGACGAGCCGTAGCCCGGTCGGTCCGAGCCGGTCGTAGGCGGCGGCAATCGCGGCGAGCATCGGTGCGAGCACAACCAGGCGTCGCTCGCCGCCGGACAGGCCGGTCCGGCTGTTCCATCGGCCGCTTGTCCGGCCGCCGTCCCTGTCCGGCCGGGTGACGACGTAGTGCACGTCGACCCATTCGCGAATGTCGACGGCGACAGTCAGTTTCTCGACCATGGTGTCCCCGTCGGCCGCGGCGAGAAGAGCTTGGATCGCACCTCCTACCTCGGCCTTCTGCGTTTCCGTGCGATCCGCGTCGCCGACGCGGCACGACAGCTCGTGGACAGTGCGGATCGACGGCGGCAGGTCCTGTGACAGGTCGACCTGAACCTGGACGCCGACGCCGGAGCTCGATTCGGCCGTCCGCATCTTCGCGTTGACCTCGGACTTCCAGTCGTGCATGCGAGTCCAGGCGATACCGATGGCACTCGGTAGCCGGCCGATGACGAAATCTGTGAGGGCCGTCTGCTCCGCCACAGCGAGGGCCGCCTCGGCGCTGTGGGCCAACTCGACCGCGCGGACGGCGGCAGCCGCCGGGGAGTACTCGCGTTCGGAATGGGTGAGGACGAACACGTCGAGTTCGGGCAGCTCTTGACCCGCATCGCCGCGGGCCAGGATCCAGGTCCCGGCGAGCTCCGCCCGAGCGCGGTCGTACCGCTCCCCGAGGGTTCGTCGGTTGTAGGTCCGCCGCCCGTCCAGCAGCTGCTCAGTCTGCTCGAGCAGCTCATCGGGGTCGGCGAGTTCCGGGCTCAGCTCGAAGACCTCGCTCACGGCGGGATGGGCGAACAGCGCGCGAAGGTGGTGGGAGGTCGAGATCTGCCTGGGCTGGGCGTTCCTCAGCTCCTCCTGGGCCGACTCCAGCTTCGCCTCGAGCCTGGATCTGGCGTGGGCCGTTTCGGCCTGGTTCTCCTCGGCCGGCTCCAGCTTCGCGGTGACCTCACCGGCTGCGTGTGTGAGCGAGCGATGACGCGCAACCGCGCCGTCGGTGTCACCGGCGGTGCTGCGGAGTTCGATGAGAAGGGCCTCGGTATCCGTGGCTTGGCCGACCGCCCGGCGCGCCCTGCCGGCGAGTTCCGAAAGTTCAGTTGCCAGCCGAGACTCGTCGGGTAGTTCGCCGACGCTTCGCTCGAGTCTGACCACGATCGATCCGTCAAGCTCCGCCGCGTAGCCGATCAGCGCTTTCGCTGCGGCTCGGCCCTGGTCGCGAATGAGCTGAAGCTGCTCGAGATCAGCAGGGAGGTCGCGGGATGTCGTCCTGTCCGTCCAGCCGCGCCGTTCGTCCTCGTACGTCCGCTGGGCCGCATCGGACCGGCCGCGCGCCAGTTCAGCTGCTTGGTCGAGTTCGGCGACGCGCTGTTGCGCGGTCGCCCGGGCCGACTCGGCTCTGCGCAACTCGTCGCGCGCGGGAAAGCTCGCCGCCCGCACGCGAGTAGCCCGCGCCCGGGTCTGCAGGGACCTGGCATCGCTCTCGAGTCTGCTGGATGCCGCGTCGTTGTCACGGGCCTGGCTGTCGAGCCTGTCGGCTTCGACGAGTGCCGCGGCCCGGCGCTGCCGGGAGCCGATGTGCGCCGCCGGCGGGATCCCGCCTGCGTCCTGGAGAGCGGCGGCCGGCCGACCGAACAGAACTCCGGCACGGAAGGTGCCATCGCGGCCGATGATGAGCGCCGCCGGGTCGCCGGTAAGCGCCGCCGAGTCGGCTGCCTCGGTAGTGTCGGACGTGTCGGCGAGCCGGATGCGGGTGAGCACGGCTTGGGCCCGGTAGGCGAGTGGATGCTGGGTGTCGACGGTGAGGACGGCGGCGAGGTTGTCGGCGAGCGGTGCCCCGGTGGCATCGATGCTCCAGTGGTCGGTGCCGGCTCCCGTCGGGGTCAGCTGTGCGCCGAGAACTCCGGACGCCGCGAGCGCAGCTTCGAGGACGGCCTTGTCGGTCGCACTTGTCGCGTCGGCCGTCCACTCGAGTGCGGCGCCGAGCGCCGTGGTGTCGTCCCCAGGTCCTGCCCATGACGGCCGCGGGAGGCTGAGGAGCTCACCAGATCGCAGCCGTCCTGCTCGGGCGCGTAGCTCGGTCGCTTCGGCTCTCGCGTCGGCTGCTCGCGCCAGGAGCTGCCTCGCGTCCTGTTCGTCGGTGGCCGCGCTGCGTTCGGCAATCCGCACCGCCGTCTCCGCCCAGCCGTCGACGGTGGCGAGTACGAACGCCGACTCGGCATCGGCGAGGGTGTCGAGATCGTCCTGCTCCCACGTACCGTCGGGCACCTCGTCGCCGGTCGGCTGTTGCGGTTCCGGGACGCCCGAGCTGGCAACGCCCCGCAGGTCAGGGTGTGCCTGAGCCCAGGAGCGGAGCCCGTCGACGACGGACCGAGCCGAGGTCGTGGCGACGATCTCCGCGCGGCGAGCCCGCTGTTGCTGGTCGTCCCTGACCTGCTCGGCCCGTTCGGTGATCTCGATCGAGCGTCGGGCCGCCTCATCCGCCAGGGTCACCGACCTGTGGTCGGTGACCGCGAGCTGCGCGGCGTCAGCGCGGTGGCCGCTGCGCTCGGCCAGCTGGCGCCAGCTCAGCGCAAGAGCACGGATGGCCGTCGGCTCGTAGTGCAGCGTGAGTCCGGAGCCGGGGTCGATGCTCGTGTCGGCGACGAGGTAGACCGATCGCGGCCTGTCGGTCCAGCTCAGCAGGGTGTCGATGGACCCGTGCTCGGCGCCGGCCTCGGTGGCGGCGGTGACGACGGCGTCGAGGTCCTCGAGCCGATCGCTGAGTGCCTGCCGACCCTGTCGGGTGCTGGCCGATGCGGCTTCAGCGGACTGCCGGAGGAGGCGGATGGCACCCTCGGCGCTGTTGTGCTCAGCGGTGAACGTGGCGTCCAGGTCCGCGAGTCGGCCCGCCGCCTGGTATGCCCCCGACACCTCGATCGCCCGAACCGCGGCCGCAACTTGCCGTTCCTCGTCGCGCAGCGATTGGAGTCGCCGAACTGCTGCCTCCGCAGCCGTCACCGCCCGCGCGGCCGCCCGACTGGTCTGCGTGACCTCGCTGGCACGCTGTCCGACGACCGTCGCTGCTTCGAGCGCCTGGGTGTGTGCCAGGCGGGCGACCTCGACCACGTGACCGGTCCAGACGTCGGCGAAATCACGAAGGATCTGTTCTGCGTGGTGGTCGCGGGCGAAGGCTTCGCGCGTCGTCCTCGATTCGGCGAGGGCTTCAGCGGTTGCGTGGATGACGTCCCTGGAAACGCCGGGCAAGGAGGCACGCAAGGCTTCGGACGCGGCTTGCGGAGACACGTCTCCGAGCAGAGTCGGGTTGCGAACCTCCCGCAATCTGCCGGCCAGGAGCTTCAACTCCTCGGCGTCGATCTGCCAGACACGCGCCGCGAGATGCTCGACGTAGGCACCACCGTCCTCGCCGAAGACCTGGCCACCTGCCTCGGCGACGCGGCTGGTGAACTCCTCCAGCTCGAGAGCGGACTGGTGTGCGCCATGCAACGGCAGGTCACGTATCGGTCGACCCGGAACCGTGAAGGAGACGACCTTGACCGCCGGCGAGCCGCCTGCCGAGTACTGGAGTCGCACTCCGAAGGAGACCGCTGAGTCGGTCTTGCTGGACTGGGCCGCGGGCGGAGCGAACGTCAGCCACGCGTAGCCGTAGCGACGTTTGCTGGTCGCACCCTCGCTCATGAGAAGCGTCAACGAGGTACGCCGAGACTTCCCCGCGGCGAGCTTCGCGGCGTCGAGATCGAGGAGGTAGGGCCAGAGGGCTTCGAGCGCGGTCGTCTTCCCGGTGCCGTTCGCTCCACGCATCAGGAGTCTGCCGGAGGCAGCGGGAAGCTCGAGGTCGCCGTAGCGCCAGACGTTGGAAAGTCCCGCGCCGATCAGGCGCCATCGACCTCCGAAGCGCTCGGCCCGGCCGCTCGGCGGGGCCTGTTGCGGTTCGTCGAAGTCGAAACTGATGAGGCTGTCGGTCACTGCGGATCGTCTCCCGAGAGGTCCGGCTCTCCAGACAGGTCCAGCATGGACGGAGGTCGTGGTGTCTGAGCGCGGCGCGGATTCGGTCTAGGCGTGCGTTCACTGACAGGTCTCGGCGTCGCGGACCCGGCTTCTGCCCAGCGACCGGTCACGGGCGCGAACATCCAGGCGGTGCCGGTGGCGGTAGCGGCGTCGGTACCGGCTTCGTCGCCCACGACCGGTGTTCGGCGTAACAGATTGAGTCCCTCGAGGAGTGCCCCGACCTCCCGTGCCAGCCGTTCCGGGTCGTCGACGAGCTCCGCCACCCAGCCGCCCCGACCTCGTGCGTTCTCGCCGGCGAAACCGGCCAGCGCGGTGATCACGTCTGACTCGGTCATGACCCGCCAGCCGGGTCCGGGTCCCACGTCCGTTCGACCACCGGCCGCGGCCCGATCGCACAGCAGCAGTGCTGCGTGCGCGACCGTCCCAGGCATCGGGAACCGCAGTGGGCCGAGTTCGCGCGGATACCGGAAGGCGTCGTCCGGCACGACGAACGCGGCACCTTCACTCCGGCGTTCGAGACCCAGGCCGAAAGCCATCGCCAGGGGCGCGCCGTCGTCGCCGCGTACGCGCTGGGACAACCACTGCGCCTCGGCATCGTCGAGCTCCGCCGAGTGCACGCAGGTGTCGTCGACAAGGCGCCGCCGCATTCGGCGAGCCGGGTCGTCCTCGCGATGAGCCTGGGCCAACCATCGTGCCGGATCGGAAGCTGGATCGATCGTGCCCGGGTTGGCGACGACGTGCGCGAGCCGCGTGTGGTGGACGGCCAACAGGACAGGCGCCTCCTCGTCCTCGACGTAGCCGTCGAGGTCACCGTCGATCGATTCGACCACACCACGGTCATCGAGCTGACGAAGCGCGGCGACGATCGCGCGGCGCTCGTGGATGTCGCCGGTGACTGCCAGCGCGGCTTCGGCGGCGGCAGCACGCGCGGCGACGACGAGCTGCCCGAGCCCGACGCGAGGCGCCATCGACTCGGCCGCGGCGACGAGCAGAAAGAACCAGGAGCAGACAAGCGGGGATGGCCCGAGCGTGGCCCACTGCTCCGGCCGTGGCGGCGGGCTCTTGCTCAGTCGAACCAGATCGCGTTCGACGACGAGTACCCATCCGAGACGTGCCAGCGCCGAGCGAATCGCGGTCTCGTTGCGTCGGACAGCCGCAATCTGCTCATCGTGTCGGCCGCCCACGAGCCACGGTGTCAGCGCGAGCTGGCGCAACAGCGCGGCCGTTTCGGCATCGGCGTCCGGTGCCCAGGCACGCCGACCGCGCGGCCTGAAGGCTGGCTCATCCTCGATGAATTCCTCGTCGTCGACCGCACCGGCTTCGCTACTCATGCGGCCCCCTCGTCGGCGTCGTCAGCGTGCTCGGGCGCCGATTCATCCGAGGCGAGGACTCGGTGGACCCGCAGAGCTACGTGTACGTCGTGGTCGTTCACCGCCTGGTGTGCAGCCAGCGCGGTGAGCGCGGCTGCGCTCGGGCGGCGCCCTGGAAGGTGGAACACAGCAACGCGTCCTGGCAGCAGAACGTGCCAGGTCGGTGCCACCAGTTCACCGGTTCCGACCCCGACGTGAACGATCGTGCAGGCGAGCCCGTCTCGAACGGCGCTGCGGCGTTCCCCGGTGGCGGTGGTACGCGCGGCGGCGATCAGCGCGGCCAGGGCAACGCGCGCGGCGCCCTCGGTCAGCGGGTGACCCGGTCGCGCGTCGAGGACTTCCGTCACCGCCCGCACATGCTGGTCACGTCGGTGCTGACGAGCCGCGGCAACGTCAGCGCGGGCTTGCATGTCGTCCCGAGCGCTCCCGGCGCGTCCACGCCCACCCGCCCGTCCGATGTTCCTCAACAGCTCCGGCACGAGAACCTGTGGGCCACCGCGCCAGGACGGGTTCCGGCCCGATTCGTCGTCATCCGCCTCCCCGTACAACTTGCGCCACAGGTGATCACCGAGAGCTGCCTGCCAGATCTGGGTGCCCAGGTCGGGATCGGCGGCCGCTCGAGCCAGCGCGAGCGCACGCGTGCGGCTGGTCGCTGTGCCGACGGACGTGTGCAGGCGTCGAAGGTTCGCGTGCATGCCCGGGAGGGACCGGACCAGTCGCATCGAGAATCTGCTCGCTCGTCCGCTGTCCGCATCGAGCCAGGCCTGAAGGCCTGCCCAGTCCGAGACCCGGCCACCGCGGGACGCGGTGAGGGCACCTTGCTCGATGAGTATCCGGGCTCGGGAAGTGGCAACTGATGCATCGGCGAGCGCGGCGAAGTGCGGCTCCAGCCGCCTCAGCGCGCGTGCCGCGCGGGCAGATCCGGTGTCCAGCTCGGCGGCGACGCGGGTCGCGTAGTCGACCAGCAGACCTTTGAGTTCAGTCGTGCGGTCGTCGTCGAGGTCGAACCTGTCGGCGAGCCCGGCCAAGGCGTCTTCCGCACCGACGAGGGCGCCGTCGAGATCGTCATGGCTGGTGAACAGGATGCCGATTCGGTCTACCGCGTCGGCGTCTACCGCGCCCGTCGGCGGAACCGTGGCGGCGAGCGCCTCGGCGGAGCTGACGATGCGGTTGAGACTCGTGAGTGGGATCTCACGCAGCGTCGGCGTGCCGGCCAGCACGGTCCGGTAGAAGCGCTGGACCTGCCGTCCCGCCGGGCTCGCGGTGTACCGCCAGTTGCGGGCGATGAGGTCGGCGTAGCGCAGGATGCTGCTGCTGTCGGTTCGCGCCGATACCGCAGCCCAGCCTCGGAGCTGCTCCAGCCGGGACTCCACCACCTTGACGTCCATGGCACGGCCCGCCGCGGCCACTGCGGTGGCCACTTCGGCCGGCGCCAGGTCGTTGACCGACGACTCGAGTACGTCCATGACGGCGATGTAGTCGTCAGACTCCGCCACGATGAGGTAAGTCATGACTCGCCGGCTGTCGACGACCCCGACGGTGACTCGCTCAGCCTGCGTGGGCGTGGGCCCAGCCTCGCCCGTTTCCTCGTCCATCAGCCCTCCGATCACCATGCCGCAACCCCGGGGACACCCCGGCGGCGCCCTCAGAACCTACGGTAGGTGCCCGCTCCGACAGTTCGCGTCGGCAGACACGCTCGGCGACTGATCCGGGTTCCTGGATCCGGCTGAAGGTCGGTGGCCTCAGGATGTGGCGGCCCGTTCCTGTCGAAAAGCAGCCACCTGTTCACTGTCGCAGGAACGATCATTTTTGCAGGTGGGTGCTCGACCTGTCTATATTGCCTGCATTGCTCGTGCGCGCAGGAGGGATGATTTATGCAGACAGCTGCAGCCGTCGAAGCCGAGGCCTACCGCGTCCTGCCCGACCTCCTTCAGGATCTACTCGGCAACAACGCGCAAGACGTCGACCTCCAGCGACCCGCCGGCTCGACACACGACATCGTCGGCACCGTCGGGGGCCGACAGTGGGTCTTTGAGGTCAAGGAATCAAGTCGTCCCGGCATTGTGGCCGCGGTTGCCGAGCACCTGCCCGGAGCTGGCGAAACAGACGCAGTCACCGTGCTTGTCGTGCCGTTCATGACTCCGGCAGGTGCGCGCTCAGCAGCCGAGCGGTCCCTCAACTGGCTCGACCTGTCCGGCAACGCACACGTGAGGACCAACGACGGCATCTACGTACACGCGCAAGGGCGGCCGAATCGGTTCCCATCCCGCGGGCGACCGTCGAGCCCGTTCGCCCCTAAGAGCTCGCGGATCGCGCATGTGTTGCTGCTCGATCCTGCGGAATGGTGGCGACAGAAGGCGCTCGCGGACGCCACCGGTCTCGATGACAGCCAGGTCTCACGCGTTGTTCGGCGGCTCACTGAGGAGCGCCTGGTCGAACGACGGGGCAACGAGCTCCGACCCCGCGATCCGTGGCTCTTGCTCGACGCGTGGGCCGAGGACTATCGCTTTGATCGACACGACGTCGTGATCGGTCATGCAACCGGATCCGGGCTTGAGCTCGCGCACGAGCTGCACCGGCGCCTCGACGAGGTGCGCGTCGCCCACGCGTTCACGGGCCTACCAGCCGCATGGGCAATGTCGCGGTTCGCTCGCTTCCGGCTGAACACCGTCTACGTGCATGGCGACCCCCGGACGGTCGCCGACGCCGTCGACCTGCGACGCAACGACCAAGGCGCCAATGTTCAGATCGTCGGCCCCGACGACCGGGGTGTCTTCCTCGGGCAGCGCGACCGCAACCAGTTGCCGTGTGTCTCGCCGGCGCAGGTCTACCTGGACCTCGGCCACTTGCCCGAACGTGCGGCCGACGCGGCGCGCCAACTTCGAGACGACGACTTGCTGTGGCATGACCCCTCCTGACAAGCCCCGCCATCGGTCCGGGTACACGGCCGAGGACACCGAGCACGTCCGAGCTGTGTGTCTGACCGTCGCCGTAACCCTCGGCGCCTACCTCGACGACATCTGCATCGTCGGCGGCCTCGTCCCCAGCCTGCTCATTGACGGGCTCAGCAGCACTGACGCGGACCACGACCGACGTCATCCCGGAACGAACGACCTCGATATCGCGCTGGCCGTCGCTCTATTGAATGACGAGCGCTACGCCGAGGTCGGCCACCGCCTGCGGCAGGAGGGCTTCGAGCCGGATGTCAACGCAAATGGGAATCCCACCGTGCAGCGTTGGCGACTGCGCGGCCTTGACGTGACGATCGACTTCCTGATGGCACCACTGCCGGGCCAGGCGCCCGCCCAGCGGGTCCAGTTTCTCCAACCTGATCTCGGCGCAATCGTCACGCCAGGTGTGGAACTTGCCTTCGACGAACGCGTCGGCGTGGAGATCTCCGGTCGCACGCTGACCGGTGAGCAGGTGACCCGCACTGTTCCGGTCTGCGGGCCGGCCGCGTTCATCGTGCTCAAAGCCCTCGCATTCGGCGACCGTGCCGAGCCCAAGGATGCCTACGACCTGCTCTACGTTCTGCGTGCCACCGACGGTGCTCCACGCTCGATCACCGACCGGTTCGTCGGCCACTCGGTGCACCACCGCGGCGTTGTGATGCGCGCGCTCTCACTGCTCCGGCGGGACTTCGACGGTCCCGGATCGCTTGGTCCGCGGCGGGCTGCGGCCTTCGAGATCATCGACCCCGCCGAACATGACGACGCCGCCGCGGACGCGCACGGCTACGTCGACGACCTACTCCGCGCCTGCAGCGAGCGAGGACTTGTTGTCGATCCGCCCTGATGGCGGCTGCCGGTGTGCCAGCCCCAGTGCCCATCAGCGAATGCATCTGGCACTTTGCCCATCACGCTGGTGGCGCGCGCTCGGTTCGGGGCTAGCTTGAATCTCAGGAGGCTGCGACGAGGTGCTGCACGTATCACTCTTGGGTGAGCAAGCCATTACCGATGATGAGATCGGCATCGTTCGGACGCATTCGGCGCGCGCGATTGCGCTGGTAGCTCTGTTGGTCGTCCACGCCGGCACGCCCCAGAGCCGGCAGCACATCGCCGGGTTGTTCTGGCCGGACTCGACGGACGCGCAGGCGCTGACCAATCTGCGTCGGGAGTTGCACCATCTGCGTCGCGTACTGAGGAACGAGCCTTCGCTCGTCGTTACCTCGAAGGATCTGTGTTGGCGTGACAGCGAGACATGTCGCGTCGATGTCCGCACCTTCGGTGTCGAGCGCGACGCCGCCCTGGTGGCCGCGGAGCACGATGACAGCGCCGCGATCATTGCGCACGCCGCCGCTGCGGTCGCGCAGTACCGGGGCGAGCTGTTGCCGGGGACGTATGACGACTGGCTTCTGGACGCACGAACGCGGATCGAGGGCCAGTGCGTCGACTTGTGCGACCTCCTGTGCCGGACGCGAGTGCAGACGGGTGACCTGGCCGGGGCGCTCGACGCCGCCAGGCGCCGTGTCGTACTGCGGCCGTTGGAGGAGGTGGGCTACCGGGCGTTGATGCAGCTGCAGGCCGACCTGGGTGACCGGGCTGCTGCCGTGAGCACCTACCACCATTGCGCTTCGGTGCTCGAACGCGAGTTGGGCCTCGAGCCGGATCAGGCAACGCGGGATGCCCTGCAGCGCGTACTGGCACGGGCGAATACGGCGGCAAGGCCCCTGCAGAGGGTCGAGCCTGCCGGCCGTTCCGGCCTCGCGGCGGCCAAGCTGGTCGGCCGGTCGAAGGAGTTCAGCCTGCTCCGAACCCTGTGGCGCAACGCCGCAGCGGGCAACCCCAGTCTTGCCATGGTCTGCGGCGATCCCGGCGTCGGCAAGACGCGTCTCGTCGCCGAGCTCGCTGCCTTGGCGAGGCTGCAGGGTGCGGTCGTGGCGAGCACCCAGTGCTTCGGTAGCTCGAGGCGACTTGCGCTCTCGCCGGTGGCCGACTGGCTGCGTAACCCGGCAGTCCAGTCGGGGACGACGACGCTGGACCCGGTGTGGCAGGTCGAGGTGGACAGGTTGGTGCCCTCGGCCGAGGTTCGTGGCAAACCGGGGGCCGGCTCCAGGGCGATGGTGGACGCCTGGCAACGTCACCGTTTCTTCGAGGGCATGGCTCGCGCATTGATCCACGTCGGACGTCCGATGCTGCTGGTCCTCGACAATGTGCAGTGGTGCGATCAGGAGACGCTGGCGTTCCTCACGTTCTGCCTGGGGCTGACCCCTGACACCCCGGTGATGGTGGCCGGCACGCTTCGCACCGACGCCCTCGATAAGGAGCCGGCGCTGATCGACTGGATCGCGAGGATGCGCGCCAGCGGAACGCTCACCGAGATTTCTCTCAGCCCGTTGGAGGTTGCCGACACGGCGCGGCTGGCGGAGGCGATCTCGGGCCGGGCACTGCCTGCGGCCGACGCCGACTCGCTGCAGGCGATGACTGGCGGATTCCCTTTGTACGTGGTGGAAACGGCACGCACAACCGTCGATCTGGGCACTGACGTCCTGCCGGTCGGTGATCTGACGGCGGTGCTGCGTAATCGGCTGGAGCAGGTGCCTCCGGTGATCCGTGAGGTGGCCGGCCTGGCGGCGGCGGTGGGCCGGGATTTCACGCTCGATCTCCTCACCGAGGCCAGCGACCTCGACGCCGACATCGTCGTCCAGGCGGTCGATGAGCTGTGGCGCCGCCGCATCGTGCGCGAATACGGAGACGGTTACGACTTCTCCCACGATCTCCTTCGAGATACGGCGTACGGGCAGGTCAGTCCACCCAAGCGTTGGCTGTTGCATCGGCGTCTCGCCCAAGCCCTCGAGCTGCTGAATGCGAACGACACGGACGCGGTTTCCGCGCAACTCGCGCAGCAGTACGCCCGCGGCGGGCGCCCCGAGAGAGCGGTGGCCTACTACCGCCGAGCCGCCGATGTCGCCGCGCTCAGATTCGCTCATGCGGAGGCCGTTCGTCTGTATACGGACGCGCTCTCGGTCGTGCGCACGCAGCCCGATGGGCCGGCACGGGACAGACAAGAGCTGGACGTCATCGAGGCCATGGCTGCGCCCCTCAACGCCAGGTTCGGCTACTCCTCCCCGCAGCTCGAGCGAGCGCTTGTCCGGTCGATCGCGTTGGCAGAAGTGCTTGGTCGCAAGGACTCGTTGCTGTCTGCCCTCATCGGGCTCTGGGCAGCGCAGTTCGTCCAGGGGGATCTAGACGCCGGACAGCGGACCGTGACTCGTGCGCTCACCCTGGTCGAACCCAACTCCGAGCTGAGCGGACCGGTGCACTTCGCCTTCGCCGGGTCGGCAATGGGCATCGGGAGGCTCGAAGAGGCAGTGCGTCACTTCGATGTCGCCGCAAGGTTGAGCCGAGGCGCCGCGTCGCTCAGTGTGGGTACCCGGCCGGATGTGCACGGCACGGCCTGGGCGGCGCACGCCCATTGGCTGCTGGGCCACCCTGACGAGTCGCTCACCAGTTGTCGCAACGCCATCGAGCTCGCGCGGGACATCGGCCACCCGTACAGCCTGGCGGTCGCACTCGCTTATGGCGCGATCACCCACCACCTGCACCACGACGTGTCCGAGGTGCTGAACACGGTCGACGAGCTGTCTGACCTGTGCGACCGGTACGGCTTCGCCTACTACCGCGAGTGGGGACTCGTACTCGGCGGCTGGTGCCGCAATGACGACTCGGGCATCGAACTCGCCATGCGGGGCATCGACAACCTGAAGACGGACGGCTCGTTCGTCCGCATGCCGTACTGGCTGTCGCTCCTCGCCGACCTGTATGCACGGCACGGTCGGCCCGAAGCCGCATCGGCAACCCTCGACGCCGCCCTCATCGGTGCCCACGCCAGGCACGAGCTGTGGTGGATGCCCGAGATAATGCGGATGCGGGCCGCCTACGACCCACACGAAAACGCCTTACTGCGCTTACATGCGGCCGCGGAGATGGCACACGAGCACGGCAGTGCCGCGCTGCTCGACCGCTGCCGGCACGACCTCGCGGAACGCGGCGTTCGCTCCCGGACAGTGGACGAACGTCCCGATCAATCGACCCGAACGCAGGTGACGAACGCTGCGCGAACGGCGGATGCCTAGCTTTCGGTTAGAGACGCTCGAGACTCGGGCAACCAAGGCGAAGGAAAGCCCATGACCACGATCCTGCCGGCCACATCAGCCGACGCCAGCTCAACACCGTACGACGAATTGGCCGCCGCGCTGCGAGGCGACCTGATCACACCCGCAGACCCGCGGTACGACTCCGCGCGCACGGTGTACAACGCGATGATCGACAAGCATCCGGCGGCGTTGGCCCGCTGCCGAGACGCCGCCGATGTCATCACCTGCGTGCGGTTCGCCCGCGCCAACAACCTCGTGATCGCCGTGCGAGGAGGCGCCCACAGCGCCGGCGGCCTCGCAGTATGGGACGACGCGCTGGTCGTCGACCTGTCGTTGTTGCGCAGCACCACGGTCGACCCCGAGAACCACACCGTCCGCGTCGACGCGGGGTGCACGTGGGGCGACGTCGATCACGCCACCGTCGCGTTCGGCATGGCCACCCCGTCCGGTTTCCTCGCCTCCACTGGCGTCGCCGGCCTCACCCTCGGCGGCGGCATCGGCTACCTCTCCCGACGCTTCGGCCTCACCGTCGACAACCTGCTCGCCGCCGATGTCCTACTCGCCGACGGCACATTCGTGACGGCCAGCGAGAACTCCTACCAGGACCTGTTCTGGGCGCTGCGAGGCGGCGGCGGCAACTTCGGCATCGTCACCTCATTCACCTTCCGCTGCCACGACATCGGGGAGAACGGCCTGATTGTCGGCGGCCCGGTGCTTTACGACTTCGCCGACACCGCCGACGTGATGCGCTGGTACAGGGAACTACTGCCCTCGTTGCCCGAGGAGCTGAGCGGATGGATCGGGTTGCTGACGATCCCGCCCGCACCGCCGTTCCCCGAGGAGCTGTGGGGCCGCAAATCCTGCGGCATCGTCTGGTGCTACACGGGCTCCCACGACCGGGCCGACGAGGTGCTCGAGCCGATCAAGACCTACGGTTCGCCGCTGCTGGTCGGCCTGCAACCAATGCCCTTCTCCGTGCTGCAGAGCGCATTCGACGCCCTCTACCCCGCCGGGTTGCAGTGGTACTGGCGGGCGGACTTCTTCAACGAGATCTCCGACACCGCGATCGAGGTGCACCGCAAGTACGGCGAGTTGTTGCCGAGCGGCCACTCGACTATGCATCTGTACCCCATCGACGGCGCCGCAAGCCGGGTGCCCGAGGACGCAACAGCCTTCGCCTACCGGGACGGCGGCTGGGCAGGTGTCATCGTCGGTGTCGACCCCGACCCGGCCAACGCCGCCGTCATCTCGCAATGGGCACGCGACTATTGGGAAGAACTGCATCCGACCTCTGCCGGCGGCGCCTACGTCAACTTCCTCATGGATGAGGGGCAGGACCGCGTCAAAGCGTCGTATCGCGGTAACTACGAGCGGCTCACCCAGGTCAAGAACCGTTACGACCCGGACAACACATTCCACATCAACCAGAACATCCACCCTGCCAACGGTTCACCTGCGTAGGCCGGATACGTGGGCTCGGAGTCCCGGACGCTGACGAGCCCAGAGCAATTCCGCGACCCACGGGCTCCTGGGTCGTGTCAATTGTCGACCGGCCATCACTTCGTGAGGGTCGCTTGCGACGCTTCCACTCGCGCCGCTACACCGTCGACAAGTCGGCGAGGAAGTGTTGAGCCGATGCGGAGGACATCAGGGTCGCGGGCCGCATCGGCGAAGGCATCCGGCAATCTGCTCATCAGACTCGCGGCCCGCTCACGCACGGCGTCAGCTGGCAGTGCGAGCTCCGATGCCACCTTCTGCCACATGGTGTGACTGCGGGCACCGAGGAGATAGGAGCCGCCGAACTTCATCGCCAGGCGCATCTTCTCAACAGGAACCTTGTAGGGAAGGGCCGAGGCGACGTCGTACAGCGGAGCCAACCGAACCTGGGCGCCTGAAAGCAGAAGCGAGTAGTTCTTCGAGTGCGCGTCCGTGCCACAGATCAGCCAGTTGAGGGCTAGCGCATCGAAGAATCTCCACACTGAATCATCAGCGATCCGTCCTGGCAGGACGCGCCGCAACAGTCGCACGATATCGGTCGATGTCGGCCCACCTTCGTTGTGATACTTCAGCTCAGGTCCGTGGCCGGTGGCCTGACAGAGATCTTCCTGATGGATTCGATCAACCCAACCGGTGCCGTCGATCGAGCGATCGTAGCGCTCCGAAACGACTGCGCTCTGGTCCTCGAACGTCTCGATGCGCGTCACCGCCACAGCTAGGCCCAGATTTCGAGCGGCACGTAGGCAGATGTGCTCGTTGAGGTCGTGGTCGTCGAAACCCTTGATTGCCGGCTTCAGTATGTGGGTTGTCGCGGCAGCCCCGGTGGGAACTCCCCACCGACCGTTCTGATACAGAAGTGCGGTTTTTGCCTGCGCGCCTGCGAGACTGAATCGTCCAGTGAAGTCGGACCCTAGCCACGAGGTCTCATCCTGTCGCAGGTCTCGTAATCGAGACGCGACTCCGGCCTCATCAAGCCAGGTGACGCCACCCGCGCGCTCGAGAGCGGCACTCAACCGCTCGCCTGGAACAAACCGAACCGCCCCCGCGCAGTCCTCGCCAATTTCTGTGCCGAGCAGTGCAAAGGCGGAGTTGGCAACGTGAAATGATCGGGCCCATAGCGCCAAGACGGCCTCGTTGTCCGGCAGCAGGCCGGTGATCCACGGCGCGACAAAACGATCGGTGTACTCGGCTGTTTGAACCGACATGGACACCGATAGTGGCGTCGGCGAACGGTGCGACCGGTATTCGTCATCGTAGGTAAAGTGAAGCCGGCCGTCCCGCCTCGTCAACCGTCCCGCGAGGTGCTCGCCGATGAGCACAAACAACTCGTTGGTCATTTGTTCACTCTTGGTGCTCTCCTGTGCCGTTCGAGCAGCTCGTCCAGATCAGTGTCTTGAGAGCTCATTCCGGGCAGGCGGCTTGAACCGGCCACCACTGGTGTGATGTCAATTTCAAGGTCCAGCGCCGCTAGTACTTTCAACAGCTGAGGCAGCTCGACAGAAATGCTCACGCCGCGTTCGAAGTCGGACACCCACTTGCGCGAGACGCCTGCATCCCCCGCCAGCGCGCCTTGGGTTTTGTTCAGTGCCGTTCGTCGTCCCCGGACGAGGGCTTGGATCTCATGTACGGTCCTGACCTCCAACGCAGTCCTCCATCCGACTGTCCTGTCGACCAGCGATGTAGTTGTCGCGTGTCAACCCGCGCTTGTCACGTCAGGGTTACACCCTGTTCGTGACACCGTACGGTGTCAGCCCCGCGCTTGTCACGTCAGGGTTACACCCTGCTCGTGACGCGATCCCATTACTTCACGGAACGAGTGAAGTATCTGCTTGAGCAGAGTATTGACGGGGGTCTGGCCACGGCTCGCGTCCCGGCGGCGACAGCCTGCAGGTCACCAAGTACGTCATAACCGTTGTAGGTCAGGGCAAACTGCATCGGCGCACAGTCGGCCTCGACACTTGTTGGAACGGGGATCCACTCTCCCTCGTTGCGGGCTGGCCTCATGTCGTTCACCGCCAACCGGTCGCTCACACGTAGATTCGGCCGCCGTCCTCGCGTAGGCGACCTGCAGCCACTGCCCAGTCAAGCGTCTGTTCGAGCCGAGCCCGGACCGGCTCCGTCAGCCGGTGCACGCCGAAGATCGCTGCCGTCTCCCTGAGCAGCTCGTCCGGCGTCACACCGTGCCCGATCCGCGCGACGTGCTCCATCGCGTTCGCGATCTCCTCCGGAGCGATCTCGTTCACGCTCCGATCGACTCCCGCCGGCGTCGGCCGGAAGGCACGATAGCTGTCGGGCAACATGCCCTTCGCCCACACGAACGTCCCCAATGCGCTGCTGTGCATCAGATCTCGGGGAACGACGGCGAGGATCACGGCACTTCGGGTGCCCACGACGCGTTGCAGACCGAAGCGTCGCCCGACGATCTTCGTCAGCCGTGTCGCCTCGATCGGCGACTCCACCCGGATGATCTCCGCCGCGACTGCCCGAACGTGGTCGAAGACCCGGCGCTCGTTCAGCCGGTCGAGCAGATCACGCCCACCAGCCGTCGGCGAATCGTCGGCCGCCACGAAGTCCGGCTGGTCGAGTCCAAGCGCCAGTCCCGGGTCCAGGTGCAACTCGGCACCGGAGGCGACAGCAGTTTCGACGGTCGAGCGGACCTCCGCGGAGTCAGTTGGTTCGAGCTCAGCTGGCTGAACCGCGACGTCCTTCGCCGACTGCACGATCCGAGCGACGACGTCGGCCCGCTCGGACAACCATGACGGCAACCAGACCCGCTCGACCTTCGACCACCCCATCGTCCCGCGCAGCACCGTCGTGGGCACCGCATCCCGATCGCTCACCGTCTGCCGCTTCGCCCAACCCGGACCGTCGAGCAGCACCGCCACCCAATGCGCACCGGCACCGGCGCTGACTGCGAGGTCGACGGTGAAGTCCGACAGCCCGATCTCCGTCCGCACGTCGAGCCCGGCCGCACGGAGCGCGGCCGCGATCTCGTCCCGATGCAGGTCGTGCACGGTCCCCGCGCGCAGCGTGGACCCGCTAAGGACTCGCGCATAAATAAACCGGTCATTTGATCCGTTCGCCGATATCGTG
>DAIQRJ010000001.1:0-222892 GCA_036786375.1 Actinopolymorphaceae bacterium
GCCCATCGGCACCTCAATACGAATCCTCAGCCCACCCTAAGTTATCGGTATTGGGCCTAGACCGGCACAGAGAGGTCGAGTCGTGGCCGTTGCCGGGGTTCCCGTTGTTTCGTCGTCGTCCGCCGAGCTGGTGGAGCGGCTCCGGGCGCAGGGGTGGCCGATGCCGCCGGCACTCGCCGGTCGTCGGCACCGCCGGATCGGCAGCCTGCATCCGACGTTGTACGTCGCCGTCGCCGCCGTCGGCGTGCACCGGCTGCGTCGCCGGTTGCGCTGGCTCACCAGCGGGGCCCGCTGGGCCCGGGAGCGCAGCGCGACTCCGCTGCGGTGCGGGTGATCAAGCACAAGTCGCTGCTGATGCGTCAGCTGGGCGACACCGACATGTGGATGCAGCGCAACAAGGTGACCAACCTGCGGATCGCCGCTGCGTGCACCGACGGGCTCGTTCTCCGTCCGGGCGAGACGTTCTCGTTCTGCCGCACAGTCGGCAAGGCCACCGCCAGACGCGGGTTCGTCGACGGCATCCTGCTGTCGAACGGGCCGGCGATGAGCGGCGTCGGCGGCGGGATCCGCCAGCTGGCGAATCTCCTGCACTGGATGGTCATGCACAACTCGCTCACCGTGGTAGTGCGCTCCGAGCACGGCTTCGACCCGTTCCCGGACAACAACCCGGTGATCCCGTGGGGGAGCGGAGCGGCGATCTACCACAACTACGTCGATCTGGTCTTCCGCAACGACACCGACTCGATGTTCTGGTTCGTCACCCGAGTCGGCGAGCGCTACCTCGAAGGGGAGCTGCGGGCCGACGTCGAGCAGGCCAACTCCTACTCGGTGCATGCCCTCGACGAACAGTCCTTCGTCCACGAGGGCAGGTACTTCCGGCGCAACGAGATCTGGTGCACCGTCATCGACCGCCGCACCGGCGACCACGTCGGGGAGGAGCGGCTCAAGCGGAACCTGGCGTTGGTCACCTACGTTCCAGAGCAGTTCCGGGAGCCCGGCAGCGCACCCGCGACCGGCCCGCTGGGCGAGGTCGTGCCGGTGCGCGAGCCGCGCTGGCGCTGACGCACGGCCGTCCCGAGCCTGGCGCCATGCGGGCTGGATGCGATTTCGGGAAGCGCGCGCGGGTGCACTAAAGTGGCGAGTCGGTCCGCAGGGACAGGCGGAGTTGTTGCCGCAGGCCCTGAGGATGCTGTGGGGTATGGTGTAATTGGCAACACGGCTGATTCTGGTTCAGTTGTTCTAGGTTCGAGTCCTAGTACCCCAGCGACGACTTTCTCCCTTACCGGGGATCGTCGTCGTTTCGTTGTGACAGCTGGTGTAGAGCTGTTTGAATGTGACAGTCGTTCGGCTAGGGCCCCGTTGTGTAGCGGCCTAGCACGCCGCCCTCTCAAGGCGGTAGCGCGGGTTCGAATCCCGTCGGGGCTACCAGTCAAGGCCCAGGTCATCGACCTGGGCCTTCGTCATGCCCAGCACCGTCGCCCGCCCTTCAGCCCATCGGCTCATCGATGTGCCGCGAGTCTGTCGAGCAGGTCCTTGGTCAGTACGGCGCGGATCGCGATGCCGTCCGTCGCGAACGGATTCGTTCCCGGCTCCGACCGGTCGATCGCGCAGATCACGGTGTCGACCGTCGCTCCGTCCGCACGAAGCGCGATGGCGGCGTTTCGGACGGCGCCGCCGGTGGTGATGACGTCCTCGACGAGCAGCACCCTGCGGCCGGTGGTCGTCGCACCTTCGGCGAGCCGGCGGGTGCCGTACGTCTTGGCCTCCTTCCGGACGAACAACGCCGGGATCCCGGTGACGCTGCTCAGCATCGTCACGAGCGGTATGCCGCCGAGTTCCAGACCGCCGAGCAGGTCGACCCGGTCGGGGACGAGGGTGACCATGCGCTCGGCGACGCGCCGCAGTAGCGCCGGATCGGTCTCGAAGAGGTACTTGTCGAAGTACTCGTGCGCCACCTGACCCGAGCGGAGGACGAACTCACCGGTCAGCCGGCAGGACGCGTCGATGTCACGGGCGAGAGTCAGGAGATCGGGGTCGGCCATCCGGCGATGATGCCAAACGACCGGGCCCCCGCGATCGTGAGGGGCGTTCGGTCATCGGCAGAAATTGGATCGACTCCGGCCGCGCGGTGTTCACCAGGCCCGTTCGCGGCCCGGCAGATCTACTCTGCGGCCCGTCGCAGGGCCTCGGAGAGCCGTTCGCCGGCCGCCATGACCGCCGGGGCATGCATACGGCCGGGCTGGCGCGTCAGGCGCTCTATCGGGCCCGAGACCGACACCGACGCGATGACCTTGCCCGACGGTGCGCGCACCGGTGCCGACACCGACGCGACGCCCGGCTCGCGCTCGCCGACACTCTGTGCCCAGCCCCGTCGGCGAACCGCCGACAGCGCGGCCGCGGAGAAGCGCGCGCCGTAGAGCCCGCGGTGCAACCGGTCGGGTTCCTCCCACGCAAGCAGGACCTGCGCGGCGGAGCCGGCCTGCATCGTCAGCTGGGCGCCGACCGGGATCGTGTCCCGAAGCCCTGACGGCCGTTCGGCCGCGGCCACGCAGATGCGGTAGTCACCCTGCCGGCGGTAGAGCTGCGCGGACTCACCGGTCAGGTCGCGCAGACGAGCGAGTACCGGGCCGGCGGCCGCGAGCAGCCGGTCCTCACCGGCGGCGGCGGACAGCTCGGCGAGCCGGGGTCCGAGAATGAAGCGTCCCTGCAGGTCGCGCGCGACGAAGCGATGGTGCTCCAGGGCCACCGCGAGCCGGTGGGCGGTGGGACGCGCGAGCCCGGTCAGCTGCACGAGCCCGGCCAGCGTGGCCGGCCCGGCCTCGAGCGCAGCGAGCACGACGGCGGCCTTGTCGAGGACGCCGACTCCGCTTGAGTTGTCCATGGCTTGATATTGCCGTCTCGTAATCCGAGACGCAAGTTCGCGCGCGAGGGAACAGACGAAAGATGGCGCACAGAGGACGACGCCGGTTGCTCGGCGCCACTCACAGGGGCGGCACGGAACCGTCCGGAGCGCAGCGAAGTGAGGATGACGATGTCGAAAACCCTGGCGACGAAAGTCTGGGACGCCCATGTCGTGCGGAGCAAGTCCGGTGAGCCCGACCTGCTCTACATCGACCTGCATCTCGTGCACGAGGTCACCAGCCCGCAGGCGTTCGACGGCCTCCGGTTGGCGGGACGTCAGGTGCGTCGACCCGACCTGACGCTGGCGACCGAGGACCACAACACCCCCACCATCGACATCGACAAGCCGATCGCCGACCCCGTGAGCCGCACGCAGCTCGAGGCCCTGCGCAAGAACGCCGCCGACTTCGGTGTGCCGCTCTACAGCCTCGGCAACGTCGAGCAGGGCATCGTCCACGTCATCTCCCCGCAGCTGGGTCTCACGCAGCCGGGCATGACGATCGTCTGCGGTGACTCGCACACGTCCACCCATGGCGCCTTCGGGTCGCTGGCGTTCGGCATCGGCACCAGCGAGGTCGAGCACGTGCTGGCCACCCAGACGCTGACGCAGGACCGGCCCAAGATGATGGCCGTCACCGTCAACGGGACGCTGCCCGACGGTGTGACCGCCAAGGACCTCGTGCTGACGCTGATCGCCGGAGTCGGTGCCGGCGGCGGCTCTGGATACGTCGCGGAGTACCGCGGCGAGGCCATCGAGGCGCTGTCGATGGAAGCCCGCATGACGATCTGCAACATGTCGATCGAGTGGAGCGCCAAGGCCGGTCTGGTCGCGCCCGACGAGAAGACCTT
This sequence comes from Actinopolymorphaceae bacterium, assembly GCA_036786375.1. GTDB lineage: Bacteria > Actinomycetota > Actinomycetes > Propionibacteriales > DAIQRJ01 > DAIQRJ01. The sequence continues at coordinate 3,751 of DAIQRJ010000001.1, forward strand.
CGCTTACCTGCAAGGGCGTCCGCACGCGCCGTCCGGCGCGGACTGGGACGCCGCGGTGGCGGCGTGGCGGGAGCTGCGCACCGACGACGACGCGGTCTTCGACCGCGAGGTCGTGCTGGACGCGTCCGCGATGACGCCGTTCGTCACCTGGGGAACCAACCCCGGCCAGGGAGTTCCGCTGTCCGGCGGGGTGCCCGACCCGGCCCAGATCGCCGATCCCGACGATCGCTCCGCGGCCGAACGCGCCCTGACCTACATGGACCTGCGGCCAGGCACGAAGATGCGCGACATCGCGGTGAACACCGTGTTCGTCGGCTCGTGCACCAACGGGCGGATCGAGGACCTGCGCGCCGCGGCGGCGGTGATCGACGGCCACCACGTCAACGAGAACGTGCGCATGCTCGTCGTACCGGGCTCGGCTCGGGTGCGGCTGCAGGCCGAGGCCGAGGGTCTGGACAAGGTGTTCCTCGCGGCCGGTGCCGAGTGGCGCGCAGCCGGCTGTTCGATGTGCCTGGGCATGAACCCCGACACGATGGAACCGGGCGAGCGCGGCGCCTCGACGTCGAACCGCAACTTCGAAGGCAGGCAGGGAAAGGGCTCCCGCACCCACCTCGTCTCGCCTCTCGTCGCGGCCGCGACCGCCGTCGCCGGCCATCTCGCGTCACCCGCCGACCTCGCCTGACCCGCCGAACCCCACTTACTCGGAAGGACCCGACGATGGACGCTCTCGTCACCCACACCGGCACCGGATTGCCGTTGCGACGCAGCAACGTCGACACCGACCAGATCATCCCGGCCGTCTACCTCAAGCGGATCACCCGCACCGGCTTCGAGGACGGCCTGTTCTCCGCCTGGAGGAACGACCCCGCCTTCGTCGCGAACAATCCGGTCTACGCCGGCGCGTCGGTCCTCGTGGCGGGCCCCGACTTCGGCACCGGGTCCTCCCGCGAGCACGCGGTGTGGGCCTTGCAGGACGGCGGATTCTCGGTGGTCCTCTCGCCCCGCTTCGGACCGATCTTCCGCATCAACTCCGGCAAGTCCGGCCTCCTCGCCGGACGGATCGAGCAGTCGGTCGCGGACGCGCTCTGGGCCCTCATCGAAGCCGATCCGGCCACGCCGATCACCGTCGACCTCGAGACCCGGACCGTGTCCGCCGGCACAGGCGACGGCGCCGTCGACGCCCCGTTCGAGGTCGACGACTACACCCGATTCCGGTTGCTCAACGGCCTCGACGACGTGGCGATCACGTTGCAGTACACAGATGCGATCGGTGCATTCGAGGCATCCCGGCCGGCCTGGAAACCGTCGACACAGGACGTTCCGGTGGCCGGCTGAGGGCCTCACAGGGCTGGATCCATCCGGCGTCGAACAGGCCGGAATTCCTTCTGGGACGGTTCAGAACGTTGTTTTCGACCGGTTTTCGACGACACAGAGGGCTTTTATGCCTTCGGTCGTTGTGCTAGGCGCGATAAATCCCTACCGTGCTTAGCGATCGGGCAAAGGCTCGACGTTCACATCCTCGGAAGGGTTCAACGTGAACAAGGCTCAGTTGATCGAAGCGCTCGCGCCGCACTTCGACGGCAACAAGCGAGCTGCGGGTGCTGCACTGGAGTCGGTGCTCGACACCATCACTCGGCAGGTCGCATCAGGAGAAAAGGTCGGCATCACCGGCTTCGGGACGTTCGAACGCATCGAGCGCCCGTCGCGGATGGTCCGCAACCCACGCACGGGTGAACGCAAGCGGGCCAAGAAGACGGCGGTCGCGAAGTTCCGTGCGGGTGCCGAACTCAAGGCTGTCGTCGCGGGCGAGAAGAAGCTGCCCCGTGTAACGGCCGCGACCAAGAAGACGGCGGCCAAGAAGGCGCCGGCGACGAAGATCGCGGCCACGAAGACGGCCGCTACGAAGACCGCTGCGCCGGCCAAGACGGTGACCAAGAAGGCACCGGCAAAGGCCGCTGCCACGAAGACGGCCACGACGAAGGCCGCCGCGCCGGCCAAGACCGTTGCCAAGAAAGCACCGGCCAAGAAAGCACCGGCCAAGAAAGCACCGGCTACGAAGGCTGCTGTCGCCAAGACGGTCGCCACCAAGGCACCGGCCAAGAGGGCGCCGGCTAAGAAGGCACCGGCCACCAAGGCCGCTGCACCGGTGAAGGCGGCGGCCACCAAGGCTCCCGCCAAGACCGCCGCGAAGAAGACCACCGCGACGAAAGCGCCTGCCCGCAAGCGCTGACATCGTCACGACACACGTCGGGGCCACTGGGATCGCTTCCCGGTGGCCCCGACGTCTGTTGCCTGCCAGGGTTGTCGGCCGGCTAGGACGACGGAGCGGTCAGCCGCTCGAACACCAGCCGGGTGCGCTCGCCCAGGCCGATCTCGGCAGCCTCACGAAGCGATGCGTCGGTATCGACGTCGCGGCGCAGGCTGCGCCAACGGTCGCCGCGGCCGACCGCCGCGGCGTCATGCGCGTCGAGTTCGACGAAGCCCCGTTGACGATGCGCCCGACTCGATCCGATGCCGAACGCCGGATCGAACGCCGATCGCGAAGTCGCGGTGAGCAGCGTCGTGCCGGTCGCCTCGGCATCGGCGACGAATGCCCGGTCGTGACGGCTCGCCAGGTCGAGCGCCTCGGTCAGGTCGGCAGCCCGCAACGCCGGCAGATCGCCTTGCAGCGCGGCAAGTGGAGCGTCCGGCTCGAGCGCGGCGGCGGCGTCCGCGCCGTGCCGGAGAGCGGCATTGAGCCCGCCGCCGGCATCGGCGAGGACGTGCGCGCCCAGCCGGGCTGCTTCCTCGTGTACGCGTTCGTCGTCGGTGACGACGAACAGCCGCGCGACCCCGGGTGCCGCGATCGCGGCAGAGATGGTATCGAGGGCGATCGCATACGCGAGATCCGAACGCAGCGCCCCGGCGAAGCTCGCCAGCCGGGACTTCCCCTGCACGGTGCGTTTGACCGGGATGATCACCTGCCATCCCGTCTGCGTCACCGGGCCATGATGCCAGCCGCGGACGTCGGGTCCGCGAGCCCGCAGGTCCGCGGGTCCGCGGGCCTTTGCCGGGCGCGGATGTGAGACTGGCCGCATGACCGAGCACCTGCGCGAACCCGGCCGGCACGTCGTCACGAAGGCGGACGCCGCTCGCATGTACCGGATCTCCGCGGGCATCCTGCAACCGATCTCGCGGGCGACGTCACGCCAGGACTGGCAGGGCCGGTCGCAAATCGACCGCGCGTCCGGGCTCCTGCTGGTGGTCAACCACATCTCCAACTACGACTTCCTCGTCATCGCGGACTACGTCAACTCCACCGGCCGCCCGGTCCGCTTCCTGGCCAAGGAATCGGTGTTCCGGTTGCCGATCCTCGGGCCGATGATCCGCGGTGCCGAGCAGATCCCGGTGAAACGGGCGGGCAGTGACGCGCGGAACGCGTTGTCGGCGGCGGTCGAAGCGGTCGAAGCGGGGGAGTGCGTCGTCGTCTATCCCGAAGGCACGTTGACGAAAGACCCAGACGGATGGCCGATGCTCGGCAAGACCGGGGCCGCGCGGATCGCCCTGGCGACCGATGTGCCGGTCATCCCGGTCGGGCAGTGGGGTGCCGCCGACGTGCTTCCCCGCGGCAGCAGGCGACCGCGGTTCTGGCCGCGACGCACCGTGCACGTCAGCGCCGGCGAGCCGATCGACCTGTCCGCGGTGCGAGGCCGTGAGGTCGACGTCCGACTGCTGCGCGAGGTGACGGAGATCTTCATGACCTCGATCACCGGCATCGTCGCCGGGCTTCGCGATGAGACGCCACCGGCCGGGAGGTTCGACCCGGCGACCGGGACCCGCCGCGTCGGCTGAGCCCGTCCTCAGCCGGTGAGGTCGTCGAGCGCCTGGGCGAGATCGGCCCACAGGTCGTCCACGTCCTCGATGCCGACGGAGAGCCGGACCAGGGATTCGTCCACCTGCAGGCTTTCCGACGGCCAGCGGCGGCGTCGCTCCAGAGTCGACTCGACTCCGCCGAGGCTCGTTGCCGGCACCCAGAGGCGGACGCTGTCGCAGAGCTCCTCGGCCGCGTCGACGCCGCCGGCGAACTCGATGCAGACGATCGATCCCGCGTACTTCAGAGTCTTCTGCGCGAGCGTGTAGCCCGGGTCGGTCGGCAGCCCCGGATAGAGCACGCGCGAGACGGCCGGATGGCGGACCAGCCGGGTCGCGAGCTCGAGCGCGTTCGACGACGCCCGCTCGACCCGCAGTGCGAGCGTCCGCATGCCACGCAACGCAAGCCAGGTATCGAACGGTGAGGCGATGGCGCCGTGCTTCGTGCGGCGTTCCAGCAGCCGCTGCGCCAGGTCGCAGTCGCGGGTGACGGCGGCCCCGAGCACCACGTCGCTGTGGCCCGCAAGCATCTTCGTCACCGAGTGCACGACGATGTCGACACCAAGAGCCAGCGGGGTGGACGAGATCGGTGTGGCGAAGGTGTTGTCCACCACCACCAGGATCCCGCGCTCGTGGGCAGCGGCGGTCAGCGTCGCCACGTCGGCGACCTGGAGGCCAGGGTTCGTCGGCGATTCGATCCATAGGCAGGCGATCGGGCGCGTGCAGGCGTCGAGTGCTGCGATGACCGCGGTGGTGTCGTCGATGTCGACCGGAAGGTAGCGATCGGCCGGGAGCAGATGCAGGGTGCCCGAGTACGCCTGCGCGGGCGACAGGACGACCGGTAGGCCGGTGGCCGGGACGGCGGCGGCGAGGGCCCGTTCGGTGGCGATCTCCAGCGTCGCGGTGATCGCGGCCATGCCGGACGCGAACGCGAACGCCCGGCCACCCTCGAGATCGCCGAGGACCTCTTCGAAGGACGTCCAGACGGGGTTGGCGTACCGGCCGTACGCGAGCGCGGGATCGCCGCCGGCGACGTAGGTAGAGCTCATGGTGATCGGCGTGCTCAGAGCCGCGCCGGGGTCGTGTGCGGGGCGGCCGCCCACCACCACCCGGGTCTCGGGCGCGAGCCTGCCTGGTACGGAGGTGTCGTGGGGTCGACCGAGGTCGTCGCGGCTCATGCGCCGATTCTGCCCCGTGCCCTCAGGCGCGGCTGTAGTACGGGCGCCGCGTTCGGCTGCGCTGTCGGGCCGGAACCGTCCGACGCGCCCGACGTGGTGCCGTCGTGGCGAGGACATCGCGGCCGCGAACCCCGTTAGGGTCGAGCCGATGTCGAGCGATCCCGCACCCACACCGGACCTGCCGGCGGCCGCGCCGTCCGTGCCGTCCGAGCTGTCGGCCGTGTCGCCGCGGGTGCGCGTTGCCCTCATCTTCGGCGGCCGTTCGAGCGAGCACGCGGTGTCCTGCTCGACCGCCGCCAGCGTGCTGCAGGCGATCGACCGCGACCGTTACGACGTGGTGCCCATCGGCATCACCACCGGCGGTGCGTGGGTCCTCGAGGCCGACGACCCGGGACGCCTGGCGCTCACGCCCACGGCGACGCCGCAGGTCGATCGTGACGCGCGACCGGTGGTGCTGCGCACCGACCCCGCCCGCGGCGAGCTGATCGAGCTCGACCCGGTCGACGGCGCCTCGTCGCTGGCGGGCATCGACGTCGTGTTCCCGTTGCTGCACGGGCCGTTCGGTGAGGACGGCACGTTGCAGGGGCTGCTCGAGATGGCCGGCATGCGCTACGTCGGCGGCGGCGTCCTGAGCTCGGCGGTGGCGATGGACAAGGCGTTCGCCAAGGTGGTGCTGGCCGGCGCCGGGCTGCCGGTCACGCCGTACACCGTCTTCCGCATCACGCGCTGGCGTGCCGACCCCGCACCGATCGCCGAAGCCGTTGCGGGCTTGGGATATCCGGTGTTCGTCAAGCCTGCACGTGGCGGTTCGAGCCTTGGGATCAAGAAGGTCCGGCGGCCCGAGGATCTCGGCGATGCGATCGAGTTCGCGGCGACCTACGACCCGAAGGTTCTCGTGGAGGCCGCCGTCGAGAATGCCCGCGAGATCGAGTGCGGTGTGCTCGAACGACTCGACGGCCACGGCGCCGACACGAGCCCGGTGGCCGAGATCGTGGTGGGGGAGCAGGTCGAGTTCTACGACTTCGCCGCCAAGTACCTCTCGACGGAGGAACAGGTCGCGCTCAAGGTTCCCGCGACGTTGCCCGACGGGGTGGCCGAGAAGGTCCAGAAGCTCGCTGCCGACGCTTTCGCCGCCATCGACGGTGAGGGACTCGCCCGGGTCGACTTCTTCCTGACCGCGGGTGGTGAGCTGCTCCTCAACGAGGTGAACACCCTGCCCGGCTTCACGCCCCTGTCGATGTTCCCGCGGATGTGGGCCCACACCGGTCTCGGCTACGCCGACCTCGTCGACCGGCTGATCCGGCTCGCGCTTGCACGTCCGTCCGGGTTGCGCTGACCCCGCTCAGGAGTACCCCGCCGGCAGGCGGTCGCGCGCGTGCGTCAGCCGGCGCAGGTCGGATGCTTGATCGTCCCCGCGATGGCGTTGCCGACGTCGACGAGCACGTCCGAGGGCGGTGTGTCGGCGGTCGGCACGCTGACCTCGACGCGCGGATCGCCGCCCACCACCGTGAAGATCGTCCCGCCGGTCGCCGGTTCGACGTACCACTCGATCTCGTCGATCACCAGGCAGTCGCCGGTCGGTGTGTAGCTCGCCGGCCGGCCGACCCCACAGCGCAGGACGATCGCGGGGTCGCCCCAGGCGCGTGCCGACGCCCGCGCGGCCTTCGTCACACGACGGCGGTCGTGGCCGTCGATCGTGGCCGGCAGGGCGGCGAGCACCGTGGCGCAGGATGCGGGTGGGGAGTCGACGGGCGTCACGTCGACCTGTGGGTCGGCACAACTGCTCAGGATGCCCGGACAGAGCACCAACGCGGCGAGGAGGCCGACGGTGGTCCGACGACGCGGCGTCAGATATGGACGACCGGGCACGTGAGCGTGCGGGTGATGCCCGGGACACCCTGGACCTGGGCGACCACGAGGCGCCCGAGCTCGTCGACGCTGTGTGCCTCGGCGCGGACGATGACGTCGTAGGGTCCGGTGACGTCTTCGGCGAGAGTCACGCCCGAGACGGCGGCGATCTTGGCGGCTACCTCGGCCGCGCGGCCGACCTCGGTCTGGATCAGGATGTAGGCCTGCACGACCATGTGAGCCTCCACGACACTTGCCGGTCGCATCCCGCGGTGGCGGGCGCGGGTGTCACCGTACCGCCACGGAACCGCACATTGACAACCAGCCACGATGGCGACGGAAAGGTCGAGAATGGCGCGGCAACTGCACGAGGTAGGCGAGTTCGAGCTCATCGCGGCCGTGACCGCCGGTCTCGGCGCACTGCCGTCGGGATGGCTCGGTCCCGGCGACGACGCGGCGATCGTGTCCACCCCGGACGGCCGGGTGGTGGCGACGACCGACGTTCTCGTCGAGCGCCAGCACTTCCGGCTCGACTGGTCCAGCGCTGCCGATGTGGGGCACAAGGCGGCGGCGCAGAACCTCTCCGACATCGCCGCGATGGGTGCTGCGCCGACCGCGCTGCTCGTCGGGTTCGCTGCTCCCGCCGATCTCGAGGAGCGCTGGGCTCTGGAGTTCCACGCGGCGCTGGTGGCCGAGGCCGCACGGGCCGGCGCGGCCGTCGTCGGCGGTGATGTGGTGCGTTCCGACCAGATCGTCGTGGCGGTGACGGCGCTCGGGACGTTGGACGGCCGTATGCCGGTGCTGCGGTCGGGCGCGCGGCCGGGAGACCTGCTGGCGCTCTCGGGACCCACGGGAGCGTCCGCGGCGGGTCTGGCGGTGCTTCGACGCGGGTTCACCGCGCCGCGCGCGGCCGTCTCGGCGCATCGTCGGCCGACGCCGGACTACACCCAGGGTCCGGCCGCGGCACTCGCCGGAGCGCACGCCATGATCGACGTCAGCGACGGTCTGATCGCCGATCTGCGGCACATCGCGGACGCGTCCGAAGTCGCGATCGACGTCGAACCAACGCTTCTGGAGGTGCCGGCGCCGGTGATCGCGGTCAGCGCGGCGCTCGGTGGATCCGATCCGTTGACGATGGTGCTCACGGGCGGCGAGGACCACGTCCTCGCGGCCTTCTTCGCCGCCGAGGCCGATGTGCCGGCGGGATGGCGCGTGGTCGGGCTTGCCTCGGTCGGCGCGGGCGTCACCGTCGCGGGCAGCGCGTATGCCGGGGACGGCGGGCACCGGCACTTCTGAGCGTTGGGAGGTCTGAGCCTCCAGAGCTACGTCGAGGGGCGCCCGGATCACTCCGGGCGCCCCTCGACGTAGGCAGATTGAGCGGTTGCGTCGCCTCAGCGGCGACGCGCGCAGGTCATCGGCTGACCTTGCCGGCCTTCAGGCAGGACGTGCACACGTTGACGCGCTTGGGCGTGCCCTCGACCGTCGCGCGGACGCGCTGGATGTTCGGGTCGAACCGGCGACGCGTGCGCTTGCGCGACCACGGGACGTTGTTACCGAAGCCCGGGCCCTTGCCACAGACATCGCAGACAGCAGCCATCGGTTGAATCTCCTGGCGGTTGAGGAACTGAAAGACTGAACCCTGAGCAGGTGAATCGGCCCAGGACAACAGGCGTCGACCCACAGCGGGCAACCACGAGATATTAGCCCAGAGCGTCGAGACGGCGCGAATCGGGCGACGCGGAGACGACTTTCGGCGATCGTCGGCTCGTCCACAGGTGGGAGGCCGGCGGATGACCTGTCGGCGGGGCGGCGATAGCCTCCATGCCGTGCCGGGGAATCCGCTCGAGGAATCGGTGGGGGTGCTGCTCGCAGGCAAGACGGCAGCCACCCTCCGGACCGCTCTGGACATCGAGACCGTCGAGGACCTGCTGCGGCACTTCCCCCGTCGCTATCTCGAACGCGGCGAGCTCTCCAACATCCACTCGCTCGTCGTCGGTGAACATGTCAGCCTTGTGGCCCGCATCGTCTCCGTCCGCCAGTACAACCTCGCGAGCCGGCCGGGTACGCGCACCGTGCTGACGGTGTCCGACGGCCGGGAGACGCTGGAAGTGACCTTCTTCAACCAGCGCAAGTGGTTCGCCGACAAGATGAAGACCGGCAAGCTCATCTATCTCGCCGGCAACGTCACCACCTTCGCCAGGAAACTCACCCTCACCCACCCGCAGTGGGAACTTCTCGACGTCGAAGCCGCCCCCGAGGGAGCCCTCGGCCACCTCGACATGCAGGCCTACGCCGAGAGCATGCCGACCGCGGCCGCGTCACCGTTCATCCGCATCTATCCGGCGACCAAGGACATCACCACCAGGCAGATCGCCACGGCCGTCACCACCGTGCTCTCCACCCTGCACACCCTCGACGACCCGATCCCGGCCGCGGTCCGCCAGCGCCACGACCTGCCCGACCTGCTCACCGCCTACCGCCTCGTCCACCACCCACAGACCGTGGACGACTACGAAGCCGGCGGCCGCCGGTTCGCCTTCGAGGAGGCACTCGTCCTCCAGACCGAACTCGCCCGCCGCCGGCGGCAGATCGACGCGGCCGGCGCCCAGGCGCGCACCCGCATCACCGGCGGCCTCCTCGACGCGTTCGACGCGGGCCTCCCATTCGTCCTCACCGACGGGCAGCGCATGATCGGCGAGCAACTGTTCACCGAGCTCGGCCACGACCACCCCATGCATCGCCTTCTTCAGGGCGAGGTCGGCTCCGGCAAGACGGTGATCGCCGCCCGCGCGATGCTCGCCGTCGTCGACGCCGGGGGGCAGGCGGCACTCCTCGCGCCGACGGAGGTCCTCGCCACCCAGCACGCACGCTCGATCGGGGCCCTCCTGGGCCCCCTCGGACGGGCTGGTGAACTCGGCTCGGCAGACGGCGCGACCCGGCTGACGCTCCTGACCGGCTCGATGGGGACCGCGGCGCGGCGCCGGGCGCTCGCCGACATCGCGTCGGGCGTCGCGGGCATCGTCATCGGTACCCACGCGCTGCTGGAGGACCGGGTCCAGTTCGCCGACCTCGGCCTCGTCGTCGTCGACGAGCAGCACCGCTTCGGCGTCGAGCAGCGGTCGGTGCTGACCGACAAGGCCACGAGCCCGGACGGTCGAGAAATCACGCCGCACCTGCTGGTGATGACGGCCACCCCGATCCCGCGCACCATCGCGATGACCGTCTTCGGCGACCTCGACATGTCGTCGCTCACCGAGCTCCCGCTGGGACGATCGCCGATCCAGACGTCCGTCGTCCCCACCACCGACCATCCGGCGTGGCTCGACCGTGCCTGGCAACGCGTCGCCGAAGAGGTGCGCCAGGGTCGCCAGGCCTACGTGGTCTGCCCGCGGATCGATTCCGTGGAGGAGGAGGACGAGCCCATCGAGTACGGGAAGCTGCGCCTGGTCTACGACCGCGACGCCGAGCGCCGGGCCGAACTCGACGCGCTGGCCAAGCCCCGCAAGATGGTCGCGCTCCTCGACGTCCTGCCCGAGCTCCGCCAGCGAGAGGAGTTGCGTGGGCTGCGGATCGAGGCGATGCACGGGCGGCTGCCACCGGAGGAGAAGGACGCCATCATGCAGGCCTTCACGGCGGGGCAGATCGACGTCCTCGTCGCCACGACGGTCATCGAGGTCGGCGTCGACGTCGCCAACGCGACCGTGATGGTCGTGATGGACGCCGACCGCTTCGGTGTCTCGCAGCTGCACCAGCTCCGCGGCCGGGTCGGGCGCGGTGAGCATCCCGGGCTCTGCCTGTTCGTCACGCCGGTGACGGCCGAGCTGCCCGCCGCCAAGCGGCTGATGGCCGTCGCGGCCACCGACGACGGATCCGTCGTCTCGCGGATCGATCTCGAGTACCGGCAGGAGGGCGACGTCCTCGGTGCCGCGCAGTCGGGTGGGACGACCGCGCTGAAGTACCTGTCTGTGCTCCGCGACGAGGACCTCATCGTGGCCGCCCGCGACGAAGCCGCCGGCATCGTGCGGGACGACCCCGACCTCACGACGGTCCCGGGTCTGCGCGAGCTGGTCCGCGCCCTCGAGTCCGACGCCTCGTCGTTCATGGAGAAGACGTGACGCGCATCATCGCGGGGCTGGCGAAGGGCCGCCGCCTGGGCGTGCCGAAGGATGGCACCAGACCCACTGCCGATGCGGTGCGCGAGTCGATCTTCTCCTCGCTGACCGCTCGCTGGAGCGAGCTCGACGACGTCAACGTGCTCGATCTGTTCGCGGGTACGGGTGCGTTCGGGCTCGAGGCCCTGTCCAGGGGCGCGGCGACCGCGGTGTTCGTGGAGTCCGATCGGCAGGCGGTCCGGCAACTGCAGGCCAACGTCGAGGCCGTCGGGCTGACCGGTGCACAGGTCCTCGGACGGACCGTGCAGGCCGTTCTCGCCGCGCCTCCACCACCGGCTGCGCCGTTCGACCTCGTCTTCGTCGACCCGCCCTACGCCGACGCGGTCGACGTCATCCCGGCGGTCCGCACGGCGTTGGCCGTCCCCGGCTGGCTCAGCGACGACGCGCTCGTCGTCCTGGAGCACGGCGCCCGCCAGCGGCTGCCCGACGACTGGCCGGCCGGGTTCGAACCCTGGCCGGTGCGGTCGTACGGGCAGGCGGCGGTCGAGCTCGCCCGCTGGTACCGTCCGGCGTCGTGACGACAGCGCTGTTCCCGGGCTCCTTCGACCCCGCGACGAACGGGCACCTCGACGTCGTCGCGCGTGCGTCCGCTTTGTTCGACCACCTCGTCGTCGCGGTCGTGACCAACCCGAACAAGCCCGGACGGTTCACCCCGGAGGACCGTCTGGCGCTGCTCCGGGCCGCCTGTGCCGAGCTCGTCACCGCGGCAGCCGCCGCCGGTCGGGCCATCGAGTTCATCGTGGCCGACGGGCTCCTTGTGGACATCGCCCGGCACGCAGGCGCCCAGGTTCTGGTCAAGGGAGTGCGGAACGCCACCGACGTCGACGGCGAGCTCACCTACGCGGCGATGAACCGCGACCTCACCGGCGGCGGGCCCGGCGCCCTCGACACGGTCTGGCTGCCGTCCGCACCGGATTACAGTTTCTTCTCGTCCAGCCTCGTGTACGAGATCGCCGCCCTCGGCGGTGACGTCGCGCACTACGTGCCATCCGTGGTCCGGGACGCGCTCGCCGAGCGATTCGGCCGGTGAGTCCGGACCACCGGAACCTCATCAGGTCCTGATCCGAACCGATCGGAATCTGATCCGAACGACCGCCACACGCTCAGCGTGATCCATGAACCACAGCAGGGAGCCACACCATGACCGAGTCCGCGAACGCCAGGAAGATCGACGCGGGTGACGCGGACGCGTCCGGCCGCGACCTGCTGGCGCGCACGACCGGCCTGCTCGACGACCTCCGGCAGCGGGTGGTGACGGCCAAGGCTGTTCCGATGTCGGCGTCGGTGATGGTGAACAAGAAGGAAACGCTCGCCAAGGTCGACGAGCTGCGCGCACTCGTCGCGGACGCGTTCGGGCAGGCGCGAACAGTCCTGGAGCGGTCCGACGAACTCGTCGAATCCGGCCGGGCGCAGGCCGCCGAGCTCATCGCGCAGGCGCAGGCGGAGGCAGCCGAACTCGTCTCCGCGGAGGCTGTGCACCAGCAGGCCGAATCGGCGGCCACCGAGGTCGTGAAGGGCGCGTCCCGCGAGGCAGGCGTGGAACGGGCCGAGGTCGACGACTACGTCGACCGCAAGCTCGCGCACTTCGAGGTCGTCCTCAGCCGCACCCTCGCGCAGCTCTCCGACGGCCGACGGCAGCTCGCCGACCCGGCGAACCGCGGTGGCGCCGGCGACAACATGGAGGCGCTGCGCGCGCTCTCGGGTCACGCAGAGGAGGCGGAGGCCGACCCGCCGTCCGGCGGGCACGCGCGTCACCACAGCTGAGGGCTGGGCGGTTTTCCCTCCGGGCAGGCCGCTGAGGTAACCTACGTGGTCGGCCGCCGAGGCTGACGCCGACCCATGCGCTGATGCGCCGGGGCGGCGCCAATCTCACCGGTTCGGCAGATGCGTCAGCATCGCCGGGGTAACTCCAGCATCATCGACACGGTCGGTTCGCTCGTTCGGAAGGTGACATGACTTCGTCCCCTCGGGCACACCGGGACGCTGCGCGACATCCGTCGACGCCGCGTACGACATTCGTCCTCGACACGCGCGAGCTCGAACGTCGGCCGGGCCGGATGCGCCGTTACCACGTCGACGCCGTCGCACCCGCCGATCTCGGAACCGCGGTGCTCGGCGTGCCCGATGCTGCTCCGGTCGTCATCGACCTCCGGCTCGAATCGGTCACCGAAGGCATCGTCGCGACCGGCACGATCACCGCTCCGGTCACCGGGGAGTGCGTTCGCTGTCTGGACCCGATCGCCTACGACGCGACGGTCGAGTTCCAGGAGCTGTACGTCTATCCGGAGAGCGAAGCAGAGGACGACGAAGCGTTCCGTCTCGACGGCGACGACCTCGATCTCGAACCTGCAGTCCGCGACGCCCTGGTGCTGGCTCTTCCGTTCCAGCCCCGGTGCCGGCCGGACTGCCCGGGTCTGTGCACGATCTGCGGGGCGCACCTCGCGGACGACCCGGAGCACACGCACGACGAGCGGATCGACCCGCGATGGGCCGCCCTGCTCGAGCTCGACGATCGACCCGACACCACCTGAGCCGCCTCACCACCTCACCATCTGACCGCCTCACCACCTGGGCGGTACCACCTGATTCCCAGCACCGAAGACCAGAAGGAGCCCATCGTGGCCGTCCCGAAGCGCAAGATGTCGCGCAGCAACACCCGTCACCGCCGCGCCCAGTGGAAGGCCACTGCGCCCACCCTGGTCACCTGCGTGAACCCGGCGTGCCGCGCGCGACACCTGCCGCACCGCACCTGCCCGACCTGTGGCCAGTACGGCCCCCGTGGCCAGCGCCGCCAGGTCGTCGGCGTCTGAGCCGCAACGCAAACGCGAACTGACGTGAGCCCCGACTCCGCGCCGCCCCCGCCGGCCGCTGCCGAGCCGTGGCTCGTCGGCGTGCGTGAGAACTCGGCCGAGCCGCAACCGGCGGAGCCACGGGCTCCGGAGCCGCAGCTCAACGAGGCAGAGCCGGCTGAGATCTCCGCGCACGCCGACCTGCTGGACATCCTCCAGGTCGAGATGGACCCGGTGCTGCTCACGCTTGCGCTCACGCACCGCTCGTACGCGTACGAGAACGGGGGCCTGCCGACGAACGAGCGGCTCGAGTTCCTCGGCGACTCCGTCCTCGGCGTCGTCGTCACCGACCACATCTACCGTCGCTTCCCGCTGCTGCCCGAAGGCAAGCTGGCGAAGATCCGCGCCGCCGTCGTGAACATGCGCGCGCTCGCCATCGTCGCCGGCACCCTCGGCGTCGGCGACCACGTCTACCTCGGTCGAGGTGAGGAGACCACCGGCGGCCGGGCGAAGGCCTCGATCCTGGCCGACACGATGGAAGCGCTCATCGGCGCCACCTATCTCTCCGGCGGTATCGATCGCGCCGCCGACCTCGTGCACCGGCTGATCGACCCGCTCGTCGCCGAAGCCATCACGGTCGGCGCCGGGCTCGACTGGAAGACGAGCCTGCAGGAGCTCACGTCCCGCCAGGAGCTCGGTGTACCCGAGTACCGCATCACCGATGCCGGTCCCGACCACGCGAAGATCTTCGTCGCGCGGGCCGTCGTGGCCGGCGAGGTCGTCGGCGAGGGGAGCGGGGCGTCGAAAAAGGAAGCCGAGCAGCTCGCGGCGCGCACGGCCTGGACGTCGATCGACGCGCGGTCCCGCGAGGGCGGCCGGGTCGAGACCGTCGTGCCGCACACCGGCTCTTGACCTCAACCGAAGTCGAGGTTCTACGGTCGTCGAACTGGTTCGCACGTGCTTCCGGCGGAGGCCGCCGGATCCGTCGGCGCCGATTGTCGGCGGCGGTATCTAGCGTTCGCGCCAGGCAATTCCCGTTGACAGCCCGCGATCGTCCCGATACCCAGGAGCATCACACCCATGCGTCCCGCTCGACCGAACGCTGCAGGAGCCTGACCGGTGGCCTTGAAGTCCCGACGCATCGACCTCGATTCGACCGCAGGGGCCGGTGAGTTCCTCGTCGCCGGTGGCGCCGCGTACGACCGTCGCTCACCGACCCGCTGGATTCTGAGCCACCTCGGCCGGCTCGGCAGCCTGCCCTGGATCTTCATCGTCACGGCCGTCGCCACGAACCTGCTGAACAGCCTGGTGCCGCGCTACACCGGATCCGCTTTCGACCATATCGTTGGAGACTCGCCCAACCGGGTCGGCTATCTCGTCCACATCGCTCTGGTTCTGCTGGGCATCGTGCTGGCGCGCGGACTCTTCGACGGTGCCGCCCGCTATCTCATCGTCGTGATCGCGAACCGGCTGGTGCGCGACACGCGGCTCGAGTTGTTCACCAACCTGCTGGGCAAGAGCCAGAGGTTCCACAACCGTCAGCGCGTCGGCGACCTGATGGCGCGTGCCACGAACGACGTCCGCCAGATCGGGTTCATGTTCTCCCCGGGCTTCGATCTGCTCATCGACTCGATGACCGCGCTGATCGGGCCGATGATCTTCATCGGCCTGCTCGACTATCGACTGCTGCTGGCGCCCGGGCTCTTCACCGTCGGGTTCGCCCTCGCCCTCTGGCACTACATGCGCAAGCTGAACCCGGTGTCGTCGGCGATGCGTGCGGAGTTCGGCAGTCTCAACGCCGGCCTCAACGAGGCCGTCCGAGGGATCGAGGTGATCAAGGCCACCGGGCAGGAGGCCGCCGAGCGCGTGCGATTCAACGGGCGTGCCCGTGCCTACCGGCGCGAGTTCGTCAAGCAGGGACTGGTCCAGGCTTGGTATCTGCCGACGCTGCTGCTCGCGGTGATGACGGCCGGCGGCCTGCTGCACGCGGTCGTGCTGATGCGTGCCGGCGAACTCAGCATCGGTGGCCTCATCACGTATCTGGGTCTGCTCGGTCTGCTCGGCTTCCCCACTTTCATCTCCACCTTCACCTTCTCGCTGGTCCAGCTCGGCTACGCCGGCGCGCGCCGGATCCTCGAGCTGATGGCAGACGAGACGGAGGTGGCGTCCGCGTCGACCGGTGAGGCGCACGACATCGTCGGCCGCATCACGTTCGACAACGTGACCTTCAGCTACGGGCTCGGCGCGGAGCCGGTGCTCCGCGAGCTGTCGTTCACCGTCGAGCCCGGCCAGACCGTCGCCATCGTCGGTGAGACCGGGTCGGGCAAGAGCACCCTGACCAAGCTCGTCAACCGCACGTACGACGTCGACAGCGGCCGCATTCTCATCGACGGCATCGACATCCGCGACTACCAGCTCGATTCGTTGCGCTCCCAGATCTCCACCATCGAGCAGGATGTCACCCTGTTCTCCCGCACGATCGAGGAGAACATCGCCTTCGGCCGCGGCGGCGACGCCACCCACGAGGAAGTGGTTGCGGCTGCGGAGGGCGCGGCTGCCGACGGCTTCATCGGCGAACTCCGCGACGGGTACGACACAGTGATCGGCGAGCGGGGTGTGACCCTCTCGGGCGGTCAGCGGCAACGGCTGGCCATCGCGCGTGCACTGCTGACATCCCCGTCGATCCTCGTCCTCGACGACTCGACGTCCGCCGTCGACTCCGAGACCGAAGACCTGATCGCGAGGGCGATCCGGCGGGTGCTCGAAGGGCGGACGACGCTCCTGATCACGCACCGGCTGAGTCAGATCCGCACGGCCGACGTCGTCCTCCTGATCCGTCGCGGCCGGCTGGTCGAGTCCGGGTCGCACGACGAGCTGCTCGACCGGTCACCGCTGTATCGCCGGATCTTCGCGCACTACGACGAGATCGAGGCGCCGGCCACGGCCACCATCGCCTCGACCGGCCCCGGAGTCTGACATGGGTTTCCTGATGAACGGCCTCGACGCCGAGGACTACGACCGCAAGTACGCCGACGGCGAGTTGCTCCGGCGCGTGCTGGCGTACTTCCGGCCGGCAGCCGGGCTGATGAGCTTCGTGGCGCTGATGATCGTGGCCAACTCGGTGGCCAGCATGCTCACGCCGGTGCTCATCAGCTGGGGCATCGACAGACTGCTCGATCCGGACGCGGCGTCGGTGGTGTGGCTGCTCGCCGGTCTGGTGCTCGCCGCCGGAGTCACGTCGTGGATGTTCAACTTCATCAGCCAGTGGCTCACCGCCCGGGTTGTCGGCGACGTTGTCCTGACACTGCGGGAGGACGCCTTCGCCGCGGTCACCAAGCGGGACATGTCGTTCTTCGACACGAACCCGTCGGGCAAGGTCGTTTCGCGCGTCACCTCCGACACCGACGACTTCGCGAGCGTCGTGACGTTGACCATGAGCCTGCTGAGCCAGATCCTGCTGGTCGTCATCATCACGGTCCTGCTCTTCGTCCGGAACCCGCTCCTGGCGCTCGTCGCGGTCGGCATCACCCCGGTGTTCGCGCTGCTGGCGCTGGCGTTCCGGCGGGTGGCGCGACGCACTACGCAGCAGGCGCAGAGATCCACCGCGCTGGTCAACTCGCGGATCCAGGAGGCGATGAACGGCATCGCCGTCGCGAAGAACTTCCGGCAGGAACGCTCCCTGTACGACGACTTCGCGCCTGTGAACAACCAGTCCTATGCCGTCACGTTGCGCCAGGGCCTCGTGTTCTCGGCCATCTTCCCGATCCTGTTCTGTGTCGCCGGCCTCGGCACGGTGCTGCTCGTCTACGTGGGCGGCCGGCAGGTCATCAACGGGAGCATCACCGCCGGCGAATGGTTCCTGTTCTTCCAGAGCGTCATGCTGTTCTGGATGCCGATGACGTCGATCGCGTCCTTCTGGTCGCAGTTCCAGCAGGGCCTGGGCGCGTCCGAGCGGATCTTCTCGCTGATCGACGCCATTCCGGAGGTCGTCCAGACCGACCACCTCGATCCCGGCCGCCTCGCGGGCCGGATCGAGTTCGACGACGTCACTTTCGGCTACACCGCGGACACGAAGGTCCTTGAGCACTTCAGCCTCACGATCCCGGCGGGCGAGACCCTGGCGATCGTCGGTCACACCGGAGCCGGGAAGTCGACGCTCGGCAAGCTGATCTGCCGGTTCTACGAGTTCGACCGCGGCCGGCTGCTGATCGACGGGCGTGCCGTCCGCACCTTCGACCTGCCGGCGTACCGGTCCCAGCTCGGCATCGTGCCGCAGTCTCCCTTCCTGTTCTCGGGGACGGTTGCCGACAACATCCGCTACCCGCGACCCGACGCGAGCGACGCCGACGTCGCCGAGGCGGCGCGACAGGTCGGCGGCGGCGACTGGATCGACGTTCTCCCCGACGGCCTTTCCACCGATGTGGGCGAGTACGGACGGTCGCTCTCGATGGGGCAGCGGCAGTTGGTGGCGCTCGCGCGGGTCCTCATCCAGGACCCGGCCGTCGTCATCCTCGACGAGGCGACCGCCAGCGTCGATCCGCTGACCGAGGCCCAGATCTCCGAAGGCCTCGACATCGTGCTCGCCGGGCGGACGTCGATCGTCATCGCCCACCGGCTCTCGACGATCGAGCACGCCGACCGCATCCTCGTCCTCGACCACGGTCGTGTCGTCGAAGAAGGCACGCACCGCGGTCTGCTCGAGCGCGGAGGTGCCTACTCGGGCGTCTACAACGCCTACTTCCGGCACCAGTCGCCCAACTACGTCCCGAGCTGACCGGACGCGATGCCCGAGCTCCCCGAGGTCGAAACGGTCCGTGCCGGTCTTCGCCCACGCGTCGTCGGACGCCGCATCGTCGGTGTCGACGTGCTGCACCCGCGGGCGACCCGTCGGCAGCCCGAAGGGCTCGACTTCGACGGCAGGCTGATCGGGCAGGCCATCACCGGCGTCTCGCGCCGGGGCAAATACATGTGGCTGCCGCTGTCCTCCGGCGACGCTCTGCTCGCCCACCTGGGCATGAGCGGGCAGTTCAGGTTCCCCGAGCCTGGGGGTCCAGGTGAGCCCGAGCCGACGCATCCACACCTCCGGGTCCGGTTGCGCCTGCTCGATCCGGCCACCGGCCAGATGAGCACCTGCTGGTTCCTCGACCAGCGCACGTTCGGCGGCCTGTCGATCAGCGTCGACGGCGCCGAGCTACCGCACGAGCTCGCCCACATCGGCCGCGACCCGCTCGATCCGCTCTTCGACCTCGGTGCCGCGGTCGCCAAGATCCGCTCCCGGCACGTGGGGATCAAACGGGTCCTGGTCGATCAGACCGTCGTCTCCGGCGTGGGCAACATCTACGCCGACGAAGCCCTGTGGCGCACCAGGCTGCACTTCGCGCGGGATGCGTCGCTGCTGCGACGGAGCCAGGTCGTCGACCTCATCGGCGCGGTCAGCGCGGTGTTCGACGACGCGCTCGTCGCCGGCGGGACGTCGTTCGACAGCCTGTACGTCAACGTCAACGGGGAGAGCGGGTACTTCGACCGGACCCTCGCCGCCTACGGCCAGCAGGGCCGGCCATGTCCGCGGTGCGGCACACCGATCCGCCGGATGGCGTTCATGAATCGCTCGTCGCACTACTGCCCGCACTGCCAGCGGACGCCCCGCGCACCCCGCTGGTAGACGCGTCTGGTGCTAGTGCTGAACCTCGGCGATGACGTGGAACTCGTTGTAGATGAAGAGTTTGCCGGCTCGGCGGGGGAACGGGAACGAGTGCGAGCTGAGCACCCGTAGTCCCAGGTCGTCGGACAGTTCGCTGAGGGCGGCGAAGTCGGTGAACGCCACGTGCGTCGCATCGGAGGCGTATCCGCGTTCCTGCGGCGTGATGAACACGACCCGACCGCCCGCCCGGACCATCGGGAGATAGCTCGCCACGATCTCGCGCGCTTCCGCAGGCTGGAGGTGCTCGACCAGGTGCGCGGCGAGGATCGAGTCGAATGCGCCGGGCGCGGCCAGCGCCGGGTCGGCGAAGAACTCGTCGACCGTGTACGCCTCGTGCCCGGCCTGCCGCGCGGCCTGGATCGAGAAGGCGTTGTGGTCGACGCCGACCGACCCTGTCGGCAGGTACCCGAGGTTGCGGCCGTTACCGCAGCCCACGTCGAGACAGCGACCGAGCCGCATCAGCGCGATGTTCGCGTGCCACGGCGCCTGGACGTGCAGGAGCTTCTTCCACCGCTTGCCCTGAAGCCGTGTCAGCCGTTCGGAGTAGTCCTGATTCGCGGTCGGCGGGGCGTCGACCGAGGCCGGCGCATCGACCGAGGACTCGGGCACGCCCGCTGGCTTCGGTTCCGTCGTGTCACTCATGACAGAGATCGTGCCAGCTGCCTGCACGCGCTCGGACGATGCGCGGTGGCTTTGGCCGGGCTCGGGTCCTGCACCGTCGTGGGAAGTGCGCTCGGATGCGTGTCCAGCGGGTCCATGCCCCGGTCGGATCGCATTAGGTCCGGGTGTGGATCGGCGGCCGGAGTGGGTGGTAATGCCGTCGACCACTGTTGTAACCCCGTCTGCGGCATTACGAAGGGGTCGACGGCACTACCGCTCGGCAGGTCCCCGACGTCGGCTCGAACCCGGCTGACGCGTCCACCTCCGCGTGCGTGGGCCGCTCGGACGGTAGGGTCGGCACCGTCAAGGCCGCGCACGGCTTCCCCGATGCGGTAGCACTTCCCTGGATCAGGTAGCACGTCGTCGATGTCCCAGGAGACTGCCCGTTGTACCTGAAGAGCCTGACCGTTCGCGGCTTCAAGTCGTTTGCGTCCTCGACGACCCTGCATTTCGAGCCGGGGATCACTTGTGTCGTCGGCCCGAACGGGTCCGGGAAGAGCAACGTCGTCGACGCGATCTCCTGGGTGATGGGTGAGCAGGGCGCGAAGAGCCTTCGCGGCGGCAAGATGGAAGACGTCATATTCGCGGGCACCGCGCAGCGCGCGCCGCTGGGCCGCGCCGAGGTCATCCTCACCATCGACAACACCGACGGCGCCCTCCCGATCGACTACACCGAAGTCACTATCAGCCGGATCATGTTCCGCAACGGCGGCTCCGAGTACGCGATCAACGGCAGCGCATGCCGGCTCCTCGACGTCCAGGAGCTCCTGAGCGACTCCGGCATCGGCCGTGAGATGCACGTCATCGTCGGCCAGGGCCAGCTCGACGCCGTCCTGCGCGCCACCCCGGAGGAGCGTCGCGGCTTCGTCGAAGAGGCCGCCGGCGTGCTCAAGCACCGCAAGCGCAAGGAGAAGGCGATCCGCAAGTTGGACGCCACCCAGACCAACCTGAACCGGCTCTCCGATCTGCTCACCGAGCTGCGCCGCGCGCTCAAGCCGCTCGGACGCCAGGCCGAGGTGGCACGCCGCGCCGCCGGCATCCAGTCGACCGTCCGCGACGCCCGGCTGCGCCTGCTCGCCGACGAGCTGGCACGGGTCGGCGGCGACCTCGAACGCGACGGCGCGGCCGAGCAGATCGCCCGCGACGAACGCTCCCGGGTCGAGGCATCGCTGAGTGAGGTCACCACCGCGCAGGCTGCCGAGGAGGACGCGGCGCGCGCCGACGCGCCCGCCCTCGCCGCGGCCGGCGACCTCTTTTTCGGTCTGTCCGCCGTCGCCGAACGTATCCGCGGCATCCGTGGTCTCGCGGCCGAACGCGCACGCCAGGGCGAGGTCGAGATCGCCGACGCAGGTGCCCGCCAGGGCCGCGATCCCGACCAGCTGGATGCCGATGCCGAGCGCGCGGCCGAAGCGGAATCGGCGATGCGCATCGAACTCGAACGGCTGCAGGTCGCCCTCGACGCCGCCGTCACCGCACGCGCCGCCGCCGAGCGTGCCCACGCCGCCGAGGACCGCCGCGTCGCCGGACTGCTACGCGCGGCCGCGGACCGGCGCGAGGGTCTGGCGCGCCTCGCTGGGCAGGTCCAGGCAGTCACCGAACGCCTCGGCGCACGCGAGGTCCAGCTGGCCAGGCTGCGCGCGCAGCACGCGACCGCGATGGCCACCGCTGCCGACGCCACGCGGGAGTTCACCGCAGCCGAGACGCTCGTCGCCGGCCTGGACGCCGGCGAGGAAGGTCTCGACACCGAACACGAACAAGCGGTCGCGCGGCTGTCGACGGTCGAGGACCAGCTGGCCGGCATCGCCGATGCGGAACGGACCGGTGAGCGTGATCGCGCCGGCCTGGTCGCACGCGTGGAGGCACTCGAACTCGCAGCCACCCGCAAGGACGGCGCGGGCGCGCTGCTCGCCGCCGGCGACGCTGTGAGTGGCCTGCTCGGTTCGGTCGCCGCGCTGCTCCAGGTGGAGCCGGGTTGGGTGGCCGCGGTCGCCGCCGGGCTGGCCGAGGCCGCCGACGCGGTCGCCGTCGGCTCGCTCGGCGACGCCTTCGATGCGCTGGCACGGTTGAAGTCCGAGCGGGCCGGCCGGTCCGGGCTCGTCGTGGCCGCCACCGATCAGGGCCGTCCTGCGGACGGATCATCCGACCTGACGGACAGCTACGGCGACGCGCCGGTCGGAACCCGCTGGCTGGCCGACGTCGTCGAGGCGTCCGGCCCGGTGGCTGCAACCCTGGCCGGGCTCGTCCGGGGTATCGCCGTCACCGACGACCTCGATACCGCACGTTCGGCACTGCGGGCCCGCCCCGATCTCCGCGTCGTCACCCGCGCCGGCGACGTCGTCGGTGCCCTGATGCTGGTCGGTGGTTCCGCCGACGCGCCGACCCTGCTCGAGGTCACCGCGGCGCTCGAGGACACCCGGCGCAAGCTCGAGGCCGCCGATCACGACCTGTCCCGCAACCGGTTCGCGGGTTCGCGGCTCCGGCGCGAGCGGGAGGAAGCCGCGGCTGCTGTCGAGGACACCCTGGCGCGCCTGCACGAGTCCGACGCCGAGCTCGCGGCTCTCGCCGAGAAGCTCGGCAACCGCAGCACGATCGCCCAGGCGGCCCGACGCGACACCGAGCGTGCGCTGCGTGCGGTCGCGGAGGCCGAGGCCGCACAGGCGACCGACGAGGCAGCCGCGCAGTCTCTGCGTGACCGCCTCGCCGCCGCCGAGGACGTGGGCAACGACGACCCGTCCACCGACCTGCGCGACGAACTGGGCGACGCCGCCCGGCAGGCACGTGCCGCCGAGGTGGAGGCACGACTCTCCCTGCGCACCGCCGAGGAACGCGGCTCCGCTCTGATCGGCCGCGCGGACGCGCTGCGACGCGCGGCTGCCGCCGAGCGGGCAGCCCGGGCCCGCGCCGCCGCCGCCGCCCAATGGCGTCGCCGGCAGGCGCGCATCGGCGCCGAGGTCGTGCTCGACGCGGACCGCACGCTCGAAAGACTCACCGTCTCGATCGCCGCCGCCGCCGCCGCGCGAGCCGCGGCCGAGAAGGCCCGCGCCGATCGTGACGCGACGCTGGTCCAGCTCCGGAGCCGGGCGCGAGACCTCAGCGGCCGGCTCGAGTTGCTGACCGATGCGGTCCACCGGGACGAGTTGGCCCGCGCCGAACAACGTCTGCGGCTGGAGGCGTTGCGCGAGCGCGCGCTGGCCGAGCTGGGGGTCGAGCCGGATACCCTCGTCGCCGAGTACGGCCCGGACCAGCCGGTGCCCGTCGACACGTCCGCAGCCGACGACGAGACCGGCCAGCCCGACGACACCCCCGACGCTGCGCCGACGACCGTGCCGTTCGTGCGCGCCGAGCAGGAGAAACGGCTCCGGACCGCCGAGCGCGAACTCGCCCAGCTCGGCCGGGTGAACCCGCTCGCGCTCGAGGAGTTCGCGGCGATGGAGGAGCGGCACCAGTTCCTCTCCGAGCAGCTCGAGGACCTCCGCAAGACCCGCGAGGATCTGCTCGGCATCGTCAAGGAGGTCGACGAGCGCGTCGAGCAGGTGTTCGCCGAGGCGTTCGCCGACACCGCGCGTGAGTTCGAGGCCGTCATCCCACGGCTGTTCCCGGGCGGCGAGGGCAAGCTTCTCCTCACCGAGCCGGGCGACCTGCTGCACACCGGTGTCGAGGTCGAGGCGCGGCCGGCCGGCAAGAAGGTGAAGCGGCTGTCGTTGCTCTCCGGTGGCGAGCGGTCCCTGGTCGCGGTGGCCTTCCTCGTCGCCCTGTTCAAGGCCCGGCCGAGCCCGTTCTACATCCTCGACGAGGTCGAGGCGGCGCTGGACGACGCGAACCTCGGCCGTCTCCTCGACATCTACGAGGAGCTCGGGATCAACTCCCAGCTGCTCGTCATCACCCATCAGAAGCGCACGATGGAGGTCGCCGACGCGCTCTACGGCGTGACGATGCGCGGCGACGGAGTCTCCGCGGTGATCAGCCAGCGACTGCGCGACGGCCGCACCGAGGTCGAGCCCGAACCCGCAGCCGTCTGACCGTGTCCCGGCATCACGCGCCCGGACGACCAGCTCAGGAGCAACGGGACCCCATGACCGGCGACGCCGTGTTCGACGCGATGTACAAGCGGCTGGCCGGTGGCAGCCGTGCCACCCGGCAGCTGACCGCCGGCGAGCTCCAGGCCCTGGACGACGACGGTTTCGTCGTCCTCCCCGGCCTGATGGCCGAGGCCTGGCGGCAGCAGGTCGCCGACGAGTTCGACCGCGTCGTCGGTGCCGAGGGAGACGCCGCGGCCAGGGTTGCCGGGACGGCCTACGAGCCTGAGCCCGGCGCTCCGCGGATCGCGTACTGCGTGAACCGCGGCCGCGTCTTCGAGCCGTCCTACACCGACCCGACGGTGCTGGCGGCAACGCTGCACATCATCGACGGTCCGTTCAAGTTCCACGGCCTCAACGCCCGGGACGTGCAGAAGGGCCGGGGACATCAGGACATGCACCCGGACAGCGTGCGCATGACGGCAGCCGATCCGTACCACCTGGTCAACTCGTTGTGGCTGCTCGACGACTTCACCGCGACCAACGGCGCGACGAGGATCGTCCCCGGAAGCCACCGGATCCCCGGACCGATCACCGACCACGTGCCGGATCGTCGGGCGCGGCACCCGGACGAGGTCCTGGTCACTGGAACGAAGGGCACCGTGGTGGTGTTCAACGGCCACTGCTGGCACGGCGGTACGACCAACACCGACGGCTCCCGCCGCCGGGTGCTCCATGCGTCCTACGTCGCCAGGTCGCACCCACAGCAGGTCGACTGCGCGGCCGTGACCACGCCCGAGATCCGTCGGGACCTCGCTCCGGAGGTCCGCTACCTGCTCGACATCTGACGCGCCACCCGACTGGGGTGACCGCTGCTCCGGCGGGGAGACACTTGAGTCATGACCACACCTTCATCGGCAGAACCGCAGCTCGACACCCGCACCCTCGGCACCGACCTCGACGTCTCCGCGATCGGGCTCGGCTGTATGGGCATGTCGGAGTTCTACGGCACCGCCGACGAGGGCGAGGCCGTCGCCACCATCCACCGTGCCCTCGACCTCGGCGTCACGTTCTTCGACACCGCGGACATGTACGGCCCGTTCACGAACGAACGTCTCGTCGGCAAGGCCCTCTCCGGTCGTCGGGACGGCGTCGTCGTCGCCACCAAGTTCGGAAACGTGCGCGACCCGCAGAACCCGACGAAGCGGCGCATCGACGGCAGCCCCGAATACGTCCGGGCCGCCTGCGACGCGAGCCTCGAACGCCTGGGCGTCGACCACATCGATCTCTACTACCAGCACCGCGTGGATAAGAGCGTCCCGATCGAGGAGACGGTCGGTGCGATGGGCGAGCTGATCACCTCCGGAAAGGTCCGCCGGCTGGGCTTGTCCGAGGCGTCTGCGGCCACCATCCGCCGTGCCCACGCGACCCACCCGATCACCGCACTCAAGACGGAGTATTCGCTGTGGACGCGTGACATCGAGGACGAGATTCTTCCGACGATCCGCGAACTCGGCATCGGGCTCGTCCCGTATTCGCCGCTCGGACGCGGCTTCCTCACCGGCACCATCACCTCGGCCGACGCGTTCGGCTCGTCCGACTTCCGTAGCCACAACCCTCGCTTCCGTGGTGACGCGCTGGCCGCCAACCTCGCGTTGGTCGCTGCGGTCCGCACGCTGGCCGAGGCCAAGGGCGTCACCGCCGGCCAGCTCGCGCTCGCATGGGTCCTCGCGCAGGGCGACGACATGGTGCCGATCCCCGGCACGAAGCGGGTCCGGTATCTCGAGGAGAACGTGGCGTCCGCGGCGATAACCCTGACCAACGAGGATCTGGCCGCATTGGCCGCGGCGGTCCCCCGCGCCGCGGTGGTCGGTGAGCGCTACCCGGACATGTCCAGCATCGATCGCTGACGTCGCCGACGCCGCGTCAGCGCGTTGACGCGGCGCAAATGCGGGGTCGGCGCGGTTCTCGGTGGCAGACTGGCGGGCAGCTGCGCGAATCCGCGTTTTCGTGCAGTCACCTTCCCCCTTGTTTCACCCGCGGGTCCTTTGCCCACCCGCACGTCGTTCGAGGATGTGACCCCCATGTGGGCCTTCGTCATTGCCACCGGCAGCACGGTCGTGCTGGCCGCAGCGGTTGCCGTGTTCGTCGCCTGGCCGAGCCGGGGTCGTGAGATCCCACGTGTGGAATGGCTCAACGGCGCTGTCGCCAAGGCCGCTCAGCACCTGCCCGACGAGCTCGCCGAGGAGTTCGTCGCCGCCCGGCGCTGACTGCGCGACCGGTAGGTCAGCCGACGACCGGCCAGGCTGCCCTGTTCCAGGGCACTGCCACGGTCGCCGTCAGGTCGACGAGCGACGCTGCCGCGAGCAGGTAGGTCGCTGCCGCGAGCATCGACCGCGAGCGGGGTGTGCGCGTCGCGGCCGGCGAGCCAGTCGAGTCTCGCGACGGTACCGACGGTTGCGCCGCCGCCGACTGGATCGGCACCGTCGTCGGCCGCCATCTTGGAAGCGCGCGGATCTGATCGAGCACGACCCGGCTGCGGACACCTCGTGGGAAAGCGATCCACAGCGCCGCGAAGACCTCGATGGCGAGGTCGTGCCGGGCTCGGAGGTGTGAGTGCTCATGCGCAAGCACGGCGTCGAGTTCCACCGCGTCCAGGCTGGCGAGCGCGCCGTCGGAGACCACCACGCGCGAGTCCCGTAGGGCGGGCACGCAGTACGCCGCCGGGATGTCGTGCCGCAACACCCTGACGACGGCGGGTGCCAGCCTGGCGGACGGGACGGGCGGGACCGTGCCGGCGAGGTCGGCGAGGTCGCGATGGCGCCGACGGATCGCGCGAAACCTGCGTGCGTTCGTCGTCAGTGCCCACAGCCGCGCGACGACGGTGATCGTGAGCGCCAGCACGAGCACGTGCGCGCCGATCCGCAGCGGGCCGAGGTCCAGACCGCCCGCGCGTCCGCCGGTGGTGACCAGACGCAACGCCAGCGAGAGGCCGCTCCCGACCGCGGCCAGGACAGCGGCCAGCGCGACGGCCTGCCACACGACGACGGTGGCGCGCGGCACCGACGTG
Organism: Actinopolymorphaceae bacterium; assembly: GCA_036786375.1. GTDB lineage: Bacteria > Actinomycetota > Actinomycetes > Propionibacteriales > DAIQRJ01 > DAIQRJ01. Next base: position 31,034 of record DAIQRJ010000001.1, read on the forward strand.
AACGCGCTGACGCGACCGAGGAGGGCGGGGACCGGGCCGGCGAGCGCCACCGCGAGAATCCCGAGCAGGAGCGGGGTCATCGCCGCCGGGCAGGACCGCCCGGTGCGGTGTCCGACGTCGCCCGAGCGCTGGTCTCCACGCGGGCCAGCGCATCACGCAACGCCTGCGCGTCCGTGCTGTTCATCCCGTCGACGAACCGCACGAGCGCTTCGCTGCGGTGAGCGCCGGCGCCGTCCAGGGCATCCGACATCGCCTCGGCCGCCAGGGCGTCCTTGGTCTGCGCGGGGCGGTAACGGTACGCGCGGCCGTCGAGGTCGCGTTCGACCATTCGCTTGCGGGTCAGGCGTTCGAGCACCGTCATCACCGTTGTGTAGGCGAGATCACGGTCACGGGAGAGGGCGGTGTGGACGTCGCGCACCAGCATCGGACCCGGCGCGGACCACAGCTCGTTCATGACCTCGCGCTCGAGCTCACCCAGACTGTTGACCACGTTCAGCAGCCTATGCGCTGCTCGCCAGATCGGGACTTTCGGCCTTTGCCGCATGCCCGGACGCGACACTACTCTTCGAGTACTACGATGCGTAGTAGATCGTCCGGACTGCTCGAGAGGAACTTCACGCCCGTGGATGCGCTGGCCCTGGCACGTTGGCAGTTCGCGATCGTCACCGTCTACCACTTCCTGTTCGTGCCGGTCACGATCGGGATGTCGGCGCTCGTCGCGGGCCTGCAGACGGCGTGGTTGCGCACGGGCAAGGAGAAGTACCTCCGGTTGACGAAGTTCTACGGGAAGATCTTCCTGATCAACATCGCGATGGGCATCGTCACAGGCATCGTGCAGGAGTTCCAGTTCGGCATGAATTGGAGCGACTACTCACGCTTCGTCGGCGACATCTTCGGTGCGCCGCTCGCGCTCGAGGCGCTGCTCACGTTCTTCCTCGAATCGACGTTCATCGGCCTGTGGATCTTCGGCTGGGATCGCCTGCCCCGCAAGGTCCATCTGGCCACGATCTGGCTGGTGGCACTGGGAACGCAGCTGTCGGCGTTCTTCATCCTCTCCGCGAACTCGTGGATGCAGCATCCGGTCGGCTACACGTTCAACGGCGCCCGCAACCGTGCCGAACTCACCGATATCGGCGCCGTGTTCACGAACAAGGTTCTGTGGGTGACGTTCCCGCACCAGATCGCTGCCTCGTTCATGGTCGCCGGCGCGGTCGTCCTCGCTGTCGCCGGCTGGCATCTCGTCCATCGCACCGGCGTCGATACCGCGGCGTTCCGAACGGCGATGCGAATGGGTGCGGTCACTCTGATCGTCGCCGGCGTCGCCGTGGCGATCTCGGGTGACCTGCAGGGCAAGGTGATGACCGAGGTCCAGCCGATGAAGATGGCGGCTGCCGAGGCTCTCTACACGACCGAGAAGCCGGCGTCGTTCTCGATCTTCACGGTCGGCACGCTCGACGGGTCCCGCGAGGTCGCGTCGGTCAAAGTGCCTTACCTGCTGTCGTTCCTGGCCACCGGCTCACCCACCGCGGAGGTCCGCGGCATCAACGACCTGCAGACCGAATACCAGCAGACCTACGGGCCCGGCGACTACGCACCCAACATTCCGCTTGCCTACTGGAGCTTCCGGCTGATGATCGGCATCGGGATGGTGAGTGTGCTGGTCGGGTTCTGTGCGCTCTGGCTCACCCGGCGCGGGCGCGTGCCGACGGCGTCGGCCAGGTGGTTCTCGCGGGTGCTCATCCTGACGCCGCTGTTACCACTCGCGGGAAACTCGTTCGGCTGGATCTTCACCGAGGCCGGCCGCCAGCCCTGGGTGGTCTTCGGGCTGATGCAGACGTCGGCGGGTGTCTCTCCGACCGTCTCCGCGGGTGAGGTGTGGACGTCGATGATCGCTCTCACGCTCGCTTACGCCGTGCTCGCCGTCATCGAGGTGAAGCTGCTGCTGGCGGCCGCGGCAAAGGGTCTCGATCCGGAGGCCGTCGCTGCGGGTCCCGACGACGGGAACGGCAGCGAGCCCGAGATGGCCGACGGCCCACCCCTTTCCTTCGCCTACTGACCGGGGACGACCATCATGGAACTGACGACAGTGTGGTTCGGCCTGATCGCCGTGTTGTGGACCGGCTACTTCGTCCTGGAGGGGTTCGACTTCGGGGTTGGCGCCCTGCTGCGCGTTCTCGGCCGCGACGAGCCCGAGCGGCGCACGGTGATCGGCACCATCGGCCCGATCTGGGATGGTAACGAGGTCTGGGTGCTCACCGCCGGGGGCGCGATGTTCGCCGCGTTTCCCGAGTGGTACGCCACGATGTTCAGCGGTTTCTACCTGGCCCTGTTGATCATCCTGCTCGCGCTGATCCTGCGCGGAGTCGCGATCGAGTACCGGAACAAGCGCCCGGACGCGCAGTGGCGCAACCGCTGGGACACCGCGATCGTCGTCGGCTCGGCACTGCCCGGCGTGCTGTGGGGAGTCGCGTTGACGAACCTGCTGGCCGGCGTCCCGATCGACAGGTCCGGGGAGTTCGTCGGGAACTTCTTCACGTTGCTGCGTCCGTTCCCATTGCTCGGCGGTGTCGCGCTCTTCTCGGTCTTCATCGTCCATGCCGCGGTGTTCGTCGGGTTGAAGACCACCGGTGATCTGCGGGATCGGGCGAATGCCCTGGCCCGCAAGGTGTTCCCGGTGTCGGCCCTGCTCGTCGTCGCGTTCTTCGTCATCGGCTACGCGGTGCGTGGCAACGTCGCGTTCGTGGTTCTGGCCGTGCTCGCCGTCGTCGCCTTCGTCGCTGCGGCGCTCGCGAATCGCGCCGGCCGCGACGGCTGGGCGTTTGCCGGCACGGCCGCGGCGATCGCGTTCACCACGATCGCCATGTTCGCCGCGCTGTTCCCCGATGTCATGCCGACGACCCTCGCCGACGGGATGTCCCTGACAGTGACGAACGCGTCGTCGTCGGCGTACACGCTGAGGTTCATGTCGATCGTCGCGCTCGTGTTCGTGCCGGTCGTGCTCGCTTACCAGAGTTGGACGTACTGGGTCTTCCGCAAGCGGATCACCGTCCCGGTGGTGGCGCCGGCACCGGTGTCAGCACCCTGATGGCGAGACCGGACCGGCGGCTGCTGACGCTCGACCGGCGCGTGGCGGCGCAGCTCGCGGTCCTCGCGGTGGTGGCGCTCGCGACTGCGCTGCTCGTCGTGGCCCAGGCGCGGGTGCTGGCCGATGCGCTCGCGGTGACCATTCGGTCGGGCGTGAGCGCCGGCACCGTGCTGGAGCCGGTGGCCACCCTGGTGGTGATCGTCGTCGCCCGCGCCCTGCTCGCCGGCCTCGTCTCGACGACGTCCGGCGCTACCGCCACACGGGCGAAATCCTCGCTGCGCAAGGCGATCGCGCAGCGTGTGCTTGTATCCGAGCCGGCGTCCGGCAGCGCCGACGTGAGCCGTGGCGAGGTGAGCAGTGGTGAGGTGATGGCGCTGCTCGTGCGGGGTCTCGACGGCCTGGACGGTTACTTCACGAAGTACCTGCCGCAGCTGGTGGCGGCGTGCGTGGTCCCGTTGGTGATCGGGCTGGCCATCCTGCGCGTCGATCTCACGTCGGCGATCACGATCGGCGTGACGCTGCCGCTGATCCCCGTGTTCATGGTGCTGATCGGGATGGCGACGCGCGCGCTGCAGCGCCGGCGGTGGTCGAGCCTCGCGCGGCTCGCCCACCACTACACCGACCTGCTGGCCGGGTTGCCGACGCTGAAGGTGTTCGGCCGTGCCCGTGCCCAGGTCCGCGGGCTCGAGAAGACCAACGAGGCCTACCGGTCCGAGACCGTGGGCACGCTGCGGCTCGCGTTCTGTTCGGCGTTGGTGCTCGAGATCGCCTCCACGCTGTCGGTGGCACTGGTCGCGGTCGCGATCTGCCTGCGGCTCATAGACGGGCACCTCGATCTGCGGACGGCGTTCTTCGTTCTGCTGCTGGCTCCCGAGGTCTATCTCCCGGTGCGTGCGGTCGGTGTTCACTACCACGACAGCGCGGACGGGCTGGCCGCAGCCGAGCGTGCGTTCGAGGTGCTGGACGCACCGGTCCGGCCATCGACTTCGATTGGCGCGAAGCGGCCGCGTCCGTCGACGATCTCCTTCCAGGGTGCGGGTCTGACCTACCCGGGTCGCACCGTCGCCGCCGTGAGCGGGTTGACGCTCGAGCTCGCGCCGGGGGAGACCGTCGCCCTGACCGGACCGAGCGGATCGGGCAAGTCGACGGTGCTGGCGATGCTGCTCGGTCTCGTCACGCCCGACCGCGGCGCCGTGCTGGTCGACGGTGCGGACCTCTCCGGCCTCGATCTCGATGCCTGGCGTCGCCGGATCGCATGGCTGCCGCAACGGCCGACGCTGCTGGCCGGCACGATCGGCGAGAACGTCGCGCTGGGCACGCCGCAGGCTGACTGCGCGGCGGTCCGGGAGGCCTTGATGAGTGTCGGCGCGGGCGACCTCGATCCCGGCCGCGAGGTCGGCGAGCGGGGCGAGGGACTCTCGGTCGGCGAGCGGCGTCGCGTGGGGCTCGCCCGTGCGCTCGTCCGCGTCCGGGCCGGCGGAGCGTGGCTCGCCCTGATCGACGAGCCCACCGCCGGCCTCGATCCGGCAACCGAGGACGCGGTGATCCGCACCGCATTGGCCGGCCTCCACGCCCGTCGGCTCGGCGGCGGGCCGCCCACCCCGGTCACCGTGCTGATGGTCACGCACAGGGCGGCGACCATGGCCATCGCCGACCGGGTCGTTGATCTGACCGACGTGACCGGCCTGACCGGCCTGACCGAGTTGACCGGGCTGACCTCCGGATGAGTGTTCTCGAGACGCCGATCCGGCGTGCGGCACCTCGCATCCTCCTTGCGACCCTGCTCGGCGCGCTGGCGGCCGGGAGCGGTGTCGGGCTGCTGGCCGTCTCGGCGTGGCTGCTCGCCCGCGCCGCCGAGCAGCCGCCTGTTCTGTACCTGATGGTCGCGATCGTCGCCGTCCGCACGTTCGGCATCGGCAAGGGCGTGTTCCGCTACGCCGAGCGGCTGATCGGCCACGACGCCGCGCTGCGCATGCTAGGCGACGTCCGTATCGCGGTGTACCGGCGGTGCGAGCGGCTGTTCCCGGGGTCGGCCCGGCTGCTCGGCGGCCCGGCGATGCGCAGCGGCGACGTGATCGCGCGCGTCGTCGCCGACACCGAGTCGGTCGTCGACCTGGCCGTCCGGGTGTTCGTCCCGGTCACTGCCGCGTTCGTCGTCGCGATCGCCGCGGTGGGCCTGACCTACGCGGTGCTGCCGGTCGGAGCGGTGCTGCTGGCCGTCTCCGTCGTCGTGACCGGACTGGTTCTCCCTGCCGTCGTCGCCCGGGCGGGTGGACGCGCGCAGATCCGCATCGCGCCCGCTCGCGGCGACATGGCAGCGGCCGTCAGCGAGAACCTGGCCGCGGCCGCCGAGCTACGGGTCTACGGCGTTGCCGGCGCCGGGGTCGACGCCGTCATGGCCGCCGACGCCGAACTGGCTGCCGCGGCACGCAGCGGTATCCGGACGGACGCCTTCGCCGGGTTCGTCACGACCCTCGTCGTCGGCCTGACCGTCCTCGGTGAACTCCTGCTCGGCGCGCGTGCCGTTGCCTCCGGGCAGCTCGCCGGTGTCGAACTCGGCGTGATCGTCCTGCTGCCGCTGGCGGTGCACGAGGTCGTGTCGTCGGTGACGCCGGCGGTGACCCGGTGGCAGCAGGTCCGCACCTCGTTGCGACGGCTGGGCGAGCTCGACCGGTTGCCCGACCCGGTGGCCGAGCCGGCCGAGCCCCGGTCGCTCACAGCCCCCGAGTGGACGCTGCCACGCGCCCAGCTCGGCGTGTCGCGCAGCGACGCGCCCACTCGAGGGCAGAAACCCGACGCCACGGCTCACCCGCACTCGCACCCGCACCCGCACCTCCTGACGCTGCGGAACGTCTCGGCCCGCTGGCCCGCCGCTGGCCCGGGTACCAACGACGGCGACGCGATCTCGGGCATCGACCTCGATCTGGGCGCGGGTCGTCGGATCGGTGTGGTCGGACGCAGCGGCTCCGGCAAGTCGACGCTCGCGTCCGTCCTCGTCCGCTTCCTCGACATCAGCGGTGGCGACTACCGCCTCGACGGGCACGACGTCGCCGGGTTCGCAGGCGACGACGTCCGCGGCGTGATCGGGCTCCTCACCCAGGATGCGCACATCTTCGACACCACCGTCGCGGAGAACCTGCGCCCGGCCGACCCGGACGCGACCGACGGCGAGATGCGGGCGGTGCTGGCCCGGGTCGGCCTGGACGACTGGCTGGACGCGCTGCCGAAAGGCCTGGCGACCGCTCTCGGCGAACACGGCGCCACGCTCTCGGGCGGGGAACGGCAACGGCTCGCAGTGGCGCGGCTGCTACTGGCCCGGCATCAGGTGCTGGTGTTCGACGAGCCCGCCGAGCACCTCGACCCCCTCGCCGCGGCCGAATTGACCGCAGACCTGCTCCGCGAGACCGACGACCGCTCGGTGCTGTTCATCACCCACGCCCACGACGGCCTGGACGCGTGCGACGAGGTGATCGTGGTCGAAGCCGGACGCATCATGGACCGCGGCCGGTACGACGAGTTGGTGTCCCGACCGGGACCGTTCGCCGACGTGATGGGAGCGGCCCCGGTTGCCGAAACGGCGACTGCGGTCGCCGTCTGAAAGACTCCCGGGCGTGACCCTGCCCTACTGGATAGTCCTTGCCATCGCCGTTCTCGCCGCCGCCGGCGTCGGCATCGGCCTCGTCGTCGCCCGCAGAACACGTGGGGAGCTGACCCGAGGAGCCGACACCGCCTCGCTGCCGCCGGGACCTGCGACCACCACCACGACCGACGACGACGTCACTGCGGCCGCGACGGACTCGGAGGCCGCCACCGCCGGTCTGGACGACCTCCTCGACAGCGGTGGCGACACGCTCGTCGACGAGCCGGTCGTCAGCGAGCCGGAGGTCGAACGCCCCGAGAACCCGGCCGACCGGTGGACACGGCTGCGCGGTCGCCTCGCCGGATCGCAGACCGCCCTCGGCCGCGGCCTGCTCCAGCTGCTGTCGCGCGACCGGATCGACGACCAGACCTGGGACGACCTCGAAGAGACCCTGCTGACCGCCGACGTCGGCGTCGCGCAGAGCACCGCGATCGTCGATGCTCTCCGTAAGCGGGTTCGGGTGGAAGGCATCTCGACACCCGCCGCGACGCGCGCGGCCATGCGCGAGGAACTCATCACCGCCCTGAGCCCCGGCTCGGACCGCTCGCTGCACACCGTTCGAAGTGACACGCCGGCCGTCGTCCTCGTCGTTGGCGTCAACGGAACCGGCAAGACCACGACCGTCGGCAAGCTCGCGCGGGTGCTCGTCGCCGACGACCGTGACGTCGTCCTCGCCGCGGCGGATACGTTCCGCGCGGCCGCCGCCGACCAGCTCACGACCTGGGGCGATCGTGTCGGCGTGCCCGTCGTCCGCGGCCCGGAGGGCGGCGACCCGGCCAGCGTGGCGTTCGACGCGGTCCGGGTCGGGATCGAGGGGGAGTCCGACGTCGTCATCATCGACACCGCCGGCCGCCTGCACACCAAGGCCGGGTTGATGGACGAGCTCGGCAAGATCAAGCGGGTCGTCGAGAAGCAGGCACCGGTGACGGAGGTCCTGCTCGTGCTCGACGCGACCACCGGACAGAACGGTCTCGTGCAGGCACGCGTCTTCGGCGAGATCGTCGACGTGACCGGCGTGGTGCTGACGAAGCTCGACGGCTCGGCGAAGGGCGGGATCGTCTTCGCGGTGCAGCAGGAGCTCGGGCTGCCGGTGAAGCTGGTCGGCCTCGGCGAGGGCGCGGACGACATGGCGCCGTTCGTCCCCGCCGACTTCGTCGACGCGCTGCTCGGCTGACCGACCGCGGAGCCTGTGCCAGGCGGAACCGAGTTCGACGAGCCGTCAGGCTGCTGAGGGATAGACGCTGACCTCGGTCGCCTTCACCACGTAGTGCACCTCCAGACCCGGCAGAAGCTCCAGATCGGCAACGGCTGAAGCGGTGACGTCGGCGACGAGCATGGACGACGAGTCCGCTGCGTCGACCGCATGGACCCGGACGACGTCCCCGCGCGGCTCGAGTTCGGTGATGGTGACGCGGAACGAGTTGCGTGGGCTGCCGCTGGACGGTCCGAGGTGGACGGCGACTGCGTTCGGCCGGAACACCGCGACCGCGGGACCGACGGCGGCACAGCCGGGATCGAGCAGTCCCTGGACGTGCTGACCGCTCCGCGTCGTCAGCCCGTCGGCGTCGGCCCGGCCACCGAGCAGGTTGACCCCGGCGAGCCGGGCAGCGAACGCCGACCGCGGTTGCGTCAGCACCGATCGCGTCGGCCCGTCCTCGACGAGCCGTCCGTCCTCCATCACCACGACCCGGTCGGCGAGCGACAGCGCGTCCAGGATGTCGTGGGTGACGAGAAGCGCTGTCCGGCCGGTGCCGCGCAGCACCGAGCGCAACAGCAGCCGGAGCGCCGGTGCCACTGCCACGTCGAGCGCGGCCATCGGCTCGTCGAGGAGCAGCAGCGCCGGGTCCGCCGCCAGCGCCCGCGCGATGGCGATGCGCTGCGCCTGCCCGCCCGAGAGTTGCGACGGCCGCCGGTCCGCGAGTGCCACCGCGTCGACCGCGGCGAGCCACTGCGTCGCCCGGACCTTCGCAGCGCGGGCGCCGAGGCCGCGGCTGCGCGGCCCGAACGCGACATTGGCGGCAGCGCTGAGGTGGGGGAAGAGCAGTGCGTCCTGGGCGAGCAGGACGACACCTCGCTGGTGCGGCGGCGTCCACGTCCCCCGGGCCGTGTCGACCAGCGTGTGCCCGTCGAGGTCGATGCGGCCCGAGTCCGGTCGGAGGAGTCCGGCGATCAGTGCCAGCAGCGTCGACTTGCCGGCGCCGTTCGCGCCGAGGACCGCGACGACCTGCCCGGGTTCGAGCGTGAGCCCGACGTCGAAGCCGCGATCCCTTACCGTCGCCTGGAGGGTCAGGGCCCCGGTCGTCGCGGGCCGACCGATCACCGGCGGCCGCGTCACAACGAACCCCCGCTCGCACGGCCCCGGGTGACCAGCACGATCAGCACGGCCACCACGACGAGGACGAGCGACAACGCGACCGCGGCGTCCGGATCGGTCTCGCGCTGCAGGTAGATCTCCAGCGGCAGTGTCCGCGTGACGCCCTGGAGGCTCCCGGCGAAGGTCAGCGTCGCCCCGAACTCACCGAGTGCCCGGGCGAACGCCAGCACGGCACCCGACACCAGTCCCGGCAGCACCAGTGGCATCGTCACCCGGAAGAGCACCGTGGTCGGCCGCGCGCCGAGCGTCGCCGCGACCGCTTCGTAGCGCTGGCCGGCGGTTCGCAGCGCACCCTCCAGGCTGAGCACGAGGAAGGGGAGCGCGACGAAGGTCTGCGCAATGACCACCGCGGTCGTCGAGAACGCGATCTGGAGCCCCAGCACCTCGAGGTAGCGGCCGAGGAGGCCCTGCCGCCCGAAGGTGTAGAGCAACGCGATGCCACCGACCACCGGCGGCAGGACGAGCGGCAGGAGGACGAACGAGCGCGCGAGCCGCAGCCCGGGCAGCCTCGACCGCGCCAGCACCAACGCCATCGGCACGCCGAGCACGACGCAGGCGATCGCGCTGGCCGCCGACGTCCGCAGGCTCAGTTCCAGCGCGGCGACCGACGACGTCGACGTGATCAGCGTCCAGAAGTTCGACCACCGCACCCGCGTGAGGATGGCGACGAGCGGCAGGAGGACGAACAGGACGCCTACCGCCGCCGGCACGAAGATCCACCCGGGCGGCCCGGACGCGGGCCGGCCGCGACGGCGTGCCCGGCGTGCCCGGCCGCTGCGCGAACCGTCGGGGCTGCGGCCGGACTGTGAGAGATCCATCGGTGTCAGGGTGCGGGCGCGAACCCGGCGGTCTTCAGCACCTTCTGACCCTCGGGTCCGGTCACCAGCGCGACGAACTTCGCGGCCGTCTCGGGTGACGGCGACGACTTCAGCGCGCCGATCGGATAGGTGTTGACGGCGTCCTTCGACTCCGGGAAGTCGATCGTCTCGACCTTGTCGCCGGCGCTCTTGGCGTCGGTGACGTAGACGAGGCCGGCCTGGGCGTCACCGGAGATCACCTTGCCGAGGACGTCGGTGACCGACGATTCCTCGCTGGCCGGGGAGAGGGTCACGCCGGTGGTGTCCTCGATCTTGTTCGCCGCGGCCCCGCAGGGAACCCGCGGCGCGCAGACGACCTCGACGACACCGGGCTTCGCGAGGTCGGCGAACGACGCGATGCCGGCCGGGTTGCTCGGCGGGGTGACGATCACCAGCGTGTTCGTGGCGAAGTTCGTCGGATCACCCGTCACCAGGCCCGCGTCGGTGGCCTTCGTCATGTCGGCCACGTCGGCGGATGCGAAGACGTCACCGGGCGCGCCGCCGATGAGATTGGCGACGAGGTCGGAGGACCCGGCGAAGCTGAAGTTCACCGTCGTGCCGGGGTTCTCCCTGGTGAAGGTGGCGCCGAGCTCGGTGAACGTCGGCTTCAAGGAGGCGGCGGCGTAGACCGTGAGGGTGCCGGTCGCGGCCGACGACGACGCTCCAGCGCTCCGACTGGTCGAGGCGGTCTTGCTCCCCGATCCGCAGCTGGCCAGCAGAGCGGATGCGGCGACGAGTGCGACGGCTGCGGCGATCGGAAGGCGACGGCTCACGAAGACCCTCCGGGGATCTCGACGATGACCATGGTGGCCTTGACGACCGCGACGGCGATCTGGCCGGGTTCGAGGTTGAGTTCCCGCACGGCCTCACTGCTCATCAGCGAGACGACCGTGTGCGGACCCGACTGGATCTCGACCTGTGCCATCACGCCGTCGATCTCGACCTTGCTGACGAGTCCGACGAACCGGTTGCGCGCCGATCGACCGACGTGGGAGGGATCCGGAGCATTGGCGGCCGCGTTGGCCCGCGCGAACGCGGCGAGCGCAGCCCCGTCGATGACCTTGCGGCCGGCGTCGTCGGTGTCGGCGTCGAGGGTGCCGGCATCGACCAGCCGGCGGACGGTGTCGTCGCTGACGCCGAGCAGCTCGGCGGCCTGGCGGATTCTGAATTGCGGCACGGGAGGCACCCTACGCCCGCAGACGCGGTGCCACCACAGTAGACACCCGGCGTTTACGGTTCCGTCCTCAGCGCGTTGTGGGCCGCGTCGATCTCGGCCCGGCTGCGCAGGATGCAGAGCTCGTTCCCCTCGGGGTCGGCGAGCACGAACCAGCCGCTCCCGTTCGGGCGGACGTGGTCGGCGACCACGGTCGCGCCGAGCGCGACCACCCTGGCCACTTCCTCGTCGCGGGTGCCGTCGGTCGGGGACAGATCGAGGTGGACACGGTTCTTGACCTGCTTGGTGTCGGGGACCTCGATGAACAGCAGTCGGTGGCTGCCGTCGGGGGAGAAGATCATGCATTCCTCGTGGCCGGGCAGATTCGGATCGTCGGGGTCTTGGTGATAGCCGAGAACCTGGCACCAGAACACCGATTGGGCGTAGGAATCGAGCGCATCGAAGGACGTATGGGAAACCTGTGACGTCATGACCGGATAGTGCTGCCGGGTACGCGCAGTTGTCGACCGATTTCGCTGGGGTGTCGGATTCGGCGGCCTGGCCGGCATCCGCCGATGTTCCCGACATTCGTGGCCTCCGAAAAAGGACAGTTCACAGAGCGGAAACAAACGCGACCGGTGGACGAAACACGGCACGGTCACTCTCCATGTCACCGGGTCACCGTTGCCCCTGCTCGTTCGCGCCCGCGAACTCGCGTCCCGATCCCCATGTCCTCGCACCACCCTCGCTCGAGGAGGCTCCATGAAATTGGATGCCGGAAATACAGCTTGGATGCTGGCTTCCGCGTCCCTGGTGCTGCTGATGACGCCTGGTCTGGCGTTCTTCTACGGCGGCATGACGCGTTCGAAGTCGGTCCTGAACATGATGATGATGTCCTTCGGGGCGATCGGCGTCGTCGGCGTGGTGTACGTCCTCTGGGGCTACTCGATGTCGTTCGCCACCGATGCGTTCGGCACGAAGGTGGTCGACGGCGAGGAGGTCGGCAAGGCCGGCATCATCGGGAATCCGTTCACCCACTTCGGCATGAAGGGCCTGTTGCCCACCGATGCCGATCCGAACGGGGTGGCGAACAGTCTCGCCAGTTCGGCCGGTGTCCCGGCGCTCGTGATGGTCGCCTTCCAGGTCACCTTCGCCATCATCACGGTCGCGCTGATCAGCGGCGCGATCGCCGACCGCACGAAGTTCTCCACGTGGCTGGTCTTCTCCGCCCTGTGGGTGACGTTCTGCTACTTCCCGATGTCCCACATGGTCTGGGGCGGCGGCCTGCTGTCGGGCAACGGCCCGTTCGGTTCGATGTTCGACGGTGTCATCCCACGGGACTTCGCCGGTGGAACGGTCGTCCACATCAACGCCGGGGTCGCGGCCCTCGTGCTCGCGCTCATCATGGGAAAGCGTCTCGGCTGGCGTAAGGACCCGATGCGTCCGCACAACATCCCGTTCGTCATGCTCGGTGCCGGCCTGCTGTGGTTCGGCTGGTTCGGGTTCAACGCCGGATCAGAGTTCGCCGCCGACGGCATCGCCGGACTCGCGTGGATGAATACGACCTCCGCCACCTGCGCCGCGATGCTCGGCTGGCTGATCGTGGAGAAGATCCGCGACGGTCACGCCACGAGCCTCGGCGCGGCGTCGGGTGTCGTCGCCGGCCTGGTCGCGATCACCCCGGCCTGCGGCACCCTCTCCCCGGTCGGGTCGCTGTTCCTCGGCGTCATCGCCGGTGGCGTGTGCGCCCTGGCGGTCGGCCTGAAGTGGAGGTTCGGCTTCGACGACTCGTTCGACGTCGTCGGCGTCCACCTCGTCGGCGGCCTGATCGGCACCATCGGTGTCGGCTTCTTCGCCACCGCGACCGGCCTGTTCTACGGGCACGGCGTCGGACAGTTGGTCGTGCAGACGCTGGTCGCATTGTGTGCCGTCGTGTTCTCCGGCGTCATCACCACGATCATCGGTCTCATCCTCAACGCCACCATGGGTTGGCGGATCCCGAGCGAGGACGAGACCGAGGGCATCGACATCACCGTTCACGGTGAGGCAGCCTACGATCTGCCTTCGGGCTCCGGCTTCGGCGGCACACCCTCGGGTGTGCTCACCGGCTCCGCCGCATCCACCTCGAGCCAGCAGGAGGTCAACGCATGAAGCTCGTGACCGCGGTGATCAAGCCGCACAAGCTGGGAGACGTTCGCGCCGCGCTGGAGACGTTCGGCGTGACCGGCATGACCGTGTCCGAAGCGAGCGGTTACGGACGCCAGAAGGGCCACACCGAGGTCTACCGCGGTGCGGAGTACGAGGTCGATCTTGTGCCGAAGGTCAAGATCGAAGTCGTGGTCGAGGACAGTGATGCAGACGACGTGCTGGACATCCTGGTCAAGGCCGCCAACACCGGCAAGATCGGTGACGGCAAGGCGTGGGTCATCCCGGTCGAGTCGCTGGTGCGGGTCCGCACCGGCGAGCGGGACGCCGCCGCTCTGTGAGACGTGACTCCCCGGCCGGCCGGCCTGGAGAACAACCGGGCCGGCCGGGGAGTTCTCACGACAACGGGCCATCAGGCGACTCGGGGGCGAGTGTGCTCGACATTGACCAGGGGGCGTGATGACAGACCGGGAGCCGGTCGGGCAGGCTGCCCGGCATCAGCGAGCTGATGCCGCGGACGACGTGCTCGGTCGGCTTTTCGCGTCCGCCCGGACCGAGCTCGGGCTCGCTCCGCACGCGTTCGCGATCGTCGCCCTCGGTGGCTACGGACGTCGTGAGCTCTCGTTCGGCAGCGACCTCGACCTCGTGCTGCTCCACACCGAGGACGCAGACGGCGTAGACGGTCTGGCCGCCGCACTCTGGTACCCGCTCTGGGACGCCGGCTACAAGCTCGACCACTCGGTGCGCACCGTCGAGCAGGCGATCGGCAACTCCGAGGCCGACGTCCGCACGGCGATGAGCCTGCTCGACTCCCGGCACGTCGTCGGCCATCCGGAACTGACGGTCGAGTTGCGTGCCGCCGTCACGACCGACTGGCGACGGCGGGCCCGCAAACGCCTGCCCGAGCTGCGCGACTCCGTCCGTGCCCGGGCCGCTCTGGTCGGCGAGCTCGCCCACCTTGCCGAGCCGGACCTCAAGGAGGCCTACGGCGGACTCCGCGACGCCGTGGCCCTCCGCTCGCTCGTCCAGTCCTGGCTCGTCGACGTCCCCCACCAGGTCGTCGAACCCGCCCGCGAGCGGCTCCTCGACATCCGCGACGCCCTCCATGTCGCCACCGGGAGGGGGAGCGACAAGCTGGTCGCCGACGTCGGCGCCGACGTCGCCCGCATCATGGATCTGCCCGACCGCGAGGCGCTCCTGCGTGACGTCTACACCGCCGGCCGCAGCCTCGCCCACGTGTCGAACACGACCTGGCGACGGGTCGACTCGCTGCTCAGCGCTCCACCGCGCCCGGTGCAGCGCGGCCGCACCGGAATCCGTCCGATCGGGCCCCGGCTGCAGCCGCTCGCACCGGGAGTCGGGGCGATCGGCGGTGAGGTCGTTCTGCACCCGGACGCGTCACCCGGCACCGACGCGCTGCTCGGGCTCCGCGCCGCCGCCGCCGCCGCCGCGGCCAGGCTGCCGTTGTCGGACTCGGTGTGTGTACGGCTGGCCCGGACCGCGCCGCCGATCCCGCAGCCGTGGCCGGCCGAGGCCCGCCGGCTGATGTGCGCCCTGCTCGGAGCTGGGCTGGGCCTCCCGGACGTGTGGGAGGCGCTCGATCAGGCCGGCGTGATCGAGCAGTGGCTGCCCGAGTGGACGCGGGTGCGCATGCTGCCGCCGCAGTCACCGGTGCACAGGTTCACCGTCGACCGGCACCTGATCGAAACCTGTATGCGGGTGTCTGCGGATCAGCAGAGCGTCCGACGGCCCGACCTGCTCGTCGTCGCGAGCCTGCTGCACGACATCGGCAAGGGTCCCGGAGTCGACGACGAGGACGACGGCCTCGACTCCGACCACGCCACGATCGGCGCCCCGGTCGCCTACGACGTCGCCCGCCGCTGGGGTTTCGAGGAACCCGACGCGAAGCGCATCGAACGGCTCGTCCGTCACCACCTGCTGCTCGCCCAGCTGGCCACCACTCGTGACGCCGACGACCCGGCGACGGTCGAGGCGGCGATGACCGCGGTGGGCGACGTCGACACCCTCGACATGCTCGAGTCGCTCACGCTCGCCGACGCGCGGGCGACCGCCCAGGTCGCGTCGAGTGCCTGGCGGTTCGCGCTCATCACGGCGCTGGTCCGGCGGGTCCGGGCGAACCTCACCAGCGGCGTGCTGCCGGCACCGCGGGGGATGGAGATCGAGATCCCCGACCGCCCCGCGGGTGTCGGGGTGCGGGTGCAGCCCGAGGGCGACCTCGCCAGGCTGATCGTCGCCGCCCCCGACCGCATCGGCGTCCTCGGCACCGTCGCCGGTGTGCTCGCCCTCGACCGGCTCGCGGTCCGGCAGGCGTCGGTCTACCCGGCCGGCGGCGTCGGAGTGTCGGAGTGGCTCGTCTCCGGCGCGCCGCAGATCGATCCGGTGCTGCTGCGCGAGCGGATCGCCGTGGCCCTGCGTGACGGCGGTGACACCGTGGCCGTCCGGCTCTCGCGGCGGGACGCGGCGGTGACCGGTGGGCAGGCGTTCGCCCCGCACGTGAGCCTCGTCCCGGATGCGTCCGACACCGCGACCGTCATCGAGGTGCGCGCACCGGACCGACCCGGGCTGCTGCACGCGGTGTCCCGGACGCTGGCCAGCGCCGGGGCGGACGTCCGCTCGGCCCACGTCGCCACCCTCGGTGCCCAGGCCGTCGACGTCTTCTACCTCACCGACTCCGCAGGCGAGCCGTTGCCGCCGGCCGACGCCGCGGCGCTCGTGACCGCGGTGCTGCTCGCCCTCACGGGGCACGTTCCGTCCAAGGACGACCCCGCCACCGTGCCGGTCGCCGCCGCGCGGTGAGCGTGACCGGCCGGCCGTCGCGACGGGGCGGATAGTCTGTCGCGACCAACGCGACGCACCACCACATCGGGCTCGACGAGCCCAAGACTGCCTTTTCTTGCGAGGAACACACGTGTTCAACACCCTGTCCGATCGGCTCTCGGCCACCTTCCGCAACCTGCGGGGCAAGGGCCGGCTCTCCGACGACGACATCGACGCCACCTGCCGTGAGATCCGGATCGCCCTGCTCGAGGCCGACGTCGCGCTGCCGGTCGTCCGCGACTTTGTCGCGAAGGTCCGCGAGCGCGCCAAGGGCGCCGAGGTGTCGGGTGCGCTGAACCCCGCCCAGCAGATCGTCAAGATCGTCAACGAGGAGCTCGTCGAGATCCTCGGCGGGGACACCCGCCGCATCCGGTTCGGGAAGCCGCCGACGGTCATCATGCTGGCCGGCCTGCAGGGCGCCGGAAAGACCACGCTCGCGGGCAAGCTGGCGTACTGGCTCAAGAGCGAAGGGCACACCCCGATCCTGGTGGCCGCCGACCTCCAGCGTCCCAACGCCGTCGACCAGCTCCAGATCGTCGGTCAGCGGGCTGGTGTGCCGGTGTTTGCGCCCGAGCCCGGCGGCGGCATCGGTGATCCGGTCAAGGTGTCTCGCGACGGTGTCGCCGAGGCCCGGCACCGGCTGCACGACGTCGTCATCGTCGACACCGCCGGCCGGCTCGGCGTGGACGCCGAGCTGATGCGGCAAGCCATCGACATCCGCGACGCCGTCGAGCCCGACGAGATCCTGTTCGTCGTCAACGCGATGATCGGCCAGGACGCGGTCACCACCGCCCAGGCCTTCCGCGACGGCGTCGGCTTCGACGGTGTCGTGCTCACCCAGCTCGACGGTGACGCCCGCGGTGGCGCGGCGCTGTCGATCCGGCAGGTCACCGGACGTCCGGTGATGTTCGCGTCGAACGGCGAGAAGGTCACCGACTTCGACGTGTTCCACCCCGACCGGATGGCCGGCCGCATCCTCGACATGGGCGACATGCTCACGTTGATCGAGCACGCCGAGAAGGCGTTCGACCAGGACGAAGCGGCTGCCATGGCGGGCAAGCTGCGGACCGAGCGCGGGCTCACGCTGCAGGACTTCCTCGGTCAGCTGCAGGCGGTCCGCAAAATGGGGTCGATCTCCAAGCTGCTCGCCATGATGCCGGGGATGTCGGAGATGCGTGACCAGATCAGCGAGATCGACGACGGCGAGGTCGACCGCATCGAGGCCATCATCCGATCGATGACGCCCGCCGAGCGCGACGACCCCCGCATCATCAACGGCTCGCGCCGGCTGCGGATCGCACGTGGTTCGGGCACGACGGTGAGCGACGTCGGCGGTCTGGTCGAGCGGTTCATGCAGGCACGGAAGATGATGAGCGCGATGGCCCGCGGCAAGGGAATCCCCGGCATGCCGGGCATGCCCGGCATGGGCGGTGGCGCGAAAAAGAAGCAGGTGAAGGGCAAGAAGGCCAAGCCGACCCGCGCCTCGGGCAACCCTGCCAAGCGGCTCGCGCAGCAGCAGGCCGCCGCGGCCCGCGCAGCCGAGCAGGCCGCGCTGCCGCCCGGATCGGCGAACGGCGCGGCACCGGAGGTACCCGAGAACTTCGAGCTGCCCAAGCAGTTCAAGGACCTCCTCGGCCAGCAGGGCGGTCAGCCCGGCGTCAACAAGGGACCGCGTCGGTAGTGGCTGCGGGACCCGACGCCGGCGCGGTCGTGCCGGCGTTGCACGTGCGTGCGGTCGTACTGCCCGAGGGCGACCTGCGCGACCTCTACGTCGCCGACGGCGTCATCACGTCCGAGCGGCGGCCCGCCGCGATGACGCTGGGAACCGGGTTCGTGCTGCCGGGCCTGGTCGATGCCCACTGTCACGTCGGGCTGGACTCCGGCGGAGCGGTCG
Organism: Actinopolymorphaceae bacterium; assembly: GCA_036786375.1. Taxonomy (GTDB): domain Bacteria; phylum Actinomycetota; class Actinomycetes; order Propionibacteriales; family DAIQRJ01; genus DAIQRJ01. Next base: position 49,020 of record DAIQRJ010000001.1, read on the forward strand.
ACGAGGCGACCGCGCAGGCACAGGCGGTGGCCGATCGCGACGCCGGCGCGTTGTTGCTGCGCGACGCCGGGTCCGCCGCCGACACTCGCTGGATGGATCAGCGTGCTGACATGCCCCGGATGATCAGGGCCGGCCGGCACATCGCCCGACCGAAGCGCTACATCCGCAACTTCGCCGCCGAGGTCGAACCGTCAGCCCTGGTTGCCGAAGTGCGGACCCAGGCCCGTCGAGGCGACGGCTGGGTGAAGATCGTCGGCGACTGGATCGACCGCAGGACTGGGGATCTGTCACCGCTGTGGCCCACCGACGTGCTCACGCTGGCCATCGCGGCGGCGCACGAGGAGGGCGCGCGCGTCACCGCGCACACGTTCAGCGAGGACGCCGTTGCGCAGTTGGTCGCCGCGGGTATCGACGGGATCGAGCACGGCACCGGGATCGACGACGCGGTGATCGAGCAGATGGCCGCCCGGCAGGTGGCGCTGGTGCCGACACGCCTGCAGATCGAGAACTACCTGGGCTACGCCGATCAGGGCGAGGCGAAGTTTCCCGTGTACGCCAAGCACATGCGGGCGTTGTATTCGCGTGCTGACACCACGTTGCGGCGCGCGCACGACGCCGGTGTGCCGATCTACGCGGGTACCGACGCGGGTGGGATGCTGCCGCACGGGCTGATCGCGGCCGAGCTGCACGCGCTTGTCGGCAAGGTCGGATTGTCGACGACGGATGCGCTGGCGGCGACGTCGTGGGGTGCGCGAGCCTGGCTGGGTATGCCCGACCGCCTGGTCGAGGGCGCGCCGGCCGACTTCGTCCTCTACGACGACGACCCGCGGCGCGACACCCGGGTGGTCGCCGCGCCGAAGCGGGTCGTCCTGCGCGGGGTCGTCGTCCGCTAGCCCGGGCTCTCCCTGGCCGGTCGGCTACTCGGTCAGGCCGGCTTGGACGAACGCCGCCTGCACCGTCTGCTCGAGCAACGTGGCGATCGTCATCGGACCGACGCCGCCGGGGACCGGGGTGATCATCCCGGCGACCGGGAGTGCGGCGTCGTAGTCCACATCGCCGATGTTGCCCGGGTTGTAGCCGGCGTCGATCACGACCGCGCCGGGGCGGATCCAGTCGCCCTGGACGAAGTTCGGACGGCCGACCGCGGCGACCACGATGTCGGCCTGCCGGACGAGCCCGGCGAGGTCGCGGGTCTTCGAGTGGCACATGGTCACGGTCGCGTCGGCGCCCTGGAGCAGCATGCTCACCGGCTTGCCGAGGATGGGGGAGCGGCCGATCACGACCGCGTGCGCGCCCGCGAGCGGGACGTCGTAGGCGGCGAGCAGCGTCATGATGCCACCCGGGGTGCAGGACGCGAAGCCGGCGCCTTCGCCGATGCCGCCGAGCGACATCGCGGCGAACGACTGCATGGTCACGCCGTCGACGTCCTTGCCCGGTGCGATCGCCTCGAACGCGGCACGCTCGTCGACCTGTGACGGGACGGGGTGCTGCAGGAGGATCCCGTCGACGCCAGGATCGTCGGAGAGGGACGTGATGGTCGCGAGCACCTCGTTGGTCGTCGAGGTCTCGGGCAGCGTCATGTGTCGAGAGGCGATGCCGGCCTTGCGCGAGCGGTTCTGCTTCATCTTCACGTAGGTCGCCGACGCGGGGTCGTCGCCGACCAGGACGGTGGCAAGGCACGGGGGCCGGCCGGCCAGTTCGGCGAAGCGAGCCGCGCGGACGGCGGTCTCCTCGATGATCGTCCGGGCGAGCCTCGTGCCGTCCATCAGCACGGCCTGGCGGGCGGGAGGGGAATCTGCTGCTGACATCGAGAAGCTCCGCGGGGGTTTCAGGGTCGACGACCGGTGCCCCGGCGCGCGCAGGCGCTAGCTTCTCATCCGTCCGCACCACCGATGGCTGCGGGCGATCGCGGCGGTGACGTGGCTGCTGCTGGCGAGCAACGACGCGGTGAGGGAGTTCGAGTTCCACATCTGGCCGGCCTCGAGCTCGTCCAGGCCCCAGGTGGCCGTCGGGAAGCCGGGCGCCAGGTCCAGCACAGCCTCGGCCCGGACGCGATCCGAGCTCATGCGTCGAGGACCACCGACGGCCGGGGACAGGTCGGGGATGTCGCCGGCACGCGAGTGGTGGATGCCGTACCGGAAGTACCGAGACCGGCGCAGCCGCGGCATGCCGACGGCGCCCTCGCATACGACGGTCCGTGCCGACTCCGCTCGGTTCCAGACGGGCGCCATCTCGATCACCCATCGTTCGCCGTCGAGCCTCACCTCGAGAAGTGAGCGGACAGGTCCGCGCGCGCGCGTCGACCCAGCCGGGCCGGGCCGCGAGTGCCTCGTAGACACGGCCGGTCCACCGGACGAACGGGAGCGTGTCGCCGGCTCCGAGTGGCAGCCAGTACAGATCCACGCTGCCCCACATGAGGTCCGGTCGGCCGTTCACCATGATGAGGACTCCTTGCCGCCAGTCAATGCGTTCGTCCGTGGAGTCCGAAGGCGCGAAGGTCCCGAGTGCCCTGGTCGGTTGTCTGCAGAGGCGTGACGACCCGGCGTGAACGTCCGGTAGAACGGCCGGGGAAAATGGGTTCCCGGATTGTCGAAGGACGCCGGTACGGTCGCGCACATGCCCGATCCCGCCACCACCCGCACCAGCAGACCGGCCGGAACACGCGCTCGCACTGGCGTCGGCCGGGAGTACGCCATCAGGGCGTCCGGCCTGACCAAGCGCTACGGCAAGGTCACCGCGCTCGGCGGTATCGACCTCGACGTCCGCACCGGCACCGTGCTCGGGCTGCTCGGCCCCAACGGTGCCGGCAAGACGACGGCCGTGCGCATCCTCACCACGCTTCTGCGCCCCGACAGCGGGACGGCCGAGGTCGCGGGCATCGACGTCCTCAGGCACCCGCACGACGTTCGCCGCAACATCGGGCTGTCCGGCCAGTACGCCGCGGTCGACGAATACCTCACCGGCTTCGAGAACCTCGACATGATCGGCCGGCTCTACCACCTGGGCCGCTCCAAGTCCCGGGCCCGGTCACGCGAGCTGTTGGGACAGTTCGACCTCGCCGACGCCGCCGACCGTCCGGCCAAGACCTACTCCGGCGGGATGCGCCGGCGGCTCGACCTCGCCGGCGCGTTGGTCGCCTCGCCGCCCGTGCTGTTCCTCGACGAGCCCACCACCGGCCTCGATCCGCGCAGCCGCATCGGCATGTGGGAGGTCATCGCGCGGCTCGTGTCCGCCGGCACCACGCTGCTGCTCACCACCCAGTACCTCGAGGAGGCCGACCGGCTGGCCGACGAGATCGTGGTGATCGACCACGGGCTGGTGATCGCCAAGGGCACCGCCGACGAGCTCAAGGCCGAGGTGGGCGGCGAGCGGCTCGAGCTCACGGTCTCGGTGGCCGACCAGCTCGAGCCGGCGCGCACGGCCATCGAGCCGCTCGGCACCGCGGCCGCGATCGTCGTACCGCACTCGCGCAGCCTCGTGCTGCCGGTAAGCGGCGGGCCCTCGGTGCTCACCGAGGCGCTCCGACGGCTGGCCGAGCGCTCGATCGAGCTCGACGACGTCGGCCTGCGCAGGCCCACGATGGACGACGTGTTCCTCAGCCTCACCGGTCACACCGTGGTCGAAGCCGACGCCGACGAGCAGTCCGAAGCAGCGTCCACCACGGAGGTCACCCGATGAGTCTTCTCAGTGCCACCGGCGACGCGCTGATCGTTGCCAAGCGCAACCTGATCAAGATCAAGCGCGTCCCCGACCTGCTGGTCTTCACGACGCTCTCGCCGATCATGTTCGTCCTGCTGTTCGCCTACGTGTTCGGCGGAGCGATCGACAAGGCGGGCGGCGGTGCCGCCTACCGCGAGTTCCTGATCGCCGGCATCTTCGCCCAGACCGTCATCTTCGGCGCCACGATCACCGGCGCCGGGCTGGCCGAGGACGTCAAGAAGGGGATCATCGACCGGTTCCGTTCGCTGCCGATGTCACCGGGTGCGGTCCTCGCCGGCCGGACGCTGTCCGACGTCGCCAACAACGTCATCGTCGTCACGGTCATGTCTCTGACCGGGCTGATCGTCGGCTGGCGCATCCGCACGTCGTTCTGGGAGGGCCTGCTCGGCTTCGTGCTCCTGCTGGTCTTCGCCTACGCGATCTCGTGGGTGATGGCGTGGGTCGGCATGCTCGTGCCGAGCCCGGAGGTGGTGAACAACGCGTCGTTCATCATCATCTTCCCGGTCACGTTCCTGGCGAACACCTTCGTGCAGATCGACACCATGCCGCGCCCGCTGCAGATCTTCGCCGAGTGGAATCCGGTCTCGGCGGTCACACAGGCGGCGCGGGAGTTGTTCGGCAACATCCCGCCCGGCACGCCCGCGCCGACGGTATGGACACTCGAGCACCCGATCGCGTACACGCTGCTGTGGGCGGTCGCCGTGCTGATCGTCTTCGTCCCGCTGGCCAACTGGCAGTACCGCCGCTCGACCAGTCGCTGACGGCCGGTCGGGTCAGTCGTCAGTCGGCGTGAGCGGAGCCGGAGCAGGCGAGCCGCTCGCGCCGACCTCGTGGGTACGGCGGGGGATCAGCAGGATCATCGCGGCCATCACGGCGGCGGCCACGAACGCGCCGAGGAACACATGGTGGGTCGCGTCGGTCAGCGCGCCGCGGACGAACTCCTGCACACCGGCCGGGGCGGTCGACCCCGACTTGACCGCAGCGCTCGCGGCATCGGCGTCGGTCGGCAACGTGCCACGCACCCCTGTCGGCGGGTGGTCGAAGCGCAGCGCCAGCCGGGTGTTCGCGATCGCGCCGAATACCGCTACCCCGATCGCGCTGCCGGCCGAGCGCGCGAACATGTTGGTGCCGGTGACGACACCACGCTGATCCCACCCGACGACCGACTGGGCCGCGACCAGGGTGGGCCTGGCGATCAGGCCCATGCCGAGTCCGAGGACGAAGCAGTAGGCCGCCACGGTGAACACGCTGCTGTGCTCGTCCAGCAGCGTCACGAGAAAGGTGCCGAGCAGGGCGATACCGGCACCGATGAGCGCGGTGTCGCGGAAGCCGATCCGCAGATAGATACGTCCGGCGAGGGCGGCGGCGAGCGGCCAGCCGATGGTGAGGGTGGCGAGCGCGAAGCCGGCCACGAGCGGGCCGAAGCCGAGCACCGACTGGACGTAGGTGGGCACGTAGGACGTCAATCCGACGACCAGCCCGCCGACCAGCAGTGACACCAGGCTCGTCGCCGCGAGGATGCGCCGGGACAGCACCCACAGCGGCAGGATCGGTTCGACCGCGCGGCGTCCGATGAGGGCGAACGCGACCAGCAGCGCGATTCCGACGGCGAACAGGGCCAGGCTCATCGGCGATGTCCACGTCCACGCCACGCCGCCTTCGAGCAGCCCGAGGATGAGCAGTGAGCAGCCGATCGTGAGGGTGCCCGCACCTGCGACGTCGATGGTGTGCGCCCGGCGGGTGACGTTCTCGTGGAACGCGCGCAGCAGCATCCACGTCGCGAGCGCACCGACGGGGAGGTTGACGAAGAAGATCCACCGCCAGGAGACGAACTCCGAGAAGACCCCACCCAGGGTGGGCCCGACGACGGCCGAGATCGCCCAGACACTGGCGAGGTAGCCCTGCACGCGGGCACGCTCGGCAACCGTGTAGATGTCGCCGGCGATCGTCAGCGCGATCGGCAGGATCGCGCCCGCCCCGAGACCCTGCACGACCCGCGCGACGATCAGGACGGGCATGCTCCAGGCCACACCGCACAGGACCGAGCCCAGCAGGAATACGCCGATCCCGAAGAACATCAGCGGGCGGCGGCCGTAGAGGTCGGAGAGCTTGCCGTAGATCGGAACCGACACCGCCTGCGCGAGCAGGTAGCTGGAGAACAGCCACGGGAACTGGCTGAAGCCGCCCAGGTCCTCGACGATCGACGGGACGGCTGTCGCGATGATCGTGCTGTCGATGGCGACCAGGGCGCTGCACAGCATCAGGGCGATGAGGACCGGGCCGCGCTGGGAGCGGAAGCCGACGGCGGCGGGCGCCTCGTCGCTCGTCGAGGTGAGGCTCATCGAGCCCCCTCGCCCAGGCGCGGCGGGCAGAGGGGGCTGGGCATGATCACGCGCAACCCTGCCGCGCGGCCGTCCATTCCCGCGCGAACGGCCCACCTGATGAGCACCGGCGGTCAGGACGGGTCAGGCGGGTCAGCGCGAGCCCGATCGTCGTCGGTGGACGATCCGGACTGCGACGCGCCACCCGATGACGCGCCAGCCGATGAAGAACATGCCGAGCACGATGGTGGCGACGACGACGAACGACGCCGCCACGCCCTGCCCGGAGACCGCGCGCAACACCATCCCGCCGGCCGCGGACGCGAGCCAGACCGCGAGCCCGGTGGGCTTCAGCGCGGTCGGCGCGCGCCAGCCGCGGGAGATCAGCCAGCCGATCAGCGCGCCGCTCAGGAACGGCCACGCGGTGTGGGCCAGGCCCGCGAGGGCGGACGACTCGGCGTGACTGCGCCGTCCGATCGCCACGAAGACGACGACGGCCACCAGATCGGCAGCCGCGGCGGCCGGCCACGCCACGATCCGCCCGGCGGACATGCTGCGGGCAAGGGCGTCCAGCTCGGTTCGACCGGTCATCCGCACATTCTCCCCGACCGTCCGGGAGGCGGCTGCCGGAGGTGCAGATCGGCGCGTTCGCCCCGGAGCGGGTCTGTCTGGCAGAATGACCCGCTGGTGCGCGTCCGTGGTGCCCTCTCACGCTGCGGTTGCTCGCCCCACCCGATGGTCCACACCGTTGTCCCTACACGGCGACGGGCCGTCACCCACACCGTGTACCCAAGGGAGACCACCCACTCGTGGCCGTCAAGATCCGTCTCAAGCGCCTGGGCAAGATCCGCGCTCCGTTCTACCGCATCGTCGTCGCCGACTCACACGTCAAGCGCGACGGCAAGACCATCGAAGAGATCGGTCAGTACCACCCCAAGTCGGACCCGAGCCACATCCAGGTGAACTCCGAGCGCGTCCAGTACTGGCTCTCCGTCGGCGCTCAGCCGACCGAGCCGGTCAAGGCGATCCTCTCGGCCACCGGTGACTGGCAGCAGTTCAAGGGCCTCCCGGCGCCGCCGCCGCTCCTGCTCATCCCCGAGCGGCCGAGCAAGCGCATCCGCTACGACGAGCCGCTCGCCGCGGCGCACGGCCACCTGGCAAGCGCCCCGGCCGTCACCAAGAAGGCTGACGCCCCGAAGGCTGACGCACCGAAGGCTGACGCACCGAAGGCTGACGCCCCGAAGGCTGACGCGCCCGCCACCGAGACTCCGGCCGAGCAGGCCTGAGCATGATCGACCAGGCCATCGAGCACGTGGTGCGGGCGATCGTCGACCATCCCGACGACGTCAGCGTGCGGCTACGCGCCGGCCGTACCGGTGAGACCTATGAAGTCCGGGTACACCCCGACGACATCGGTCGGGTCATCGGCCGCGGCGGCCGCACCGCCACCGCGGTGCGCACCGTCGTCGGTGCTCTCAACGGCAACGCACGCGCCCCGCGCATCGACTTCGTCGATCTGCGTGGTCGCTGACGCATCGTCGGCACGTGAGCAACTCAGCACGCACTGATCCGCACGTCGAGGTCGTGATCGGGCGCATCGGACGCCCGCACGGCGTCGGCGGCGAGGTCGTCGTGAAGGTCCGCACCGACGAGCCCGAACGCCGGTTCGTCCAGGGCGCCACCATCGTCGCCGAGCGCGAACGTGACGGCACCCGGCGCTCGCTGGTCCTCGAGTCGATGCGGCCCCAGAACGAGGACCTCCTCGTCCGCTTCGTCGGCATCGAGGACCGCAGCGCCGCCGAGGACATCGGCGGCAGCCTGCTGATGGCCCAGGTCCCGATCGCGGACCGGCCCGACGACGAGGACGAGTTCTACGACCACCAGCTGATCGGCCTCGCGGCCGTCGGCACGGGCGGCACGCCGATCGGCGAGGTCCGCGAGGTCATCCACCTGCCCCTGCAGGACGCGCTGGCCGTCGTCGACGCCGATGGACGCGAACTGCTGTTCCCGTTCGTCGCCGAGATCGTCACCGACGTCCGGGTCACCGACGCGAACGGACCGGGCCGGGTGACGATCGCCGCTCCCGAGGGCCTACTGGACCTCGACGAGTGACCGTTCCGGCTGTGTCTCCCGCGGATCTTCCCCCCGTGCCTCCCTCGGTGCTGCGCATCGACGCCGTGACCATCTTCCCGGCCTACCTCGAACCCCTGCGACTGTCGCTTCTGGGCCGGGCGGCCGACGCCGGCCTGGTCGATCTGCGGGTCCACGATCTGCGCGACTGGACCGACGACCGGCACCGCACGGTCGACGACACCCCGGCCGGCGGCGGCGCCGGCATGGTGATGAAACCCGAACCGTGGGCCGCGGCGATCGCGGGCCTGCTGGCGCGCGACGGCGACACCGGGCCGTCGCGTCCGCTCCTCGTCGTCCCGACGCCGTCGGGCAACCCGTTCACCCAGCGCGATGCGGAGGCGTGGGCAGCTCGCTCGCATCTGCTGATCGCCTGCGGACGGTACGAAGGCATCGACGCCCGGGTCGTCGACTGGGCCCGCGACGACCTCGACGTCGACGTCGCCGAGGTGTCGATCGGTGACTACGTGCTGGCCGGTGGCGAGGTCGCCGCGATGGTGATGATCGAGGCCGTCACCCGCCTGCTGCCGGGTGTGCTCGGGAATCCGGAGTCGCTCACGGAGGAGTCCCACGGCGACAACGGGCCCGGTCTGCTGGAGTACCCCGTCTATACGAAACCGCGGGACTGGAACGGCCGCGCGGTGCCGGACGTCCTGCTGTCGGGTGACCACGGCGCGGTGACGAGATGGCGGCGGGATCAATCCCTGCTGCGGACCTCGCAACGCCGGCCCGAGCTGCTCGCCGCGTTGCCGGCAGGGTCGCTGAGCACGCGCGATCTGAGCTTCCTCGCCGAGCACGGCTACCCGGTCGCGCACCAGGCCTGACGGGGCGCGGATTTCCCGCGCCGGTGACCGCTGTGGCAGAATCGACCCTCGGTCCGTCCACCGGTTCCCGCTCCTGCCACAGGGGGAGCACCTTCCGGTTCACCACGTCGTTCTCATCGGTGCATCCGCATCGGCGCGGGCCCGTGGTGGCGCACCGTCCATTCGCTCCGCGAGCATCTGCTCGCTCTGACCGACCGTGACCTGTGGCACGCCGAGGAGAACCATGCAGACCCTGGATTCCGTAGACGCCGCGCAGCTGCGCACCGACATCCCTGACTTCCGCCCGGGCGACACGCTCAAGGTGCACGTCAAGGTCATCGAGGGCACGCGCTCGCGCGTCCAGATCTTCCAGGGTGTGTGCATCGCCCGCCAGGGTGACGGCATCCGTGAGACGTTCCGCGTCCGCAAGGTCAGTTTCGGTGTCGGTGTCGAGCGCGTCATCCCCGTGCACAGCCCGATCGTCGAGCTGATCGAGGTCGTCACCCGTGGCGACGTCCGGCGCGCGAAGCTCTACTACGTCCGCGGCCTGCGCGGCAAGGCCGCCAAGATCAAGGAGAAGCGCGACAACGTCGTCCGCTGATCACCGCCGTGCGTTCCCGCGTCGCCCACCCGGTGGCGGATAAGCTGCCCGGTCTATGACAACCGACGCGACCGGCCCGCACCGTCACGTCGATGTGCTGGCCTCCGTCGACTCGACGGTGACCGGTGACGGCGGGTCGGACGGGGGTTTCGTGGCCGGTCATTCGGCGGCAGGCGGCCGGTCGCGCAAGCGTCCGCCGCGCAAGCAACGGTCGTTCTGGGTCGAGCTCCCGTTCCTGGTGATCGTCGCGTTCGTCCTCGCGCTGATCCTTCGCGCGTTCATCGTCCAGGCGTTCTACATCCCGTCCGAGTCGATGGAGAACACGCTCGTTCCCAACGACAAGGTCGTCGTCAGCAAGCTGTCGTACCGCTTCAGCGACATCCACCGCGGCGACATCGTCGTGTTCAACGTCATCGGGCTCTGGATGACCCAACAGCAGTATGACGAGCAGCAGTCCGCGACCCAGTCGAACACACCGCTCTCCAAGCTGGGACGGCATATCGGCGGCCTCGTCGGTTTCACCCCGCTCGACCAGGATTACTACATCAAGCGTGTGATCGGCGTCGGCGGCGACAAGGTGGCCTGCTGCGACAACAAGGACCGCGTCACGGTGAACGGCCACGCCCTCGACGAGACCTCGTACCTGTTTCCGGGCGCGCAGCCGTCGGCGACGAACTTCAGCGTCACCGTGCCGCAGGGACATCTCTGGGTGATGGGCGACAACCGCGGCAACTCCGCGGACTCCCGCGCGCACCTGGGGTCGCCGGGCGGTGGCACCGTCCCCGACTCGACCGTGGTCGGGCGTGCGGTGGCGCTCGTCTACCCGTTCAGCCGCGCCACCCGGTTCACCTCGCCGGACACGTTCAAACAGTCCGGGCTGACCGCCGCGGCTACCTCGGCTCCCGCGGTCGCTCCCGCGTCCGCCTCCGTCGGCCCGGGGTCGGGTGCGCTGGGCTCGACCGGTTCGACGCCCGGTGGCGCCGACTCCGACCTGCTGACTGCCGCGGCCGCCGCGTGCGTCGTGCCGGCCTGGCCTCGTCGCACGAGCCGACGCAGCACCAGCCGACGCCGCCGGTGAAGCTGATGCCGGCCAGCACCGCGGCGGGCTTGACCCGCCGGTTCGTGGTCCGCCCCGAAGCCGGTCTCTACGCCTATCAGGCGGTCCTCGCGCGCGCCGGTCTCACACCGGTCGCCGGCGCCGACGAGGCCGGTCGTGGCGCCTGCGCCGGGCCGCTGGTCGCGGCCGCGGTCATCCTCCCCGAGGGACGGCGCGGCGAGATCGAGGAGCTCAACGACTCGAAGCTGCTCACCGCTGCCGCGCGGGAGCGCTGCTACGAGCGGATTGTCGCGCGCGCCGTCGCGTGGTCGGTCGTGATCGCCTCGCCTCAGGAGTGCGACCGGCTCGGGATGCACCGGGTCAACATCGAGGCGCTGCGGCGCAGCCTGCGCAAACTCACCGTCCAGCCCGCTTACGTCCTGACCGATGGTTTCGGTGTCGACGGTCTCGGGGTACCGGGCCTGGCAGTGTGGAAAGGTGACCGCGTCGCGGCCTGCATCTCGGCTGCGTCGGTCATCGCGAAGGTCACCCGCGACCACATCATGGTCGACCTGCACGATCTGGTTCCGCAGTACGACTTCGCCACGCACAAGGGATACTGCACCGCCGAACACCAGGCCGCGCTGAACGCGCACGGACCGAGCGAGCATCATCGCCAGGCCTGGGACAACGTGATCGCCGCGAGAGTCGCCCACATGGGGAGGTACGGGACGTGAGCACCGAAGATCTGGAGCAGTACGAGTCCGAGATCGAACTCGCCCTCTACCGCGAGTACAAAGACGTCGTCTCGATCTTTAAGTACGTCGTCGAGACCGAGCGGCGGTTCTACCTCGCGAACAGCGTCGACCTGCAGGTCCGCAGCGAGGACGGCGACGTCTACTTCGAGGTGTCGATGTCCGACGCCTGGGTGTGGGACATGTACCGGCCGGCGAGGTTCGTCAAGAACGTGAAGGTCGTGACGTTCAAGGACGTCAACGTCGAGGAACTGGCGAAGAACGACTTCGATCCGCCCAAGGACGGCGAGTTCGGCTGACGCGGTCTCGTTGCGGCTGACCGGGGCAGCGACATGGACTTCCGACCCGTCGAGCGCGATCGGGGTGCGTACCAGCAGTCCGTGACAGCCGACGAGGTCGAGCTGCTCTGCCGCCGCGCATTCGGCGCTTCGGTGCGGGTCGTGTCCGCCGTCGAGCTCGGCCTGGGCCTCTACAACAGCACCTACCGGGTCGACATCGGCCGGGAGCGCCCGGTGATCCTGCGTGTGGCGCCGGAGCCGGCCAGGCAGTCCCGCGACGAGCGCGAGCTGATGCGCAACGAGCATGCGACAGTGCCCTACCTGTCCCCGATCGGGTCGTTGCTGCCGACCACGCTGGCGATCGACTTCACCCACGAGGTGATCCCGCGGGACTGGATGTTCCAGACCCTGCTGAGCGGCCTGCCCGGGCCGGACGTCCTGGTGCGCTACCCGAAGTCGGAGCAGGCGCCGTTCTACCGTCAGCTCGGGACGCTCACGCGGCGGGTGCACGCCATCCGCGGCGAGCGGTTCGGGTCGGTAGCCGGTCCGTGGTTTCCCTCGTGGAGCGACGCGGTGCTCGCCTCGATGCGCGACATCGTCGCCGATCTCGACGATGCCGGTGTCGAGACCGGGGATGTTCGCGAGGCGGTCGCGATCGCCGAGTGGAACTGGACCGTGCTTGACGAGATCACCGAGCCGCGGCTCCTGACCGGCGACCTCTGGACTGTCAACGTGATGATCGATCCGGACGCCGCCGAGCCCACGATCACCGGAGTCTGTGACTGCGATCGCGCGTCGTGGGGAGACCCCGAGTCGGACTGGCCGCTCATCATCGCCGGCCGTGCACCCGGGACCGAGCGGGACGTGTTCTGGGACACCTATCCGGCACTTTCTTCTACGCCAGGGGCGTTGGTTCGAGCGCAGATCTACCGGGTTCGGGCACTTGCCGCCGGCCGGCTCGAACGGCACCGGTTAGGGAAGGCCCAGGACCGGACCTGGGGCGAGATGCAGGCCGCGCTCGTGGAGCTGCGCGCGGCGGCGGGAGCCCATCGACCGACCCGCTGATGCGCCGCGACACATCACCGGGCGCCGGTTCGGTCTTGCTGGGTCAGCCCGTCTGTTCCGGCCATGGTCGCCAGTCCATCGGCGGATCCTCGCCGACCCGGCCGTCGACCGCCTCCCGGAGCAGATCCGCGTGACCGGTGTGCCGGCCGTACTCCTCCAGCAGGTCGAACAACAGCCGGCGCAGGCTGAGGTGGCCCAGGTTGCCGAACTGAATGTGCACCGGCTGGTCCAGCCCCCCGTTCGCCAAGGCGGCGGCGAGTCGCTGGTGCGAGCGCTGCACCGCACCGTCGTAAAGCGCGTACAGACTCTCGGGAGAGTCGTCGGCTGCCGAACCGAACACCCATTCGTCGGCGTCGTCACCGTCGGGTGGGCCTCCGAGGCTGACCCACGGCTCGCCGAGTGGTGCACCGGACAGCCACCCGGTGAACTTCTCGTCCTCGACGACGGCAAGGTGCTTGAGCAGGCCACCGATGGTGAGCGTCGATGCACCGATCCTCGTGTTCAGATCCGCGGCGTCCAGGCCGTCGGCCTTCCAGCGGAATGTCGCCCGCTGTCGGTCCAGCGCTCCGAGCAGGTGCCCGACCTCGGTGCCAGCCAGCGGCGGCTCCCACGGCGGCGGGACCCAGCGTGTGCTCGCTTCGCTGCCGCCTGCGGTTTCAGCAGTGTTCTCCGTCATGCCAGGAACAATAGGGCGATATCCGGACGGAAAACGTCCGGACCAGCGTGATGACGGTCAACCTCTGCCGCTGTCGGCGCCGCTGTGTTGTGCACAGGGTTGCTGATTGTGGATTCGTCCACAGGTAACGGGATTCCGGGCAGCTCGCCTGCGACGCTGCGTGAGTGTTGGGTTCGGAGGTGGTCGCGATGCTGGCGAAGGACGCGGTGGGGCAGTACGGCGAGGGGTTGGCCGAGCGGTTCCTGATCGACGCGGGGTTGACGATTCTCGAGCGGAACTGGCGGTGTTCGCTGGGTGAGGTCGACATCGTCGCGCGCGACGGTGACAGCCTGGTCATCTGCGAGGTGAAGACGCGGACTGGTACGGGGTTCGGGACGCCGCTGGAAGCGGTGACGCCGCTGAAGGTGCGTCGGTTGCGACAGCTGGCCGGTGCGTGGCTTGAGGCGCATGCGGTCCGGCCGGGCCATGTGCGTATCGACGTCGTGGGGATTGTGGTGCCGCGTCGTGGTCCGCCGGTTGTCGAGCATCTGCGCAGCGTGGGCTGATGGCGGTGGCGAAGGCGCATGCGGTGTCGTTGTTGGGCATCGATGGTGCGGTCATCGAGATCGAGGCGCATGTCGGTGGCGGGTTGCCGGCGTTCACGTTGGTCGGACTGCCCGATACCGCTCTGTCGGAGGCGCGTGACCGTGTGCGGGCGGCGGTGATCAACGCGGGTGAGTCGTTCCCCGACCGTCGGCTGACGGTGGCGTTGTCGCCGGCGATGCTGCCGAAGTCCGGCGCGCACTACGACCTCGCGATCGCGATGGCGGTGATCGCGGCGAACGGGAAGCTGCCGATCGAGTCGCTGCACGGGTTGGTGCTCCTCGGCGAGTTGGGGCTGGACGGCCAGCTCCGGCGGGTCCGCGGTGTGCTCCCGCTTGCGCTGGCCGCGGCGGCGGCGGGTTGGTCGCAGCTGGTGGTGCCGGAGCAGAACGCAGCGGAGGCCGCGCTGGTTCAGGACGTGTCGGTGCTCGCGGTTCGGTCGTTGCGGCAGCTGGTTGCGTATCTGCGGGGTGAGTCCGGGGACGGGGATCCGCCGGTGCGCTACCTGGGCGGGGCGGCTCCTCCGGTGGCGGCGACGGTGCCGGGGGAGCACCTCGACCTCAGCGACGTCCTCGGTCAGGCCGAGGCTCGGCTGGCGGTCGAGGTCGCGGCGGCCGGCGGCCATCACGTATTCCTCACTGGTCCGCCGGGTGCCGGCAAGACGATGCTGGCCGAGCGGCTGCCCGGGCTGTTGCCCGATCTCGAGCTCGCGGAGGCGCTCGAGGTGTCGGCGATCCACTCGGTAGCCGGGTTGTTGCCAGAAGGCGAGCCGCTGCTGCGCCGGCCGCCGTTCATCGATCCACACCACACCGCGAGTGTCGCCGCGATCGTCGGCGGCGGCAGCCGGATCGCCCGGCCGGGATCGATCAGCCTCGCGCACCGTGGCGTCCTCTTTCTGGACGAGGTGCCCGAGTTCCATCGGGCCGTGCTTGAGGCGCTGCGGCAGCCACTGGAGAGCGGCGAGGTGATGATCGCGAGGTCGGGTGGCAACGCGCGCTATCCGGCCGCGTTCCAGCTTGTCCTCGCCTCCAACCCGTGCCCGTGTGGTCGCGGTGGCGGCATGAACGCGGAGTGCACCTGCCTCCCAGCTGCTCGGGCGCGGTACCGGCAGCGGCTGTCTGGCCCGGTGCGTGACCGGATCGACATCACCAGGACGGTCTCGCCGGTGAGCCGGGCCGAGTTGGCGGCGGATCGGCTGCAGGTGGAGACATCGGCCACGGTGTCGGCGCGCGTCGCGGAGGCCCGGCAGCGGCAGCGGCACCGCTTCAGCGAGCAGATCTGGAATCTCAACGCCGCAATCCCGGCGTCCCTGCTGCGGAGCCGGTACGCCCCGGAGCTCGCCGGTGTGCAGCTCGTCGACCGCACGGTGTCCACCGGGCGGCTCTCCGCCCGAGGTGCCGACCGGGTACTGCGGCTCGCGTGGACCGTCGCTGATCTGGCCGGTGTCGATCGCCCGACCGCGGAGCACTGCGCCCTCGCACTCGCCCTGCGTCTCGACGACGCGACCGCCGGTACCGAGGAGAACAGGAGGCGAGCCGGATGACCGAGCACGAGCCCGTTGGTCCGACGTTGGCCGAACGCCGAGCCCGCATGGTGCTGACGACTTTCGACGCGCCAGGCCACCCCGCTCTGTGCGGGGCGGTGCTCGAGCACGGGCCGCTGAAGGCGCTCGAGATGCTGGGCAAAGGCGCATTCACCCCACGCACTGTCGACGTCGGTGATCGCCTCCGCGTCGCGACCGAAGCGCTGGACGGGCAGCTCGAGCTGGCCGACAGGACCGGTGCGCGTTACGTCTGTCCGGGTGATACCGAGTGGCTGGCGGGTCTCTACGACCTGGCCGAGGCGGACGTGCGCAACGGTGTCGGCGGGATGCCGATCGGTCTGTGGCTTCGAGGCCCGTTGGCGCTGGGCGGCCTGGCCGGTGGCCATCCGGGGGAGGCCGGTGGCGAGGCGGTAGCGATGGTCGGGTCGCGGGCTGCGAGTGACTACGGGATCTATGTGGCCGGGGAGATCGCGGCCGGCCTGGCCGACGCCGGTGTCCGGGTGGTGTCGGGTGCGGCGTACGGCATCGACGGCGCTGCCCATCGGGGCGCGCTCGCGGCCGCCGGTGGCGAGACCGTCGCGGTGCTGGCATGTGGTGCGGATGTGGCCTATCCACGGTCGAACGACGGGCTGCTCGGCCGGATCGCCGCCGACGGGCTGGTGGTGAGTGAGAGCGCGCTCGGGTCGACCCCGACCCGCCGGCGTTTCCTCATCCGCAACCGCCTCGTGGCCGCACTGGCGCAAGCCACGGTGATCGTCGAGGCGACCACCCACAGCGGTACGACCAGCACGGCCGAATGGGCGGTGGCGTGCAGCCGGTCGGTGCTCGCGGTGCCCGGACCGGTGACGTCGGCACTGTCGGCCGGCACCCACAGCTGGATCCGGGACTTCGATGCCGGGTTGGTGACGAATGCCGATGACGTGCTGCGGCATGTGAAGCCGCTCGGGTCGGTCCGGGAGCCGGTGCGCCGGCTGGGCCCGGTGTCGGGCCGATCGACGCTGGGCGACGACGCAGCCGTGGTCCTCGACGCGTTGCCCGCGCGAGCCGATGTCGCCGTCGCCCAGGTGCGTGCCGAGACCGGGCTCGAGCTCGGCGCGGTGCTGGCGCGGCTCGGTGAGCTCGACCTCGCCGGGTTCGTCGAGCGGACACCGTCGGGGTGGCGCCTCTCGGACCGCGAACGGGCGAACATCCGGGCCGAGTCGAGAGCACGCCGTGACCGATGACACCGGTGGATCGACGCGCCGTCGGCGGTCCTTCACGGTCAGTGCGGGTGCCCGCGCCAATACGGCTCAGACAGGACACGGCGGGGTGTTCTGCTGCGCTTGGCCGCCGTGAGATCGTGATGGCGTCCGGTCAGCTGGTCCGTCGGGGTGCACGCGAAAGGTGAGCGCCGTGTCAGCTCCAGAATCCGTGCCGTCCGGCCTTGTGGCCGATGCCGACGCCGACCTGCCCGAGTCGCTCGCCGGAGTGCTGGCCGACTACGAGCGTTACCTCGCCGTCACCCGGAACTTCTCCCCGAACACGGTCCGCGCCTACGTGTCCGACATCCGCGACCTGCTCCTGCACGCGGCTCGAGGGCACGTCACGGCCATCGACGAGATCGGCCTCGTCCACCTCCGCAGCTGGCTTGCACGTCAGCAGGCCACCGGCCGCGCCCGCACCACCCTGGCCCGTCGCGCGACGTCGGCCCGGGTCTTCCTGAGGTGGGCCGCGACGTCTGGGCACGCGACCACCGACCGCGGCGCCGCGCTGGCCCGGCCCAAGGCCCATCAGCACCTTCCCGCCGTGCTGCGCGTCGACGAGGCCCGCCGGCTCGTCGACGTCATGCACGAGATCGCCGACGACACCGATCCAGTAAGGCTGCGCGACGCGGCCATCATCGAACTCCTCTACGCCACCGGCGTTCGGGTCGGCGAGCTCTGCGGTCTCGACATCGACGACGTCGACCAGACCCGTCGCGTCATCCGCGTGCTCGGCAAGGGCCGCAAGGAACGTAGCGTCCCCTACGGCGTGCCGGCGCAGGACTCCGTGCACGCCTGGCTCCGGGCGCGACCCAAGCTCACCAGGGATGGCAGCGGGCCGGCGCTCTTCCTGGGCAGCCGCGGCGGCCGGATCGACCAGCGCGCGGTGCGCACCCTCGTGCACCAGGTCGCCAGCCGCGTCGAGGGCGCGCCCGACCTCTCCCCGCACGGGCTGCGGCACTCAGCCGCAACGCACCTCCTCGAAGGCGGAGCAGACCTGCGCTCGGTGCAGGAACTCCTCGGCCACGCCTCGCTCGCCACCACGCAGCTCTACACCCATGTCACCGCCGAGCGGCTGCGCTCGGCCTACGGGCTGGCCCACCCGCGCGCCTGATCCGCTCAGCGCGGTCGGGGTTGCCGGAAGCAGGAGCATCGGTCCAGCGGCCGGCGCCGGCATGAACAGCCGCCGCAGGGTCGAGGACCGTGAGTCGGGCAGCAGCCGGATCGGCCCGGCGCCGACGAGCGTCAGCGGATTCAGGTAGGTCGACCCGCGCAACAGACCCCAGTGCAGGCACACGCGGGGGAGGCAGTGACCTCCGATCACGGCCAGCGTCCCGATCTCCTCGCCGGCCTCGACGTGCTGTCCGACGGACACATCGGCATCGACCGGTAGGTAGGTGGTCCGCAACGTGCCGTGCGACACGGCGACCACACCCCGGCCGGCGAGCATCCCGGCGAACGAGACCACCCCGTCACCCGCGGACAGCACCGGCTCACCGGCCCACCCGGCCAGATCGACGCCGCGGTGGCCGTCATTCCAGCGTTCGTCGGGCGGATCGAATCCGGTGAGCACGTCAGGCTGCGGATCGAGTGGCCACACCCACCTCGTCGCGGCCGTCGCGTGCGTCGACGGAGCGATGCCCAGCGCGACCGTCGCAGTCATCAGCGCAACGGCGACGACAAGGACGAGAACACGAGTAAACGGGCGATGGTACGAGCCAAGGTCGGTCACCGCGACAGGATCGTCGTCGGCAGTGACCGCGAGGGCAGAAGATCGGCGCCCTGTGGACGGATTCACGATCCGCTCGTCGGTGGACAGCGTCTGTGGACGGGCTGCGCACACCGAACGAGCCGACAGCCGGTCGAGCGGTCGTCGGCTCGAATACCGTTACGAAGGAATGAGTGCACCCGTCGCGTGGATGACGTCCAAGTGGTGCACCTCGGGCTCGGCGCCCGGTCGCGAACCGCCGAACGCGGAGTCGACGGCCGGATGGATGCGCTCGTCGAAGGCCCGGGCGCAGTCCTCCTCGGACCCCCACACGTCGATGTAACGCAAGCTGCCGTCCTCGTTACGGACACAGAGGTGCAGCAATGAACCGGCCAACGGCTCCGGACCGAGCTTCTCCATGATGCGGCGGTACAGCTCTTCGCCGATCGGAACGTCCTGGATGAACGCGTAAACCATGATGCCCTCCAATTCGACCGAACCAGTTTCGGATCGATATTGGTACCATCGCACCGATGAACGACAACGTCAACGGCCGGCGCACCTATCGCGCCCCCCAGCGAGCGGCCCGCGCGGCGGCCACCCGCCGGGCGGTCCTCGACGGCGCACAGGCCCTGTTCGAGGAGCGTGGATACACCGCCACCACGGTCGCCGACATCGCCGACCGGGCCGGCGTCGCCGTCGACACGCTGTACGCGGCCGTCGGCCGCAAACCCGAGATCCTGCGCGGACTGGTGGAGACCGCGCTGTCGGGCACCGGCGAGGTGGTGCCGGCCCAGCAGCGCGAGTACGTGCTCGCGATCCGCGCGGCCACCGACGTCGAAACGAAGATCGCCACCTACGCCGCCGCCGTCACCGCCATCCAGAGCCGGCTCGCACCGATCTTCCTGGCGCTGCGCGATGCCGCCGTCAGCGACGCCAGTTGCGCCGCGCTCTGGCGTGAGATCGGTGAGCGCAGAGCCCGCAACATGCGCGAGTTCGCCGCCGAACTCCGCGCGACCGGTCGGCTTCGGGACGACCTGACCGATGACGACGTCGCCGACGTCATCTGGACGATGAACGCCGCCGAGTACTGGGACCTCCTGGTCGGCCAACGGGGATGGCGGCCGGAGCAGTTCCGTGACTGGCTCACCGATGCCTGGTCCCGACTGCTGCTCGCGCCGGGATCGACGCCGACACCGTCGGACTGACGTTGCCGCCTGTAAACGGCGTCGGCCTGCACGGACACCATGACGTAGACTCGGTCGAGCGTCTCGCTTCGGCGGGACGACTTCGCATGTCCGCACACCGTCCACGCCGATGTTCACGCACGAGGTAAGGCCGTCAGGCCGTCTCTCGTCGAATAGCGGCACCGGGCGGGCGTCGCCACCAGTCCCACCTCTTCCAGGCGGGCACGGCACGCGCGGTCATCAGGCATCCGGCCGGTCCCGGCACGGATGGATCAACTGGGGGATGTGCCCATGTGGCACGTCCTGGACAAGGAGCACCACCATGGCAGTCGTCACCATGCGACAGCTGCTCGAGAGCGGCGTCCACTTCGGGCACCAGACCCGTCGCTGGAACCCGAAGATGAAGCGATTCATCTTCACCGAGCGCAACGGCATCTACATCATCGACCTGCAGCAGTCGCTGACCTACATCGACACCGCCTACGCCTACGTGCGTGACGTCGTCGCCAAGGGCGGCACGATCCTGTTCGTCGGCACCAAGAAGCAGGCGCAGGAAGCGATCGAGGAGCAGGCCACCCGTGTGGGCATGCCCTTCGTCAACCAGCGCTGGCTCGGTGGCATGCTCACCAACTTCCAGACGGTCCACGGACGCCTCCGTCGCCTGGCCGAGCTCGAAGAGCTCGACTTCGACGACGTCGCCGCGTCGGGCCGGACGAAGAAGGAGCTGCTCGGCCTCCGTCGCGAGAAGGAGAAGCTCGAGCGCACACTCGGCGGTATCCGCCGGATGAGCAAGGTCCCGAACGCGATCTGGATCGTCGACACGAAGAAGGAACACCTCGCCATCGACGAGGCCAAGAAGCTCGGCATCCCGATCGTGGGCGTGCTGGACACGAACTGCGACCCCGACGAGGTCAACTTCCCGATCCCGGGCAACGACGACGCGATCCGCTCCGTCGCCCTGCTCACGCGTGTCATCGCCGACGCCGCCGCCGACGGTCTGCTGTCGCGCGCCGGTGCCTACGACGCCGCCGCCGATGGTTCGGGCGACGTCGCGGGCGACGAGCCGCTGGCCGAGTGGGAGCGCGAGCTGCTCGCCGGTGACTCCGGTGTCGAGACGCCCGTCGAGACCGTGACCGATGCCGCTGTCGCGGCCGAGGTCGCTGCCGACGAGCCGTCAGCTGTCGAAGCCGCTCCGTCGGTCGACGACGAAGCCGTCGAGGAGCCCGCAGCCGAGGCCGACGTGCCCGCGGCTGGGGTCGAGACCCGGGGCGTCGAGACCGAGGTCACGTCCGAGCTCGAGGCGCCGGCCAGCGAAACCGTCGGCGCGGACGAGGTCACCGAAGCGACCGACGCCGCTGCCGAGCCGGCTGCCGAGCCGGTTGCTGCCGCAGCCGAGTAGTCCACCGTCGAGTGTTTCCCGGCAGCCGACGAGGCTTCCAGGAAACCCTTGGTCAACACGCAGTTGCGCTGCGTACCTTCACGACACGTAGGAACGACTCTGAGACGCGGCAGTGGGCTCACGCCCGGGCGCGCGTCGGACAAGGAACAGTCATGCCTGACTTCACTGCAGCAGACATCAAGCGACTGCGGGACCTGACCGGCGCGGGGATGATGGCCTGCAAGAAGGCCCTCACCGAAGCGCGCGGCGACATCGAGAAGGCGATCCTGATCCTCCGCGAGAGCGGGGCCGCCAAGCAGCTCAACCGCAACGCCGAGCGCGAGGCGACCGACGGACTCGTCGTCGCCGAGGGCGGCGCGATGCTCGAGCTCAACTGCGAGACCGACTTCGTCGCCAAGAACGAGACGTTCCAGAAGCTCGCCGCCGACCTGCTCGTCGTCGTCCGCGACACCAAGCCGGCCGACGTGGCCGCTCTGCTCGGTTCCGACTTCGGCGGCAAGACCGTCGACCAGGCGATCCTCGAGACGTCCGCGATCATCGGCGAGAAGATCGCCGTCGGCCGCATCGTCACCTTCGACGGGGCGACCGCGACCTACCTGCACCGCCGGTCGGCCGACCTGCCCCCGCAGATGGGCGTCGTCGTCGAGTACACCGGGCCGTCCGCGGACGCCGCCCGCAACGCAGCGATGCAGGCCGCGGCGATGCGCCCGACCTACCTGACCCGCGACGAGGTGCCGGCCGACATCGTCGCGACCGAGCGTGAGGTCGCCGAGGTGCGGGCGCGTAATGAGGGCAAGCCGGAGCAGGCGATCGTCAAGATCGTCGACGGCCGCCTGAACGCGTTCTACAAGGACAACGTCCTCACCGAGCAGCCCTCGGTGCAGGACAACAAGAAGACGGTCAAGGCCCTGCTCGACGAGGCCGGTGTCACCCTCACCCGGTTCGCCCGCTTCGAGGTCGGCAAGGCCTGACCCGGCTTCATCGGCCCTGGTGGGTGGTCCGGCTCCGGCCGGGTCACCCGCCGGGGTCGCGTCACGTCCGGGCAGCGCAGCCGCCGGGCCGGGGCGTCGGATAGGTTCGGCACGACACGGCGACCAACGAGGGAGGTTCCGCGTGGCGGACGACAAGGGTGACCTGGCGGTCCCGGTCCCGGTCGGCGGCTCGACCCCGCATCCCGCCTACAAGCGGGTGGTGATCAAGCTCTCCGGCGAGGTATTCGGAGGCGGTCGCGTCGGAGTCGATCCCGACATCGTGCACTCCATCGCCATCGCCATCAGCGAGGTCGTCTCCGACGGCGTGCAGGTGGCCATCGTCTTGGGCGGCGGCAACTTCTTCCGCGGCGCCGAACTCCAGCAGCGGGGCATGGACCGTGCGCGTGCCGACTACATGGGCATGCTCGGCATCGTCATGAACTGCCTTGCCCTGCAGGACTTCCTCGAGAAGGAAGGCATCGACACGCGCGTCCAGACCGCCATCACGATGGGCCAGGTCGCCGAGCCGTACATCCCGCGACGTGCGATCCGGCACCTCGAGAAGGGCCGTGTCGTCATCTTCGGCGCCGGCGCCGGCATGCCGTTCTTCACGACCGACACCGTCGCCGCCCAGCGTGCGCTCGAGATCGGCGCGGACGTCCTGCTGATGGGCAAGAACGGTGTCGACGGCGTCTACGACAGCGATCCGCGGACGAACCCGGACGCGAAGAAGTACGACTGCCTGTCCTACGACGACTTCCTCGTGCAGCGTCTCGAAGTGGCCGACGCGACGGCTGTCAGCCTCGCGCGCGACAACTCGCTGCCGATGGTGTTCTTCCGGCTCGACGCTCCCGGCATGATCCGGCGGGCCGTCGCCGGCGAGCCCGTCGGGACGCTCCTCGCGTCGTCGTGCCCGTAGCGGGAGAATGCTCGTTGCACGGCAGCTGCACGGCTGGCCCTGCAGGACAGGCAGAAACCGATCCACCCGGCACCAGCATCCGAACACCTGAACGGACGGAGCGACGCAATGACCATCGACTCGACCCTCAACGACGCCAAGACGAAGATGGACAAGGCGATCGAGGTGGCCAAGGAGGACTTCGGTTCGATCCGGACCGGCCGCGCCCACCCGAGCATGTTCAACAAGCTCCAGGCCGTCTACTACGGCGCTCCGACGCCGGTCCAGCAGCTCGCGTCGTTCACCATCCCGGAAGCGCGCGTCGTCCTCATCTCGCCGTACGACGTGTCCGCGATGGGCGCGATCGAGCGGGCCATCCGCGAGTCCGACCTGGGCGTCAACCCGAGCAACGACGGCAAGGTCATCCGGGTCAACATGCCGGAGCTGACGGCCGAACGCCGCAAGGAGTACGTCAAGCTCGCCAAGACGAAGGCCGAGGACGCGAAGGTGTCCGTCCGCAGCATCCGCCGCGCCGCGAAGGAGACCATCGACAAGCTCTCCAAGGACGGCGACGTCGGCGAGGACGACGCGTCGCGCGCGGAGAAGCGGCTGGACGGTTTCACCAAGTCCCATGTCGACCAGGTCGACGATCTCCTGCGGCACAAGGAAGCCGAGATCCTCGAAGTCTGAGGATCTGAGCTCCCGACGCGCCCATGACCTCCTCGAATCCGACTGACGACTCGTCCGCGGCACTCGCGCGCGGCGAGCTGTGCGAGGTCGACGGGCCCGACATCGACGGGCCCGAGGTGGACGGGCCTGACATCGACGTGACGCCGCCGCCCGGACCGCCCCTGCACGTACCGGCCGACTCACACGGTCGCGCCGGCCGCGCGCTCGGACCAGCCGTGGGGGTCGGGTTAGGGCTTGGGCTCGTCGTCTTCGGCTCGCTGTTCTTCTACCGGCCGGCATTCGCGATCTTCGTCGCGCTCGCGATCGTGGTCGCCGTGTGGGAGCTGTCGAAGGCCTTCACGGTGGCGGGCATCCGGGCGTCGCGGGAGGTGCTCGCGGTGGGCTCGGTCGCGATCATCCTCGGCGCCTACTTCTGGGGACCCCCCGTCCTGGTCGCGGCGTTCGGCCTGACCGTGGTCGCGAGTCTCGCCGACCGGATGCGACTCGGGGCCTCCGGCTTCGTCCGGGACGTCAGCGCCAGCGTCTTCATCGCCGCCTACGCGCCCGTGCTGGCGGCTTTCGCCGCGATGCTGGCGAGCGCCGACGACGGGCTGATGCGGACGATGACGTTCATCGCGACGGTGGTGGCCAGCGACGTCGGCGGCTACGCAGCCGGGGTCGCGTTCGGCAAGCACCCGATGGCGCCGAAGATCAGCCCGAAGAAGTCGTGGGAGGGCTTCGCCGGCTCGGTCGTCGCGTGCGTGGTGACCGCAACGCTGATGGTCGGGCTGGGGACGTCGTTCCCGTGGTGGTCCGGGCTCATCATCGGTGCGCTCGTCGTGGTCACGGCGACCGGTGGTGACCTCGTCGAGTCGATGATCAAGCGGGACATCGGCGTGAAGGACATGGGCGATCTGCTACCCGGCCACGGCGGGATCATGGACCGGCTCGACTCGATGCTGCCGTCCGCGATGGTCTGCTGGCTGGTCTTCACGCTGCTGACGTGAGGGCGTGACGTTGCCGAGGACCGACAGCCCGTTCGCAGCACGAACATCCCCGTGCACGGGGTCGTCGGTGCTTCCAAGAGACAGTCGGCGCTCGCGTTACGGAGGTCTGGGATGACACGGCTCCATCTGATCCGCCACGGTCGGCCTGTGGTCGACGCGAGTCGGACCGCCTCGGCGTGGCGACTGGCCGCCGACGACGAGCCGTTCGCCACGCTGGTCGCTGCGCCAGGCTTCCCGCGGTCCAACCGATGGGTCAGTTCGTCCGAGCCGAAGGCGGTCGACACGGCGCGCCGTCTACGTGGCTTGCTCGGCCTGTCCTCGGACGACGTGCAGCACACCCGTGCACTCGGCGAAATGCGGCGTCCGGCTGTTCTGGCGGACAAGGCTGTGTTCAGCCGTGCAGTCGAGAGGTCGGTCGAGAATCCGGCTGAACCAGCCGCAGCTGGATGGGAAACTGCTGAGTCGGTCCTGGTCCGGGTCCGGGGCGAAGCCGTCCGGTGCTGTGAGCAGGCGTTGGCGGACGGGTCTCCAGACGTCGTGCTCGTGGGTCACGGGACCGCGTGGTCGCTGCTTGTCGCAGAGATCCTCGATCGGCCGGTGAACATCGCCGCCTGGCAGCGGATGAGGATGCCGGACTGGTGCGTACTGGACGTCAGCATCGCGGCTCACCGGCTCACCGGTTCCCTGATCGCGGACTGGGGCGGGTGGCCTTTACGCTGACGCTCAGCCGGCTTTCGTCACCGTCACCGTGAGGCGTTTCACCGGGTTGGGTACCTGGCAGGTGGCGGTGGCCGTGCAGATCTCGCGCTTGGTGTCGACGCTGAACACCGTCGAACCGGCGTGCAGCCCGCGGTAGGTGAGCGCGTCCAGGCTCTGGAACAAGCCAGCGTCCGCTGGTCTCACGCCGGTGATGACCGCCGCGATGTCGCTGTAGTGCTCGAAACTCAGGCACGCCCCCGCGGCGACGCTGATCCGGGTCGTCCGCAGCGTTGGGTAGACGGACGCCGAACAGGTGGGATGCCGGCTCCCGGCATCGACGGTGGGCGCGGGCGTCGACGCGGTCGGAACGGCAGCCGCCACCGTGGGCGAGGACGCATCGGTCGGCCCGCCGCAGCCGCTCGAGCCGACGGACGTCAGCACGGCCAGCGCAACGAAGGCAACGATCGGCCGGACGCGCCCGGTCAGGGTCACGGCCGGGGGATGGTGGTGGACGCCGGGCTGGGAGCGCCTCTCGGCGCAGAGGCCGCTCGAAGCGGCTGCAAGTGGAGCCCGGGGCTACCGCAGCCCGGCGCCCACGGCAGTCTAGCGATACCCGGCCGCGGGGTCCTGAACCCGGTCATCAGTCGAGCCGGCCGAGCCGCCACGCACGCGCGGCGCGGATCAGGTTGTCGGCCATTGTGAGGTTCCCGGCGCCCAGCCGGCTGTTCACGGTGTCGTCCACCGGCGTTGCGTGACCTCGCCCGGCGGCCACGACCCGGCAGAACGCACCGGCACGGTCGAGGGCGTCGGCGAGGTCTGCGTCGAACGCGGCCGACAGCACGGTGTCGGCCAGCCGCACGACGGCCTCCGGGCTGGGCGGATCGGCCACGCCGGCGACGACGGTCGAGAACTCAGCCACCTCCCGACCGGCGGTGAAGAACCGGGATGCGTCCACCGGATTCCGCACGATCCACTCGCGCAGCAGCACGAGCTGGTAGAGCGCACCCGGAAGGGAGACCGCCGGCGCCTCCGCCCACAAGGCGGCCAGCTCGATGATGCCCTCGTCGGCCACGAAGTTACCGAGCCGTTCGGCGACCTCGCCGTCGGGCCGGCCGCGTGCACCGGCGACGAGGGCGGCCGCGCTGCGGTGCGCCGCGACGAGTCTGGTCCGGTCGTCGGTCACCGGGCTGAGCTGCTCGGCGTCGGCGGTGAACAGGGGTCGGCGGAAACGAGCGCGCCCGCCGGCGGCATCGTCGCGGTGTCTATCGGTCGGTGGGTTCATCGCCGTCCATGATGCGGCACCACGGCGAGCCCGTGCGACACTGGAGCGGCCATGTCGCAACCCGATTCCCCACCTTCCCCGACACGGCCGCTCCTCGACTTCGCGACTCCCCGACGAGGCAAGCCGCCACGGCACCTCGCCGACCTGTCGATGGCCGACCGCCGCGCCGCCATGGCGGGGGTGGGTCTGCCCGCCTACCGCGCCAAGCAGCTGTCGGTGCAGTACTTCGGCCGGCTCGAGACGGACGTCGCCGAGATGACCGACGTGCCGGCGAAAGTCCGGGGCTCGCTGGCGTCGGAGTTGTTCCCCGATCTGCTCCATCCCGTGCGCACGCTCGCTGCCGATGCCGGCACCACGATCAAGACGCTGTGGCGGCTGCACGACGGCGCGCTGGTCGAGAGCGTGCTGATGCGCTACCCCGACCGCGCCACCGTCTGCATCTCCAGCCAAGCCGGCTGCGGGATGGCCTGCCCGTTCTGCGCGACCGGTCAGCAGGGCCTCACCCGCAACCTCTCCACCGCCGAGATCGTCGGCCAGGTCGTCGACGCGGCACGCGCGATGCGCGACGGCGCGGTACCCGGTGGACCGGGTCGTGTGTCCAACGTGGTCTTCATGGGCATGGGCGAACCGCTCGCCAACTACAAGACGGTCGTCGACGTCCTTCACCGCATCGCCGACCCGGCGCCCGACGGTCTCGGCATGTCGGCGCGTGGCATCACCGTCTCGACGGTCGGCCTCGTCCCGCGCATCAACTCGCTCGCCGAGGAAGGTCTGCCGGTCACGCTCGCGGTCTCGCTGCACGCGCCCGACGACGAGCTGCGCAACGAGCTCGTGCCGATCAACACCCGCTGGAAGGTCGGCGAGGTGCTCGACGCCGCGTGGAACTACGCCGCGGTGACGAAACGCCGGATCTCGATCGAGTACGCCATGATCAAGGACATCAACGACCAGGCATGGCGCGCGGACATGCTCGGCCGGCTGCTCGCCGGGCATCTCGTGCACGTGAACCTGATCCCGCTGAACCCGACGCCTGGGTCGAAGTGGACCGCGTCGCGGCCCGAGGACGAACGCGAGTTCGTGCGTCGGCTGCAGGCGCACGGCGTCGCCGTCACGGTTCGCGACACCCGCGGTCGTGAGATCGACGGGGCGTGCGGCCAGCTGGCGGCGACGGGAACAGACGGGTAGAACGAGGTAAGGCCGCCGGGCCGTCTCTCGTTGGTGTGACAGCGAGGTAAGGCCGCCGGGCCGTCTCCGTCTGGATGTGACAGCGGACTCGTGCCGGCGCGGGAATCGTCATCTCGTTCCTGATCGCCGGTTTCGTTTCGCTGCTCGCGGCATTGTGTTACGCCGAACTGGCCGCCGCGGTACCGACGCCGGGAAGTTCCTACACCTATGCCGACACGACGATCGGGGAGATCTTCGCCTGGATCATCGCGTGGGATCTGATCCTCGAATTCGCGCTCGGTGCGGCGTTCGTCTCGCGTAGTGGCCGCCGGTCAGCCCGGTGTCGTAGAGCTCGGCAGGCTCGTAGAGCGACCCGGAGGTAGGCGGCGAACGGGAGATCCGGCAGCTCCGGGAAGATCAGTGCCCCGTCGGCGCGCAGCGCGAGTTCGGTGGCGGGGTCGAACTCGCAGCCGAAGAAGACCCCGCCGTGTGCGTCCAGACCGGTGAGCTGCGCGCCGCGGGTGTTCAGGTCGAGATCGGCCACCCGCCAGCCAAGCATCGAGGTGGCTCCGCCGGTGACCGCCCGGTCGAGGTCGCCGAGGGTGGCGGGCTCACGGATCGGTGCCACAGGGTCCAGTCAACCAGTGCGGCGCGCAGGCCCGGCCGTTCGGCGCAGCGTCGGTGGGCGGCGCGCAGGCGGCGGGGCGGCTCCGGGGCCGTGCGCCCGGCGGACAGAATGGACGTCATGGCTTCCGTCCCGTCCACGAGCGCTGCCGTGCGCGCCGCCGCGCCGGCCGTGCGTCGTGTCCTCACGCTGACCTGCCCAGACGCCGTCGGCATCGTGCATGCGGTGTCGGGTTTGCTGGCCGGCCGGCGCGCCAACATCGTTGACTCGCAGCAGTTCTCCGATACCGATGCCGATCTGTTCTTCATGCGGCTGGCCGTCGACGTCGCGGATCCGCACGAGTCGGTGACCGTCCTGCGGGACGCGTTCGCCGAGGTGGCCGGCCGGTTCGCGATGCGGTTCGACGTGATGGACCCGGCGCAGCCGAAACGCCTCTTCGTCCTGGTGAGCAAGCTCGACCACTGCCTCTACGACCTGATCTACCGCTGCCGCACTGGCACCGTCCCGGCCACGATCGCGGCGGTCGTCAGCAACCACCCGGACACCCGTGAGCTCGTCGAGTCCGCCGGCATCCCGTTCCACCACCTGCCGGTCACCCCGGACACGAAGGCCGACGCCGAGGCACGGATGCGCGGGCTGGCCGGGCAGTACGACGTCGACCTGTGGATCCTCGCCCGCTACATGCAGATCCTCAGCCCGCAGCTGTGCGCCGACCTCGCCGGGAAGGCGATCAACATCCACCACAGCTTCCTGCCCTCGTTCAAGGGCGCCCGCCCCTACCACCAGGCTTATGCCCGTGGCGTGAAGCTGATCGGCGCGACCGCCCACTACGTGACGGCCGATCTGGACGAGGGACCGATCATCGAGCAGGAGGTCGCGCGGGTCGATCACACGATGGGTCCGGACACGCTCGTCGACGTCGGCCGTGACCTCGAGTGCCAGGCGCTCGCCCGCGCGGTCCGCTGGCATGTGGAGAACCGCGTCGTCCTCAACGGCCACCGCACGGTCGTCTTCCGATGAGCACCGGTACCCCGCGGCGCGACGTCGTCCTGCTCGGCTCGACCGGCTCGATCGGAACCCAGGCCATCGGGTTGTTGAGCCGTAATACCGACCGCTTCCGGGTGCGGGCGATCGCGGGTGGATCGAACGCCGGGCTGCTCGCGCGGCAGGCGGTGGCACTGGAGGTCACGACGATCGCCCTGGCCGACGACGCCGTTGCCGGTGAGCTCACCGAGGCCCTCCGAGCGCTCGCGCCCGGCCTCCGGCCGGAGCTGCTGGTGGGCCCGGACGCGGCCGAACAGCTGGCCGGCCGGCCGGCCGAGGACGGTCGTCCGACGATCGTCCTCAACGGCATCACCGGCTCGATCGGCCTGCGCGCGACACTCGCTGCGCTCAGGGCCGGGCACACGCTCGCGCTGGCGAACAAGGAGTCGCTCATCACCGGCGGCCCGCTCGTCAAGGCGGCCGCGGCACCCGGCCAGATCGTGCCTGTCGATTCCGAGCACTCCGCGCTGGCGCAGGCACTTCGCGGCGGTCGCGCCGACGAGGTCGAGGCCCTCGTGATCACGGCGAGCGGCGGGCCCTTCCGCGGCCGGACCCGGGCCGAGCTGGGTGACGTCACGCCCGAGCAGGCGCTGAACCATCCGACCTGGTCGATGGGCCCGGTCATCACGATCAACTCCGCGACGCTGGTCAACAAGGGGCTCGAGGTGATCGAGGCCCAGCTGCTCTTCGACGTGCCGATGGAACGGATCGAGGTCGTCGTCCACCCGCAGTCGATCGTCCATTCGATGGTGCGGTTCGTCGACGGCAGCACGCTGGCCCAGGCCAGCCCGCCGGACATGCGGCTGCCGATCGGGCTCGCGCTCGCCTGGCCGGACCGGCTCCCGGGCGCGGCGGCCGGCTGCGACTGGTCGGCTGCGGGTAGCTGGACCTTCGAGCCGCTCGACGACGAGGCGTTCCCGGCGGTCGGGATGGCCCGGTCGGCCGGAGCGGCCGGCGGGACCGCACCCGCGGTCTACAACGCGGCCAACGAGGAGTGCGTCGAGGCGTTCCGCCGCGGCCGACTGCCGTTCCTCGGGATCGTCGACACCATCGGCCTCGTGCTGGCCGAACGTCGCGACGACGTCGCGGTCTCGTCCCTCACGATCGACGACGTGCTGGCCGCGGACGCCTGGGCGCGGGCACGAGCCGGCGAGCTGATCAGCTCCGCCGGGTGATCGTGGCGGCGTCGGACCCCGAGCCCCCGACGAAGTGCATCGGGTCGCCCGAGCCGAGGTCGCTGATACCGGCGGTCTCCAGCGCGCCGACCGCCATCGTCCGCCGGACGGCGGAGAACGTGAGGACGTGGGCGAGCACGCCGCCGAGGGTGAACGTCTCGGGTGGATCGCAGACCGCGTCGACGAAGGTCTCGTCGGCCCGGCCCGCCTCGATCGGTGCCACCACCAGCTCGCGGAAGCGTGGGGCGGCCGCGGCCAGTCGAGCGGTCAGTCCGGCCGTGCTGGTGTCGCCCGGTGCAGGCATCGAGGTTCCGCCGTCGAGCGCGGTGACCCACATCTCGAGCTGGCCGACGAGCCGGTCGGCGAGCCGGCGCAGGGTGGGGGAGTCGTCGATGCCTTCGACCGAGAGGGCGATCGGGCGGTCCAGGTCGTCGTCGGCGAGGCCGGCGCTGTGGTCGATGATCTGGCCGGCCAGCCAGATGTGGTGGTCGAACATGCGGGTCAGGATGTCCATGCTGGAGCTCCTTGTCTCGGCGGGCAGCCGGAGGCCGCCCGGTGGGTGGAAGTGGATGCCGTTGTCACAGGGCAGATCACGCGACAGCCGCGGGTCACGGCGGAACTCCGACGGAGTCGCGCCGAACGCGCGGGTGAATGCCCGCGTGAACGCCTCGTGTGAGCCGTAGCCGGCGTCGAAGGCGACGTCGATCACGAGCTCGCCGGTCGAGCCGAGCCGATGCGCGGCACGCTCGAGCAGCAGCCGCCGACGGAACGCGCCGGGTGATTCGCCGACGCTCGCGCGGACGAGCCGGTCGAAGTGGAACCGGGACAGGTAAGCCCGGGACGCGAGGTCGACGCCGGTCAGATCGGGCTCGTCGAGGCTCTCCTCGACGAGGTCGAGGATTCCGCGGAGCCGGTCCGGACTGTGCATACGGACCATCCTGACGGCTGAGGCGGCGGGTACGCCTGATCAGGATTGCTCAGTCGGCCGGCTGTTCTCGACGAGCGAGCGGAGTTCGGTGCGCAGCCGTGTGCGGACGTCGGCCCCCGGGAAGAAGGCCGCATCGGTCTGGGCTGCCGCCTTGACGGCTGCGAGCACGAGGTCGCGGCCCACCGGCGTGACCTCGTCGAGCACGGATGCGCCCGATGCCGGCCGCATTGGCCGGTACGGCCGCAGGCTTGTTGCTGATCACCGCGAGCTGCTACGGAGAGTCATCAATCGGGGCCCAATGAAGGACCACATCACGGATTTGTAAGGGAGAATGACCAAACACCTGGCAAATCGGGCATCTCTCGGATAGTGTTTGCACAGGCAGACACTCTCTGTGGTCACTTTGATACGAATCCGGATCACGGTCTGTGATACCGGTGAAAGAGCAAGCATGACGACGTTGACACCACCCAACCGGCACATCAGCCGGTCGCGCCTGATCGCCGGGCGCAGCCGACCCGACAACCAAGGGCAAGAGCGGAACGACGAAGGTCAGTTCGAAGAAGGCCACCAGCAAGACGTCAGGTTCGACATCTTCGTCCGGCAAGAAGTTGCCCGCGGCATCGTCGAGCCGGGCCGCAAGGTCGCGGATCCGGTCGACGTGAATGCCACGTCGGTCGCGGACTCGGTCCGGGTCGACGATGCCGGGTTCATGTCGGTCAAGAGCAAGGCCAACGGCCCGGGCGAGATCAGCGCTCCCGCGGTCCGCCTCGGCATCCGATTGACCAATACGGGCGCGAAGAGCATCGCGTTGACCTCGGTGGTGGTCAACGCCTACTACGACAGTGCCGGCACGCCCGGAATCCAGGTCACCGGCGACCCGGCGAGCAAGCCGTTCACAGGTTCGCTGAAGCCGGGGGAGAAGTCGACGGCCGTCTTCGTCTTCAACATGCCGGTCTCCAAGCGCGGCGACGCCACCATCACCGTGAGCCCGGCGCCGACTCTCCCCATCGCGGTCTTCGCCCGCTCGGTCGCCTCGCCCGCGCACAGTTCCGGTCCCACCCCTCATACTCCCTCTCCCAGACGCCACACGTTCAGCAATCCATTGCACAAGCGACAAGCGCCACCCACGAAACGTCCAGCAGCACCACGAGCCCGTACCGGGCACGTACCGGCTCCCATCCAGAAGGACACGAAATGAACAGGCGCATGGTTCTACGGCGTTCTCGGCCGGTCCTGTCACGGGGGACCGCCCTTCGGGTGGTCGCCGGCCTCGCCTGCCTGGCTATGTCGGCGGTCGGCCTGTTCGCCGTCACGGCACCGGTTGCGCTGGCGGACTCGCTTCCGACGTCACCTGGCACGCCGGCGACGGTGACGGGTGATCCGCTGCCTACGGTGCAGATCAACGGGGTGGCCTGGTCGCAGGTCGTGGTCGGGACCACGGTGTATGTGGCCGGCTCGTTCACCGATGCCCGGCCGGCGGGTGCGGCCGCTGGCGTGAACACCACGCCGCGGTCGAACCTGTTGGCCTACGACATCACCACCGGCAACCTGATCACGTCGTGGGCGCCGACGGTCAACGCGCAGGCGCTGTCGATCGCGGCCTCACCGGATGGTTCGACGATCTATGTCGGCGGCGGTTTCACCCAGGCCAACGGGCAGGTGCGGTCCCGGATCGCCGCCTTCACGGCATCGACCGGCGCCCTGGTCGCGAACTTCAAGCCGCTCGCGCAGACCACCGTGCGATCGCTGACGGTGTCGAGCTCGACCGTGTACTTCGGTGGCGACTTCACGACCGTCAACGGCCTGGCCCGCGGCTATGCCGCCGCCGTCGATGTCGCCACCGGCGCGCTGCTCCCGTGGAACCCCAACGCCGATGCAGCGGTCGTCGCTATGACGCTGAACCACAGCGGCTCCCTGGTGGTAGTGGCCGGCCGGTTCGCCCATGTCGGGGGACAGTCCAGGCTCGGCATGGCAGCCGTCGACCCCGTCTCGGGCGCGATCCGGCCCTGGGCCGCCACCGCGACCGTCCACGACTACGGGAACAACGCGGCGTTCCTGTCTCTCGCCGCTGACGCCGACGGCGTGTACGGCACGGGCTACGTGTTCGGTGGGACCGGCAACCTCGAGGGCTCGTTCATGGCCGACAACGAGACGGGCGCGATCATCTGGGTCGAGGACTGCCACGGCGACAGCTACAGCGTCTTCCCCACCGCCGACGTCGTCTACATCGCCAGCCACACGCACTACTGCGGCAACATCAACGGCTTCTGGCAGACCAAGCCCACGTGGGCGTACTTCCACGCGACCGCGTTCGGCAAGACCGTCACCGGGACGATCACGAAGGACAACATGGGCAACGCCTACGCCAGCCTGGAGGGGAACCCGCACCCGGACGTTCTGCATTTCTTCGACAAGTGGACAACTGGCACCTACACCGGCCAGAGCCAGGCCACCTGGAGCGTCTCGGGTACCGCGAACGGCAACTACATCGCCTACGGCGGTGAGTTCCCGTCCGTGAACTCGACCGCACAGCAGGGCCTGGTGCGGTTCGCCAAGACCGCCCTCTCGACCAACAAGGTGGCCCCGCTGGCGAGCACCGCGGGGAACTACTGGAGCACCCAGACCTTCCATGTCAGTGCGCAGTCCCTGTTGCCGGGCCGGGCGCACATCGCGTGGAGCAGCACCCTCGACCGGGACAACCGGCATCTCACCTACAAGGTCTACCGCAACTACACGACGGTGAACGCGACGCCGGTGTGCGTGGTCGAGTCGGACAACGACTTCTGGGAACCACGGACGATGAGCTGCGACGACACCGGCCAGACACCGGGGGCCAGCGTGAAGTACCGGGTGATCGCCTTTGACGACTTCGGCAACCGGGGGAGCACCGCCGACGTCACCGTGACGATCGCCTCGCAGACCTACTCGACCACCTACGCCGACGCCGTCCGCGCTGACGACCCCGACAACTACTACCGCTTGGACGAGCCCGCAGGGACGACGCTGGCGCGTGACCTGGTGGGCAACGACGACATGATCGCCTTCGCCGGGGTGACCAGGGGGACCGCAGGCGCCATGTTGAACGAGTCCGACTCGGCGTCGTCGCTCAGCGGAACCGGAATCGGCAACCTCTACGGCCAGGACACCCGAAGCGCGCCGAACACCTTCACGGTCGAGACGTGGGTCAAGACCGGCGCCACCAAGGGCGGTTCGATCGTCGCCTTCGGCAACCCTCTCAACGGAGCCAGTGGGCGCTACGACCGGGTCGTGTACATGGACAACTCTGGCCGGATCTGGTTCGGCGTCAACAACGGCTCCAACCAGTCGGTCAACTCCACCCTCTCGTACAACAACAGCCAGTGGCACCTGGTGACCGCGAGCCTGGGAAGCACCGGGATGCGTCTGTATGTCGACGGGAACCAGGTGGCCGCCCGCACCGACGTGACCTCGGGCACCACTTTCCTCGGGGACTGGCAGGTCGGTACCGCCACGCTGGCCGGCCGGACGAGCGCGCCGACGAGCAACTCCCTGTTCGGCAGCGTCGACGAGGTGGCGGTCTACCCGACCGCGCTGTCGGCCGCCCGGGTCGCGGCGCATTACGCCGCCAGGAGCGGACAAGCCACTCCACAACCACCCGTCGCGGCCTTCACCTCCTCGGCCAAGGATCTGGCAGCGTCGTTCGACGGCTCCGGCTCGTACGACCCGGACGGGTCGATCACCGGCTATGCCTGGGACTTCGGTGACGGAGGCACGGCGACCGGTGCCACACCCACGCACACCTACCTGGCCGCCGGCACCTACAGCGTGACGCTGACGGTGACCGACAACAGCGGGGCGACCGGGACGGTGACGCATCCGGTGACCGTGACCGTGCCTGCTCAGGGCGCGGTCGTCGCGGCCGACAACTTCAGCCGGACGCTCGCCACCGGCTGGGGTACCGCCGATACCGGCGGCGCCTGGACGTTGTCGGGCAGTTCCTCGCTCTTCGCCGTCGACGGCGCGGCCGGGACGATCTCGGTGGCCGCCGGGAAGGCGCCGATGGCGCATCTGGCCGGTGTCTCGTCAATGAACACCCAGCTGAGCGCTGATGTGGCCATCGACAAGTTGCCGGACATCGGCACGGTGTTCATCGGTCTGACCGGGCGTGGGACCGGGACCGACAGCTATCGGGGCAGTGCGCTGATCGGTTCAACGGGAGTGGTCCGCGTCAGCGTGGCGAAGGTGGTGGCGGGAGTCGAGACGGCGCTGTCGACGGCGACCGTGTCGGGGCTGACCTATACCCCCGGTACCGTCCTGCACCTGAAGCTCCAGGTGACCGGAACGGGCACGACCACCGCCAGGATCAAGGCATGGACGGGCGCGACCGAGCCCACGGCGTGGCAGGTGACGGGCACCGACAGCACGGCCTCGCTACAGAGCGCGGGCGGGGTGGGGATCCGCGGATACATGTCCGCCTCGACCACCAACGGTCCCATGTCGGTGCGGCTCGACAACCTGATCGCGACAACCTTGTGACCGCGTTGTATCCGCCCGACGTGGTTGCTTCCATCTGATCTGGTTGTTTTCCTCTGACCTGGTTGCATCCGCCGAACCGATGGAGTTGACCAGCGTGCGTCTGGTGCCACGGCGTGTCCGGTCCACCCGCCCCGCCGGCGCACGCCCACGCCTGCGACCAATGAGGCCGCCGCGCCGTCTGGTCGGCGGCCTCGCCTGCCTCGTGTTCGTGCCGCTCGAGCCGCGGTTGACGATGCTGCTCGACGACCTCGTCTGGTGGACCGAGGCGCGCGCCCGTGAGACATCCGCCTGACGGCCTGAGGTCGGGCCACGTACGCGTCCCGACCGACCGTCGGCATGGGTCACGCCGCGTAGGATCGGACCTCGGGCGACAGGTGTGGTCGCCACCCTCACGAGGTAGGCACCAGCCGGTCCACGGGCCGCTGGAGAGATGACGGAGTGAATGTCGGTGCTGGCGGTCTTCGGGGCGATCGCGTTCTTCGTCGGCATCCTCGCCAGCGTCGCGCTGCACGAGATCGGCCACCTCGTCCCCGCCAAGCTCTTTGGCGTCAAGGTCACGCAGTACTTCGTCGGCTTCGGCAGGACGCTCTGGTCGACCCGTCGCGGTGAGACCGAGTACGGCCTCAAGCTCATCCCCGCGGGCGGTTTCGTCCGGCTGATCGGCATGATGCCGCCGAGCGCGGACGGTAAGACCCGGCGCTGGTCGACCGGTGCGTTCCAGTCCCTCGTCGACGACGCCCGGACGCAGGCGTCCGAGGAACTCCTGCCGGGCGAGGAGGATCGGGCCTTCTACTCGAAGAAGTGGTGGCAGAAGGTCGTCGTCATGCTCGGCGGGCCGATGGTCAACCTCATCCTGGCCGTCCTGCTGGTCGGCGTCGCAATGATCGGCATCGGCGTCTACAACACCACCACGACGGTCGCCGCGGTGTCCGACTGCGTGATCGCCGCCGACCCGGCCGTCACCACGGCGCGGACCTGCACCGACGCCGATCCGATCGCTCCCGCCAAGGCTGGCGGCGTGCAGGCGGGTGACCGGATCGTCTCGGTGGCCGGCACCCCCATCGCCACCTGGCTCGACGCGCAGCACGCGATCCGTGCCGCCGCAGGTAAGACCGTCCCGGTCGTCGTCGAGCGCGCGGGCGCCGACAAGACCCTGCAGGTCTCGGTCATCAGCACCACGTCGACCGATCTGAACGACCCGAACAAGACTGTCCAGGCCGGTTTCATCGGCGTCACTCCGACCCAGATCCGCGCGCACGCGACGGTCGGTGACACGTTCTCCACCCTCGGCTCGATGGTCGAATCGACCGGCAGCGCGCTGGTCCACCTGCCGCAGCGGATGGTCGGCGTCGCGAAGGCGGCGTTCGGCGGCACCCGCGCGCAGGACTCCCCGATGTCGGTCATCGGCGCGAGCCGGATCGCCGGTGAGGTGGCCACCGGTGACATCGGCGGCAGCACGAAGCTGATCGTCTCGGACCGCGTGCAGGTCCTGCTCCAACTGCTCGGCGGCGTCAACCTGTTCGTCGGCATCCTCAACCTCGTCCCGCTCCTGCCGCTCGACGGTGGCCACATCGCCGGCGCCCTGTGGGAGGCGGTCAAGCGTGGTGTGGCCCGATTCCGCGGCCGCCCCGACCCCGGTCACGTCGACGTCGCGAGGGCACTCCCCCTGACCTACGCCGTCGCGAGCGTTCTCGTGGTCATGGGTGCCCTGCTGATGGTGGCCGATATCGTGAACCCGATCCGACTCAGCTGACGATGCGGACCTGCCAACTGCCGACCTGCCTGTGCGGAACCTCGATCATGACGGCTCATGCCGGGCCGTCGACCCCGAAAGGACAGACGTGAGCATCAACCTGGGCATGCCCGAGGCACCGCCGCCGACGCTGGGAACGCGCCGCAAGTCGCGCCAGATCAAGGTCGGCAAGGTCCTCGTCGGTGGCGACGCCCCCGTCAGCGTGCAGTCGATGACGACCACGCTGACTTCCGACATCAACGCCACCCTGCAGCAGATCGCCGAGCTGACCGCCACCGGCTGCGACATCGTCCGGGTGGCGTGCCCGAGCCAGGACGACGCGGACGCGCTCCCGGCGATCGCGACCAAGTCGCAGATCCCGGTGATCGCCGACATCCACTTCCAGCCGAAGTACGTCTTCGCCGCCATCGAGGCCGGCTGTGCCGCGGTCCGGGTGAACCCCGGCAACATCCGCAAGTTCGACGACCAGATCAAGGAGATCGCGCAGGCGGCCAAGGACCACGGCACGTCGATCCGGATCGGCGTGAACGCCGGCTCGCTCGACCCGCGGCTGCTGGCCCGGTTCGGCAAGGCCACGCCCGAGGCGCTGGTCGAATCCGCGGTGTGGGAGGCGTCGCTGTTCGAGGAACACGACTTCCACGACTTCAAGATCTCGGTCAAGCACAACGACCCGGTCATCATGGTTCGCGCCTACGAGATGCTGGCCGAGCGCGGCGACTGGCCGTTGCACCTCGGTGTCACCGAGGCCGGGCCCGCCTTCCAGGGCACGATCAAGTCCTCCGTCGCGTTCGGCGCGCTGCTCAGCGAAGGCATCGGCGACACGATCCGGGTGTCGCTGTCGGCTCCGCCGGTCGAGGAGGTCAAGGTCGGCATCCAGATCCTGCAGTCGCTCAACCTGCGTCCGCGCAAGCTCGAGATCGTGTCCTGCCCGTCCTGCGGGCGTGCGCAGGTCGACGTCTACTCGCTGGCCGACGCTGTCACCGCCGGGCTCGAGGGTCTCGACGTCCCGCTGCGGGTGGCCGTGATGGGCTGCGTCGTGAACGGGCCTGGGGAGGCGCGCGAGGCCGACCTCGGTGTCGCCTCCGGCAACGGCAAGGGCCAGATCTTCGTCCGCGGCGAAGTCATCAAGACCGTCCCCGAAGCCGACATCGTCGAGACGCTGATCGAGGAGGCCATGCGGGTGGCCGACGAAATGGGCGAGGCTGCGGGCGAGGGCAAGGCGACGGTGAGCGTCGGATGAGCGATCTCAACGCTGGTGCCGCACATGCACGCGAACTCCGCAAAGTCCGGCAGAGCCGGCAGTACACCGACGAGCCGGTGTCCGAGGCCGATCTGGTCGAGCTGCTCGAGGTGGCCCGCTGGACGGGCAGCTCGACCAACAGCCAGCCGTGGCACTTCATCGCCGTGACCGACCCGGACGACCTGCGCGCGATCGGCAGCGCCCGTCCCGCGATCGCGTGGGTGGGCGACTCGCCGCTGGCGATCGCGCTCGTGCTCAACGGGGACAACGAAGCGAGCGAGGCCTACGACGAGGGCCGGGTCACCGAACGCCTGCTGATTGCGGCGCGTTACCTCGGCCTCGGTGCCGGCACCGCCTGGATCGGTGAGCCGGCCGCCCAGGACGCGATCAAGCTGCGGCTCGGCATCCCCGCGGAGCGAACCCTGCGCTCGGTCGTCGTGGTCGGGCACCCGCAGATCGGAGTGACGCACAAGCTCGGACGCAAGACCAGCGGCCGCCGTCCGCTCGATGAGGTCAGCAGCCGGGGACGCTTCCCAGCAGGCTGACACTCCCAGATACTCCCGCCGAGTGATGCCGTATCCACCTGATTCGACGCTCGGGACGTGAATTCGGCATCACTCGGCCTGGCGATTGGTTTACTAGGGTACTAGCATTCTAGGCATGTCCACTGATATGGCCGACGTCCCGAAGTCGCAGTTCAACGTCTACCTTCCGCCGGCACTGATCCGGCGGGTCAAGCACAAGGCCATCGACGACGAGACGAGTCTGTCCGGGCTCGTCGAGGCCGCCCTCGAGGAATACCTGCACGCACACGGAGAGGCGAACGGATGAACACGACGACTGTTGTGACCGACATCGTGGTGATGCCGCTGCGGTTCACCGATCATTTCGCGCAGATGCGCGACTTCCTTGTCCTGCTGGGGTTCTCACCGCGGGTCAGCCGCGCGGAGAGCTGGGTCGACCTGGTCGGTGGGTCCGGGATGGTGGCCGTGCACCCCGCGGGGATCAGCGGGACGGGCGCCCGCTCTGGTGACACCGGGCTGTCGTTCGAGGTCGGGGATGTCGACGTCCTGGCCGTGCGGTTGAGCGCGGCCGGTTCGAGGATGTGGAGATCTACGACGAGGCCTACGGGCGGGTGCTTCGGGTCGGTGACCACCGTGCGGAACGAGTCACCTTCGACGAACGCTCCAAGGATCTGTACGGGTACCGCCGCGACGATCCCCAACCGGTACACGGGATCGTCGCGATGCCGCTGCGGTTCGACTCACCCGTCGGCCCGTTCGCCGACCTGCTCGCGGCCGCCGGGTTCGACCGACTCGACGAGGGTGACGACGAGTGGTGGCGGGTATGGAGCAGCCCCGCCGGTGGGCTTGTCGCGCTGCATCCGTCGACGGACGACCGTGCGCCGGGATCGGTGCAGTTCGGGTTCCGTACAGAGGAGCCGCTGGCCGATCTCGCCGCACGGCTGATCGCGGCCGGCCACACCGACGTGACCGTGTCCGACGAGTTCGGCGGCGAGCTCACAGTGATCGACCCCGATGGTCAGAAGGTGCTCGTCCAGCCGGCGGTGGCGCTCAAGCGGTGATCTCCCACGCTGCCTTCGTCACCACACCGGGCTGTTGTTCGCCGGTGTCCAACCAGGCAAGGGCGATCTCGAGCACGGACTCCATCAACCGCAGGCGTCCCTCGACCGTGTCACCCGCGACGTGCGGCGTGAACAGCGCGTGCGGTGATCGTCGGACGGTCTCGGGCAGGTCGACCGGCTCGTCGGTGTAGACGTCCATCGCACCGACGAGACGGCCGGTGGCGAGCTCGTCGAACAGCGCCTCCTGGTCGACGACGGCCGGACGCGACGTCTGCAGGAACACCGTTCCGTCCGCACACGACGCGAGGTGTTCACGCGTGACCAGGCCGCGGGTCTGCGGCGTGACCGGCGCATGCACCGACACGATCTCGCAGCCCATCACGTCCTCCAGCGAGCCGAGACGAACCCCGAGCGCGGCCGCTGCCGCGGCGTCGAGATACGGGTCGTACACGGTCACGACCGGCTCGAACGGCGCGAGCAAGCGCAGGAAGGCACGGGCGGTGGTGCTCGCGCTGACCATGCCGATGCGACTGCGGCGCAGCGAGTGGCCGCGACGAGCCGACTGTGACCAGATCCCCTGCCGCAGCTCGCGATCGAGGTCTGGCAGCTGTCTCAGCAGGCTGAGAAGCGCGGCCAGGCAGTACTCCGCCACCGGTTCGGCCAGTGCGCCGACACCGGACACGACGGTGATGCCGCGGTCGAACGCCGACGCCGGCACGAGCGTCTTCACGCTGCCGGCCGCGTGCGCGATCACGTGGAGCCGCGGTGCGGCATCGAGCATCGCGTCGGTGATCGGCACGGTTCCCCAGCTGGTCAGGAGAATCTCGGCATCCGCGAGCCGCAGCTCCAGTGCGGCTGCGGACAGCTCGGCGCCGGTGTGGTTCCACACCGGGATGGTGCGGGTCTCGATCAGCTCGCGCGCGGCGGCCGAACAAACCTGGGCGAGCCGTGTTGGGCTCGAGCTGATGACGGTGACCGGCTTGGCCTCGGTGGTCATGCGCGGTGCTCCGCTTCCTGGGTGCCGACTGCAGCAGCTCGTGCTTCCGACGCGGCCAGCAGCGACTGCAGGTAGGCGAAATCTCGCGCCACCTTGTGTTCGAGGTCGGTCTCGTCGGTGAACTCCGCGGCCATGCAGATGTTGCCCTCGAAGCCGCCGTCGACGAGCGTGTCCGCTGCTTGCGACCAGTCACCCAGACCGTCGGCCCCGGCGACGAACTCGGTCTTCCACACCCGCGACCCGTCCGGGCGTCGCCCGGCGGGTTCGTAACAGGCGTTCTTGAAGTTGACGACCGCGAGGTGCGACCACAGGGCCGGCAGCGTGTGTGCCGGTGGCTTGCGGGCAAGGGCGTCGTGCGCGCTGTCCCAGACGGCGCAGATGTGGGTGGGGTCGTAGTCGGCCAGCAGGTTGGCCAGCTCGAGGGAGTCGGCGATGTAGTCGTCGATGTGCGGCTGGATCCCCACCCGCACGCCGAAGCGCTCGCAGGACGGGACGAGCGAGTCGAGGTAGCGAGGGAGTTCGGCGTCCGAGGCTGTGTAGCCGGCGGCCGCGAGCGGCGCCATGATGCGGATCACCGGGATGCCGAGGTCGGCGCACGCGCCGAACACCGGCTCCGACGGTGTGCTCGCGACGCTGGCGATCCGCAGGCCGGCGTCGGCGAGGATCGACGACGCGCGGACGGCCGACTGCGGAAGCTCGTCGAGGTCGATCTGGAAACCGGGTCGGAGCGGAAACTCGATCGCGTCGAATCCCATCCCAGCAACGAGATCAGCCAACTCGGCGATGGGCAGCTGCGGCCACGGTTTTGTGAACATCGACCACTGGATTGACGTGCGGGACATGGCTCTCCTCTGGTCGGCGGGACGCGGCAACCTCCTGACCGGGTCGGTCAGCTGAAGTACGTGCCGCCGTTGTTGTTGATCGTCACGCCGGTGGTGAACCCCGCGCCCGGCGAGCTGAGGAACACCGCGGCGGCGGCGACGTCGGTGGGGTAGCCGGCACGTCCCACGGGTGTCGCGCGGACCGTGGCCTGCTGGTCGGCGACCGGGGTGAAGGCGTCGTGGAACGGGGTGTCGAGGATGAGCCCGGGCGCGATCCCGTTGACGGCGATTCCGCGCGGCGCGAGTTCCTTGGCCGCGGCACGGGTGAGTCCGTCCATGCCTGCCTTCGATGTCGCGTACGCAAGCGCGCCGGGGCCGCCGCCGTTGGAGCCGGCGACCGAGGAGATGTTCACGATCCGGCCGCCGTCGCCCATGAAGGCGAGGACGGAGCGGATGCAGTAGAACGCGCTGGACAGGTTGAGGTCCAGGACGGTGTGCCAGTGCTCGTCGGTCAGTTCGGCGAGCGGCTTGCGTGCGACCAGTCCGCCGCTGTTGTTGACGAGGATGTCGATGTGGCCGCCGAGTGCGGCGGCCGCCTCGCCGACCACCCGGTCGACCGCGGCGCTGTCGGTGGCGTCGAGGGCGAAGTCGTAGCCGCGTCGGCCGGTCGCCCCGATCTGCGCGACGACGTCGGCGCCGTCGTGGCTGTGGTGGGTGATCGCGACGTCGACGCCGGCCTGGGCGAGGGCGATAGCGATGCCCGCGCCGATGCCGACACCACCGCCGGTGACCAGCGCGGTGCGGCCTCCCGGCTCGGCGGACGGTGTGGATGCGGGTGGCTGGGACATGGCGTGTCCTTTCGCGGCGGGTCGGTCAGATACGGCGTCGTCAGGTGCGATGGGGATGGATCGACAGCTCGGGCACCTCGGCCCGGGCCGGCAGTGTCAGGATGCTGATGATCATGTGCGCGACGTCGGCCGGTTGGAGCGCCGACGCCCGTTCGGCCGCGCTCGGCGGTACCGGCCGGCGGTCGAGCAGGGCGGTGTCGGTCATCCCGGGGAACACCACGCTGACACGGATTCCGTTGCCCGCCTCCTCGAACCGGGTCGCGTGCGCGAGTGCGGTGACACCGGCCTTGGCCGCCTGATAGGCCGCGCCGGAGGCGTCTGCGGCTCGTGCGGAGCGCGAGGTCACGTGGACGATCAGGCCGTCGCGCTGGCGTCGGAACGTGGGCAGGACGGCCTGGGTCAGTTCGTACGCTGGGTCGAGGCTCCCGGCGAGGACGGCGTCCCAGGTCGCGCGGTCGAGGGCGGCCAGGGATCGGTTCGCGACGTTGATCCCGGCGCAGTTCACTGCGACGTCCAGCCGGCCGGTCGCGGTGACCGCGAGCCCAATCGCCCGCTCGAGGTCGGCCGGCGATCCGGCGTCGCCGACACAGGCGTGCGCGGATCCGGTTCCGGTGACCGCTGCGACTGTCTCGTCGAGCGCCCCGGCCCGCCGGGCGAAGGCGATGACGTACGCGCCGGCGTCCGCGGCGGCGACTGCTACGGCGCGGCCGATGCCGCTGCTGGCGCCGGCGACGAGCACGGTGGTACCGGTCAGGTCCTGCACAGGTAGATGCTCCTCGTAGCGGTCTGGACGGCCGTCTATGGGCGGATGAACCAGCTTCGATCGTCGCATCCCGGCAGCGTGGGCCTCCGCCTTCGCGCTGTCCCGCGCCCGGATTCGGCCGACCAGTCACTCCACGCGCCACCGCCGCATGTGGACGCGCGCAGGCCGGCTCGTGGACGGCGGCACTAAAGTCGGGTGTCACCGACGACACCCAGGGGGAAGCGATGAACCGCACGGGCCAGCGTCCCCGTGTGCTCGGGATCGCCGACGCCGAGTTGATCCTCGAAGGGCTCGACACCGATCCGGTGACCGACGTGTTCCTGGATTCCCGGCTGCGACCGCAGCTCGCTGCCGGACACCTGACCGACACCGTGATGGGCTGCCGG
This sequence comes from Actinopolymorphaceae bacterium, assembly GCA_036786375.1. Taxonomy (GTDB): domain Bacteria; phylum Actinomycetota; class Actinomycetes; order Propionibacteriales; family DAIQRJ01; genus DAIQRJ01. The sequence continues at coordinate 93,438 of DAIQRJ010000001.1, forward strand.
GCACCCGACCGCTCGGTGTCCCTGTGCTGGCTCGGCGCGAACGTCGTACCGACGGCGAACACCACTCCCGATGCGGCCGGCGCGTACGCCGAGCAGGTCCGCACGACCGGCATGTGGTTCTCCAGCCTGTGGGGGCCGCGGCAACCCGTGGCGCAGATGTGGGCGCACCTGCGAACCGATGTCCGTGCCCCGCGTGCGATCCGTGACCCGCAGCAGTTCATGGCACTGACCGGCGATCCGTTGGTGGCTCCGGATCCCGACGTCGTCCGTATCGGACCTGGTGACTTCGACGAGTACTACGCCGCGTCGGTGGAGTTCTCGATCGAGGAGCTCGGGTCGTCGCCGGAGGCGTTCGGCGGCGGGTCGTACTACCGGGCGCGGGTGCGGAGCCTGATCGAGTCCGGGCACGCGTTCGGCCGGTTCGAGAACGGCGAGCTCGTCGCGAAGGCTGATCTGGCGCTGGTGACGTCGTCAGCCACCCAGGTGCAGGGGGTGTGGGTACGCCGACGCAACCGCGGCCGGGGACTCGCGGCGCCGGTGGTCAGCGCGGCGTGCGCGGTCGCACGAGCCGAGATCGCGCCGACGGTCACTCTCTACGTCAACGACTTCAACATCGCCGCGCGCCGCACGTACGCCCGGCTCGGGTTCGTCGAGACAGCGGCGTTCATGACCCTGCTCTGGTGACGCTCCGGCAGCCCGGCCGAGCGGCCGGTATCGGACCGGTCGGTCGCCGGCCAACCTGGCGACCCCCGCGGTCGTCACCCGCGCAATAGCGTTCTGGCATGACCGGTTACGTGCACGACGCGCCGTCCGCCCCGATTCCGCCACCGTGGGACGGCGAGGGCAGCGGCACCCGCATCACCGCCGTCCGCACCTTCGTCACCTCGGTCGGCGGCCCCGCGCTCGTCGTCGTGCGGGTGGAGACCAACCAGCCGGGCCTCTACGGCCTCGGCTGCGCGACGTTCACTCAGCGAGCGCTCGCCGTCCGCACCGCCATCGAGGAATACCTCGCCCCGCAGGTGATCGGGCGTGACCCCGCTGACATCACCGACATCTCCAACGGCCTGTACGTCAGCTCGTACTGGCGCGGCGGGCCGGTGCTCAACAACGCGATCAGCGGCATCGACGAAGCCCTGTGGGACATCAAGGGCAAGCAGGCCGGGATGCCCGTCTGGCAGCTGCTCGGCGGCCGGGCCCGTGCCGCGGTGCCGGTCTACGCGCACGCGAGCGGCCGTGACATCGAGGAGCTGAAGGACAACATCCGCGCACACCTGAGCGAGGGCTACCGTTACGTCCGCGTGCAGATGGCGATCCCCGGTTCGGCGACGTACGGCTCGGCGCAAGCCCCGGGGACGTCTCCGGTCAGCTGGCACGCGGTCTCGCCGAACGCGTGGGAACCGCTGCTCTACACGCGCGTGGTGCCGAAGATGTTCGCCCAGCTGCGTGAGGAGTTCGGCGAGAACATCGAGTTCCTGCACGACGTGCACTCCCGGCTTGCCCCGATCCAGGCCGTCCAGCTGGCCAAGGACCTCGAGCAGTTCAAGCTGTTCTTCCTGGAGGACCTGTTCGCCCCCGAGGACACCGAGTGGCTGCGGATGGTCCGCCAGCAGTGCGCCACCCCGATGGCGATCGGCGAATTGTTCACCGACTACAGCGAGTTCGTCCCGCTGATGCGCGAACGCCTGCTCGACTTCGTCCGGATGCACATCTCCGACATCGGCGGCCTGACCCCGGCCTGGCGGGTGGCGAGCGCCTGCGAGCTGCTCGGGATCCGCACTGCCTGGCACGGTCCGCCCGACCTCACGCCGATCGGGCATGCGGCCAACCTCGCGCTCGACCTGGCCGCGCCGGCGTTCGGCATCCAGGAGCGGTACACGACGAACGCGCTCGCCGCCGAGATGTTCCCGGGCGCCCCCGAGGTCAAGGACGCCCACAACCGCGCCTGGTTCACGCCGGGCTGGGGCGTCGATTTCGACGAGTCGATCGCCGCGGCGAACCCGCCGCCGGAGCCGGTGAGCCACGATGCGTGGGCCCGCATCCGCGAGTCCAGCGGCGCCGTGCAGCGCCCCTGACCGCTCACTCCGCACTCACGTGCCACGGCCCGGACCGGCTTATCGGTTCGGGCCGTGGCCGTCCCGGCCGGTAGCCTGAGCCGTTCGTTCTGATGAGTTTGTCTGCACCGCCGCGTCCGCACCCGAGGAGATCCCCGTGATCCGCATGTCCACGCTGTTCCTGCGCACTCTGCGTGAGGACCCGGTGGACGCCGAGGTCCCGAGCCACCGGCTGCTCGTACGCGCCGGGTACGTCCGCCGCGCGGCGCCCGGCATCTACTCGTGGCTGCCGCTGGGCTACAAGGTCCTCCGCAACATCGAGCAGATCGTGCGCGAGGAGATGGACGCGATCGGCGCGCAGGAGGTCCACTTCCCTGCGCTGCTGCCGCGCGAGCCCTACGAGGAGACCGGCCGCTGGACCGAGTACGGCGACGGCATCTTCCGGCTCAAGGACCGCAAGGGCAACGACATGCTGCTCGGGCCCACCCACGAGGAGATGTTCACCCTCCTCGTGAAGGACCTTTACTCGTCCTACAAGGACCTTCCGCTGTTCCTCTACCAGATCCAGACGAAGTACCGCGACGAAGCGCGCCCCCGAGCGGGCATCCTGCGCGGCCGTGAGTTCGTCATGAAGGACTCGTACTCCTTCGACATCGACGACGCCGGCCTCGAACGCTCGTACGAGCAGCATCGTCAGGCCTACATCAGGATTTTCGATCGTCTCGGCCTGTCCTACGTGATGGTCAAGGCCGTCTCCGGCTCGATGGGCGGCTCTGCCAGCGAGGAGTTCCTGGCGATCGCGGACAACGGTGAGGACACCTTCGTCCGCTCGCCCGGTGGTTACGCCGCGAACATCGAGGCCGTCGAGACCGTCGGGCCGGCTCCGCTGTCGGCCGCGGAGATCGACGCGCTGCCCGCCGCGCACGTCGAGGACACCCCCGACACCCCCACGATCGACGCTCTGGTCGACGTGGCGAACGCCGTCCAGCCCCGCGCCGACCGTGCATGGACGGCCGCCGACACGTTGAAGAACGTCGTGGTGACGCTGCGGCACCCGAACGGTTCGACCGAGCCGCTCGTCATCGGCCTGCCCGGTGACCGAGACGTCGACGTGAAGCGGCTCGAGGCCCAGCTGTTCCCCGACGAGGTGGACGCGTTCGGCGAGCACGACTTCAGCCGCTATCCCGCGCTGGTCCGCGGCTACATCGGGCCACAGGTGCTGGGGCGCGAGAGCGCGTCGAAGATCGCCTACCTGGTCGACCCCCGGGTGGCCGTCGGCACGTCCTGGATCACCGGTGCCAACGAGCCGGGCCGGCACGTCTTCGGGCTGGTCGCCGGCCGTGACTTCACCACCGACGGCACCATCGAGGCCGCCGGTGTGCGTGCCGGTGACCCGGCCCCGGACGGGTCCGGACCGCTCGAGCTCGCCCGTGGCATCGAGATGGGCCACATCTTCCAGCTGGGCCGCAAGTTCGCCGACGCGCTCGGCCTCAAGGTGCTCGACGAGAGCGGCAAGCTCGTCACCGTCACGATGGGCTGCTACGGCGTCGGGGTGTCCCGCGCGGTCGCCGCGATCGTGGAGAACTCCCATGACGACAACGGGATCATCTGGCCGCGCGCCGTCGCACCGGCCCAGGTTCATGTCATCGCCGCGCACGGACGCGACGACGCGATCTTCGCCGCGGCCGAGAAGATCGCCGCCGGGCTCGACGAAGCCGGCATCGACGTGATCCTCGACGACCGTCGCCGGATCAGTCCCGGCGTCAAGTTCGCCGACTCCGAACTGCTCGGCATCCCGACGATTCTCGTGGTGGGCAAGGGACTTGCCGACGGCGTCGTCGAGATCCGCGACCGTGCCTCCGGCGAACGCAACGAGGTGGCCGTCGCCGATGCTGTCGGCACGCTGACATCGATCGTGCGGGCCTGACGCCGCTGCGTCGGTAATGCCGTTGGTGCGTGCGTAATCCCGCAGACGGGGTTAGGGGCGTAGGTTCTGGCACTTACCACTGGGCTGGGAGGCGGCTGCGCGGGCGGACGGCGTCGGTGCGGGTTGCTCGTCCCTGCGGGCGGGCGGGTCGACTCGGCTGGTCGTAACCCCGTGACTGCTGTCGTAATACCGTTGACGGCACTACGACGACAGCGGCGGGGTTACGGGGACGGCGGCGGCGGAGCCACTCGGCGGGTCCGCGGCTACGCGGACGGTTTGCGGCAGCACCGGCTGGTAAGTCCTAGCCGCGCAGGGCAATCGCGGCTGCGGTGAGGTTCGCCGCCGCGGCGCCGCGCGTGCCGAGGTAGCCACCCGGACCGGCCAGTTCGCTGTCGTAGGTGCTTCCGATGCCGACGAGGATGACGCCGGGGCGAAGGTTCCGCACCAACCGGATCGCGTCCGTCTGCTCCACCGAGCGCAGCGCATCGCGGACCACGAGCAGCAGTGGCCGGCCGTCGGCGGTGGCGATGGCCGTGCGGAGCGCCCGCTCGGTGGCAGCCTCGCCACGCAGCCGGACGCCGTCCGCCGCCGGATCGCTGTGGCGCAGCGCCGTCAGCAGGCTGCCCGCCTCGGAGTCCACGCCACGACGGGGTCCCGCGATCTCGACGACGTACGGCGAGGTCGCCAGCGGAAGTGTCAGCCCACTGACGAACAGGCCCGCGGCCGCGGCCCGCACGCCCACCTCGACGCCGTGCACCGGCAGGGCGCCGGTTGCGTCGCGGGCGAGGCCGGCAAGTGCACACACGCGCCCCGCAGCCTCGGCGAGCCGGTCGGCCGGCAGCCGCCCGGACTTCGCCGCCGTGACGAGGGCGTCGCGGATCGCCAACTGGGACTCGACATCCGCGTTCACGCAGATCATGTCGACGCCGGCCATGAACGCGAGGACGGCGCCCTCGCCCAGCCCGTACGTGTCGGCGACAGCCTTCATCGTCATCGAGTCGGTCAGCACCAGCCCGTCGTAGCCCAGCTCGCCGCGGAGGAGATCGGTGACGATGCGGCGGCTCAACGTGGCCGGGTAGGTGTCGAGCGCGGGGAAGACGATGTGCGCGGTCAGGATCGAGTCGACCCCGGCCTCGATCGCGGCACGGAACGGGACGAGGTGCGGCTCGAGATCGCCCTCGACGTGCGGGAGACCGAAGTGCGAGTCGACCTGCGTGTCACCGTGGCCCGGGAAGTGTTTGGCACAGCTGAGGATTCCGGCGTCGCGCAGCCCGTTGAGGTACGCGACGCCGTGTGCTGCCACCGCCTCGGGGTCGTCGCCGAACGAGCGGGTGCCGATCACCGGGTTGGCCGGATTGGTGTTGACGTCGACGTCGGGCGCGAGGTCCCAGTCGATGCCGGCGCCACGGAGGTCGTGCCCGATGGTGCGCGCCACCTCCCGGGTGAGGGCGAGATCGCCGGCCGCGCCGAGCGCGAGGTTGCCGGGTGTCGTCGACCCGCCGGCGTGGTGCAGCCGGGTGACGTCACCGCCTTCCTCGTCGGCGGCGATCAGGACGTCGGTACCGCCGGTGTGGATGCTGTGGGTGAGCTCGGCGAGCTGGTCGGGGCTGACGATGTTGCCGGCGAACAGGACGAGCCCGCCGAGCCCCTCGTCGAGCCAGCGCCGGGTCGCGTCGTCGAGCACGGGTCCCGGCAGTCCGGGGAGCATGCAGCGGTTGGCCAGGGTCACGATCTCGTCGACGGGCATGCCCGGCAGGCTATCTCCGACGTCGGCCGTGCCAACGCCGGAGCGGGCTGCGAGGATGTCGGCCCGTCGAATCCTCGGCCCGCCGAATCTTCGAACCATTGACTCCCAGACCCTAGAGAGCACGACACCATGTTCGGACTGAGCGTTCGCTGGTCGCTGGCCGAGGCCTCCGACGATGCGTCGGCACGGTTGCGTGAGTACGTGGTCGGCACGTCGCTGGCCCGGTTCACCCAGCTCACCGGCCTGCGTTTCAAGACCTGGCGCATGATCGAACGTGACTGGTTCGAGGGCACCTACGTGTTCGCCACCGCCGCGGCACGGGACGACTTCGCGGCCGGATTCGCCGCCACCGCAGGCGGATCTCCCGGCTCCCTGCTCGTCGGCAGCGCGCCCATCGCGATCGAGGCGTTCGAGGTCGTGGCCATCGCGGAGGGCCCGGCCGGGTTCAGATCCGGCCCGGGCCCGGAGTCGAGCTCGGGCTGACGCCCTACTTCTGCCGCGGCAGACCCGGGAAGGTCTGGGGAACGCCGCCCCAGGAGACCCGCCGGTGCGCGCAAGTGATGAGTTCGGTTACCGCGAGCGCGCGCAGCGACGCGTCCTGCGCCACGCCCACAAGCGCGGCGTAGGCATTGCCGCAGCCGTCCTCGAGTCGGCGTGCGAGTGCGGCCGCGTCGCTCGAGCCGGTGAGCGCGAACGGAAGCCGGTACCCCGCTCGTGTGGCGACCGGCGTCGCGCCGGCCGCGCGCAGCCACACCACCAGCAGGTCGCGAGTGTCCCGATGCTGGACGAACGTGAGCCTGGCCAGCGATCGTCGTGACCCGGCCCGCGGACCGAGGACGCCGCAGGCCCACATCGCCGCATGTTCGTCGGCCAGCGCGGTCTGCGCGGCTGCGATCTCCGCCGCCGAGGCCGCCATCGGCTCAGCCACCGGCCTTCGGCCGTGCCGCGGTGGACGCGGCCTGGAACCATGCCTGCCAGCTGGTCGCGGACGCTGCAACCGAGGCCAGTAGGGTCGCGGCGTCGGGATCCACGGCCTGCGTGGTCTGGGTGGTCACCGCGCCGGCCAGGGTCCGCTCGATCGACGCCGCCGAGGCGAGGAACGACTGTGTCGTCGGCCGGTTGGGCGGTGCGGAGGGCGTGGGTGGCGTAGGTGGCGCGGTGCTGCCCGTCGCAGTGGGAGTGACCGACGGTGTCCCGGAGGCGACGGGCGCCCGGGTCGGGTCGAGCCGGGTGTGCGCCGGCACCGACGTCCCGGTGAGGCCCGCGAGGGCATGCAGGTGCGCCTCGTGGGCGGTCGCGGCGGCCACGAGCCGCGTGCGCAGATCCGGTCGTTGCAGCGCGAGATCGTTCAAACGCCCGGCCGCCACGACGAGGACCTGGACCGCGGCGTCGACGGTGCCGGTGTCGGCTGTGCCGAGCAGGGGGACTGCGGTGGCGAGGACCGTCGGGCGGGCCGTCGGGGTCGAGCCGGTCGCGGTGCCCTGGCCACCGATCATCCGGATGACGGAGCATCCGGCGAGCGACGCGGCAGCCGCGCCCGCGCCGATCAACCGGAGCAGCTGCCGCCGGCTCGGCGGTTCGACGCCGACGACCTCCTGCGAGCCGGCCGCGGCGGCTCCGTCCGACGGCTCGCCGGTGCCTGTCACAGCCCCCGTTGTCACGCCGCTCAACCTATCCGGCGCCGCGAAGGCCACGACGACCGCGGCGAGGATGAGCTGGGCGACGAACCACCACTGGTTGAGGTAGCTCTGCTTGTTCGCCAGGTCGAACGCGGCGTTGACGGCGGCGGTGCCGAGCAGGAATCCGGCCGGCGTCCGCGGCAGCCGCCGCCAGCACAGCCAGATCGCGGCAGCCGTCAACGCGAGTACGACCGGAAGTCGGGCCGGCGAGGGGAGAAACCGCCAGAACGAGATCGAGTCGTGGGTGGCCGGAAGCTCCAGGAAGAACGTGACGCCGCAGGTCCACATGCGGGCGGGCGCGACCAGCAGCCACGGCGCGCAGATCAGCGCGGCCCCGGCGATCACCGCGAGGCACCGCCGCCAGCCCCACCAGATCAGCACCAGCGGCAACAGGAGGACGACGTGCTGCTTCGTGGCCAGCGCGACGGCCAGCGCGAGCATCGCCCAGGTCGAGTGGTCCCGGATGACGAGCGCGACGGCGAGCAGCACGAGCCCGACCAGCAGGCTGTCCGTCCACGACTGCTGCACGACCCGCACCGTCGCCGGCATCACCAGCGCGAAGGTGGCGAGCGCGAGGACCGGAGCGGTGAGCATCGGGAGGGTCTGCGAGGTCGCGTCCCCATGCCCAGATGCCCGTCGTCGGACCGCTAGGACCAGCGCCAGCCAGCCGATCAGCAGCACCGCGAGTTCGGACCACCGCACGTCACCCGCGAGCCGGCCCGGTGCACCGAGGAGGAAGGCGCCGGGCAGATAGGTGAAGCACTCGGTGGTCTGGCCGCGCGGTGCGTCCGGGAACGTCAGCGTGTACGGGTTCCGGCCGGTGAGGAAGCCGTGCGCCGCGTCCTGCAGCAGTACCCACACATCGATACGCGGCCGGAGACTGCCGGGCACGATCGCAGCCAGACCCACGGCAGCGGCGCCGAGTCCGGCCCAGCCGACCCGGTTCGCCGCCGCTCCGGGACGCCGCAGCGTGATCCACGTCAGCACCGTGGAGACCGCGAGCACGGCCAGACCGACCCAGAACAGCCACGTGACGGTGACGTCCTTGACCAACGGGCGGATCGCCGCCCCCACCGCGCCCAGAAGGAGCGCGGCCGCGATCACCACCCGGGCGCCGCGGGTGTCCGCACGTGCGAGCTCGCCGGGACCGCCGCGCCAGCAGGTGACGGCCAGCACGACCACCGCGCCGAGCGCGACGGCGAGGTTGAGTGGGCTGGACGTCAGGTCCCACGCGCTCGCCTCGGCGAGCAGACCGGCGGTCGCCACCAGGACGGCGGTCCGGCTCGGTCGAGGCACCCGGACATTGTGGTCGATGCGTGTCGGCCGGCTCGGAAGGACGGCACCGACGGCGGGCACGTCGGCGCAGATCACCCGGCGGGGACCGCCTCCTGACCGTGAGTGCGCGTCGGTGGACACGTTTCGCGGATGACGTCGAAACGGCACACGGCACGACCCGATTCGCCGTCAGGAACCGCTAGCTGTCCGAGTGTTCACACGCGGTCCACGTCGGCCACACCGTGTGTTCGGACGCGGCTGATGCACTGCGGTCATGCCGGTTCACCCGTCCATCGCCTGGGTCGAGTCCCCCCTCCAGCTTCTCGGTGTCATCGAGGCGCACGCCGCCGGTTTCCTCGGCGGCTCGACGCGGGTCTTCCCACGCAAGGGCGTGCCCGGACTCCCCGCGACGCTGGCGGCCGTCCGCGACCTCGAACTGCCTCCCGGCCTGCGTCTGGAGCACTCCCGCCCCGGCTCGCCGGCGCCGGCCGCCAACCGGACCTGGGTGATCGGCGACCCGCTGTCGGGGCGGATCCAGCGGCAGCTCGTCGCGACCGGTGACGGTCCGATCGTCCTGGTCGACGACGGCCGCGCGACGCTGCACACCCTCGACCGCCTTGCCACCGGCCAACCGCTGACCCGCGCCAAGGTGAACGCCTCCCTTCCGCGCCGCGTCCTGGGCCGCGCCGCCGGTGACGTCCTCCGATCGGCCGCGGCCGACGGACGGCTGACTGTCTTCTCCGTCTACGACCTTCCCGGCGCGACCCGCGCGCCACTGGCGGCGGGCGGGGTGCGGATCGCGCGGCACCACTTCGACTGGCTCCGCGGCGCGGCGTCGAACGCACCGGCGACCGGCGGGTCCCGTCCTCGGCACGTCGTCCTCGGCACGGCACTCGTCATCGACGGCCTCGTCGACCCCCGGCGCTACCTGTCCTGGGTGGCCGCGATGGCCGGCTCATCGCCCGGACCGTGGACCTACTGGGCGCACCGGCGCAAGGACCGTGCCACCTTGGCGGCCGTCGAGACCATGCCCGGCGTCGACGTCCGCCAGGACGGTCTCCCGGTCGAGCTCGGGGTCTGCGGCATGGGCCCGGGTGAGCGCATCTCGAGCCTGCCGACGAGTGCCATCGCCACCCTCCACGACGTGCTCGCAGGTCGCGGCGTCCGCATCGACGACTATCCGATTCCGAGCGGGTGGTGGACGTCGGCGGTGCCGGCCGACCTGCGGGCACACCTCGGTGGCGAGCGGCGCTCCGCGGTGCGGGCGGCATGACCGCACGCCGCGTACGAGTGCTGGTGGTCGCCGACTCCGACAGTTACCTCAAGTGGGGCGCGAGCCTGCTCACCTCCCTTCCAGCGGCCTGGGATTCCGACGTCGTCGTCGTCCGCAACCCGGTGGCTCCCGTCGACGACCAGATCTCCGACGCGGTCGGAGCCGGTGTGGTCGTGGCGCGGTTGTCGATGCGCGCGCTCGTCAGCCGGCTGCGCGACGATCCGCCGGACGCGGTTGTCCTCGCCTGCACAGGTCCGATGGCGCAGGTGCTGCTCGCCCGTCCCGAGTTGCGTGAAGGCCCGCGCCCGGTCGTCGTCGCCGGTCTTCCCGGAATCGCCGTCCCGGCGAGCGAGAAGGCCTGGCTGCTGCGACGCGGGGTCGACGTCTTCGTGGTCCACAGCCGCCGCGAACGTGACGAGGCCGGCCCGGTGAACGGCGCCGTGAACAACGGCAGCCGCCGGGCCCAGGTGGTGCTGGCCCGGCTGCCGTTCCTCCAGCCGTCGCAGCTGGGTGGCAGGCAGGCCGCCGCTACGCGCGGAGCGGGCGCGGCCGCGAACCGCGTCGTCTTCGCCACCCAGGCCAAGGTGCCGGTTCACCGGACCGAGCGCACCGACATCCTCCGCGCGCTCGCGGTCCTGGGCCGTCGACGCCCCGACCTCGACGTCGTCGTGAAGGTCCGGGCCAGGTCGGGTCAGGCCCAGACCCACCACGAACGCCATCCGTACCAGGACCTCTGGGCCGGCATGCTCCAACGGGGCGAGGCGGACAGGTCCGAGCTCCGGTTCGCAACCGGCCCGATGGCCGAGCATCTCGCCTGCGCCACCGGCCTCATGACGGTCAGCTCGACCGCGGCGCTCGAGGCGATCGCCGCTGATGTCAGCGTGCTGATCCTCTCGGACTTCGGGGTCGACGCCCAGATGATCAACGAGGTCTTCGTCGGATCCGGGCTGCTGGGGTCACTCGCGGATCTGCGGTCGGGTCGTTTCCATCGCCCCGATCCCCGCTGGGCGGAGCGGAACTACCTGCACGCCGCCGCCGCCGACAACCTCGCCGAGGTACTCGAGGCACTCGTGGAGCGTCGCCGGCTACGCGGCCTGGTGGCGCGGGCGGCCACGCCGGCGACGCTGCGGTCACGCGTACGGGCGATCGCCCCGGCGCCGGCCGTACGCGCGGTCAGCCGCGCACGACGGCAGTGGCAAGGTTTCGCCAAGCCCGCTTGATCTTGCGAGCCCGTGCGTGCGCCGACCGCAGCGTTCGGCGCGGTCGTGCGCGCAATCGTCGGACGAGCGGGTCCCGGCCTGGCAGCCCCAGCTTGGTCAGCCGTCGGCGGCGCAGGTAGCGGGCGGTGCGGGCGTCGCGGTGCCAGGTGAGGAATTCGACCGCCTGCGGGCGCAGGAATCCGTAGAGGGACGGCTGCATGCAGTAGCCGACGGTGGCGAGGAGGCCGTCGAGCAGGCTCAGGTCGAGCAGCTCGGCCTCGCCGTCGACCGACGGCACCGTCGCGTCGACCAGCGTGACGGGTATCCGGTTGTTGTTCTGGTAGGGCGTCAACCTGGCCAGGACGAGCGAGGTGCCGAACCGCGCCACCGGGATGTCGAAGTACCGCGCCGCGGTCGTGAGCGCCGTGGAGAAACAGCCGACGACGAGGACCGGCCGCAGTCGGTGGAAGCACGCCTCGGCCGGGAGCGAGGACTCGATCACGCCGAACGCGATCCCGGCGGTCGCCGCGAGCTCGGCGAGTCGCGCGGTCGTTCGCGCGGGCGCGAGTGGATGCGGTTTGAACACCACCGCCCGGTGACCGGCGTCGACGAGCGCCCGCACCATCGCGCTGTGCAGCTCGTCCTCCTCGTCGTCGGTAACGATGCCCAACGCGGCCAGGTACTGACCCACCACCATCGCCGGTCGCGGCTCGGCCGGCGGGACGTCCAGACCCCCGAGCCCGGACGGGAGTTCCTTCTCCACCAGGTCGAACGTGCGCCGCATCGCTGAGTCGCTGATCACGATCGCCGGAACGGCGAACTCGGTGAGTAGCAACGGTTCGACGCCGGGAAGAAGATCGGGATGGAGCAACCGGCTGATGCGACGGCCGATCTGGAGCGGCAGCCGGTTGCGCGTCGGTCCGTAGCTCATCAGCCCGTCGGCGTAACAGGTGATGCCGGCGCCGTCGAAGATCTCACAGAGCGAGCGGGCCGGCGGGACGGCCATCGACTCGACGACAAGCTCCGTCACCGGCCCGTCGATGCCCCAGCGATCGCGGAGGAATCGCCACCAGAGCACACGATCCTCGGGTCGGGCATGCCATGACGACGGGTGGAACGGGGCGATCGCGTCGTTCCAGTCCACCACCCGGTCGAAGAGCGGTCGCAGTGCGCTGAACCCTGGCGCTACATCGAGGGGGTCGGCGGCCTCGGGTGCGGCCGCGTTGCTGGTGACGACGAGGATCCGTTCTCCGTCGTCCTCCGGGCGGCCGTCGAACAGTCCGGCGTCGATGGCCGCGGACACCGTCACCGCGCCGAACATGGTGCTGGCCAGGAACAGCTGGGTCACGAGCGCACCTTCATCGGGGATCGACGGCCGACGGTGCGGGTCCGGCCGCGGCGGGGCTGCCATGCGTCGCTCAGGAGCACGGCCCGCTTGGGATCCACCGCGGCGAGGACGGCGGCAACATCGGCGGCCGGCAACGAGTTCAGCGCTGTGCCGACGCGTGCCCGGTGCTCGGCGCGGAGGTCGGCCGGCAGCCGGTCCTCCTGGCCGAGATGGTGGGCCGCGATCGCGCAGAACGAGCGCACCGCCTTGGGTGTCAGCGTGCTGACGTCGGGGTCGTCCGCGAGCTCGGCGAAGACGAGCTCGAACGCGTCCAGGTAGTGCAGCTGCCGTCGGTCAGCCACCGAGGTGAGGGCCGCTCGCACCCCGCGGCGGTAGAAGACGCCGTGCAGATCGGCGACGAGATAGCGGCCGCCCTCGCGGTGCAGCCGCCACACCCATGGCCGGTCCTCGGCGGTGTGAAGGGGCTCATGACAGCTCAGCAGGCCGGCGTCGTACAGACTGCGGCGGTAGATCCCCGCCCACATGTAGGGGTAGTCGACCATCGAGGACTCCTCGACCGGCAGGATTCCCGAACGCGCGTCCAGTGCGACGTTGCGCCGGGGCTCCGGCGGCATCGTGATCCGCCGCTGCCGTCCGTAGGTCTTGACGTGCCCGACCCGGACGAAGTCGACGCCGGATCGGTCGATCGCGGCGACGAGCGCTGCCAGGTAACCCCGGCCGTACCAGTCGTCGCCGTCGAGGAACGTGATCAGCCTGCCTGACGACACCGCCAGGCCGGCGTTGCGGGCGCCCGCCAGGCCGGCCGGCGTCTCGTGCCGAACGACCGTGAGCCAGCCGAACCTCGCGCCGGCGTCGGCGAGGATGGCGGACGTGTCGTCGGTCGAGCCGTCGTCGACCGCGATCACCTCGGTACTCGGAGCGCCGGGAGCGGAGATGTTCACGGCCAGGCCGCCGAGGGTGTCGCGGACGAACGGGGCGACGTCGCGCATCGGCACGATGATCGACACGTCCGGGACCGACCCGGCATGCATTGGCATCGGCATCGGCGTCATGCCGGTGTGTCCCGATCGTTGTGCACGAAGACGATCAGCCGATCCGTCGCAGGCGCGACAGGGGGGCGAGCTCACCGGGGAACACGCGCTTGTGCCCGTCGCCCATGGCCTGCTCGAGGATGCGGATGTCGCGCACGAGCGTCGACAGGCCGGTCGGCTCCAGCGAGGCGGCCTGGTCGGAGCCCCACATCGTCCGGTCCAGGGTGATGTGCCGCTCGACGCACACAGCACCCAGCGCGACCGCGGCCAGCGAGATCTGCAGCCCGCGTTCGTGCCCCGAGTAGCCGACCGGCACGCCGTAACGCCCGCGCAGGGTCGTGATCGTGCGCAGGTTGGCTTCCTCCGGCGGAAGCGGGTACGTCGAGGTGGCGTGCATCAGCACGAGCCGGTCACGTCCGAGCGTGTCGACCGCGGCGTCGATCTGCTCGATCGTCGACATCCCGCTGCTGCAGAAGATCGGCTTGCCGGTCGCCGCGAGCGCTCGGAGGAGCTCGATGTCGGTCAGGCTGGCCGAGGCGACCTTGTGGGTCACGACGTCCGCCTGTTCGAGGAAGGCGACGGACTCGACATCCCACGGGGAGGCGAACCAGTCGAGGCCGCGCTCGGCGCTGTGGTTGGCGATCTTGGCGTAGTCCTCGGCGTCGAACTCGACGCGGTAGCGGTAGTCCAGGTACGTCATCTCGCCCCACGGCGTCTGCCGGAGCTGGTCGCGCTGGGCCAGCGGCACGCACACCTCGGGGGTGCGCTTCTGGAACTTGACCGCCTGGCAGCCCGCGTCCGCGGCGACGTCGATCAGCCGGCGCGCGACATCGAGATCGCCGTTGTGGTTGATGCCGATCTCGGCGATCACGTAGACCGGCTGGTCCGGTCCGACGAGATGCCGGCCGACCTGCACCGGCTCGATCAGATGCACCGGACCCGTTGCGTCGGTGCGGACGGCGGATCGGTGCGAGGCAGGGGGACGCTCCGTGGATGTCGTCATGCTGATACTCCTTCTGGAAGTGGCTGCGTGCTCGGGATGCCGTGCGCGGAGGCGGGTGCGAACGGGCGCGGAGCGATCGAACGTCGGGAGACGGCGGGCTGCCGAGCGGAGTCGGCACGGTCGTCGGTGCCCGCTCGCGCGGTTGCCGCGGCGAGTACCCGGTCGGCGACCTCGCGCACTGCGCCGGCCCCGCCGGCATGGGTGAGGACGACGCGGGCGGCAGCGAGAACGGCCGGGTGTGAACCGGGGACGGCGACGGGCCAGCCGACGGCTGCCATCGCCGTGAGGTCGTTGATGTCGTTGCCGACGTAGGCGACGCGGGCCGGGTCGAGCCCATGGCGCTGAATCCAGATGGCCAAAAGCGTGGCCTTGTCGTGGACGCCGTGCGCGACCTCGACACCGAGCTTGCGAGCCCGGGCGAGGACGACCGGGTTCGTCTCGGACGAGAGGATGAGCACCGGCACGCCCGCCCGTCTCAGCAGGCTGATACCCGTTCCGTCGGCGCGGCTGACACGCACACTCTCGGTGCCGTCCTCGCCCACGGTTGCCGTGTCGTCGGTGTGGACGCCGTCGAAGTCGGTGACGACGGCGTCGACATCGATCGCGGAGCCCGCTGTCGCAGGCGCAGCTGCCGCCGCGTCGACCGAGGCGAGCGCACGCGCCATCGCCAGGTCGTCGTAGGTGTCGACGTCGATCGCGGTGCGTGCCTCGACGGGCGCGGCCACCGTCGTGCCGAAGAACCTGCGCCCGGCGGCGCGGAAGCCGTCGGTCCGCATGACGTAGAAGGCGCCGGTCTCACGGAAGTCCGGTGCCCGGTCCTGCCGGCGCGGTCGGTGATCGGCGTCGTGGTTGATGCCGCGGGCGGCGCCGTCGGCGTCGGTGCGCCAGAGGAACTCATACGTCGCGACGGCGGCGAAGGCCGAATCCGCTTCTCCGCTGTCGATCCGGGTGATCGCGGCGTCGACGTCGCGGTGGTCGAGGAACGGGCTCGTGCACTGGACGAAGACGGTGATCTCGGGGCAGAACCCGTCGACGGTCCGCAGGACGTCCAACGTGTGCAGGAGTGCGGATTCCGAGGAGGCGTCGTCACTGCAGAGGTCGGCCGGCCGGTCGACGACACGGGCGCCCTCGGCGCACGAGAGGGCTGCGATGGCGTCGTCGTCGGTGCTGACGACGACGAGGTCGATCGATTCCGACGACTGGCAGGTGCGGATCGCACGCACCACCAGCGGAACGCCGCCGATCTCGGAGAGGTTCTTGCCCGGCACGCCTTTGGACCCACCGCGTGCCGGGATGATCGCGATCGTTGCCATGACGCCGACTTTTCGCCAGCCGAGCAAGCGAAAGATGAACGCACCGTGTCGTGTCGACGGTCAGTGGGTGACGCTTGAACGTGCGACGGGTCAGCGCAGGACGGTGTGGTGCGGGCCCGATCGGTAGTCCGCGAGCCACGTCCGAGCCACCTCGCCGTAGGGACCGGCGTCCCGGCGGACGGCGTCGAAGACAGCACCGCAGTCGCGCTGGGCGGCCGCGACGACCTCGGCCGGATAGTCCAGGCTCACCTGGTGCTCGGCGAACTCGTCCTCGTCGTCGACGAACAGCGTCCCGTCGAACCGGCGCACGACATCGAGGTCGAGATCGATCATCCGCACCTGCGCGAGGCCGGCGCCTGGATCACGGCTCCAGGCCGGCGGCGAGCTGATGTCGACGTAGACCTGGACGGCATGGGGGTCGCCGGCATCGGCGTTGACGGTGGCGACGAAGCCGCTGCGGTGGGCGAAGCAGAGCACGCCGTCGGTGTCCGCTGTGGTCGACCAGCCAGGCCTCGCCATCGGCAGGCCGGCCGGGCTGCCGGCCCAGTGCCCGAACTCGTCCGCACCCAGATAGACCAGATCGAAGGCCCAGTGCGGGCCGCCGCCCCACTTGCCGAAGCGGACCTCGACGGGCTCACCCGGGGTCAGCTCGATCGTGTCGGTGGTCGGGGACGGCGGAACGGGCATGCCCGGCACGCTAACTCATCAGATGTGACCGGCCGAGACCCGTGCTGACCGCCGACGAAGCCGGCGGCGCAGCGCCGGCCGTGACCGGTGCGATCCTTGGGGTTTCCCGCACGATCACCGTTAGGAGCCGACGTGCCACGCATCCTGCTCAGGGCAGGGAAGGACCCGTTCGCGGTGTCCGGACCGGAGGAGACGCTGGCCAGGAACGTGCTGGGCATGAACTCGGGCAACGCCCTGTTCTCGAGTGCGGTCCACCGGATTCTCAGCAGGCCGGGCACGGAGATCGTCGCCGACGGGTTCGGCGCACAGCGCGACGGGTTCTCCGACAACGACATCGCCCGCCTGGACGAGGAGTTCGACGCCTTCGTCCTTCCGATGGCCAACGCGTTCCGACGCGGGTTCACGCGGAACCTGGACAACCTGACCCGCGTCATCGAGGGCCTGAGCATTCCCGTTGTCGTCGTCGGCGTGGGTGCGCAACTCCGACTCGACGACGACGGGTCAAGCGCGCGGCCCCAGGGATCGGAGCACATCCTCCGGTTCCTTCGTGCCGTCCTCGAGCGGTCGGCCAGCATCGGGGTGCGCGGCGAGGTCACCCGCAACTACCTGCTCCATCTCGGGATCAGCGACGACCAGATCGACATGACCGGTTGTCCCTCGCTGTCGGTGTCGAGCGGCCCAGCGGTGGTCAAGAAGGTCGCCGCGATCGGCCCCGACAGCCCGATCTCGATCAACCTGACCGCGGGCGTGCCCGAACTCGGCGGACTGCTCGCGCGGCACCTCGCCCGATACCGGGACATGGACTTTCTGCCCCAGGAGAACGGCACACTGGGAATGCTGTTGTGGGGCGAGGACGATCCGGAGGGACGGTTCGATCCGCGGCTGCCGCACCACGTCGACCACCCGATGTACCAGCAGGGCCGGATGCGGTTCTTCATCGACCCCACGACCTGGATCGACCACCTCGGCACCCGCGACTTCGTCTTCGGCACCCGCATCCACGGCAACGTCGCCGCGCTGATGGCCGGCACGCCGGCCGTCGCCCTGCCGTGGGACTCCCGGACGAGCGAGCTGTGTGACTTCCATTCGATCCCGCATCGACGGGCCACCCCCGAGTTGATGGCCACCGTCGACGCGGCGGAGTTGTACGCCGAGGCCGACTTCGGTCCGTTCAACGCTGCCAGAGCCGGTCGGCGCGCCGAGTTCGTCGCCTTCCTCGGCAGGAACGGCCTGGCGGCAGCCGAGGAGTTCGGCGAGCACGCGGAGGCCTACGACGCGCGCCTCGCGGAGGTGCCGTTCGCGCCGCCGGTGACACCGCTGCGCGCCGACACCGACGCGGGCCCGGCCGAGATCGTGCGACGTTTGCAGTGGCTGCGGCAAGGCATCCGCGGCGACTCGCTGCGCACCGGCCTGCTTCCCGTTGCAGCGACGACGGCAGCGTTGTCGGTGGAAGCGCTGTCCAAGCGGGTTGCTCGGCTGGAGACGGCGAGACGGACGGAGGCCGACGCCGCGAGCAAGCTGGCCGCCGAGACGACGCGCAAGCGGGAGGCCGAGGTCGCGACATGGGTGACAAGGGTGTCCACGCTCGAGCGCGAGCTGAAGGCGGAGCGCAGGAAGCGTGCGGAGGTGGAGCGTCGGCGACCGTCGGCTCGCATGCGCCGACTCCTGCGCTCGCCGATCACGACGATCCGCCGTCGTCTCGCCCGGCGACGCCCCGGAGCGTCGGCCTGACGCGGACAATGGAACGGGCACCCGGACCCCGCCGATGCGAGCGCCCGGATGCCCGTCGATGTCGCTTCGATCAGGCCGCGGCCAATCCATCCACGGCGGCGACCTCGTCGGCGGTCAGCTCGACCCGCGCGCCGGCCGCGTTGGCGATGATCCGCTCCTGCTTCGTCGACTTCGGGATGACCACGAATCCGTGCGCGATGTGCCAGGCGACGATCACCTGTGCCGTCGTCACGCCATGGGCGCCGGCGATGCCGAGCAACGTCGCGTCGTCGAGGTCACTCGCACGGAACGGGCTGTAACCCTCGAGCACGACGTTCCGCTCGGCCAGCCCGGCGGCGACCACCGGGTCGTAGATCGCCGGGCTCCAGCGGATCTGGTCCACGGCGGGAGTCACGCCGGTGGCGGTGGTCAGCTCGTCGATCTGGTCGAGTGAGTAGTTGCTCACGCCGATGGACGTCGCGAGCCCGTCCGCCTGCGCCTTCACGAACTGCTCCCAGACGGCGGGCGTGGCCTGCTTGTTCGGCGGCCAGTGCACGAGCCACAGGTCGACCTTGTCGACGCCGAGCTTGGTCAGGCTCTCCTCGAGGGTTCGGCGCTCGCGGCCCACGTGCTCGGGCGGCATCTTGGTGGTGATGAACAGGGAGTCACGGTCGATATCGGAGGCGGCCAACGCCTTGCCGATGCCGGCCTCGTTGGCGTAGCCGGTGGCCGTGTCGATGTGCCGGTAGCCGGCCTCCAACGCGAAGGTCGTCGACTGCTCGGCCTCGTCGTCGGGAATCTGCCACGTGCCGAAACCGAGCAGCGGCATCCGGGCACCGTTGCCCAGGGTCGCGGCCGGGAACGCGTAGTCGCCGGGTTGGGCGGTCTGGTTCGCGGGAACTGTCATGACTCCAGTCTTATGTCACCCGGCACCACCCGGTCCATCCGGGCCCGGCCACCGGACGCTGCCGACCGGGATGGGTCGCAGGCGCATGACCGGAGGCTCCGCCGGGTAAGGTGACTGGTCTTGCTCCGGCAGGTTTCGACCGCGCCGGGCCCGAATCCCGTTCCACCCTCGACATCGGCACGTGTGACAGACGAACAACAGGACCGAACCCCGGGCCCTGACAACCGAGCCCGTACAACAGCACAGGAGGCCATTGTGAGCGACGACGCGCGTCGTGACGCCGTTGCCTGCATCATCGAGCCGGTGGTGGTCGCTGCCGGCTACGACCTCGACGAGGTGTCGCTGGCGCAGGCAGGCCGGCGGATCGTCGTCCGCGTCGCGGTGGACGCCGACAACGGCATCAACCTCGACGCCGTGGCCGACATCTCCCGCGAGATCTCCGAGGCTCTCGATGCGGGCTCCCACCCGCCGCTGGGCACCGACCCGTACACCCTCGAGGTCGGGTCCCGCGGCGTGTCCGCGTCACTCCTGCTCGAACGCCACTGGCGCCGCAACATCGGCCGCCTGGTCCTGATCACCTTCACCGACAAGACCCGCCCCAAGCTGACGGCGCGCGTGGTCGCCGCAGCAGCGGATGGCGCGACCGTCGCCGCGGACGACGGCGAGCACGAGGTCGCCTACGCCGACATCCGGCGCGCGAGCGTCCAGGTGGAGTTCACCAAGTCGGTTGCCGGTTCGGCCCCCGACGACGAGGTCGACGAACCGGCCGATGACGACGAGGAGAGCTAGACCGTGGAGATCGACATGGCAGTACTTCGGGGGCTCGAACGCGAGAAAGGCATCGCGGTCGAATCTGTCGCCCTGACGATCGAGGCCGCGTTGCTGCAGGCCTACCACCGCACCGGGGGCTCGGCATCGCATGCGCGGGTCGTCCTCGAGCGCAAGACCGGCCACGTGACCGTCTTCGCGCAGGAGACCGACGACGAGGGCAAGGTCGTCAACGAGTGGGACGACACCCCGACCGACTTCGGCCGGATCGCCGCCGCGACCGCGAAGCAGACGATCCTCCAGCGCCTCCGCGACGCCGAGGACGAGCGGATGTTCGGCGACTTCACCGACATGGAGAACCACCTCGTCACGGGGGTCGTCCAGCAGGGTCACGACCCGCGTCAGGTGCAGGTCCAGCTGCCCACGTCCAACGCCGGCCACATCGAGGGCGTGCTCCCGCCGACCGAGCAGGTGCCGGGGGAGAAGTACTCGCACGGCAGCCGGCTCCGGTTCTACGTGGTGTCGGTGCGACGCG
Source organism: Actinopolymorphaceae bacterium (assembly GCA_036786375.1). Taxonomy (GTDB): domain Bacteria; phylum Actinomycetota; class Actinomycetes; order Propionibacteriales; family DAIQRJ01; genus DAIQRJ01. The sequence goes on from DAIQRJ010000001.1 coordinate 113,891, forward strand.
GCCTGCGCGGCCCGCAGATCACCCTGTCGCGCACGCACCCCAACCTGGTGAAGCGGCTGTTCGAGCTCGAGGTGCCCGAGATCGCCGACGGCACCGTCGAGATCAAGGCGATCGCGCGTGAGGCCGGGCACCGCAGCAAGGTCGCGGTCGTGTCGCACGATCCGGCTGTGTCGGCGAAGGGTGCCTGCATCGGCCCGATGGGTTCGCGGGTGCGCAACATCATGACCGAGATGCACGGCGAGAAGCTCGACATCATCGACTGGGCCGACGACTCGGCTCAGTTCGTCGCGAACGCGCTGTCGCCCGCCCGGGTCAGCGCCGTACGCGTGGTCGACGCCGACCTGAAGGCCGCGCGCGTGATCGTTCCCGACTACCAGCTCTCGCTGGCGATCGGCAAGGAAGGCCAGAATGCCCGCCTCGCTGCGCGGCTCACCGGCTGGCGCATCGACATCCGGGCCGACACCGACACCAGGACCGACGACGACTGAGGGCCCGACGGTCCGGACGTTCCGAGGGGTGCCGGCGCCCGCCGGTCGGCGTGCGCGTGGCGGTGCGGCAGCTGTGTGCGGGTACACTGGCTCGAGGTGAGTCGCTTCGTTCCGCATGCCCAGACCTCGTCCCCACCGGTTCCGCCGGTTCGGATGTGTGTGGGCTGCCGGGCCAGAGCGAGCAAGTCAGACCTGGTGCGAGTGGTCGTCGGTCCCGAACCGGCAGCCGGGCAACCTGGCTCCGCAACCGTCCTGCGCATCGATGCGGGTATTGGGTTGCCGGGGCGTGGTGCACATCTGCATCCTTGGTCCGCATGCCTCGAGCTCGCGCAGCGCCGGCAGGCGTTCGTGCGGGCACTGCGGCTGTGCGGACCGGTGGACGTGGGGCAGGTCTCGATGCACCTCGCCGGTCTCGACGAACCGAACGGCACCACCGCAAGCAAGAGCACCACCAGCACGACCGCAGCACCCTTCGAACATCCAGCACGAGCTGACCAGGAAGCGGGTCGCGTGGACTCATGACTTCTCGATGAGCAAGCCGCAATGAGTAAGTACCAGCACTAGCGGCTCGTGCCCGACCCCGGGTCCGAGCCACCAAAGGAGAGCAGTGGCAAAGGTCCGGGTTTACGAACTCGCCAAAGAAATGAACGTCGAGAGCAAGGCCATCCTGGCCAAGCTCTCCGACCTGGGGGAGTTCGTCCGTTCGGCGTCCTCCACGGTCGAAGCCCCCGTCGTGCGCAAACTGCGCGAGGCGATGGGCCCCGCGGGCGCCCCGCCGAAGAAGGCAGCCGCCCCCGCACGCCCGCAGGCACCGGTCGCGCGTAGCACCGCGCCGGCACCTGCAGCCCCGTCGCCGGTCACCCCGCCGACCACCGCACCGGTCCAGTCGGCCCCGTCGACCGGCGCCCGTCCCGGTCCCGTCGCGCCCGCCCCGCGTCCGGTCGCTGCCGAGGCCCCGGCCCCGGCAGTCGCCCGCACCGAAGCTCCCGCGACCCCCGGTGCAGCGCCACGTCCGGGCCCCCGGCCCGCGACGGTGCCCGCTCCGGTCGTCGAACGGCCGGCTCCTGCTCCCGAGCAGCCCCCGGCCGCCAGCGTCGAGGCTCCGGCCGCGCGTACCGTCCCGCCCGCCGCCCGTACCGACGGACCGCCGCGTGCCGGTGGTACGACGGTCCCGCCGCGTCCGGGTGCACCTCGTCCCGGCCCGGCTGCCCCTCGTCCGGCGTCGCCGGCCGGCCCGGGTGCTCCACGCCCGCGTACCGGTGCTCCGCGTCCGGGCAACAACCCGTTCTCCTCGCAGCAGGGCATGGGCCGTTCGGCTCCCCGCCGTGACGGCGCGGCTCCGAGCGGTCCGCCCGGTGCGCCCCGTCCCGGTGGCGCTCCGCGCGCCGGTGGCGTCCCCGGCGTCCCGAGGCCCAACCCCGGCATGATGCCGCAGCAGAGTGCTCCTCCGACCGGCCGTCCGAGTGGACCCGGTCGCGGCGGTGCCGGCGGCGGCCGAGGCGGCTTCGGCGCGCCTCGCACCGGCGCCGGCGCCGGCCGTCCCGGTGGCCCGCCCGGTGCAGGCGGCGGCGCAGGTCGTCCCGGTGGCGGCCCGCCCGGTGCAGGTGGCGGCGCGGGTCGTCCGGGTGCCCGTGGTGGTCGCGGTCAGGCCCCCGGTGCGTTCGGTCGTCCCGGCGGTCGACCGTCGAAGGGCCGCAAGTCGCGCAAGCAGCGGCGGCAGGAATTCGACACCGAGCCCGCACCCCAGTTGGGTGGCGTTCGCATCCGTCCGGGTGACGGCAGCCTCGTCCGGCTCCCGCGTGGTGCTTCGCTGACCGACCTCGCCGAGCAGATCAACGCCGACCCGGCAAGCCTGGTCCAGGTGCTGTTCTTCCTGGGCGAGATGGTCACGGCCACGGCATCGGTGTCGGAGGAGACCTTTCAGCAGCTCGGCAGCGAGCTGAAGTACGACATCCAGGTCATTTCTCAGGAAGAGGAAGACAAGGAGCTGCTCGAGTCGTTCGACATCGAGTTCGGCGAGGACGAGGGCGACGACGCCGACATGCAGCCGCGTCCGCCGGTCGTGACCGTGATGGGTCACGTCGACCACGGTAAGACCCGTCTTCTCGACACCATCCGGTCGTCGAACAAGATGGCCACCGAGGCCGGCGGCATCACCCAGCACATCGGTGCCTACCAGGCGGCCACGATCGTCAACGGCGACGAGCGCAAGATCACCTTCATCGACACCCCCGGTCACGAGGCGTTCACCGCCATGCGTGCCCGCGGTGCGAACGCGACCGACATCGTCGTTCTCGTGGTCGCCGCCGACGACGGTGTGATGCCGCAGACCATCGAGGCGCTCAACCACGCCAAGGCGGCCCAGGTCCCGATCGTCGTCGCGGTCAACAAGATCGATGTCGAAGGTTCCGACCCGACCAAGGTGCGCGGACAGCTCACCGAATACGGCCTGGTGCCCGAGGAGTACGGCGGCGACACGATGTTCGTCGACGTGTCCGCACGCGCGAACCTCAACATCGACAAGCTGCTCGAGGCGATCATCCTGACCGCCGACGCAGCGCTCGATCTGCACGCCAACCCGAACCAGCCGGCCCAGGGCATCTCGATCGAGGCTCACCTCGACCGTGGCCGCGGCCCGGTCGCGACGGTGCTGGTGCAGCGTGGAACTCTCCGCGTCGGTGACTCCATCGTCGCCGGGCCCGCGCACGGACGTGTCCGTGCCCTGCTCGACGACAAGGGTGTCAGCGTGGAGGACGCCCCGCCGTCCTACCCGGTGCAGGTGCTCGGCCTCACGGCCGTTCCCGGCGCTGGTGACTCGTTCATCGTCGTCGAGGACGACCGGGTGGCTCGCCAGATCGGCGAGCGACGCGAGGCGCGCGAGCGCAACGCGCAGCTGGCCCGGAGCCGTACCCGGCGCACGCTCGAGCAGGTCATGGAAGAGATGCAGAACGGTCAGACGAGCGAGCTGCTCCTCATCCTCAAGGGCGACGTGTCCGGTTCGGTCGAGGCCTTGGAGGATTCCCTGGCCAAGATCGAGGTCGGCGACGGTGTCTCCCTGCGGGTGATCCACCGCGGTGTCGGTGCGATCAACCAGAACGACGTGCTGCTGGCCGCGGTCGACCACGCGATCATCCTCGGGTTCAACGTCCGGCCCGAGGGCAAGATCAGCGAGCTGGCCGAGCGTGAAGGCGTCGATGTCCGGTTCTACTCGGTCATCTACCAGGCGATCGACGACGTCGAGAACGCCCTTCGTGGGTTGCTCAAGCCCATCTACGAAGAGGTCTCGCTCGGCCGGGCCGAGGTTCGGGACGTGTTCCGTTCGTCGAAGGCCGGCGCCATCGCCGGTTGTCTCGTGCAGAGCGGCATCATCCGCCGCAACGCCCGGGCCCGTCTCATCCGCGACGGCGCCGTGGTGGCCGACTCGACGATCTCGTCCCTGCGACGGTTCTCCGACGACGCGACCGAAGTTCGGGAGGGCTACGAATGTGGTCTCACCCTGAACAACTTCGGCGACGTCCGGGTGGCCGACGTGATCGAGACGTACGAGATGCGCGAGAAGGCCCGCGTCTGACCTCACGGTCGGACCTACCCGGTAGGTGAGCACCATCCAGCAGGTCGGGCAATAACCGGTCGGCCACGTCGCACCGCTTCTGCGGTGCGACGTGGCCCGATCGTTGTCACGAGCACCCCACTTCACAGCAGGACACTGCACTTCACCGAAGAACGAAAGCATTACCCAGAGAACGCGTTACCCAGCAGGACGAAACGCACGACCTGTGACATCGACGGAGAGCGCCATGAGCAACGAACTTCGCGTCCGGCAGACCGCCGACCGCATCCGCGTCCTGACCGCCGAGCTGGTCGAACGACGGTTGAAGGACCCGCGGCTGGGCTTCGTCACGATCACTGACGCCCGCCTCACCGGCGACCTCAGCCAGGCCACGATCTTCTACACGGTCTTCGGTGACGACGAGGCGCGCGCCTCGACCCAGGCCGCGCTCGTGAGCGCGACCGGCATGCTGCGCGGCGAGATCAACAAGCGGATCGGGCTCCGGCAGGCACCCTCGCTGACGTTCATCCTCGACGGCGTGCCCGAGAACGCGGCTGCGGTCGACGACCTGCTCCGCAAGGCCCGCGACTCCGACGAGGAGATCGCGCGCGCGTCCGTCGGCGCGACCTACGCCGGCGAGGCGGACCCCTACGGTCCGAAGCTGGTCGACGAAGCCGATGACGACGATGACGACGGAGCCCGGTGAGCGCTGACGCTCCGGCGACCGCTGCGGTCGTGTCCGGGCTGGTCGTCGTCGACAAGCCCGCGGGGTGGACGTCGCACGACGTCGTGGCCAAGATGCGCGGACTCGCGGGCACCAAGAAGGTCGGTCACGCGGGCACGCTCGACCCGATGGCGACCGGGGTGCTGCTCCTCGGGCTGAACAAGGCGACCCGGCTCCTCGGGCACCTTTCCCTTGCCGGCAAGACCTATCTCGCCACCGCACGGTTCGGTGTCTCGACGTTGACAGACGACGCGGAGGGCGAGACGACCTCGGTGACCGACGCCTCCGATGTGACCGACGAGCAGATCCGTGCGGCCGCCGCGCGCTTCGAAGGCTCGATCGAACAGGTGCCGTCGGCAGTGTCGGCCATCAAGGTCGACGGGCAGCGTGCGTACGCCCGCGTGCGAGCCGGCGAGGACGTCAAGCTCGCCGCCCGGCCGGTGACCGTCAGCGCGCTGCGCGTCGGCGACATCGCCCGGTCCTCGGTCGACGGTTCCGGCGTCGTCGACGTCGACCTCGGCGTGGACTGCTCGTCCGGCACCTACATCCGTGCGCTCGCCCGTGACATCGGTGGCGCGCTCGGAGTCGGCGGCCACCTGACGTCCTTGCGCAGAACGGCTGTCGGCCCGTTCGGCATCGCCGAGGCGTCCACGATGGCTGAGCTCGAGGCGGCGACGGAGCTGCCCATGCTCGGCATCACCGAGGTTGCGGAACGCCTGTTCGTCCGGCTCGATCTCGACGAGACCGGAGCCGCCGACGTGCGCACGGGTCGTCGGCTCGTCGGGCTCGACCTGGCCAGGCTCCCGACCGGGAAACCGATCGCGGTCTTCGCACCGGACGGCACCTTCCTCGCGCTGTACGAGCGTGGGAGCTCGGTCCTGCGCCCGGTCGCAGTATTCGTGTGACCGGACGTGTGACCGCGCCCGGGCTCGACTCCGCCGTGTCCGCCGACCGGCCGCGTGAGACGCTTGTGGGCGTGTCGACAGCGAGTGCCGAGAAGCGCGGCGCCGATCCGATCGTGGTGATCGGCAACTTCGACGGCGTGCATCGCGGGCACCGCGCATTGCTGGCGCGAGCCGCTGCGGTGGTTCCCGGGGCGCCGCTCGTCGCCGTGACGTTCGAGCCTCACACAAGGGCGGTGCTGCGTTCGGATCTCGCGCCGGCCCGGCTCACCCCGGCGCCGCGCAAGACCGAACTCCTGCACGACGCCGGCGTCGACGACGTCGTGGTGGTCGGCTTCGACGCCACCGTGGCCGCCTGGTCGCCGGAAGAGTTCATCGACCACGTCCTCGCCCGGCTGCACCCGGCCGTCATCGTCGTGGGCGACGGCTTCCGCTTCGGCCACCTCGCCAAAGGCGATGTCAGCACCCTGATCGACGCGGGTCTTCGGGTCGAGACCATCCCGGTGGTCCAGGTCGAGGTCAAGGGCCACCCGACGCTGGTTTCCTCCTCGGCCATCCGCTACGCCCTGGCCGCCGGTGACGTCGAGGCCGCGGCCGCGCTTCTCGGCCGTCCGCACCGGGTCCTCGGCACCGTCGTCCGCGGTGACCAGCGTGGCCGGGCTCTGCTGGGCTTTCCGACCGCGAACCTGCCCGCGACCGCCGACGAGGCGGTACCGGCCGACGGTGTCTACGGCGGCTGGCTGACCCGGCGCGACGAGCCCGGCGCCCCGGCGCAGCCCGCGGCTATCAGCGTCGGCTCGAACCCGACCTTCGAGGGTGTTGAGCGGCGGGTCGAGTCCTACGTGCTGGACCGCGACGACCTCGAGCTCTACGGCGTCGAGATCGCCGTCGACTTCATCCACCGCATCCGCGGCATGGTCAAGTTCGACGCCATCGAGGACCTCGTCACGCAGATGAACGACGACGTCGACCGGGTACGGGACCTGCTCACCGGTTCCGCCGCCGGCCACTGAGCCAGGGCGACACAGGGTTTTACCTGATTCGCTCGATTCGACCCGTCCCGACCTGCGCTGATAGCCTGGCAGGCGCCGTGTACCGGCCGCGGACCCATAGCGCCCAGGTGGACATGCCCTGGAGCACCGCGCAGACACCTTGTGGAAGGAACTCTGTGTCAGTCAATACAGAACTCGCCGCCGCCAAGACGGCACTCATCGCCGAGCACGCGACGCACGACGGCGACACCGGTTCGCCCGAGGTGCAGGTCGCTCTGCTCTCGCATCGCATCGCCCACCTCACCGAGCACCTGAAGGTGCACAAGCACGACCACCACACCCGCCGCGGCCTGCTGCTGCTGGTCGGTAAGCGTCGTCGCCTGCTGAACTACCTCCAGGGCGAGGACATCGGCCGTTACCGCGCGCTCATCGAGCGCCTCGGTCTCCGCCGCTAGAACACCACGTCGGGAGCTTGCCCAACCGGGCCGCTCCCGACGTTTCGTTCGCCCTGACCCCGAGACCCGTCGCGGCGAACGGCCCACATCTCAACATCGACGTCACCACCGCGGCGAGCACCTGCCCGTCGCAACCACAACAGGAGCGATCGCACGCCGGCACACACGGCCCGGTCCTCGGTAGTGGCTTCCGGGAGCCCGGCTCGTCCGAGCCGAAGACACACCCCCGTGAGCCTCGATCGAAGGCCGGCCCACCGGTCCGCAGGCGTTGTGCGTGATCGCTTCCTTCTCCGAAGGGAGCCCCATGACGGGTTCTGTCCAGACCTCCACGGTCTTCACCTCCGAGGCGCTCATCGACAACGGGAAGTTCGGTACGCACACCGTTGTCTTCGAGACCGGCCGGCTGGCCAAGCTTGCCGCCGGTTCCGCCTCCGTCACCTTCGACGGCGACACCATGCTTCTCTCGGCGACCTCCGCCGGCAGCAAGCCGCGCGAAGGATTCGACTTCTTCCCGCTCACCGTCGACATCGAAGAGCGGTCCTACGCGGCCGGCAAAATCCCCGGTTCGGTGCTGCGCCGTGAGGGCCGCCCGTCCGAGTCGGCCATCCTCACCTGCCGGCTGATCGACCGGCCTCTTCGCCCGACGTTCGTCAAGGGCCTGCGCAACGAGGTCCAGGTCGTCGTGACCGTCCTGGCGCTCAACCCCGACGTCGTCTACGACGTCATCGCCATCAACGCCGCGTCGATGTCGACCCAGCTCGCCGGCCTGCCGTTCTCCGGCCCGGTCGCCGGTGTCCGCGTCGCGCTGATCGACGGCCAGTGGGTCGCGTTCCCGAGCATCAGCCAGCTCGAGGAGGCCGTGTTCGACATGGTCGTCGCGGGCCGCGTGCTGCCCGATGGCGATGTCGCCATCATGATGGTCGAGGCCGAGGCGCCCGAGCTCGCGTGGAACCTGATCCAGGCCGGCAAGCAGGCGCCGACCGAGGAGATCGTCGCCGAGGGCCTCGAAGCGTCCAAGAAGTTCATCAAGGTCCTCTGTGACGCGCAGGTCGAACTGGCTGCCAACGCCGCCAAGCCCACCGCCGAGTTCCCGGTCTTCGTCGACTACGACGACGACGTCTACGCCGCCGTCGCGGCCAGCGCGTCCGCCGACGTCGCCGAGTCCCTGACGATCCTGTCCAAGGCCGAGCGTGAAGCCCGCCAGGACGAGATCAAGGACCTCACCAAGCAGAAGCTCGCCGACAAGTTCGCCGGTCGCGAGAGCGAGATCAGTGCGGCCCTCCGGTCGGTCACCAAGGCCCAGGTGCGCCAACGCGTCCTGCGCGACGGTGTCCGCATCGACGGCCGCGGCCTCACCGACATCCGGCCCCTGTCGGCCGAGGTCAACGTCGTCCCGCGTGTGCACGGCTCGGCGCTGTTCCAGCGCGGCGAGACCCAGATCCTGGGCGTCACCACGCTGAACATGCTCTCGATGGAGCAGCGCATCGGCCTCTCGCTCGCCGAGAACGTCACCAAGCGCTACATGCACAACTACAACTTCCCGCCCTACTCGACCGGTGAGACCGGCCGGGTCGGTTCGCCGAGGCGCCGCGAGATCGGCCACGGCGCCCTGGCCGAGCGTGCACTGATCCCCGTGCTGCCCGACCGCGAGGAGTTCCCGTACGCCATCCGTGAGGTGTCCGAGGCCCTGGCCTCGAACGGCTCCACGTCCATGGGTTCGGTCTGTGCCTCCACCCTTGCCCTGCTTTCGGCCGGTGTGCCGATCAAGGCGTCGGTCGCCGGCATCGCGATGGGCCTCATCTCCGACACCGTCGACGGCGAGACCCGCTACGTCGCTCTCACCGACATCCTCGGCGCCGAGGACGCGTTCGGCGACATGGACTTCAAGGTCGCCGGCACGAGCGAGTTCGTCACCGCGCTGCAGCTCGACACCAAGCTCGACGGCATCCCGTCCAGCGTCCTGGCCACCGCGCTCACCCAGGCCCGCACGGCCCGGCTGCACATCCTCGGCGTGATGGCCGAGGCGATCGACACCCCGGCCGAGATGTCCCGGTTCGCCCCGCGGATCATCACGATCAAGATCCCGACCGACAAGATCGGCGAGGTCATCGGGCCCAAGGGCAAGGTCATCAACCAGATCCAGGAAGACACCGGCGCCCAGATCACCATCAACGACGACGGCACGATCTTCATCGGTGCCGTCGACGGCGACGCGGCCGAGGCCGCCCGCGCGATGATCGCCGGGATCGCCACACCGATGCTGCCCAAGGTCGGCGAGCGCTTCCTCGGAACGGTCGTGAAGACGACGAACTTCGGCGCCTTCATCTCGCTGGTCCCCGGCAAGGACGGGCTGCTGCACATCAGCAAGCTGCGTGCCCTCTCCGGTGGCAAGCGGGTCGAGAACGTCGACGACGTCGTGTCGGTCGGTCAGAAGATCCAGGTCGAGATCGCCGAGATCGACGACCGGGGCAAGCTGTCGCTGGCACCGGTGGTGGACGAGACCACCGCCGCGCACTAGTCGTCGCACGCCCGTCGTGAGCAGCGCGAACACCGGGAAGGCGGTGGCGCGGGGTCGATCCCGCGCCACCGGCCACTCGACGGCCCGTTTCGAGAAGTCGACGGCCGACACGGGGACGACGATCCGCCGCTCGGTGCTGCCGAGCGGCCTGCGGGTCGTCAGCGAGCACATGCCAGGTGTCCGGTCGGTGGCGCTCGGTGCCTGGGTCGGCGTCGGCTCGGTCGACGAGCCGGCGAGCCTGGCGGGCGCGACGCACTACCTCGAGCACGTCCTGTTCAAGGGCACCACGACACGCTCGGCCCTCGACATCTCCGCGGAGATCGACTCCGTCGGCGGTGAGCTCAACGCCTTCACCGGCAAGGAGTTCACCTGCTACTACTCGCGGGTGCTCGACGACGACCTCCCGCTGGCCGTCGACGTCCTCGGCGACATCCTCTGCAACCCGCTGCTCACCGGCGCCGACATCGAGGCCGAGCGTGATGTCATCGGCGAAGAGCTGGCCATGGCGACCGACGACCCGGCCGACCTCGTGCACGAGCTGTTCGCCGAGCTGATGTTCGACGTGCACCCGCTGGCCCGGCCGATCCTCGGATCGGCCGAGTCGGTGCAGTCGCTGAGCCGGCGCCAGATCCGCGGCTGGTTCGGCCGGCGCTACCAGCTGCCGAGCATGGTCGTCAGCGCCGCGGGCAACGTCGAGCACGACAAGCTCGTCCGCCTCGTCCGCAAGGCGTTCGCACCACGGCTGGTCGACGCGCCGAAGGCTCCGCCAGCCCCGCCACGTCGGCAGAGCACCGGGCGGAACCGCTGGGAGCCGGGCATCGACGGCGCGCGCATCCGGCTCGTCAACCGGCACACCGAACAGGCTCACGTCGTGCTCGGGATGTCGTCGCTGACCCGCGACGACCCCGACCGGATGGCGCTCTCCGTCGTCAACACCGCCCTCGGCGGCGGCATGTCGTCCCGGCTGTTCAACGACATCCGCGAGAAGCGCGGGCTCGCCTACTCCGTCTTCTCCTGCACCAGCGCCTTCGCCGACGCCGGCACGTTCGCCGTCTACGCCGGCTGCCTGCCCGCGAAGACCCGTGAGGTGCTCGACCGGATGTCGGCTGCGGTCAGGGAGATCGCCGCCGACGGCATCACCGGCGACGAGCTGATCCGCGCCAAGGGCGCACTGCGCGGGTCGCTCGTGCTCGGCCTGGAAGACCCCAGCTCCCGGATGACGCGGCTGGGCAAGAGCGAGCTCGTCTACCCGGAGTTCCGTTCGACCGACGACCTCCTGGCCATGATCGACGCCGTCACGCTCGACCATGCGAACGCGGTCGCGGCGCGCGTGCTCTCGGATGAGCAGCGCATCGCGGTCGTCGGGCCGTTCCGTTCGGCCCGCAAGCTGATCGGCCCATGACCCAGCCCGGCAACCTGACCGTCGGCGTCGTCGGCGCCCACGGACGGATGGGCTCGGCGTCGTGCGCGGCGGTCGAGGCTGCTGACGACCTCGAGCTGGTGGCGTCGATCGGCCGGGACGACCGCCTCGACGACCTCGTCGCTGCCGGCGCACAAGTGGCGATCGACTTCACCCGACCCGACGTCGTGATGGCGAACCTGCGCTTCTACGCCGAGCACGGCATCCATGCCGTCGTCGGCACGACCGGTTTCGACGAGGACAGGCTGGCCGAGCTGCGCGCCATCCTGGCCGGCGCACCCGGGATCGGTGTCGTCGTCGTCGCCAACTTCTCCATCGCCGCCGTGTTGATGATGCAGTTCGCCGAGCAGGCGTCGGTCTTCTTCGACAGCGTCGAGATCGTCGAGCTGCACCACGATCGCAAGCTCGACGCGCCCTCGGGTACCGCGCGGGCCACGGCCGAGCGGATCGGTGCGGCCCGGGCGACCGCGGGTGTTCCGGCCGGTCCGGACGCGACCGCCGACGCGCTCCCCGGAGCGCGCGGGGCATCGGTTGCGGGGATCCCGGTGCACTCGGTACGGCTCCGCGGCCTGGTCGCGCACCAGGAAGTCCTCTTCGGCGGCCCCGGTGAGCTGCTCACCATCCGGCACGACTCGTTCGACCGGGAGTCGTTCATGCCGGGGGTCCTCACCGCCGTCCGGGCGGTCGTCGACCGGCCCGGCCTGACCGTCGGCCTCGGGGAGCTTCTGCCGCTGCCGGGCAGCGCCACCAACCAACCTTTCGTGCCATGACGAGTCCCGCGATCCCGCGCCCGTGACGAATCTCTACCCGGCGCCGGCCATGGGCGGAGCCGGTGGCACGGTGGTCAACCCGACCCGTCGCGGGTTCACCAACACCTGGCTGTTCACCGGGATCGTCGTGTCCGCCATGGCTATTGGGCTCGCCCTGATGCTGCTCGTCATCGGGGCCGACGCAGGCTTCCAGTCGCTCGGTCTGGGCCTGCTGTTCGCCGCCATACCGCTCGGCATCGTCGTCCCGGCGTTCCTCTGGCTCGACCGGTTCGAGCCCGAACCGCGGGGTGTGCTGTTCTTCGCGTTCGGCTGGGGCGCGTGCGTCGCGACCGTCATCAGCCTCGTGTTCAACACCACTGCCGACGTCATCCTCACCCGGGCTGGCGCGGGCGGCTGGACGGCCGTCGTGTCCGCACCGATCGTCGAGGAGACGACGAAGGGCCTCGCGGTCCTGCTGATCTTCCTCGTCCGGCGTCGTGACTTCGGCGGTGTCGTCGACGCGATCGTCCTCGCCGGGATGTCGGCGGCCGGCTTCGCCGCGACCGAGAACATCCTGTATCTGGCCGGTGCGAACTTCAGCACCGGAACGAGCGGGCTGCTCACGATCTTCGTGCTGCGCGGCCTGATCCTGCCGTTCACGCACCCGATGTTCACCGCCTGCACGGGCGCCGGCATCGGCATCGCGGCGATCACGTCGAAGAAGTGGCTCAAGATCGTCGCGCCCATCGTCGGGCTGCTGTGTGCGATGTTCCTGCACGCGCTGTGGAACTTCTCCGCATCCACCGGCCTGGTGATCCTGGTGTTCCCGTTCGTCGAGATCCCGCTGTTCATCGCCGGCGTGATCGCGGTGATCGTGCTGCGCCGACGGGAGGGCCAGATCATCGGCCGCTACCTGTGGGACTACGTGCGCAGCGGCTGGTTCTCGCCGGGGGAGGTGTGGATGCTCGCGTCGATGTCACGTCGCACGCAGGCGCGCCGTTGGGCCAAGACCACTGGCGGCACGCCCGGCCGGACGGCGATGCGGACGTTCCAGAACGCCTCCAGCGACCTCGCATTGTTGCGAGCGCGGGTGGTCCGCGGGTCGGCCGACGCCCAAGTGGTGAGCGAGCAGTGGGACCTGCTGCAGACCACGGCCGCTGCCCGTGAGGCCTTCGCGCCGACGCTGGGCCAGCCGCCGGTACAGGCTCAGATGCAGCAGTTGCCGGTGATCGGCTCGGGCTACGGCCAACCACCACCGGGATATGGGCAAGCGCCCCCGGGATATGGCCAGCCACCACCGGGGTATGGCCAGCCACCACCGGGATATGGCCAGCCACCACCGGGATATGGCCAGCCACCACCGAGCTAGCTGGAGCCGCAAAGTGGGCGCGTCGCTCCGCGACACGCCGCGCAGGGGGTTCGCACCCGTCCACTCGGGAGCACGAAACGGACGAACCGCGCCGCGCCCTCGCGTCAGCCCCAGCCGGCTGCGCGCACGCCGGCCGCCGTCGCGCCGGCGAGCACCACAACGACGATGAACGGCGCACGCAGCAGGAGCGCGATCCCCGCGACCACCAGAGCCGCCAGCCGGGCGTCGATCGAGAACCGCACGCCATCCGTCGTGCTCGTGAGCACGGTCGACGTCGCCACGAGTGCGCTGAGCAGAGCGACCGGCAGGAACGTCACACACCGCGCGACCACGGGCCGCTCCAGCCATTGCTGCGGCACCAGGCCGCCGAGGAGCTTCGCCGCGAACGCGAGCGCACACGCCAGCAGCACGGGGATCCAGGACACCGTCATCGCGCATCCGCCGGACGGTGGCGCATGAGGAAGCTGGCCCCGACCGCCACGAGCCCGGCCGACAGCACCGGTACACCCGCGGGCAGGACCGGCGCGAGCAGGAGCGCGACCCCGACGGCGAGGACCGCCACCAGCCGTGCCGAGACGTCTCCGAGCCTCGGCCACAGCAACGCGAGGAACGCAGCCGGGACGACTGCGTCCAGTCCGAACGTCGCCGGATCGCCGAGGCGGTCACCCAGCAGAGCGCCCGCCAGCGTGGCGAGGTTCCAGCCCACGTAGACGATGCCGCCGGTCAGCCAGAACCCGCGGCTCCGGCTGCGCGGACTCGCCGCCCCGAGCGCCACCGCGGTCGACTCGTCGATCGTCAGCTGCGCAGCGACCAGCCGACGACGTCCCGTCACCGGCACCAGCCGGCGCAGCGCGATCGCATAGACCCCGTTGCGCAGACCCAGCAGCGTCGAGGATGCTACCGCCGCGCCGGTCGCACCCGCGCCGATCAACCCGATGAACGCTAACTGTGAACCTCCGGAGAACAGCAGCAGCGACAACGCCATCGTCTGGGGGATCGACAGGCCGGCCGTCACCGCGAGCGCACCGAAACCGAGACCGTAGGTGGACGTGCTGAGCCCGACCGAGAGCGCCTTCACCGTGGTCGCGCGCATGTCGTCGGCGGCGCCGGTCCGGCCGTCGGACGACGGGGGCGCGGGCATCGCGCCATGATGTCAAACGTTGCCTGCGGCCTTACCTCGGCGCTGGGTCATCCCGACCGGCGCGTCGCCACTAGGCTGGGTGCAATGCGACGTGTCCGTCTTGCCGTGGTGGGTGCCGGCTCCCGTGGCTCCGGCTACGCCCAGTGGACTCTCGAGCATCCCGATCGTGCCGAGCTGGTGGCCGTGGCCGACCCGCGCGGCGAGGCCCGTGACCGTATCGGCGACGAGCACCACCTGCCCGGCGGCGCCCGCTTCGACGACTGGCGCGAGCTCCTGCGCGGCGGCGTCGCCGAGCGCCTCGCCCTCGACGGCGTCGTCATCTGCACCCAGGACCGCGACCACCACGACCCGGCCGTCGCCTTCGCGAACGCGCACATCGACATCCTGCTCGAGAAGCCGATCTCCCCGACCGAGCAGGAGGTCCGCGAGGTCGTCGAAGCCGTGCAGAAGGGCGGGGTGGCCTTCGTCGTCGCGCACGTCCTGCGCTACACGCCCTACGCACAGGCCCTACGACGAATCGTCCAGACCGGCCGGCTCGGCCGGATCACCTCGATCGAACACCTCGAACCCGTCGGCTACTGGCACTTCGCGCACTCCTACGTCCGCGGCAACTGGAGCCGGGTGGAGGACTCGAGTTCGCTGCTGATGGCCAAGTCGTCCCACGACATCGACTGGCTCCGCTACATCGTCGGCAAGCCGTTCAGCCGCGTCTCGAGCTTCGGCAGCCTCACCTACTTCACTCCCGAGAACGCACCCGAAGGCGCCGGCCGACGCTGCGTCGACTGCGCGGCCGAACCCGACTGCATCTTCTCCGCGCTCAAGATCTACCTGCCGCGCGTCGGTGAGTTCCCCGCATCGGTGATCACCACCGACCAGACGCCGGAGGGTGTGGCGGCCGCGATCGAGACCGGCCCGTACGGGCGCTGCGTCTACTACTGCGACAACGACGTGCCCGACCATCAGGTGGTGGCGATGGAGTTCGCCGACGGCACGACCGGCACGTTCACCCTTGCCGGCCTGTCGATCCGCACGAACCGGCACACGCGCATCTTCGGCTCGTCGGCCACCCTCGTCGGCAACGGTGAGACGTACACGATCACCGACTTCGCCACCGGTGTCACCGAGACGTTCGACCCGTTCGCCGGGCAGGAGCCCGGCTACCACGGCGGCGGCGACGAGGCGGTGATGGATGCGTTCGTGACCGCGATCGAGACCGGCGATCCGAGCAGCATCGCGTCCGGTCCGGCAGAATCGCTCGAGACCCACCTGGCGGTGTTCGCGGCAGAGCGGGCACGGTTGGCCGGAACGGTGGAGTACGTCGAGCCGGTCGCGTCATGAGTGGACCCGACGGCGTCGACGACGCCCTGCGCGGACGAGGTGCGCGATGAGCACGAGCACGACTGCGGCGACCGCACCCTGGGGACGCCTGGGTGTTGCGATGGTGACCCCGTTCGACTCCGATGGCGGCCTCGACGTCGACGGCCTCGAGAGCGTCGTCGACCATCTGCTGGCCTCCGGGCACGACCTGATCGTGGTGAACGGGACCACGGGGGAGTCGCCGACGACCTCCGACGCCGAGAAGACCGCGCTCGTCGAGCAGACGGTGGCCCTGGTCGCCGGCCGCGCCAGTGTGATGGCCGGCGTCGGATCCGCCGACACCCACCACACGATCGAACTGGCACGCGAGGCCGCACGGGCCGGCGCCGACGGCCTGCTCGTCGTCACGCCCTACTACTCACGGCCGGTCCAGGCGGGGCTGATCGCCCACTTCACCGCGGTGGCGGACGCGACCGACCTGCCGTGCATGCTCTACGACATCCCCGGTCGCACCGCGACCGCGATCGCGACCGAGACGCTGCTGCGGCTGGCCGACCATCCGCGCATCGCCGCCGTCAAGGACGCGAAGGGCGACATCGCGGGAACCACCGCGCTGATGGCCGCGTCCGACCTGGCCGTTTACAGCGGGTCGGACGAGAACAACCTTGCCTGGTTGGCGATCGGGGCTGTCGGCGTCGTCAGCGTCGTCAGTCACGTCGCCGGCGCGCAGTACCGCGCGATGATCGCGGCGGTCGACGCCGGCGACCTCCCCGGAGCCCGCGCGATCGACCGGTCGCTGGTTCCGGCGTTCCGCGCGATCATGACGCGCGTTCCCGGCGCAGTCGCCGCGAAGGCTGCGCTGGTCGAGCTCGGCGTGCTCGCCGACGCGACCGTGCGGCTGCCGCAGATCCCCATGACCGAAGCCGACCTCGCGTTGCTGCGTGCCGATCTGGCCGCCTCGGGTCTGGTGTGACCCACCCACACGATGTTCCCGGCAGGGGAACAGGAAATGCCCTTCGAGCCGGGAGCGACAGCGTTCCCGGCAGCTCGGCTGAAATGGAGATTCACGATGACTGAGTACCACCACGACACCTGCACCAAGGGAGTTGCCGCGTGCGACTGACCCCGACCGAACTCCGGATCCCGCCTGTCTACAAGGACGGGACGCTCCGCGTGGTCGCGCTCGGCGGGCTCGGCGAGGTCGGCCGCAACATGGCCGTCCTGGAATACAACGGACGACTGCTGATCATCGACTGCGGCGTCCTGTTCCCGGAGGACGATCACCCCGGTGTCGACCTGATCCTCCCGGACTTCGAGTACATCCGGGGTCGCCTCGACGATATCGAGGCCATCGTCCTCACCCACGGCCACGAGGACCACATCGGCGCCGTGCCGTTCCTGCTGCGCGAGCGCAAGGACATCCCGATCATCGGCTCGCGGCTCACTCTGGCGCTGCTGGCCGGGAAGCTGCGCGAGCACCGGCAGCGCGACGCCCCGATGATCGAGGTCGCCGAGGGCCAGCGGGTCTCGTTCGGCCCGTTCGACTGTGAGTTCGTCGCCGTCAACCACTCGGTTCCCGACGCGCTGGCCGTCGCCGTCCGCACGCCGGCCGGCATGCTCCTGCACACCGGCGACTTCAAGCTCGACCAGTTGCCGCTCGACGGACGGCTGACCGACCTGCGTGCCCTCGCGCGGCTCGGCGAGGAAGGCGTCGACCTGTTCCTGGTCGACTCGACCAACGCCGAGGTGCCCGGGTTCACGACCGCGGAGAAGGACATCGCGCCCGTCCTCGACCGTGTCATCGGCGGCAGCAAGACGCGGGTGATCGTGGCCTGCTTCGCCTCGCACGTCCACCGCGTCCAGCAGGTCCTCGACGCCGCGGTCGCCAACGGACGCAAGGTCGTCTTCGTCGGCCGGTCGATGGTGCGCAACATGGGTGTAGCGCGTGATCTGGGATTCCTCAAGGTGCCGGGCAACACGCTCATCGACCTGAAGGAACTCGACAACTACCCACGCGAGCGGGTCGTGCTGATCTCGACAGGCTCGCAGGGTGAGCCGATGTCGGCCCTGGCACGGATCGCCGCACGCGACCACCCGTTCATCGAGATCGACCCGGGCGACACCGTCGTGCTGGCGAGTTCTCTCATCCCCGGCAACGAGAACGCGGTTTTCCGGGTCATCAACGGGCTGACACGATGCGGCGCCGACATCGTGCATAAGGGCAACGCGCTGGTGCATGTGTCCGGGCACGCGAGTGCGGGGGAGTTGCTGTACACGTACAACATCGTCGGCCCGCGCAACGTGATGCCGGTGCACGGCGAACCGCGGCACCTGATCGCGAACGGCGAACTGGCCGCGGCGACCGGGGTCCCGGAGAACCGGGTGATGCTGATCGAGGACGGCGGTGTTGTCGACCTCGTGAACGGTGTCGCCGAGGTCGTCGGCCAGGTCGAGTGCGGTTACGTGTTCGTCGACGGCTCGACCGTCGGGGACCTGTCCGAGTCGTCGTTGAAGGACCGGCGGATCCTCGGCGACGAAGGCTTCATCTCGGTCGTGGTCGTGGTCGACCTTCCGAGCCGCAGCATCACCGCTGGTCCGGAGGTGCACGCCCGTGGGTTCGCCGAGGACGACTCGGTGTTCGACTCGGTGGTACCGCAGCTCGCGCGTGCGATGACCGACGCGATGGCGAACGGGACCGACGATGTCCATGCCCTGGCGCAGATCGTGCGTCGAACGGTCGGACGCTGGGTGAACCAGCGGCACCGGCGCCGGCCGATGATCATCCCGGTGGTCATCGAGGTCTGAGGCGAAAGCACAAGCCTGCAAGGACGATCAGAGCCCCGCAACTCCCCGGAGTCGCGGGGCTCTGTCGCGCTCGGCGGCGAATGCGTTGCGGGAGCCGGCTGACGGGCTGATCGAGATGACGGACGTCAGCGGGTGGCGGTGGTGCCGACGAACATCAGCAGGAACACCGGATTGAGGATCGTCATGTTCGTCGACTGTATGGTCGCGATCGCCGACGCGGCCGGTTGCGTGCGCAGGGGCGGACAGGACGCTCGTGGAGAACGCGAACAGCAGGCCGGCCATCAGCCCGGCGCCGACCGCGGAGGTGACGGTGAGCCCGGAGACGATGCGGTCGATCAGAGCCGGCACCGGTGCGGCGGTGGCGAGTGGCGAGGACGAACGGGCGATGGTCATGCGTCCAATGTCGGAGCCGGATCGCCGCTGTATCCACACCCGTTCGTCGCGCGATCCTGCCCGATCGTCCAGGGACCTGGACGATCGGTGCCCTGACACGGCTAGCGTGTCCGGGATGAGAGGCAAGGATCCCTGGACGTCCCCCGACCCGCTGGGGGAGGCGCTGCACTTCCTGCGCATGAGCGGGACCTTCTACTGCCGCTCGGAGCTGACCGGTCGATGGGGGATGACGCTCCCGCCGATGCCGCGATCGTCTACGACCTGCCGCACGACTACCTCAGCGATCGCTGTGCCGTACTACGCCACGGCGATGCGGGAGACGCGACGACGATGGTCTGCGGCGCGTGGCTGGAGAACGATCCGGCGGCGCGCACCGGCTGGCTGGGAGCGCTCCAGGATGCTCAGATCGGGCGGGCCCTGGCGCTGATCCACGACGACCCGCAACGTCCGTGGACGGTCGCCGTGCTGGCCGCCGAGACGGCGATGTCGCAGTCGGCTTTCGCCGCGAGGTTCACCGAGCTCGTCGACGAGCCGGCCATGCGGTTCGTGACCCGCTGGCGGATGCAGACCGCCCTGCAGACCCTCAAGGAGGCCGACGTCACCGTGGCCGAGCTCGCCCGGCGGTACGGATACCAGTCCGGGGCGGCCTTCAGCCGCGCCTTCAAGCGGGTTGTCGGAATGCCGCCGGGCTCGGTACGGCGGATGGCGTCGACGCCGCTCGAGGTGGCCGGGTGAGGAGTGTCGGTGTGGCGGCCGTTGCGGTGGCCGTTCTGCTGGTGGCCGGGTGCGGATCGACGTCCACGCCGACGGCCACCTCGCCGTCCGATTCGCTCGCCGCCACCACCGCCGGGCCGAGCCCGACGCTGACTCCCACGCCGACTGCCCGGGCGGCCGGGCTCGATTCGCCGGCGGAGAAGGAGATCGCGATGGAGCTGGTGTCCAGCGCGGAGAACTCGAGCCTGAACTAGAAGGCGCAGTACCGCTACATCGAAGACATCAAGGACGGGCGCGGGTATACCGCCGGCATCATCGGCTTCTGCTCGGGCACCGGCGACATGCTCGACATGGTGCAGGCGTACACGAAGACCGAGCCGGGCGACGCGCTCGCGCGGTTCCTCCCGGCATTGCGCAAGGTCAACGGGTCGGCGTCGCATCAGGGCTTCGGCCAGCCGTTCGTCCTCGCGTGGCGCAAGGCAGCGACGGACCCCGCCTTCCAACGTGCGCAGGACGACGAGCGCGACCGGACGTACTTCGATCCGGCCGTGGCGGCCGCGAAGCAGGACGGGCTCGGCACGCTCGGGCAGTTCATCTACTACGACGCGATGGTGATGCACGGTCCCGGTGACGATCCCGCGAGCTTCGGGGGAATCCGCGCGGCCGCGCACGCGAAGGCCCGGCCACCCTCGACCGGCGGCGACCAGGTGCGGTACCTCAACGCGTTCCTCGACGTGCGGGTCAAGGCGATGAAGCTCGAGGAGGCGCACAGCGACACCAGCCGTGTCGACGATGCGCAAAGAGTCTTCCTGCGCGCCGGGAACCTGAACCTGAGGCCGCCGCTGCACTGGAAGGTCTACGGCGATCCGTACACCATCAGCCGCTGACAGGGGACTGGGATATCTGGGCCACCGGCGGCGGACGGAGCTGCTCGTCCTCGGAGCTGACGTCGATCCGCTTCGCCTGTTGGGGATTCGCAGGATGTCTCGACAGCCGCCGCTCGGCCGCTCGGTCCTGACGCCGATGTGCGCGACCACGACTGACCGCGGCCAGCACGGATCGCTGTTGACGGGACGAGATGTCCTCGGTCAGCGCGGACCTGAAGGCGCTGGCGGCTTCCATCACGTCGTCGTACACGACGTCGGCATCGGCGGCCTTGTCGTCGTCACGGTCGACGACGCGCTGCAGCAGCTCTTGCAGATGTCCGTAGCGGGTGCGCGCGTTCTCGGAGAGGTACAGGCCGCCGACCGTGTAGTACCAGGTGCGGAGATCGCCGTGCAGGGCAACTAGATTCTCAACGCGGGCCGTCGTCCTGGGCCAGCGGGAGACGACCGACGTGCGGCTCCATACCGACGGGTAGCTCGTGAGACGGTGCTCGCGCATGTCTTGCGACACTGCCTGGCGGGCGCCGAGCCAACTGCTCACGGCGGCGCCGATCGCCGCACCGATGATCGCGACGACCGCGACGATCACCGCGGACCATTCCTTCACGTCCGTCACATCCTCGCGTCGACTCGGCCGGGGTACCGAGCAGAGGCGACCGGCGGGTGCGGTGATACCGGCTTCAGCGAATCAGGGAAGAGTCCTCGTCAGCCACACGCTCTCGCCGCGATCGTCCGCCAGCACATGGTCGCGCTCGAAACCGAGCTTCTCGAGCACCCGTAACGACGCTGTATTCCAGGTGCGCGCGGCCGACCAGAGACGTGTCCGCCCGGTCGCCGTCGCGGCGTCGATCACCGCGCGGCCGGCTTCGGTCGCATAGCCGTTGCCGTGCACACGCCGGACCAGTTCGTACGCGATCTCCGGCTCGTCGAGATTCTCGCGAGTGCTGATCAGGCCGCAGTAGCCGATGAAGTCGCCTTCGACCCGGCGCTGGATGGGAAGCAGTGCGATCCCGGTCTGGGCCGTCGCGGCGGGCTGAGTCGTGATGCGTCCGCGGATGTCGGCAACGGTGGGGCCTCCGTCACCCCGCTCGGTGACGAGAGCCTGGTAGTCCGCGACATCGGAGAACGCCCACGGACGCAGCGTCAACCGGTCCGTGTGCAGCTGGAACCGCATCGGTGGATATGCGTGGGTGGAGCCCGTCACCAGGGGCGGTGGGGGAGCTCGCGCTGATCGCCCGCGACGGTCCAGCCGTCCTCGGTGAACGTATAAGTCTGCCCGGGGCCGCGGTTCACCAGCGTGCGGATCGCGCCGGCCAGCCGGTCGACGTGCTCGAGAGTGCTACCGAGGCCGAGGCTCGCACGGACCGCCCGGCTCTCGTCGTCGTCGGCGAGCAGGGCGTCGGTGAGCTGGTGCGCGCAGAACTTCCCGTCCCGCACGCCGATCCCGTACTCGGCCGACAGGTATGCCGAGACGAGGCCGGACGGGAACCCGGCGACGGTGAACGCGACGGTGCCGACCCGATCGTGGGTCTCGGAGAACAGTGACAGCAGCCGGACACCGTCGATCGCACCGAGGCCGCTGCGCAGGCGTGCCGACAGCAGTGCCTCGTGCGCCTCGACGGCGTCGCGGTGCTCGGTGAGTGCGGCACACGCAGCGGCCAGGGCGACGGCACCGATGACGTTGGGGGAGCCGCCCTCGTGCCGGTCGGAGCCGGTGGTCCAGACCACGCCGCTCGCGTCCACCCGCTCCGTTGCCCCGCCACCGGGCAGGTAGGGGTCGGCCGCATCCAGCCAGTCGGATCGTCCGACGAGCGCGCCGGCACCGAACGGCGCGTAGAGCTTGTGGCCGGAGATGGCGACGTAGTCGACGTCGAGGGCGGTGATGTCGACCTTGCGATGCGGCGCGAGTTGTGCGGCGTCGAGGCAGACGCGAGCGCCGTGGGCATGCGCCAGCGCGGCGATCTCGGCGACCGGGAGGAGCTCTCCGGTTACGTTCGACGCGCCGGTGACGCAGACGAGCCGTGGCCCGGCCGGCGCGTCGCGCAGCGCCCCGGCGAGCGTTGCGATCAGCCCACGTGGGTCGCGCGGCACACCGAGCCGGAGCGTCCGGTCGGCGGGCCAGGGGAGGAGGTTCGCGTGGTGCTCGCTGTCGAAGACGAGGACCGTCGTATCTGCGGGCAGACATCGCGCGAGCAGCGTGAGCGCGTCGGTGGTCTGCCGGGTGAACACGACCTCGTCCGAGGCCCGCGCACCGACGAAGGTGGCAACCTCGTGGCGGGCCTGCTCGTAGAACTCGGTGGTGATGCGTGACGCCCAGCCGCTGCCCCGGTGCACCGACGCGTAGGACACCAGCGTGGCGTCGACGGCCGCGCGGACCGACTCGAGGCTCGGGGCGCTCGCGGCGTGGTCGAGATTGGCGTACGTCACCGTCCGGCCGTCGGCCAGCGGAACCTGCAGGCCGGCGCCCACGACCGGGGGTGTTGCCGCTGCGGTCACCGACGGGACGTCCCTCCGGTCGATCTTGGGTTCGAGAATCGACAGAATAGCCATCGGAAGCTCCCAGGTACTCGCGCTTGCCGTGACGGTTTTCCGCACGGCCGGGTCGTCACCCGGGGCACCCCGCCGCGAAGGAGGGTTGCCGGCCAGAAAGCCGGGGCTGTGCTGCATGTCGGTGCAGCGGCTGACACTCGTGACCTATCGAGAGTCGACGGTAATACGACGGGAGGCTCGATTTGCTCGGCGTCTCGCCATGTGGTTGTGCGTCTCGCATGATGGATGCTCGCGAGTGACGGTACGGTCGGGCACGTGACTTCGGAGCGCGCGGGCGGACCTGCGCTGTCGTTGCGTGGCCTGACGAAACGCTTCGGGACGGAGCTCGCGGTCGACCGGCTCGACCTCGACGTCCGCACCTTCGGCCTGGTCGGGCCCAATGGTGCCGGCAAGACGACCACCCTGTCGATGGCGACCGGATTGCTGCGCCCGGATGCCGGCCGGGCCTGGCTGCTCGGGCAGGACGTCTGGACGGACCCGCCCGCGGCCAAGGCCGTCGTCGGTGTGCTGCCGGACGGGCTGCGCCTGTTCGACCGGCTGTCCGGCTCCGAGCTGGTCCGCTACACCGGCCGGTTGCGCGGCGTCGCGCGGACTGCACTGGACACGCGGATCCCGCAGTTGCTCGACGCGCTCGGCCTGACCGACGACGCGAACAGCCTCGTCGTCGACTATTCGGCCGGCATGAAGAAGAAGATCGGCCTCGCGTGTGCACTGGTGCACGCGCCGCGGCTGCTGATCCTCGACGAACCGTTCGAGGCCGTCGATCCGGTCTCGGGCGAGGTGATCCGCGGAATCCTGCGCGACTACGTGGCCGGTGGTGGCACCGTCGTCCTGTCCAGTCACGTGATGGAGCTGGTCGAGAGCCTGTGCGACGACGTGGCCGTCGTCGCTCACGGACGTGTGCTCGCCGTCGGCCCGGTGGCGCAGGTACGCGGGAATTCCACGCTGCAGCAGCGATTCATCGAGCTCGTCGGCGTGCAGGTGCCGGTGCCGGGTGGCCTCGACTGGCTGGACGCGAGCCGCCCGACCTGACCGCTCAACCGGTTCGCGCACCACGGGCGGACCCGGCCGACCCGGCGGCCAGGGTCTCGCGGACGAGAGCGCCGACAGCCTCAGGAACCCGTCGTGACCGTAGGTCGACGGGAGCACCCGGAGACCGTCGCAGGTGGCGATACCCGCGGCGAGTTCCTCCTGCAGGCGAAGGGGATAGAGCCGATCGCTGTCGATCCCCCCGACGACCACCGGGCAGCGGATGCCCTCCAGCGCGGCCGCAACGCCGCCCCGGTCGCGGCCGACGTCATGGCTGTTCATCGCCTCGGTCAGCACGACGTAGGTTCCCGGGTCGAAGCGGCGGATGAGCTTGTCGGCTTGATGATCGAGGTAGCTCTGGATGGCGTAGCGGCCGCCCGCGGCCGGATCCTCGTCGGTCTGTGAGGCGTTGCCGAACCGGGTGTCCATCTCGATCTCACTGCGGTACGTCAGCTGCGCGATACGGCGCGCCAGGCCCAGCCCGGTATCCGGCCGGGCCCCTGAGCCGTGGTAGTCCCCACCGTCCCAGGCAGGGTCGCCGGTGATCGCACGGATCTGTGCGGTCTGGATGCCTATCTGGTCGGCCGTCGCACGGGCACCGGACGCGAGCACGAGCGCTGCGTCGACACGACCGGGATGCCCGATCGCCCACTCCAGTGCACGCATCCCGCCCATCGACCCGCCGAGGACCGCGGCGAACCGGTCGATGCCGAGCACGTCGGCCAGGGCCACCTCGGCGGTGACCTGGTCCCGGACGGTCACGGCCGGGAACCTCGACCCGTAGGGCCGACGGTCGGCCGCCGTCGACGACGGCCCGGTGCTGCCCCGGCAGCCGCCGAGGACGTTGGCCGCGATCACGCACCAGCGCTCGGTGTCGAGAGCCGCGCCGGGCCCGACCAGCGCGCCCCACCAGCCGGGCGAGGGATGGTCGGGACCGGCCGGGCCGACGACATGGGAGTCACCGGTGAGCGCATGCAGCACGAGAACCGCGTTGTCCCGTTGGGGATTCAGTGTTCCCCAGCGCTGGATGGCCAGCACGACGTCGGGGAGCACACCGCCGCGTTCGAGTTCGACCGGCCCGATCGCGATCCGCACCGGCGCTGTCACGCCCCGCACGCAGTCGGGAGGCAGCACGGCAGCGTCCCGACGGGCGTGCGGGCGATCGGTCACTGCCCGGCTGCGGCCGCGAAGCCGAGCTCAAGGTCGGCCAGGATGTCGGTGATGCCCTCGATCCCGACGGCGAGCCGGACCAGACCAGGCGTCACCGACGATGCCAGCTGCTCCTCGGGCGTCAGCTGTGCGTGCGTGGTCGACGCAGGGTGGATGACGAGCGAGCGGACGTCACCGATGTTGGCCACGTGGCTGTGCAGCACGAGCGCATCCACGAACCGCTTGCCGGCCGGCAGCCCGCCGGCAATCTCGAACGCCACGACGGCACCGGCTCCGCGCGGAGCGATCTCGAGCGCGCGCTGATGCCACCGCGAGCTGGGCAGCCCCGCGTAGGCCACCGACTCGACGTCGGCGCGGGCCTCGAGGAACTCGGCCACCTTCTGCGCGTTCGACACGTGCCGTTCCATCCGCAGGCTGAGCGTCTCGATGCCCTGGCTGATCAGGAACGCGTTGAACGGCGACACCGCCGAACCGAGGTCACGGAGCAGCTGGACGCGTGCCTTGAGGGCGAACGCCGGTGCTCCCAGCTGGGCATAGACGACGCCGTGGTAACTCGGGTCGGGTGTGGTGAAGCCGGCGAACCGGCCGCTGGTCCAGTCGAACGTTCCGCCGTCGACGATCACCCCGGCCACCGACGTGCCGTGCCCGCCCAGGTACTTGGTTGCGGAGTGCACGACGATGTCCGCGCCCAGCGCGAGCGGCTGGATCAGGTAGGGGGTCGCGACGGTGTTGTCGACGATCAGCGGCAGCCCGTTCTCGTGCGCCACCCCGGCGATGCCGGCGATGTCGAGGATGTCGTTGCGCGGGTTGGGGATCGACTCGCCGTAGAACGCGCGCGTCGTCGGCCGGACCGCGGCACGCCACTGGTCGAGGTCGTCGGGGTCGTCGACGAAGGACACCTCGATGCCCAGCTTCGGCAGCGTGTAGTGGAACAGGTTGTACGTCCCGCCATAGAGGCTCGGGCTCGACACGATGTGCTCCCCTGCGACCGCCAGGTTGAGGATCGAGATGGTTTCGGCGGCCTGCCCCGAGGACACCATCAGTGCCGCCACGCCACCCTCGAGGGCGGCGATGCGCTGCTCCACGACGTCCTGCGTGGGGTTCATGATGCGGGTGTAGATGTTGCCGACCTCGCTCAGCCCGAACAGGGCGGCAGCATGGTCGGTGTCGCGGAAGGCGTAGGACGTCGTCTGGTAGATCGGCAACGCCCGGGCACCGGTGGTCGGGTCGGGCTGCTGGCCGGCGTGGACCTGTTTGGTCTCAAAGGTCCAGGCGGCGGTCGGGTCGGCGGGGGTCTCGCTCATGGTGAGTTCTCTCTGTGCGGTCGGGGCGCATGCGCGCCGTCAGCGATGCGCGGCCTGGGGGCAGACCCGCGCTTGTCGGCGACGTCTCGATCCGTGTCGAGCCGATGCTGGGCACGGGCGGACGGGATCCGACGATCGACGACCTGGTCTTCACCCGGGGCACCCCGCCGCGGTGGAGGGTTGCCGGCCAGCAAAGCCGGGGCTGCGCTCGTGAGAGCTGCTGGCACTCATGACCAGTGGGGACGATACCGGCCCGGTGGTGGCGACGCGCGGAGGTGTCCAAGGCCGGACGCGGGGGCTCGCAACGGTGGCGCCGTCGACTGCTCGGCCGGCCGGGGCGCGTCGGCGAGCGACCGTGTGACACTCGGGTCATGACGGCCATCCCGGACGTCCGGGCACGGCCGCCGGCAGGCACGCTGACGCCGGCGGAGCGGGTGCGCCTGATGACCGTGATGAAGCTCCGGATGATGCGGAACGGGCTCGGCCGGAGCGTCGCGCGCACGATCGGCTTCGTGGTCGGCGCGTTGTGGGCGCTCGGTGCCGCCGGCGTCGCCGCGCTCGGGTTGATCGGGCTGCGGTGGGAGGACGTCGGCCTCGCCGCCGACGTGACCGTGGTGGGGTTCGCCGCGCTCACCGCCGGATGGACGCTGCTTCCGCTGCTCGTCTTCGGAGTCGACGAGACCCTCGACCCGGCGAGGTTCTCGCTGCTCCCGGTCCAGGCCTGGGAGCTCATGCCCGGGCTGCTCGCGGCCGGGCTGGCCGGCATCCCCGGGCTCGCGACCGTTCTCGTAGCCGTCGGCGGCGTGGTGATGTGGACGCGCGGGGCGGCACCGATCCTGGCGGCTCTCCTCGGCGCCGTGGTCGGCGTTCTCACCTGCGTGCTGTCTGCTCGGGTGCTCACCTCCGCGTTCTCCCGGGTCCTGCGTTCGCGCCGGTTCCGCGACTTCGCGACAGCGCTGCTCGCCGTTGCGATGGGGAGCCTCGGGCTCGGGATCAACATCGCCGTCGGATCGATGTCCGGACGCGCGACAGATGCCTCCGAGCTGCGCCGGCAGCTGCATCACGTCGCGCGCGTCGTGGGCGATACGCCGTTCGGCTGGGCCTGGTCGGTGCCCGGCCTCGTCGCCGAGCGGCACTGGGCGACCGCCGGCCTGCATCTGGTCCTGGCGCTCGTGCTCGTGGCAACCCTGGCCTGGGCGTGGGAACGGCTGCTCGCGCGCAACCTCACGTCGCCTGCGGATCTGGGCGGTGCCGGCACCCGCGTCGGTGCCGCGGCTGGGCTCGTCGACCGGCTCTATCCCGACACCCCCGCCGGGGCCGTGGCGAGTCGCTGCCTGCGCTGCTGGCGTCGCGACCCCCGCTACCTGTCCTCGATCGCCGCGACCGTGCTCGTGCCGGCGCTCTTCATCGGCGCTCAGGTGGTCGGACCGAGCGGCTCGCGTTCGCTGGCCGCGTTCGCACCGCTGTTGATCGCGTTCCTGGTGGCCACGTCACTGTCCCAGGACACCGCCTACGACGGCTCGGCGCTGTGGCTGCATCTGAGCACCGGTGTCAGCGGGCGTGCGGATCGAGCCGGCCGGGTGATGGCGCTGTTCACTTGGGCGGTCCCGGTGCAGGTGATCGCCGTGCCGGTGATCCTCGCGGTGACGCACCGCTGGTCGCTGTGGCCGATCATCGTCGGCACCACCGTCGCCGCGATGTTCGCCGGCACAGGCGTCGCGTCGGTGGTGAGTGCACGCTGGCTCAGCCCGGCGCCGGCAGCCGGGGGGAACCCGTTCTCGAGCTCGGGCGGCTCCGGTGCCGGCGCCGTCGTCGCACTCGCCGTCAATGGCGCGCTGACCGCCGCGATCCTCGTTCCGGTGGTCGGCCTGTCGATCGGCTCGATCTGGGTGGGCTGGCTCCGGTGGCCGGCGCCCGCGGTCGGTCTGCTGACCGGCGTCGTCGCACTGGTCGCCGGTGTGACTCTCGGCGGGCGCCTGCTCGGACGCCGCTGGCCGGAGGTGCTGTCGACCGTCTCGGTGACGATCTGACCGTGACGGCCTGACCGCGTCAGAGGCGCACCCGTCAGAGCTCGGCCGGTCAGAGCTTCGGCTTCTTGAGCGGGACACCACCAGGTGTGTCGGCATTGGGAATGAGCCAGGTGATCGCGGCCTGGGCGATCGCCCACACGAGCGCGATCTTCACCTCGACGCTGAACGCGCCGGCACTGATCCACATCACGACGACGCCGGCGACCGACGTCACGAACGCCGCCCACCACTTCCGCGTGGGCAGCAGGCTCTTCTCCTGCGTCCCCGTCTGAGCTGTTGACATTGCCCCGGTCCCTCCTCGGTAGCTGCGACGTCGACCGTCACGTTCGGAGGAGCGGCACATGCCGCCGGCTGATACGTCGGCTGGAGTCGCCCGGAGGACGGTCGCGGTGACGGCCGACCGGCTCCGTTGGCGTGTGACAGGTGTGGCTGCTGGGAAGATCGCGTACTGTCCGAGCATGGCGACCCGTACGTCTTCCCCCGTATGGTCCCGCACGACGAAGTCCTCGAACAGCAAGCGTCCGGCTCCGAGCCGGAAGCCGAACCGCGCTCCGGCGCGGCGCCGCGCCAAGCCGGTTCGCACCGGTCCAGGCCCGGCATCGAGATTCGTGCGCGGGATCGGTCGTGCCTCGCGCGCGGTCTGGATGGGTGTTGCCCATCTGATCGGCGGGTCGGCACGCAGCGTCGGCGCACCCTCGCCCGTGGCGCCCGAGCTTCGCCGTGACGGTGTCGGTCTCCTGTTGATCGCGACGGCGATCCTGGTCGCGTCCGCGGAGTGGTGGCAGTTGCACGGCCAGTTCGGCGACACCCTCCGGCTGCTAGTCGAGGGGGCGATCGGCATCTTCGCCTGGGCACTGCCGGTGCTGCTCATCGGCGCGGCCTGGAGCACACTGCGCAACCCCGACCGGGAACGCCGCGGCCGCACGGCCGGCGGCTGGCTCGCCCTCTCCGCAGCGCTGCTCGGACTTCTGCACATCGCCCGCGGGCTACCCCGGCCGGGCACCGACAACGGAGCGTTGCGCGCTGCCGGTGGCGGCATCGGCTACGTCGTCTCGTCGGTGCTGGTCGAGCTCGTCAGTGTCTACGTCGCCATCCCGCTCCTGATCCTCCTGCTGGTGTTCGGGCTCGTCGTCGTGCTGGCCACGCCCCTGCACGCGCTCCCGGGACGCCTGCGCAGCCTGCGCGAGGAGTTCGAGGGCCAGCGCGACCAGGCCGGTCTGACGGCCGGTGCGCCCGCCGACACCGCGGACACCAAGCCGAACCGCCGCTCCCGCCGCAAGCACGGCCACGGACACGGACACGGCGAGGACGAGCCGGGGGAGTGGAGCGACGTCCCGTACGACTCGCCGGTCGTCAAGGACACCGCCGCCGAGAAGCTCGCGCGCAGGCTGCGTCGCCACCACACCGACGACACCGGCCCCGACGTCGCGGCGACATCAGCCGACATCGAGCCGACTCCGGCCGGTGCCGGATCGACCGCGGCCACCCCCGATGCCGGTGACAACGACGGTGCCCTGATCGTCGAGTCCGCCGACCACCCCCAGGCACCGCCGCACTCTCCGTTGCCGCAGCGGGCCGAGCGGCTCGAGCTCTCCGGCGACGTCCTCTACACGCTTCCCCCGAACGACGTCCTGCAGCCCGGGTCGGCACACAAGCCGCGCACCACGATGTCGGACAAGGTCGTCGAGCAGCTCAGCGGCGTGCTCGAGCAGTTCGCCATCGACGCCGCCGTGACCGGCTACACCCGCGGCCCGACGGTCACGCGATACGAGGTCGAACTCGGCCAGGCGGTCAAGGTCGAGAAGGTGACGGCGCTCTCGCGCAACATCAGCTACGCCGTCGCCAGCGCCGACGTCCGGATCCTGTCGCCGATCCCGGGCAAGTCCGCCATCGGTGTGGAGATCCCCAACCTGGACAAGGAGATCGTCTCCCTCGGGGACGTCCTCCGGTCGAACAACGCCCGCAGCAACCACCACCCGATGGTGGTGGGCCTGGGCAAGGACGTCGAGGGCGGTTTCGTCGTCGCCAACCTCGCGAAGATGCCGCACCTGCTGGTCGCCGGCTCGACCGGCTCGGGCAAGTCGAGCTTCGTGAACTCGGTGATCTGCTCGGTGCTGATGCGCTCGACGCCGGACGAGGTCCGGATGATCCTTGTCGACCCCAAGCGCGTCGAACTCACTGCCTACGAAGGCATTCCGCACCTCATCACGCCGATCATCACGAACCCGAAGAAGGCTGCCGAGGCCCTGCAGTGGGTCGTGCGGGAGATGGACCTGCGCTACGACGACCTGGCCAAGTTCGGGTTCCGCCACATCGACGACTTCAACAAGGGCGTGCGGGACGGGTCGGTCAGGTCATTGCCCGGAAGCGAACGCAAGATCGAGCCTTATCCGTACCTGCTGGTGATCGTGGACGAGCTCGCCGACCTGATGATGATCGCCCCGCGCGACGTCGAGGACTCGATCGTGCGCATCACCCAGCTGGCCCGAGCCGCCGGCATCCACCTGGTGCTCGCTACCCAGCGGCCGTCGGTCGACGTCGTCACCGGCCTGATCAAAGCCAATGTGCCATCCAGGCTGTCGTTCGCGACGTCGTCGATGGCCGACTCACGCGTCATCCTGGACCAGGCCGGCGCGGAGAAGCTGGTCGGTCAGGGCGACGGGCTGTTCCTTCCGATGGGAACCAGCAAGGGGGTCCGCATCCAGAGTTCGTGGGTTACCGAGGGCGAGATCCGCCGTGTGGTCGCGCACTGCAAGGAACAGCTGACGCCGATGTACCGCGCGGACGTCGCCGTCGATGCGGGTCCGGCGAAGGTGCTCGAGGACGACATCGGGGACGACCTCGACCTCGTGTGTCAGGCTGCTGAGTTGATCGTGACGACCCAGTTCGGCTCGACGTCGATGCTCCAGCGCAAGCTCCGGGTCGGCTTCGCGAAAGCCGGCCGGCTGATGGACATCCTCGAGTCGAAGGGCGTCGTCGGTCCGAGCGAGGGCAGCAAGGCCCGTGACGTGCTGCTGACGTCGGAGGAGCTCGACGACTTCGTCGCCACCCTGCGCGGCGAATAGCAGCCTGCCCGGCGGAGACACCGCATCCGATGTGCGACGACCGGTACCGGACCATCCGGCTCCGTCGCCCACGCCGGGCCTCCGCACGCGGTACCTCTTAGGTGTCCCCACTGTCTTCCCTGCGCAGCGCCTGCCTGCAGCACCTAGGAGAACCGGCCATGTCGATCCGCGTAGCGCTTGGGCAGTTCAACGAGCTGACGGACGAGAAACTCCGCTATGCCGCGCAACTCGGGTTGTCCAGCGTCCAGCTGAACAACCCGCTGCTGCCCGGTCAGTCCCGCTGGGACGTCGCCGATCTGCGCGCGCTCGTCGACAAGGCGACCGGCTACGGGCTGACCCTGGAAGCGATCGAGAACGTCCCCATGCGGTTCTACAACCTCGCGATGGTCGGGCTCGACGGTGCCGACGAGCAGATCGAGAACTACTGCGCGACGATCCGTGCCGTCGGCGAGGCAGGGATTCCCGTGCTGGGCTACCACTTCATGCCGAACTCGGTCTGGCGGACGTCTCGCACCACCGAAGGCCGGGGCGGCGCGCACGTCACCGCCTTCGACATGGCCGCGGTGGACGCGTCGCCCGACGGTGGCAAGGACTTCATGCCCACCGGGCCCGGCTGGGTGGACGGGCTCTGGAGCACCACCGATCCGGCCAAGATGATCGACACCGACCAGATGTGGGAGAACTACCGGCGCTTCATGCAGGCGGTCCTGCCGGTCGCGAAGGAGGCCGGCATCAAGCTGGCCCTGCACCCCGACGACCCACCCGTGCCGATGCTCGGCGGCGTGGCCCGGCTGTTCATCTCCCCGGAGGCGTTCGAGAACGCCGAGAAGATCGCCGACGAGTCCGGCGCGGGCGAGGCCTGGGGCCTGGACCTCTGCCTGGGCAGCACGTCGGAGATGCTCGGTGGCGCGGCGGCCGTCGAGCAGATGATCACCACGTTCGGTCCCCGCGGCCGCATCATCTACGTGCACTTCCGCGACGTGCAGGGCACCGTCCCGGTGTTCCAGGAGTGCTTCCTGGGCGAGGGGAACTACGACCCGGCCGCGATGATGGAGCTGCTGGCGCGCAGCGGCTTCGAAGGGTTCCTCCTCGACGACCACGTCCCGCACATGGACGACGACACCAGCTGGAACCACCGCGGCCGTGCCCACGCCGTCGGCTACATGCAGGGGCTGATCGCGATGATGGAGCGCGCGAAGAGCTGACGACCGTGTGGGAGCCCGGATCTACGTGACGGTCAGGGCCGGGGTTGGCCGATTGCGTCGAGCAGCGCGCCGAACCACTCGACGCCGGTGTCGAACGCCTTGCCGCCCGCGATCCGTGAGAACTCGACGGCGCGGAGCTCGTCGTCGGCGTCCTCGTCCTGGCCGATCACCCCGGACACCCGCGCGAGCGCGGACTCGACGGCCAGATCGGCGCACTGCTTGATCAGGGCGAGGTCGGCGTCGTTGGCCGGCGCCGACCGGGCGAAGTAGCCGCTCTTCTGCACCATCGACTTCTCCGCGCCGATGAGCGGCGCGAACTGCTTGGCGAACCACGCGCCTGGGTTGATGGTGTCGATCTTGACGTGACCGAACGGGTCACGTGCCGGTTCCTCACCGCGGGCCTCCATCTCAGCGACGATCTGCTCCACCCCGGCGCCTTCGGACAGGAAGATCGTCACCGAGTCCGTCTCGTCCATCACCGCGCGCAGGCGCCTCGCCTCGGCGTCGATGTCGAGCGGCAGCTCCGGCACGTAGACCGCGTCGACGGCCCACTTCGCCCGGTTCAATCCGATGCCCGGGTTCCACTCCTGTGCGTCGAGCCAGCGCTCGTACTCAGCCGCGGTCGCCGCGGTGAGCCACCCGCAGTTGCGCCCCATCACCTCATGGATGACGAGCATCCGGGGGTTCGAGCTCTGCTCCGCGACGATGTTCGTTGCGAACCGGGCGCCCTGCTCGGCCGCGGTCCAGGCACCGAGGGACTGGCGGATCGGGACGACGTCGTTGTCGATGGTCTTGGGCATGCCGACGACTGTCAGGTCGTAGTCGTGCTCGTGCAGGTAGGCCGCGAGGTCGGCGGCAGTGATGTTCGTGTCGTCGCCGCCGATGGTGTGCAGGACGTCCACACGGTCGGCGACCAGCTGGTCGGCCGCCACCTTCAGCGGGTCCTCGCCCGGCTTCACGAGGTTGCGCTTCACCAGGTTGTCGGCGTTGGTCAGCTTCACCCGGCTGTTGCCGATCGGGGAACCACCGAAGCGGCGCAGGATGCCGGCGCCGGCGCGGACCTCGTCGGTGACCTCCAGATAGGTGCCCGTCAGCAGGCCCTGGTAGCCGGACAGGTAGGCGATGATCTCGACCTCCGGCGCGACCTCGGTGTAGCGCTCGATGAGGTCGCCGACTGCGGCCGACAGGCACGGCGCGAGCCCACCCGCCGTGAGCAGCGCGACCCTGCGCACCGGCTTCAGGGCCGTACCGACTGGGTCGGCGGAGACGGTGGTCGACGGGGAGAGATCTGGCGTAGACGACATGCAGGGTTCCTCACGAAGACGGATGCGGGGTAGCGACCCAGCCTAGGACGAGATCCCGGATGCGGTGATAGTGGCCCGTTGCGGCGATACTGGACGACGCCATGAGCACGCAAACACCTGTGAACAAGACCAGCGTCGCCGTCCTGACCCTCGGATGCGCGCGCAACGACGTCGACTCCGAAGAGCTGGCGGCCAGACTCGAGGCCGGCGGGTTCGAACTCGTCGACGACGCGGAGTCCGCCGAAGCCGTCCTCGTCAACACCTGCGGCTTCGTCGAGCAGGCCAAGAAGGACTCGGTCGACGCGATCATCGCAGCCGCCGACCTCAAGAGCGGTGGCGTCACCCAGTCCGTCGTCGCCGTCGGCTGCATGGCCGAACGTTACGGCCGCGAGCTGGCCGACGAGCTCCCCGAAGCAGATGCCGTCCTCGGCTTCGACGACTACGTCGACGTCGCGGCCCGCCTGCGCTCGATCATGGCGGGGGAGAAGCACACCTCGCACGTCCCGCGTGACCGGCGCACGCTGCTCCCGCTGACGCCGTCCGCGCGTGCGGACGCGACCGCCCCGTCCGTCCCCGGCCACGGCCAGCCCACCACCGCGCCCGAGTCCCTCGACGCCCCTGACCTCCCGGCCGGTGTCGCTCCGGCGAGCGGCCCCCGCTCGATGCGCCGCCGGCTCGGCTCGTCACCGTCGGCCCCGCTGAAGATCGCCTCCGGCTGCGACCGCCGCTGTGCGTTCTGCGCGATTCCGAGCTTCCGCGGCGCCTACCTGTCCCGGCGCCCGACCGACGTCCTCGACGAGGCCCGCTGGCTGCTGAGCCAGAACGTCTCGGAACTGTTCCTGGTGAGCGAGAACTCCACGTCCTACGGCAAAGACCTCGGCGACCTGCGGCTGCTCGAGACCATGCTGCCGGAGCTCGCGAACCTGCCGGGTAGCCCGTGGATCCGGGTCTCCTACCTCCAGCCGGCCGAGATGCGACCGACGCTCGTCGACGCGATGACGTCCACGCCCGGCGTCGTCCCCTACTTCGACCTCTCCTTCCAGCATGCCAGCGGCCCGCTGCTGCGCCGGATGCGACGCTTCGGTGACGCCGAGCGGTTCCTCGGGCTGATTGAGACGATCCGCGCCAAGGCGCCCACCGCGGGTATCCGCTCGAACGTCATCGTGGGCTTCCCCGGCGAGACCGAAAAGGACGTCGACATCCTCTGCGCGTTCCTCGAGTCCGCCCGGATGGACGCCGTCGGCGTCTTCCCGTACTCCGACGAGGACGGCACCGAGGCCGTCGGCCTGTCCGATCACGTCGACGACGACGTCGTCGCCGAGCGGGCCGAGCGGGTGCAGGGCCTGGTCGACGAGCTCGTGGCGCAGCGCGCCGAGGAGCGCATCGGCGAGGTCGTCCAGGTGCTGGTCGAGTCGATCGGCGACGCCGAGGACGAGGCCGGCGAGGCCGAGGGCCGGGCCGCGCACCAGGGACCTGATGTCGACGGCACCACCCGGCTCGTCGGCGTGACCGACGAGCGGGTCGGCCAGATCGTCACAGCCGTCGTGATCGACACTGACGGGGTGGACCTGATCGCCGAGGTCAGCGCCGCCGCCTGAGCACCCGGCAGTTCTCCGGCCGCATCGACCGCACGGTCGTTTAGGCTCACCGGTATGGCCGGAGACCCCGCACGCGATCCGGCTGCCGTGCCCGCCCTGACGCCACGACCGGCAGCAGCCTCACCGCGTCCGTCGCCGGTCCCGCCGGCTGCCGTTTCGGCCGGCGTGCTGAACATCGCCAACGTCCTGACGATGGTACGGATCCTGCTCGTCCCGGTGTTCGGCTGGTTCCTGCTCGCCCATCCGCATCACGCCTGGTTCCGGATCGCCGCCGTCGTCGTGTTCGTCATCGCCTCGCTCACCGACCGGCTGGACGGCAAGCTCGCGCGCGACCGCGGCCTCGTCACCGACTTCGGTATCATGGCCGACCCGCTCGCCGACAAGGCGCTGATGGGGATGGCGCTGATCGGCCTGTCCTGGTTGGGCGAACTGCCCTGGTGGGTCACCGTGGTGATCCTCGCGCGCGAGCTCGGTATCACCCTGCTGAGATTCTGGGTCATCCGGCACGGCGTCATCCCGGCCAGCCGTGGCGGCAAGGCGAAGACGATGGCGCAGGCTGTCGCCATCGGGCTCTACCTGCTGCCGTTGCCGCACGCAGTGCACTGGATCGCCGAGGCCATGATGGCCGTCGCGCTGTTCCTCACGGTGGTGACCGGCGTGGACTACGTGCTGTCGGCGATGCGACGCGCACGCGAACGCAGCCGGTCACAGGCGTGACGGTGACGCCGGCCGCCACCGACCTCGCCGAGCGACTCATCCGTCGCTGCGCCGCCGACGGCCTGGGACTCTCGACCGCCGAGTCGCTGACCGGTGGCCTCGTCTGCGCCGCGCTCACCGACGTGGCCGGCTCGTCCGCCGTCGTCCGCGGCGGCATCGTCAGCTACACCGTCGCTGCGAAGGCCGACGTCCTGGGCGTGGACAGCGAACTCCTCGACCGCGTCGGGCCGGTACACGCGGACACGGCTGCCGCGATGGCACGGGCGACGGTGGCCAGGTTCGGGTCCGACTTCGGGCTGTCGACCACCGGGGTCGCCGGGCCCGCCGCACACGGCGGGCATCCCGCCGGAACGGTGTTCATCGCAGTGGCCGCGAGCCCGGACGTGGACGGGCCGGTGGTCGTGCGCCGGCTCCAGCTGGCCGGCGACCGGACCGCGGTGCGGGTCGGCACCGTCGAGGCTGTGCTCGGACTCCTCGCCTCGCTGCTCGAGGTCTGACCGGTCGGTCAGGCGACCGCCAGCACCTCGAGGTGCGGGATGACGAACGTGCCGTCGGTGTCCGCGCCCCAGGACAGCCACGCGTCGCTCAACTCGCCGGGTTCCGCGGTCGTCGCCAGCCCACGCTCCAGTGCGTGCTCGGCCATCCGGCTGTACCGGATCCGGTCTGCCCAGGTGTGGGACCACCACGCCCGGTCCTCCGCTGTCGTGTAGCACCAAGTGCCGGCCGACACCGTGACGTCGTCGAACCCGGCGGCATGTGCCCACGCCGACAACCGGCGGCCGGCGTCGGGCTCGCCGTCGTTGCTCCTGGCCACCGCCAGGTAGAGCTGGCGCCACCGCTCCAGACCTGGGACGTCGGGGTACCAGAACATGCCCGAGTAGTCGGCGTCGCGCACGGCGACGAGACCGCCCGGCTTCGCCACCCGCCGCATCGACCGGAGTGCCGCGACCGGGTCGTCGAGGTGCTGGAGTACCTGGTGGGCGTGGACGACGTCGAACGCGGCGTCGGGGTAGGGCAGGTCGAACACGTCGGCGATCTCGAACGTCAGGTTGTCGATCCCGGCGCCGGCGCCGGCGGAGGCGGTCGCGACGATCTCGGTGGTGGTCTCGATCCCGACGGCGGCACCCGGCGCGACGTGGCGCGCAAGCCCGGCGGTGATCGTGCCCGGTCCCGAACCGACGTCGAGGATCGTCATGCCAGGGTGCAGGTGCGGGAGCAGGTAGGCGGCCGAGTTCTCCGCGGTGCGCTGGCCGTGGGATCTCAGCACGCTGTCATGGTGGCCGTGGGTGTAGACGTTCGACCCGGGGGCCTCGGATGCAGCCATGGGGAAGGTCTACCCGTGCGGGTCGGCCGATCGCGGCACGGTCCGGTTCCCGGACAGCGGATTGCGCGCCAGCGCTGCGAGGCCCACGCCGACCAGAGTGAGCGCGGCTCCGACGAACGTCAGCGGACCGAGATGCACGCCATCCCTGGCGTCCAGGATGAGCGCGCCGAGGACCTGCCCGACCACCGACGCCAGCCCGAGCAGGAGAACGCCGAGTTCACGCACCAACCAGGCCGACAGGCAGATGAACGCGATGCCGATCGGGCCGCCGAGGTAGAGCCACAGATTGCCGTTGGCCGGGCTCGGCGGCGCCGCGGGTGAACCGCCGAGGAGAGTGGCGGCGAGCAGGACGACCGCGAGCGCGGAGGTGCCGACGACGAAGTTCACCCAGGTCGCCGGCATCGGGCCGCCGACGTGGGCCACCCGTCCGTTGACCGCCTGCTGCCAACTCGCACCGGCGCCGGCGAGCAGCGGGAGTGCGAGCAGCAGGATGCCCGGTCCGTGCAGGGCGCTCGTGCCCTGGAGCTTGGCGACGACGCCGAGGACGACGGCGACGACCGCGAGACCGGCCCCGACGATCCGCTGCGGCGTCGCCTCGCGCCGTCCGGCCGGCCCGATGCCGATGTGGTCGACGACGAGTGCGCTGGTCGCCTGCCCGGCGACGATCCCGACAACGAAGAGGGCGACCCCGATGGTGGCCACGGCCAGCCCTTGGGAGGCGACGAAGAACGCGCCGCCCAGACCGCCGAGGACCTGCCAGCGGGTGAGCCCGGGCCGCGAGCCACGCCACGCGGCGATGGTGCGGGCGGTCCCGGCGCGCCATGCCGGCACCGGGGCGACGAGCAGACAGAGGAGGACGAGCCCGACGCCGAAGCTGATCAGCGCGGCTTCCACGCCGGCTTCGAAGCCACCACCGAGCGAGGCGGCGAGACGCGAGTTCACCTTGGACTGGCCGGCGACGAGCAGGCCGACCGCGACCGCGCCGACGATCCCGAGGAACAGCATCCCGCGGCTCGGTGTTGACCGCGTGCGAGTGCGATCCTGCGGTGCCGGCGTTTCGGTGCCGGCTCCGATGACGAGGCCGGAGTCGGGACGCGATGAGCTCATCCGGACAGTATCGGCGCATGGTGCGCGGCGCGGGCCGGGTGTTCGGTGATCGGCGGGAGTCCTGCGGGTAACGTGGAGGCAACCGGACCGTCGGCAGCCCGTTGTAACGTGGCCGCAGGTTTGACGGTCGGCGAGTCCATGGCTCGCAGGGCTGGTTCGTGTCAGTGAACGGCAGGTAGCGGAGGGAGTGTGGCGATGATCCTGCTTCGACGTCAGCTGGGCGAGGTTCTGCGTCGCCACCGGCTGCGCCAGAGCCTGACGTTGCGTGAGTTGAGTACCCGCGCACGAGTGTCGCTGGGTTACCTGTCCGAGATCGAGCGTGGGCAGAAAGAGGCGTCGAGCGAGCTGCTCACGTCCATCTGCACGGCGCTCGACGTCCCGCTCTCGTCGGTGCTGCTGGCAGTGAGCGACGAACTCGCGCTGGTCGAGCTGGCCGACTCGGGTGTGACCGTCTCGCCGGTTTCCCGTGGTGGCGGCGCGATGGTGTCCTCCATCGGCGGTTCCAAGGTGTCGGTCAACGCCGCCTGACGTTCGTCGCGCGGCCCTTCTGCGGTTCCGGATCAACCGCGCAGGCGCAGCCCTCGTGGCGTGACCGTGAACCCGGCCGATTGCAGGGCCTCGGCCAGGGGTGATCCATGCACCGTCGCACCATCCGCCCGCTCCACGGCGAGCTTTCCGAGGGCGCCCAGCTTCACTGCCCCGGCCAGCGCCTCGGCGGCCCGTTCGAGCTGCGAGCGGTCGTCCCCGAAGGACAGCAGCGTCTTCCCACCGGCCTCGACGTAGAGGACGAGGTCTCCGTCGACGAGCACGACGACTGCGCCGGCCTTGCGTCCGGGTCGGTGTCCCTTGGGCGCGTCGGCCTGCCCGGGCGGCCATGCGAGGGCAGCTCCGTACGGGTTCGCCGGGTCGCACGCCGCCAGCACGATGGCCGCCGGGTCGTTCCCACGGGCCGGCGCGCGCCGGTACGGGTCGTCGCTGATGGTGTCCTCGGCACGCAGCCGGTCGACCGCGCCGGTGGCACCGAACTGGGCCGCACCGAGACCGGCGACGTAGTAGCCGCGGCGGGCCCGGCCGGCCTCCTCGAAGACGCTGAGCACGCGATAGACGGCCGAGAAGCCGCCGACGACGTGTTCGCTCATCACCGCTCCCCGGGTGACGACGCCGTGCCGGTCGAGCAGCGCCTCCGCCAGCGCGTGGGCACGTTTGGTCGCATCGGGCTCCCGCTCGGGCAGCAGCGACCATCGGCCTGCGACCGTCGGCGGCCCGCTGCGGGAGGGCATGCGTGGCCGTCCGGCCCCGGCGCCGACGAGGCGGCCGCGCGGACTGCGGCGCAGCCGTGCGGCCGGGGCCCGGCGATGCGAGGCACCGAGCGTCGCCCGTAGCGGCGCGAGGGTGTCGTTGGTGACGAAGCCCGCCCAGACCGCCTCCCACAGCAGGACCTCGAGGGCCGCGTCGTCGAGCTGGACACCGGCACCACCGTCGCTCTGATCGGCGTCGATGACCGCTGCGCGTCCGACCGCATCGGCGAGCTGGCGGAAGAAGAACGCCCCGCTCGACCCGAGCGCGTCGACCACCCGGTTCATCGCACCCCGCGCGGACCCGCCCCCGGCAGCTCGGTCGACCACGCCGGCCTCGACCGGTTCGGGCGTCGGCCACGGGAGGGTCAGATGGGCGGAGTCAGCGGGATGCAAGCTCACCCATCCACCCGCGGCGCCGGGCAGGCTGCCGTTCCCGGCCCACACCACCTCGCCGGCGGATGTGAGCTCGTCCAGCATCGCCGGGTGGTAGTCGCGGACCCGTGCCGGCAGGACGAGCGACTCGAGAGCGCTCGCCGGGACCGGGGCACCCGCCAGCTGCTCGACCACCCGCATCAGCCCGTCGACGCCGCGCAACGGCTCGCGGATGTGCTGCCAGGCGGGCAGGAAACGACCGAGAGTGCTGGCCTTGACCGGCTCGACCTCGCGTCGCAGCGCGGCCAGCGACCGGCTCCGCAGGGTGCGCAGCACGCCGCTGTCGCACCACTCGGTCCCCGACCGGCCCGGGGTGAACTCGCCCTGCTCGACACGATGGGCCTGCGCGAGCCGGCTCAGCGCCTGCCCGACGACGGCGACGCCCAACCCGAACTCGGCGGCCACGTCGGCGCCGACGAACGGTGCGTGCGTGCGTGCGAATCGTGAGACGAGGTCGCTCAGCGGGTCGGCCACCGGCTCGAGCAACGCCGCCGGCAGGCCCACCGGAAGCGCGACCCCGAGAGCGTCACGAAGCCGTGCGGCGTCCTCGACCGAGGCGTAGCACTCGCGTCCAGCGACACGGACGACGACGGCGCGTCGCGCGCGCAAGAGCTCCTCGAGCCACTCCTGCGCGCGCGACGGGTCGACCACGCGTCGGGTGATCTGCGGGAGGGGGAGCGGACCCAGCTGCCGGAGCAGATCGGCGACGCCCTCGGCGTCGCGCGCGGCCCGGTCGGGGGACAGCCGCTGGAGATCGGCCTCGACCCGCGCCACCACACCCGCGTCGAGGAGATCGCGCAACTGGGTTCGGCCGAGGAGATCGGCCAGCAGGGTCGGGTCGAGCGAGAGCGCGGCGGCCCGTCGCTCGGCCAGCGGCGCGTCGCCCTCGTACAGGAAGCCGGCCACGTAACCGAAGGCGAGCGCGCCCGCGTACGGCGAGGGGTGGGGTGTCTCGACCTCGACCAGCCGGATCCTGCGGGTCTCGATACGGCGCAGGATCTCGACCAGGCCGGGGACGTCGTAGACGTCCTGCAGGACCTCGCGGAGCGTCTCGAGAACGATCGGGAACGACCCGTAGCGCGACGCGACCTCGAGCAGCTGGGCCGAGCGCATGCGCTGCTGCCACAACGGTGTGCGCTTGCCCGGGTCGCGCCGGGGCAGCAGCAATGCGCGCGCCGCACACTCGCGGAACCTCGCCGCGAACAGGGCCGATCCGCCCACCTGCTCGGTCACGACGTCGTCGATCACGTCCGGATCGAGCACGAAGATGTCGGCGCCGGGCGGCTCGGCGTCGGTGTCGGGGATGCGGACGACGATGCCGTCGTCCGCGGACGCTGCCTGCGCATCGACGCCGTAGCGCTCCTGCACGCGGGCAGCCACGGCGAGTGCCCACGGTGCGTGCACCGCGGACCCGTACGGCGAGTGCAGGCACACCCGCCAGTCGCCGAGTTCGTCACGGAACCGCTCGACGACCAGCGTCCGGTCGTCGGGGACCCGGCCGGTGGCTTCGCGCTGCTCGCGCAGGAAGGCGAGCAGGTTGTCCGCGGCCCAGGTGTCGAGACCGGCCTCCTCCAACCGCACCCGGCCGGCGACCTCGTCGCGTTCGATGTCGCGGACGAAGGCGCCGAGCGCGGCTCCGAGCTCGGCCGGGCGGCCCGGGGCGTCGCCCTTCCAGAACGGCAGTCGGCCGGCCTGGCCGGGCGCGGGGGAGACAAGCACGCGGTCGTGGGTGATGTCCTCGATCCGCCACGAGGTCGCGCCCAGGCTGAAGACGTCGCCGACCCTCGACTCGTAGACCATCTCCTCGTCGAGCTCGCCGACGCGGTTGCCGCCCCGTGCCTCGTCACCGCCGACCAGATGGACGCCGAACAGACCGCGGTCGGGGATGGTCCCGCCGGAGGTGACGGCGAGTCGCTGGGCGCCGGGACGGGCGGTGAGGGTGCCGGCGACGCGGTCCCACACGAGCCGCGGCCGAAGCTGTGCGAACTCGTCCGAGGGGTAGCGACCGGCGAGCATGTCGAGGACGGCCTCGTAGGCCGACCGGGGCAGGGTGGCGAAGGACGCCGTGCGCCGGACGAGGTCGTACATGTCGTCGACCGCCCAGTCGTCGAGGCTGACCGCGGCGACGATGTGCTGGGCGAGGACGTCGAGCGGATTCGTCGGAACCGACAGCGACTCGATCTGGCCGGATTTCATGCGTTCGGCGGTGATCGCGGAGGCGACGAGATCGCCGCGGAACTTGGGGAACATCACCCCGCGGGAGACGGCACCCACGTGGTGCCCGGCCCGGCCCACGCGTTGCAGCCCGCTGGCCACCGACGGCGGCGCCTCGACCTGGACCACGAGGTCGACCGCACCCATGTCGATGCCGAGCTCGAGGCTGCTGGTGGCGACCACGCAACGCAGCCGCCCGGATTTCAGATCGTCCTCGATCATCGCCCGCTGTTCCTTGCTCACCGACCCGTGGTGGGCGCGCGCGATCACGTGGGCAGCGCCGGACGTGCTGCCCGACTGGGCCATCACCTGGGCCGGCGGGTCGTGCTCGGGCAGCTCCTCACCGCTCTCGCGGGCCGTCGCGATCTCGTTCAGCCTGGCCGTGAGGCGTTCGGCGATCCGGCGGGAGTTGACGAAGACGATCGTCGACTCGTGCTCGAGCACCAGGTCGACGATGCGCTCCTCGACATGCGGCCAGATCGACGCCCGGACGCGGTCGCCGGCGGGGCTGTTGCCGAGCCGTTCGAGGTCGTCGTCGTCGAGCACGTCGTGGACCACCGGCGCCGGGGCGGGTCCGCGAGGTGTGCCAGGAGGTGTGTTCATCGCGTCGAGGTCGGCAAGGTCGGGTACCGGGACGACGACGGTGAGCTCGACCTGCTTGGCCGACGGCGGCATCACCACCGACACCGGCGTCGCACCGCCGAGGAATCTCGCCACCGACTCCACCGGCGCGACCGTGGCGGACAGGCCGATGCGCTGCGCCGGCTCGGCCAGGAGGGCGTCGAGGCGCTCGAGGCTCACCGCGAGGTGCGCACCACGCTTGGTGGCGGCCACCGCGTGGATCTCGTCGACGATCACGGTGCGGACGTTGGTCAGCGTGGACCGGGCCGCCGACGTGAGCAGCAGGTAGAGCGACTCGGGTGTGGTGATGAGGATGTCGGGCGGGCGGCGGATGAGCAGCCGGCGCTCGGCAGCCGGGGTGTCACCCGTTCGTGTGCCGATGCTCACCGACGGTTCCGGGAGACCGAGCCGGCGGGCGGCTTGCGCGATGCCGGCCAGCGGCGAGCGCAGGTTGCGTTCGACGTCGACGGCGAGCGCCTTCAGCGGCGAGACGTACAGCACCTGCGTGCGGGGTCCGTCCGGCCAGGACGACGGATCGGCCACCAGCTGGTCGATCGCCCACAGGAATGCGGCCAGCGTCTTGCCGGAACCGGTCGGCGCGACGACCAGCGTGTGCGAGCCGGCTCGGATCGCGTCCCACGCACCCGCCTGCGCGGCTGTCGCCTCCGCGAAGGATGTGTCGAACCACGCCTGGGTGGCGGGGGAGAACCCCGACCCGCCCGGTGGCGGTCGGTGCGGCGGCGCGGTCATGGCTGCCATCCTGCCCGGCGCCACCGACAATCCACTTCGGCGATCGCTCGCGCTCAGCCTGTGGGCGACGTCGGCTCGACGTAGTCGGGCGCGGGGGTCTCGACGAACCGGACCGACGCGATCTCCGTTTCGCCCGCGAGCCACGCCTTGACGAGGCGATGGCCGCCGTCCATCAGGCCGCCGTCGGCGTTCAGGATCACTGGATGGCTGAGGTCGGCCAGCTGAACTCGGCGGGCATGTTCGGCGACCTCCCGAATGGTCGGGCCGCGGCCGCGGAACCAGCAGTCGCGATCGAACTCCGCGATGGACTCGATCGGGATCCACGTGACCGGCAGACCGGCCGCGAGTTCCCAGAGGCGCTCCGTCAGGTGGTGGCCGCGGCCGCCGGGAACGGTTCGTGAGTGCGTCTCGGGCATGGCGCCACCCTGGCACGTTCGCCGCAGTCCGCTACGGTCACGCACCGTCACATCGGCCCGGTAGGCTCGCGTATCGCGCAGGTGAACGCGCGATCCCTCGATCAGAAGGGCCCGAGCCATGAGTTCAGCGCAGTCGTCGGCTCCCTTCCGGTGGCTCGTGATCGGCGCCGCCGGCATGCTGGGGAGCCGGCTCGTCGCCGATCTCAACGCAGCCGGGGCAGACGTCACCGGGCTGAGCCGTGCCGACGTCGACGTCACCGATGCCGCGGCCGTCCTCGAGATGATCCGTTCGGCGGGCGCGGACATCGTCGTCAACGCCACCGCCTACACCGCGGTGGACGACGC
The DNA here is from genome assembly GCA_036786375.1 of Actinopolymorphaceae bacterium. Taxonomy (GTDB): domain Bacteria; phylum Actinomycetota; class Actinomycetes; order Propionibacteriales; family DAIQRJ01; genus DAIQRJ01. The sequence continues at coordinate 158,791 of DAIQRJ010000001.1, forward strand.
CGAGACCCACGAGGCGCAGGCCCTCGCGGTCAACGGCGACGGACCGGCGAACCTCGCGGTCGCGTGCGCAGCCACCGGGTCGGTCCTGCTGCACGTGTCCACCGACTACGTGTTCCCCGGCGACGCGACCACTCCCTACGCCGAGGACGCGCGAACCGGCCCTGCCACCGCCTACGGGCGGACGAAGCTCGTGGGCGAGCAGCGCGTCCACGAGCTGCTGCCCGACCGGAGTGCGATCGTGCGGACGGCGTGGCTGTACGGGCCGGGTGGGGCGAACTTCGTGTCGACGATGCTGCGCCTCGAGCGGCAACGCGATCACGTCGACGTGGTGGATGACCAGTACGGCCAGCCGACGTCCACCGCGGTGGTGTCGCGGGCGCTTCGCGATCTCGGTCCGCTGGTCGCCGCGGGAGCCGCCGCAGGTGTCTTCCACGCCACCTGCTCGGGCGCGACCACGTGGTTCGGCCTTGCCCGCAAGGCGTTCGAGCTCGCCGGCGCCGACCCCGACCGGGTACGCCCGACCGATTCGTCGACCTTCAAGCGGCCCGCGCCGAGGCCGTCCTACAGCGTCCTCTCGCACGCCCGCTGGGCCGAGGTCGGCCTGCGCGCACCGCTCGACTGGGAGCAGGCGCTCGAAGAGGCCTTCCCCGCGCTCACGGCCTGATCGCGACTCAGCCGGCCAGACCGCGTCGGAAAGTACGGCATACCTCGTAGTCGGGCAACAGGCCCTGTGCCCGTGCGTCCGCGAGCGTCGGCGCGCTCGCATCCTTGTCCGACAGCGATTTCTCGATGTCGGTGGGCCAGGCGATCGCGAGCTCCGGGTCGAACGGGTGGATCCCGAACTCACCGCCAGGATTGAACGGTTCGCTGACCAGGTAGACGAAAGCCGCGTCGTCGGTGAGGGCGACGAAGCCGTGGCCGAGGCCCTCGGAGACATAGACCGCACGCTGGTTCTGGTCGCTGAGCTCGACGAACTCGTGCCGGCCGAAGGTCGGCGACCCGACCCGCACGTCGACGACGAGGTCGAGCACGCGACCGCGCATGCAGGTCACGTACTTCGCCTGACCCGGTGGCGTCCGGGCGAGGTGGATGCCGCGGACGACGCCGGCGCCCGAGATCGAGATGTTCGACTGCGCGACCCGGAGCGGGTGGCCGACGGTCTGCTCGAACTGCGCGCCGCGGAACCATTCGGCGAAGGACCCGCGGGCATCGCCGAAGACCCGCGGCGTGAACACCCACGCACCTTCGATGCCGAGCGGTTCGAACGAGGGGAGGGCGGGCTGGGGCGGCGCGGACGCTGGCTCGGTCACCCGCGACAGCATGCCAGAACCAGGTCGAGCCCAGGCCCTGCCGGATCAGGCGCCGCCGGATCAGGCGGGGAGCCGGACGACCGCCGCGGACTCTCCGGCCAGTACCGCGCCGGCGCCCGTGAGCTCCACGTCGCCGGTGCTGTAGAGGACCTCGTCGAGATCGCCGACCGGAACCGTCTGCGCAGTGGCGGCGAAGTTCACCAGCACACGCAGGGATCCCCGGTGGACGACGAACCAGCGCTCGTCCTCGTCGAAGCTGACGTCGACCCGGTCGAGACGCGGATCGGAGAGGTCGGGTTCGGTGTGCCGGAGGTCGATCAGCGCCCGGTAGAGATCGAGCATGCCGGCGTGGTCAGGCTCGGCCACCTCGTCCCAGGCCAGGATCGCGGTCTCGTACGCGGCCGGGTCCTGCGGATCGATCACCTCGGCGACATCCCAGCCGTGGCTGTCGAACTCGGCCAGCCGTCCGCGCGCGGTCGCCTCGGCCAGTTCCGGCTCCGGGTGCGACGTGAAGAACGGCCAACGTGTCGAGGCGGCCCATTCCTCACCCATCCAGAGCATCGGCGTGAACGGCGACGTCAGCAGCAGCACCGCACCGACCTCCAGCATGCCGCGGGTGGCGAGCTCGGGCAGCCGGTCACCGACCGCGCGGTTGCCCACCTGGTCGTGGTTCTGCAGGCACACGACGAACCGGAACCCCGCGGTCCGGCTCCGGTCGACTGGCCGGCCGTGCATGCGTTCGCGGAACGAGGAGTACGTGCCGTCGTGGAGGAACACGCTGGTGAGGACTTTCGCCAGCACCTCCAGCGATCCGAAGTCGGCGTAGTAGCCCTGGTGTTCGCCGGTGAGAACCGCGTGCAGGGCATGGTGCACGTCGTCGTCCCACTGCCCGGCCATACCGTAACCGTGTGCCTCCCGTGGCGCGACCATGGCTGCGTCGTTGAGGTCGGACTCGGCGATCAGGACGAGCGGACGGCGGACATGGGCCTGCAGTGCGCCGGCCTCGGTGGCCATCTCGGCGAGCACGTGCGTCTGCGAGTGATCCTGCAGCGCATGGACGGCGTCGATCCGGAGGCCGTCGACGTGGAAATCGTCCAGCCACATCAGGGCGTTCTCGATGATGAACCGGCGCACCGGTGCGTTCTGCGGACCGTCGAGGTTGACCAGGTCGCCCCAGGTGTTACGGCCCTGTTTGAGGTAGGGCCCGAAGCGGGGCAGGTAGTTCCCGCTCGGCCCAAGGTGGTTGTAGACGACGTCGAGCAGTACCGCGAGACCACGCGCGTGGCACGCGTCGACGAACCGCTTGAGGCCGTCCGGGCCGCCGTAGGGGTGATGGACGGCGTACCAGTCGACGCCGTCGTAACCCCAGTTCCAGGTCCCGTTGACGGCGTTGACGGGCAACAGCTCGACGTGCGTGATCCCCAGCTCGGCCAGGTGGTCGAGGCGGTCGATCGCGCCGTCGAAAGTACCGCCGGGAGTGAAGGTGCCGACGTGCAGCTCGTAGATCACCGCTCCGGGCAGCGCCCGGCCGGTCCAGGCCGTGTCCGTCCACGTGAATGCGGCCTGGTCGTAGACGCGGCTCGTCCCGTGCACGCCGTGCGGCTGCCAGCGCGTCCGCGGGTCCGGGAGGAGGTCCGTGTCGTCGTCGAGGAGGAACCCGTAGTCGGTGCCGGGTACGGCGGATTCGACGTCGATGTGCCACCAGCCGTCGTGCCCGGCGGCCATCGTGTACACCTCGCGGTCGCCGTGTTCGAGAGTGTCGCCTTCGAGCGTCTCGCCGCCCAGGACGAGGCGGACGCGGTCGGCGAACGGGGCCCAGAGGTCGAACGCGGTCATGCCGGTGTCCCTTCCGAGGAACTGGTGATCTTCTCCAACAGGGCAACGGGATAGGGCTCGAGCAAGTCCGCGACACGGAGACCGGTCGCCGGCGCGGTGACGGTCCGCCCGGTCAGCCGGTCGAGGAATGTGCCCGACAGCGCGAGCGTGGTGTCGGCCCAGCCGCCCCTGTCCGCAAGGCTGATCGGCAGTCTGGTCGCGACCACGACGACGCCGCCACGGTCGAACGCCAGCGCGTGCTCGTCGGCCGGACCGCTGACCTCGACCGGGCGGTAGCCGGTGAATGCGTCCGGCCACTCGCGCCGGAGCCGCAGGACCTGGCTGACCACATGCAGCTTGACCGCGCCGTCCGCCGCGATCTCGGCTGCGCCGGCGGTCTCGAGACCGGCCAGGGTGGCGGCGCGGCGGCCGAAATCGACGGGGCGCCGGTTGTCCGGGTCCACCAGTGAATCGTCCCAGAACTCCGTGCCCTGGTAGACATCCGGGATCCCCGGCATGCACAGCTGGACCAGCTTGTGGCCGAGGGCGTTCGACCAGGCGAACGGCTGCACGAACCCGCGGAAGTCCTCCACCGCGGCGCGCAGCGCGGGGTCGTCGTAGGCCGTGTCGACTGCAGCGTGGACGGCGTCCTCGTAGGCGGCGTCGGGGTCGATCCAGCCGGTGCCGTCGGCGGCCTCGCGCATCGCCTTCCCGGCATAGGCGTGCAGGCGTTCACGATCGACGAAGCCGATCGCCACGAGCACCTGCCAGACCAGGTAGGCGAAGGCGGGGTTGGGTATCGGCGCCGTTCGCATCAGGCGCTCGGCGAGCGCACCCCACCGCTGCGGCACCTCGGCCAGGACCGCGAGGGTGGCCCGGACGTCCTCGCCGCGTTTGGTGTCGTGCGTGGACAGCGACGTCATCGACCGCGGCTGGCGACGCTGGCGGATGTCCTGGCGGGCATGGAAATCCGCCGGCGTCAGCCCGAGCTGCGCCGGATCGCCGCCGACCTCGTTCGCCGCGACGAACCGTGAGTACCGGTAGTACGCCGTGTCCTCGACGCCCTTGGCCATCACCGCGCCGCTGAGCTGCTGGAAGCGCCGGGCGACCTCGTCACCGGCATCGCGCAGGCGCGGCCGGATCGCCTCCACGATGGCGTCGAGGTCGGGTCGGCGCTCGTGCACGAGCGCTACCGCCTCGTCGAGGTCCTCGGTGCCGCGCGGCAGGTAGGACCGGTAGAGCGGGAAGGCCACCGCCAGTTCGGCGATCGCCGTCCGCAGCTCGTCCGGCCCGTGACCGGTGAGCGTGGCGTCGTCGAACAGCCGGGCGATCCGGGACACCTCGGCTTGAAGGCGGGTGGTGGCCATCATCCGCTTGCCCGTCTCGACGTGCTGCGCGAAGTCACGGTCGTCGCCGGTCAGCGCGCGGTACAGGCCGGTAAGGGCGGGACCGGCGGACGGATCGACGAAGACGGCATCGACCTCGGTCATCGCGTCGTAGCCGGTGGTGCCGTCGACCGGCCAGGGCGGAAGCTCCTCGCCGGGCTCGAGGATCTTCTCGACCAGCAGCCAGGCCTGGGGTGCCAGCTCCCGGAGCTGATCGAGGTAGAGGTCGGGATCGACGAGACCGTCCGGGTGGTCGACGCGGAGCCCGTCGACCGCATCCTCGTCGACCCAGCGGCGGATACGGACGTGGGTGGCGTCGAAGACGTCGGGAGTCTCGACCCGGATCCCGGCCAGCGAGGTCACGGCGAAGAAGCGACGGTAGTTCTGCCGGGTGTCGGCCAGCCGGAAGTTCATCAGCGTGTAGTGCTGGCGGCCGTGCACGACCTCGGGGGCATCGCCGGGCCCGGCGGTTCCCGGCGCGATCGGGAAACGGTGCTCGAAGTAGTGGAGCTCGTCGCCGGCGACGGTGAGGTCGGCGCCAAGGTCGGCGTCGTCGCCGAGGACGGGCAGCAGGACCGTCCCGACCGACCAGTCGATGTCGAACCAGTGCGCAGACGGAGAGTCCTGGCCGAGGCGCAGCACGTCCCACCAGGCGGCGTTCTCACTGGCGTCGGCGACTCCGAGGTGGTTCGGGACGATGTCGAGGACGATCGCCAGCCCGGCGTCCCGGCAGGCATCGCGGAACCGCTCCCAGCCGGACTCGCCGCCGCGGTCGGGGTCGATCGTGCGCGGGTCGACGACGTCGTAGCCGTGCTGGCTGCCGGCCGCGGATCGCAGCAGCGGCGACACGTACACGGCGTCCACGCCCAGGTCGCGCAGGTAGCCCACGATCGCGGCGGCGTGATCGAGGGTGAACTCGGCGTTCACCTGCAGGCGGTAGGTCGAGGTGGGTACCCGTGGATGCTCAGCCATTCGCCGAGCCTGGCAGATATGCGATCGCCTCGTCCGGTGTGCCCACCCGCGGCTCCGGCCAATCCGCCGTTACCATCCGGATTGGCGGTGCCACCGGTGATCCGGGCGGTGCCACCCGGTGATCCGGGCGGTGGCGCGGCCGATGCGGCGTCGTGAGCTGCCGGCTCCGGCGTGCGTGCCGACCTGATTTGATGCTGCACTGACCTGATCGATCCGCCCCAGACAGACGCGCACATCGGCGCGCGCCGACGGAGGAACATCACGTGCCCGACACGCTGCCCCGCGAGCAACTGCCCGCGATCGCCGTCGTCCTGGCGGGCGGCACCGGGAGCCGGGTCGGTCTCGACCTGCCCAAGCAGCTGCTCAAGGTGGCCGGGAAGCCGATCCTCGCGCACACCCTCGAGTTGTTCGAGTCCAGCGACGAGATCAGCGAGATCATCCTGCTGATGGCGCCGGGCTGGCTCGAGGAGGCCAAGGCGATCGTCGCGAGCGCCGGGCTGACCAAGGTCAGGACCGTCCTCGAAGGCGGCGGCCCGACCCGCAACGACACCACGAAGATCGCCCTCGACACGCTGGCGGGCCTCGGCATGGGCGAGTGCAAGGTGCTGTTGCACGACGCGGTCCGTCCGCTCGTCGACCACCGGATCATCGCCGACTGTGTCCGCGCCCTCGACCACTTCGACGCCGTCGACACCGCGATCCCGTCCGCGGACACGATCGTCGTCGTCGACGGTCCCGCGAGCCGCACCGGCGACGGCGCGATCATCAAGGAGATCCCCAGCCGGGCCAGGCTGATGCGGGGCCAGACGCCGCAGGCGTTCCTGCTGTCCACGCTCCAGGCCGCCTACACACTCGCGGGCCGCGACCCGGCGTTCACCGCGACCGACGACTGTTCGGTGGTTCTGCGCTACCTGCCCGATGTCCCGATCTACGTCGTCGCCGGCTCCGAGCAGAACATGAAGATCACCTACCCGATCGACGTTTTCCTCGCCGACCAGCTGTTCCGGCTCGCGAGCGCGCCGCCGCCCAGCCTGGACGACGACCGGATGGCCGAACTCCTGCAGGGCAAGGTGATCGTCGTCTTCGGGGGTAGTTACGGGATCGGTTCCGACATCGCCGAGCTGGCCGAGCGGCACGGCGCGCACGCGGTGCGGCTGTCCAGATCGGGCACCGGCCTGCACATCGAGGATCCGCGGGCCAGTGAGGACGCGCTGGCGAAGGTGTACGCCGAGTACGGGCGGATCGATCACGTCGTCGTCACCGCCGGTGTGCTGCACACCGTCGAGCTCGCCACCGCCACCGACGACGTGGTCGACGAGACCATCGGCGTCAACCTGCTGGGGCCGATCTATGCGGGCCGCGCCGCGCACAAGTACCTGCGCGAGTCGAGGGGTCAGCTGCTGCTGTTCACCTCCAGCTCCTACACCCGTGGCCGGTCCGGCTACTCGCTCTACTCCGCGACGAAGGCCGCGATCGTCAATCTGACGCAGGCGCTGGCCGACGAATGGTCCGCCGACGGCATCCGGGTCAACTGCGTCAACCCCGAGCGGACGGCGACCCCGATGCGGACCAAGGCCTTCGGCACCGAGCCGCCGGAGTCGCTCCTCACCTCCGACGCGGTCGCGCAGGCATCGCTCGAAGTGCTGCTCAGCGGCCAGACCGGCAACGTGATCGACGTCCGCCGCCAGCCCGACAAGGGACGGTCGAACTCACCCGTGGCGGCGGCGTTGTCCGACATCGAGGCGGCCGCGGCGGCGGCCTCGACCGACGCCGGCAACCGGCGATAGCCGCGGGACCCGGCAGCCAGTGACCGGCGGCACCGAACGAACCGTCGTCCTGACCGAACGGGTGCCGGCGCCGTCGATCTCGCCGTCCGGACGGCGCGCGCTCGGCGCCCTCGCACTGGCGCATCTGATCCTCGTAGCGGCCGTGCTTGCCGACGGTCCGGAACTCGTCCTCGTCGTCGCGCTCCTGCTGTGTGCCGGTGGCGAGTTGGCGGTCGGCCGGCGTGCCGCCTTCGGCTCCTGGGCGCTGGCGCGCGCGGGACTCGGGCCGGTCACGCGGATGGCGGTCCGGTCGGTGGCGGTGGTGGTGTCCATGTCGGCGGCCGGGCTCGGCGCCGATCGGGTCGCGCGCGTCCTGGTGCTGGTCGGGCTGGTGGCTGTGCCATTGGCGCTGGTCGCGGTCACCGGTCTCGGCGATCTCGTGCGTCGCGCCCGGCAGGTGCCGGTGTCCTCGCGTGGGCTGGCGTTGGGGCTCGACGTCCCGCCGGCACCGTCGGCGTGGACGGCACGGGTGCCCGGCTGGCCTCTGGACGTCGTCGTGTCGGTGGTGGCGGTGTGGTTCGTGAGCCTCGTGATGCCGCCGGTCGAGATCGTCGTGTTGTCGCTCGCGATCGTGATCGCGCTCGCGCCGCCGGTGCTGGCAATCCGCGCCCTGGTGGCGGGTCTGCGCCGCGCGCGCCGGCTCGGCTCGAACCGGATGACGACCGCGGTCGAGGATGCGCTGGATCTGATGCGGCCCGACGTCGCTCTCTACTTCGCCGGGCCGGCGGAAGCGCTGTACCAGCTGACGATGTGGCTGCCGACGTTCGAACGGCTGGCCGCCAGTTCCCCGAGTCGACGGACCGTGGTCGTGCTGCGCAATCCCGAAGCCCTGCTCGCGATGCCGCCGACGTCGTTGCCGGTGGTGTGCGCCGAGCGTGGGAATGCCCTTCTGCAGCTGCGGTTGCCGACATCGTTGCGGCTGGCCTGCTACGTCAGCAATGCCGCCGGCAACATCCACTTCCTTCGCGAACGCGGCCTGCGGCACGTGTTCATCGGCCACGGCGACTCCGACAAGACCGTCAGCACGGGTCGGTACGCCAAGGTCTACGACGAGATCTGGGCAGCCGGCCCCGCCGGTCGTGCGCGGTGGCAGGCGGCCGACGTCGGTGTCGCCGACGATGCGGTCGTCGAGGTCGGGGCGCCGTTCGTCGAGCCCCCGGTCGATGGGTTGGCGTCGGGTGTGGTCGCGTCGGGCGCGGCGAGGCCCACGATCGCTTACACGCCGACATGGGAGGGCGTTGCCGACGGCGCCGACACGACATCGGTGGGTCCGTGCGGCGAGGCATTGGTGCGCCGGCTGCTCGAACTCGACGTGCGGGTGATCTATCGGCCGCACCCGCTGACCGGCACCCGCGACCCGAGGACGGCACACGCGCACGCCCGGATCCTCCGGATGCTCGGTCTTGCCGAACCCGTGCGGACCGTCCGGAAGGCGGCCGACGCCGGCCCGGCGGTCGACGTTCTCGACCTCGCCGCGGTCGGCGACGGCGTCACCGCGCAGGCGACGGCTGCGCTCGCCCGTGACCGCGCGTCGGCCCTGTTGTCGGGTGGGGAGCACGTCTACGCACCTGCCGGCACATTGCCGTTCGATATCGTCCTCGGCGCGGCCGATGCCGCGGTGAGCGACATCTCGGCGGCACTGTCGGCGCTGCTGGCGATCGGGATCCCGGTTGCGGTCACGAATCCGGCCGGACTGTCCGAGGCTGCGCTCCGGCACAGGTTCCCTACGACGGCGAACGCGTACGTGATCGGTCCGGACCGGGGAGCTGGACCCACTCGTGTGTCGATCGAGCACGGCGTCGACCGGCTGGTAGCGGCGGCGCGTGGCGACGACCCGCTCGCACCGGATCGGGCCCGCGCCCGGGATCTCCTGTTCGGCCCGCCTGACCCGTCGTCGGAGCGCTTCGTCGCGGCCGTCGAGAGCGCGCTGCAGCGCGTCCGCGGGCACGTTGTCTGAGCCGGTGACTCGCCCGGGTGACCCACGTGCGGGACCCTCGGCGCCGGCCCGGCGGATCGGGGCAGGCTAGATTCCCCGGATGCGACACTCGGAGTTCTGGGGTCGGCTCGAGCACCATCTCGGGCCGGGATTCGCTCAGGCATGGGCACGCGACCAGGTCCTCGTCGAGCTCGACTTCCGCACCGTGGTCCAGGCACTCGAGGCCGGTGACCCGGTGGTCTCCGTCTGGCGCGCCGCCTGGAAGGCGCTCGAACTTCCTGCCAGCGAACGCTGACGCAGGCGCTTCCCGGCACCTTCGACAGCACCTCTCCCAGCACCTCTCCCAGCACCTCCCGCGGCACCTCGTAGAGCACCTCGCGCAGGCGTCCGAATGCGTCGGGCGTGTCGTCTTGATCGAACAGGTGTTCGGACTAGTGTTTTCCACAGGTTCCCCGGACGTGGATCGATCCACAGCTGGATCGCTCGTCCGGGAACTGTCGGTGGCCGCCCCTAACGTCGTCACCGTCGATGTGAACCGGCACGAATGCCCTCTCCCGAGGTCGGCCGGAACCGGTTCCGAACACCGGGCACTGCTCCGTCCCGTCCGTCCGCGGATGGGACGCAAGAGCCCCTACACCGAGGATGGATTCGATGGCTGGGTATGACCGCGAGAAGGCGCTCGAGACCGCTATGGCCCAGATCGAACGGGCGCACGGAAAGGGCGCGCTCATGCGCCTCGGCGACGAGGCGCGCGTCCCCATCGACGTGATCCCCACCGGTGCGTTGTCGCTCGACATCGCGCTGGGGATCGGCGGCTTCCCCCGGGGCCGCATCGTCGAGATCTACGGCCCGGAGTCCAGCGGCAAGACGACGGTGGCACTCCACGCCGTCGCCCAGGCCCAGGCCGCCGGTGGCATCGCGGCGTTCATCGACGCGGAGCACGCACTCGACCCCGACTACGCGCAGAAGCTCGGTGTCGACACCGACGCCCTGCTGGTGAGCCAGCCCGACAGCGGCGAACAGGCACTCGAGATCGCCGACATGCTGATCCGCTCGGGTGCCCTCGACATCATCGTGATCGACTCGGTGGCCGCACTCGTCCCCCGCGCCGAGATCGAGGGCGAGATGGGTGACAGCCACGTCGGTCTGCAGGCCCGGCTGATGAGCCAGGCGCTGCGCAAGATCACCGGTGCGCTGAGCCAGTCGAAGACGACCTTGATCTTCGTCAACCAGCTGCGCGAGAAGATCGGCGTGATGTTCGGGTCTCCCGAGACCACCACCGGTGGCAAGGCGCTCAAGTTCTACGCGTCGATCCGCCTCGACATCCGCCGTATCGAGACGCTGAAGGACGGTCAGGAGGCCGTCGGTAACAAGGCGCGGGTCAAGGTCGTCAAGAACAAGGTGGCGCCGCCGTTCCGCCAGGCGGAGTTCGACATCCTGTTCGGTCACGGCATCAGCCGCGAGGGCAGCCTGATCGACATCGGGGTGGAGCAGGGCTTCGTCCGCAAGGCCGGCGCCTGGTACACCTACGACGGCAACCAGCTCGGACAAGGCAAGGAGAACGCCCGCACCTACCTGATCGAGAACCCCGACACCGCGAACGAGATCGAGAAGCGCATCAAGGAGAGTCTCGGCCTCGGTCCGCAGGTGACGACGCCGGCAGACGTCTCCGTCGAGTTCTAGACAGCCGGGTTTTCGACAGGAGGGGCAACGCCCTCATGGGACAGCCACGCCCACGGTCACACCACGACGCCGATGCGGCCGGCCGGCCCCGTGACGACGATCCAGACGCGTCGCCGGAGTCGGTAGCCCGCCGGATCGCACTGACGGCGCTCACGTCGGCGCCACGTACCCGGGCCGAGCTGGCCTCGCTGCTGGCAAAACGCGAGGTTCCCGGGGAGGTCGCCGACGCCGTCCTCGACCGGTTCGGCCAGGTCGGGCTCGTCGATGACGCGGCGTTCGCCAGCGCGTGGGTCGACTCCCGTCACGTCGGCCGAGGTCTCGGCCGCCGCGCTCTGGGTGACGAACTCCGTCGCAAGGGCGTCGACCAGGCGATCACCGCGGTCGCCCTCGAGCAGGTCAGCGACGTCGACGAGCTCGCCGCGGCTCGCGGGCTGGTCCGGCGGAAACTCGTCGGCAGCCGTGAACCCGACCCGGCCAAACGTGACCGACGGCTGCTCGGCATGCTCGCGCGGCGCGGGTACCCGGCCACCACCGCGTGGGCCGCGATCAAGGCTGAGCTCGACGATGCCAGCGAGTCCCCGCTCGACCTGGACGGGTGACGACGGTCTGTCGGCTTGACCAGTCGGCGGCACCTGCCTAGCCTCCGAAGAACGGATGCGAACACCCGCCGAGCGGCGGAACATATGCAGCTTTCACCTGTCGAACCAGCGAAGACACCCAGGCGTGACCCCGGCCAGCCGCCGAGTCCGCCGATCTATGAGCATGACGGCCGCCCTGACCGGCGGACCGCCCAGCACGAGCACGTCGGGACAACCGGTGACGTCGGCCCCCCGCCGGCGCCCGTGTGATCCACCAAACCGCCGCAACCCTGGCGTGATCGCTCCCCGTGCCCCGACGTCGTTCGGGTACCCGAAGGGAGCATGCACATGAGCCCGACCGCTGTACTCCAGGCCATCGGCCTGGTCGTCGTGATCGCCTTGTTGATCGTCCTGATCGTGCAACTCCGCAAGAACGCAGCCACCAAGAACGTCCGGCCAGGACAGCCCGCCACAGGCGAGTCTCACCCTGCGGTGAACCTTCAGACCGGACCGTCCGACGATCTGGCGGCGAGCGTCCGGCCGGCCCTGCTGGCGCCGGATCTCCCGAGCCCGCGCCAGGGCGACGACGACCGCGATGAGCAGCGCGCGGCTGCTGACGCCGGGGTTGCCGAAGCGCTTGGCGACTCGGCCCGGCTCGACGCGTCCCGGCTGGAGCGGGTCGAGCTCGAACATGTCGAGTCCGAACATGCAGCCGAAGCCGCCGCGCGGGCCGAGGCGGCACACCGGGAGAAGATGCGGGCCGAGGCAGCGGCGCTGATCCTCGATGCCAAGGCCGAGGCGACCGCGATCCGCGACCGGGTCAGGGACGAGACGCAACAGGCCCGCGAAGGGCTCCGGTCCGAACGGGTCGACCTCGATCGCCGTGAGCAGCGGCTGACCGAGCGGGAGGACCGCCTGGACATCGAACACCAGCAACTCCACCAACAGCGCTCCGAGCTCGACGCGCGCGCCGAGGAGCTCGTCGCCGGCGCAGCCGAACTCGCCGAGGCCGCACGTCTGGCCCAGACCGACCTCGAACGCATCGCCGGCCTGTCCGCCGACGCGGCACGCGTCGAGGTCATCACCGCCATCGAGGCGGAGGCGAAGCTGGCCGCCGGTGCACTGGTCCGCGACATCGAGCGCCAGGCTCAGGCCGGGGCCGACGTCCGGGCCCGCAAGATCATCACCGGCGCGATCCAGCGGCTCGCGTCCGAGCAGACAGCCGAGTCGGTGGTCTCGGTGCTGCACCTGCCAAACGACGAGATGAAGGGCCGCATCATCGGCCGCGAAGGCCGCAACGTCCGCACCTTCGAGCAGATCACCGGCGTGAACCTGATCATCGACGACACCCCCGAAGCGGTGCTCATCTCGTGCTTCGACCCGGTCCGCCGCGAGGTCGCACGGGTGGCGCTCGAAGCCCTGGTCCTCGACGGCCGGATCCATCCCCAGCGCATCGAGGAGGTCTACGAACGCAGCCACGACGAGGTCGAGCGGATGTGCCTGCGCGCGGGTGAGGACGCCGTCCTCGAGATGGGGATCGCGGACATGCACCCCGAGCTCGTCAAGACCATCGGTCACCTCAAGTACCGGACGTCCTACGGCCAGAACGTCCTCGCCCACCTCATCGAGTGCGGCCACCTCGCCGCGATGATGGCGGCCGAGCTCGGGCTCGACATCGCCATGTGCCGTCGGGCGGCGTTCCTGCACGACATCGGCAAGGCACTCACGCACGAGGTCGAGGGCAGCCACGCGCTCATCGGGGCCGAGCTGGCCCGCCGCTACGGCGAGACCGAGGACATCGCGCACGCGATCGAGGCGCACCACAACGAGGTCGAGGTTCGCACCGTCGAGGCAGTCCTCACCCAGGCGGCCGATGCGATCAGCGGAGGCCGCCCCGGCGCCCGCCGGGAGTCACTCGAGGCCTACGTCAAACGCCTCCAGCGTCTGGAGGAGATCGCCCGTGCCCACGACGGCGTCGACCGGGTCTTCGCCATGCAGGCCGGCCGTGAGGTCCGCGTGATGGTGATGCCGGACGTGGTCGACGACATCGCCGCGTCGGTGCTCGCCCGTGAGATCGCCAAACAGGTCGAGGAGGAGCTGACCTATCCAGGTCAGATCCGCGTGACGGTGGTGCGGGAGTCGCGCGCAACCGAGGTCGCCCGCTGAGCACGCCCTAGGCTCGCGGGCATGACCTCCGCGAACCCGACCGGCGAGCAGTACCGCATCTCCCACGGCGACCACGAGGCCGTCGTCACCGAAGTGGGAGCCGGGCTGCGCACGTACTCGGTCGGTGGCGTCGACGTCGTCCACGGCTACGCCGTCGACGACGAATGCCACTCCGGTCGCGGGCAGCACCTGATGCCCTGGCCGAACCGCATCCGCGACGGTCGCTACTCGTTCGGCGGCGTCGGTCAGAAGCTCGCCCTGTCCGAGCCCGAGCGGCACAACGCGATCCACGGTCTCGTCCGCTTCACGCCGTTCCGGCTCGTCGCGCACACATCCGACCGGGTCGAGCAGCACCTTCGGCTGTTCCCGCAGACCGGCTGGTCCGGCATCCTCGATCTGTCGGTCGTGCACAGCCTCGGCGACGGCCTCACCGTGGAGGTGACCGCCACCAACGTCGGGCCGGCAGCCGCTCCGTTCGGCTACGCCGCCCACCCTTACCTCACGGTGGGGGAGAGCCGCGTCGACGAGGTCTCGCTGAGCATCCCGGCCGCGGACTATCTCGAGGTGGACGAGCGGCTGCTTCCCGTCGCCATCACGTCCGTGCAGGGCCGGGAGTACGACTGCCGCGACGGCGCCGTGGTCGGCGCGCGTCAGTTCGACACCGCCTTCACGACCCTCGCGCGCGACGCCGACGGCCGCTGGCGGGTGCGCCTGCGCGATGGTGAACGCGAGACGACTGTGTGGGGTGACGACGCCTGCGGGTGGGTCCAGGTCTTCACCGGCGACTCGCTCAGCCCGGCATTGCGCAGAGCCAGCGGCATCGCCGTCGAGCCGATGACGTGCGGCCCGGACGCCTTCAACGACGGTGTTACCCACGCCGGAATGATCACCATCGAGCCCGGTAAAAGCATTACCCTGCTATGGGGTATCGACGCGAAGGCGTAACACGGGCGTCGCATTCGCGTTGGGGAAAGACATCCGGTTGCGGCTAAGGTGCCGCATGGCCCTAGTCAGTCTGCGCGGTGTCAACAAGCACTTCGGCGAGTTGCACGTCCTGCGAGACATCGACCTCGACATCGAGCAGGGCGAGGTCGTCGTGGTGATCGGACCATCCGGATCCGGCAAATCCACTCTCTGCCGGGCGATCAACCGGCTGGAGCCGATAGACGGCGGCGTCATCACCGTCGACGGCCAGCCGTTGCCGGCCGAGGGCGCTGCCCTCGCGGCACTGCGCGCCGACGTGGGGATGGTCTTCCAGTCGTTCAATCTCTTTGCCCACAAGACGATCGTCGAGAACGTGATGCTCGGACCGACGAAAGTCCGCAAGGTCGCGAAGGCGACCGCGCACAAGAACGCCATGGATCTGCTCACCCGGGTCGGCGTCGCCAACCAGGCCGAGAAGTACCCGGCGCAACTCTCGGGTGGACAACAGCAGCGAGTCGCAATCGCGCGTGCACTCGCGATGGAACCCAAGGTCATCCTCTTCGACGAGCCCACGTCGGCGCTCGACCCCGAGATGGTCAACGAAGTTCTCGACGTGATGGTCGATCTCGCCAAGCAGGGTATGACGATGGTGGTGGTCACGCACGAGATGGGCTTCGCCCGCAAGGCCGCCAATCGGGTGGTGTTCATGGCCGACGGGCAGATCATCGAAGAGGCCGATCCGGAGTCGTTCTTCACCAACCCGAAGAGCGCTCGAGCCAAGGATTTCCTCGGCAAGATCCTCACGCATTGAGATCGAGGCGCGGGGGGGGGGGATCGCCTTCTGGCGCATTTGTGCATCAGCCCCGATATCGGCAGTACCTATTCCCAACGGAGGAGAACACATGAGATTCACGAAGAAGATTGCGGTCGCCGCGATCGCGATCGGCGTCGCACTCGGCCTCGCGGCCTGTAGTGGCGGCAGCGACAAGATCACCATCGGCATCAAGTTCGACCAACCCGGGCTCGGCCTGAAGGAGGGCGCCACCTACACCGGTTTCGACGTCGACACCGCGAAGTACGTGGCGAAGGAACTCGGGTACGAGGAGTCCAAGATCACCTGGAAGGAATCCCCGTCGGCTCAGCGGGAGAACCTGATCAAGAACGGCCAGGTCAAGCTCGTCTTCGCCACCTACTCGATCACCGCCGCCCGCCAGGCCGAGGTCGGCTTCGCCGGGCCGTACCTCGTTGCGGGGCAGGACCTGCTGGTCAAGGCCGACAACACCGACATCACCGGCCCGGATGCCCTTGCAGGCAAGAAGCTCTGCTCGGTGACCGGCTCGACGTCGGCCAAGAATGTCCAGGACAAGTACGCCAAGACCGTCCAGTTGCAGGAGTACGACACGTACAGCAAGTGCGTGGAGGCGCTCAACAGCGGGTCGATCGACGCGCTCACGACCGACAACACGATCCTCGCCGGCTACGCCTCGCAGGAAGCGAACAAGGGCAAGCTCAAGGTCGTCGGCAAGACGTTTTCCACCGAGAGCTACGGCGTCGGCCTGAAGAAGGGCGACACCGACCTGTGCAACAAGGTCAAGGACGCGCTGACGAAGTACGTCTCCGACGGTTCGTGGCAGACCAACTTCGACAAGAACCTCGGCCCGTCCGGGGTGAAGCTCGATGCGGCCAGCAACCCGCCGAAGGCCATCACCTGCCAGTGACCTCCGACCTCGGCCCGGTGCCAACGCACCGGGCCGACGTCCGGTCCACCCGCGGTATCGACGTGCCCGCCCATGCCGATGTGCCCAGTGAGGAGGTCGAGTGAGCCAGATCGGTGATCTGCTCTCGCAGTACAACGTCCTGGCGGCGTTCTGGATGACCATCAAGCTGACCGCGCTCAGTGCCGTCGGCGCGCTGATCATCGGCACCGTCGTGGCGGTCATGCGGGTCTCGCCGATCGCCGTGCTCCGAGGCGTCGGCACGAGCTACGTCAACATCCTGCGCAACACCCCGCTGACGCTGATCATCGTGTTCTGCAACCTCGGCCTGTCGGTGACACTCGGGTTGCATCTGGCGAATCTCGACTCGAACACCTTCATCGTCGACAACAACGTGCGGCTGGCCGTCCTCGGGTTGTCGCTCTACCACGCGAGCTTCGTCGCCGAAGCGATTCGCAGCGGCGTCAACACGGTGCCCGTCGGTCAGGCCGAGGCCGCCCGCGCGCTCGGGCTGGGATTCCTGCCCACGTTGAGGTTCGTGATCCTCCCGCAGGCGTTCCGCGGCGCGATCACGCCGCTGGGCAACACCCTCATCGCGCTCACCAAGAACTCGACGGTGGCCGCCGTCATCGGAGTCGCGGAGGCGTCGTACCTGATGCGCGCGATGATCGAGTTCAGCCCTGATCTCCTGTTCTTCACGTTCTTCGTGATGGCGATCGGGTTCGTGATCCTCACCCTTCCGGTCGGGCTGGCGTTCACCACGCTGTCACGTCGACTGGCGGTGCGCCGATGAGCACGAACTCTGTCCTGTTCGACATCCCCGGTCCGAAGGCCCGGATCCGGCACGCCATCGTGGCGACCGTCGCCGCGATTCTGCTTCTCCTCGTGCTCGGCTGGGTCGTCCTCCGGCTGCACGACAAGAGCCAGCTGACGGCGGCCAAGTGGACGCCGTTCTTCACCGGCGAGATCTGGACCCAGTACCTCCTGCCGGGCATCGGCGGAACCCTGCTGGCCGCCGCGGTCTCCGTCGTCTTGGCGTCGGTCCTGGGCCTTGCGCTGGGTCTTGGCCGGCTGTCCGACAATGCGGCCCTGCGCGCGGTGTCCGGTGTCGTCACCGAGTTCTTCCGTGCCGTCCCGGTGCTGATGATGATGCTGTTCTCCTACGCGCTGTACTCGCAGTACAGCCTGTTCCCGTCCGAACAGCTGGCCCTGGCCGGCGTGGTCACCGGGCTGACCTTCTACAACGGGACGGTGATGGCCGAGCTGCTGCGCTCCGGGGTGGGCTCGCTGCCCAGCGGCCAACGTGAAGCCGGCCTGGCGATCGGCCTGAGCGGCAGCCAGACACGGCGCTCGATCCTGGTCCCGCAGGCCGTCACCGCGATGCTGCCGTCGCTGGTGAGCCAGCTGGTCGTGATCCTCAAGGACACCGCGCTCGGCTACATCATCACCTACGAGGAACTGCTCCGTAAGGCCGAGCAGATCGGCAACTACAAGAGCAACCTGATCCCGGCCTTCATCGTCGTGGCGGCGTTGTTCATCCTGGTGAACTACAGCGTCTCGCTGCTGGCACGCAAGGTCGAACAGAGAATGCGCAGCCGTGGCCGCACCGCCGGCAAGGTCGCTGCCGCGGGAGTGATCGCGATCGGCGGAACCGCTGCGGTCGCCGAGGCCGAGGCGACGTCGGTGTCGGTGTCGGGTCGTTCGGCGACCTGAGCGGGGCTGTCCGCGACGGCGCCGGGACCGGGCCGGTCACGTACTCTGGTCCGGCCATGACTGTGATTGACGAGGCTCCGGCCCCCACCGCCCAGGCCGACGTGCCTCGCACCTACGAGGTGCGCACGTACGGCTGCCAGATGAACGTCCACGACTCCGAGCGCCTGTCGGGGCTGCTCGAGGACGCGGGCTACGCCCGGGTTCTCGACGGTGACCAGGCCGACGTGGTCGTCTTCAACACGTGCGCGGTCCGGGAGAACGCCGACAACAAGCTGTACGGCAACCTCGGTCACCTCGCGCCCGTCAAGGCCGCGCGACCCGGCATGCAGATCGCCGTCGGTGGCTGTCTCGCACAGAAGGACCAGGGCGAGATCACCCGTCGCGCCCCGTGGGTCGATGTCGTGTTCGGCACCCACAACATCGGCTCGCTGCCGATCCTGCTCGAACGTGCGCGCATCGAGGAGGAGTCGCAGGTCGAGCTGCTCGACGCCCTCGAGGTGTTCCCGTCGACACTCCCGTCGCGGCGCGAGTCGGCCTACGCGGCCTGGGTGGCCATCAGCGTCGGGTGCAACAACACCTGCACGTTCTGCATCGTCCCGTCGTTGCGGGGCCGGCAACGCGATCGCCGTCCCGGCGACGTGCTCGCCGAGGTCGAGATGCTCGTGAGCCAGGGCGTGCTCGAGGTGACGCTGCTCGGCCAGAACGTCAACTCCTACGGCGTCGAGTTCGGCGACCGGTTCGCCTTCGGCAAGCTGCTCCGCGCCACCGGCAACGTCGAGGGTCTGGAGCGGGTCCGGTTCACCTCGCCGCACCCGCGTGACTTCACCTCCGACGTCATCGACGCGATGGCTGCGACGCCCAATGTCATGCACCAGTTGCACATGCCGCTGCAGTCCGGCTCCGACCGGATCCTGAAGTCGATGCGGCGGTCCTACCGGTCGGCGCGGTACCTGCAGATCCTCGCCGAGGTCCGGGCCGCGATGCCCGATGCGGCTATCAGCACGGACATCATCGTCGGCTTCCCGGGCGAGACCGAGGACGACTTCCAGGCGACCCTCGACGTCGTCGAGCAGGCGAGGTTCGCGCAGGCGTTCACGTTCCAGTACTCGATCCGACCGGGCACGCCCGCGGCGACGATGCCCGACCAGCTGCCCAAGCACGTCGTGCAGGAACGCTACGAGCGGCTGATCAAGCTGTGCGAGCGGATCGCCTGGGAGGAGAACAAGACCCAGGTCGGCCGTCGGCTCGAGGTGCTGGTGGCCGAGGGCGAGGGAAGCAAGGACGCCGCGACGTCGCGGATGTCCGGGCGCGCGCGCGACAACCGGCTCGTGCACTTCACCCCGGCCGGCGAACGCCCGCGGCCCGGCGACGTGGTCGAGGTCGACGTGACCTACGCGGCGCCGCACCACCTCCTGTCCGACATCCCCGCCGCGTCGCTGCGACGCACGCGCGCCGGCGACGCCTGGGAGCAGCGCACTGCCGCGCCGGCCGGTGTCTCGGCCGGTGTCTCGCTGGGGATGCCGACCGTTCGCGGATGAGCGGCGACGATCGACCCGCCGGTTCCGACGATCCCTCGGCGGCGCGACCACCCAAGGCGATCGGCCGGCGAACGTCCGCGACTCCCTCACCGGCGAGCCGCTCGAAGCCGCGGGCTACTCGCGAGAGGACGCCGGCGCGCCCGGCGCCCGGCCGGCAGCCGACCGTCCACGACGTCGCCCGCGCGGCCGGCGTGTCCGCCTCCACCGTGTCGCGTGCGCTGCACGGACGCGGCTACGCGTCCCCGGAGGTCCGCGAACTCGTTGCCGCCGCCGCAGCCCGCATCGGCTACGTCGCGGATGCCAATGCGCGAAGCCTGCGCGTCCGCACCAGCACCACCGTCGGCGTTCTCATCTCCGATCTCCGCAACCCCTACTACGCCGTTCTGGCCGCCGGTATCGAGGCCGGGCTCCGCGGCGCCGGCAAACACATGGTTCTCGTGAACGACGACAGCGACCCCGCCATGGAGGCGACGGCCGTCGCCTCCTTCGCGTCGATGCGTGTGTGCGGGGTGATCGTGACGCCGGTGAGCGAACGGGTGGCACGCGCCGCGACACAGTTCGGGCTGCCGATCGTCTGCGTCGACCGGCCGGCCGGTCGCGCGCGGACCGACGTGGTGATGGCCGACGACCACGCCGGCGGCCGGCTCGTCACCACCCACCTGCTCGAGGCCGGGCGTTCTCCCGTGGCGATCCTGCTCGACGAACAGCGCTGGAGCACGGGCGCAGGCCGGCTCGCCGGCTACCGCGAGGCGCTCGCCGCAGGCGGCGTCGAGCCCGACGATGATCTCGTGCAGATGACGAGCTGGCGGGCCGAGGACGCGGCGGCGAGCACGCGCGACCTCCTCGCACGGCGCCCCGACATCCGGGCGCTGATCACCGCGAACAACGTGCTGGCCCAGGGTGCTTTCACCGCGCTGCGTGCGGCCGGCGTGGTGATCGGACGCGACGTCGCACTGGCGAGCTTCGACGATCTGCCCTGGATGACGATGGTCGACCCGCCGGTGACGGCGATCACCCAGCATCCGTTCGAGATCGGGCGGCGCGCGGCCGAGGTGCTGCTCGAACGGATCCAGAGCGACACCGCCGACACCGCCGGCGCGGGCGGCGCCGGTGCTGCGGACGCGCGTGCGGTCGTTCGGGACCTGATCGAACCGCAACTGATCGTCCGGGCCTCGACGGGGGGCTGACGGGGAACCGCTTCGCGCAGCCGGCACCTCGGCGGTGATGGGCGACGGTGGCCCGTCGCGGCCCGATGTACGGAGGCGGTTGTCTTGGTTCGACCATGTACCCACTCGTATGGGAACGTATCCACATGCACGGGTCCGGGTCGGCACTGCGCGTCCTCGCCCTCGACATCGGGGGCACGAAACTGGCCGCAGGTGTCGTCGGCTGCGACGGCACGGTGCAGTCGTTCGTGCGCATGCCCACGGACGTGCGGCGCGGCCCGGACGCGATCATGCGCAGCCTGCTCGAGCTGGCCGACTCCGCGATGAGCTCTGCCGCGGTGACACCGGGCGACATCGTCGCCGCCGGCATCAGCTGCGGCGGCCCGCTCGATGCGGTGACCGGTGTGGTGTACGGACCGCCGCCGAACCTGCCCGGCTGGGACCACGTCCCGGTCGTCTCGATCGTCGAGACGGCGCTCGGACGGCCGGCGTCGATCGCCAACGATGCGAGCGCGGCCGCGCTGGCCGAGAGCCGCTTCGGCGGCTGGAACGCCTCGTCGCTCGCCTACGTCACGCTCTCGACCGGGGTCGGCGGCGGCCTGGTCGTGGACGGCGAGCTGTTCGAGGGTGCCGCCGGCAACGGCGGCGAACCCGGACATCTGCCGGTGGACTGGCGCGGTCGGTGGTGCACCTGCGGTGCTCGCGGCTGTGCCGAGGCCTACGTCTCCGGAACCTCGATCGCCGCGCGAGCACGTGAGGCGCTGGCGCGCTGGTCGACTGCGTCGGGTCGAACCTCGTCGGTGCTCGCGACCATCGATCCGGCCGAGCTGACTGCTGCCGACGTGACCGCGGCCGCGAGGTCCGGCGACGAGCTCGCGAGCGAGATCTGGGACGAGACTGTGACCATCGCCGGCGTCTGGCTGACCGGGCTGGTCAACGTATGGGAGCCCGAACTGCTCGTCCTCGGCGGTGGCGTGACGAACGTGGGCGAGGAGATGCTGCTGGAGCCGATCCGCGCAGCCGTCGCCGCGGCCGCGATGCCCGCGGTGGGCGACGGCCTGCGGATCGAGTTCAGCCGCTTCGCGGACCGCAGCGGTCTGATGGGTGCGGCCGCGATCGCCCTCCTCGGCGAACCCGCACCACCGAGCCGACAGGATGAGTGCGCGTGACGACCGATGCGACGGATGTGACCGTCGACGTCCTGACCGAGCACTGGCGCGGGCACCTGGCCGCCGCCACCGATCTGGAGCCGCTGTTGCCGACGGTTGCCCGGGTGGCGACCGAGCTGATCGCGTGCTACTCCCGCGGCGGCATCCTGTACACGTTCGGCAACGGCGGATCCGCTGCTGACGCACAACATCTGGCCGGTGAGATGATCGGGCGTTACCTCCGCGAACGTCGGCCACTGCCGGCGGTGGCGCTCTCGACGGATCCGTCCGTGTCCACCTGCATCGCCAACGACTACGGCTACGACGACGTCTTCTCCCGGCAGGTGACCGCGCTCGCGCGAGCCGGTGACATGGTGATCGGGTTTTCCACGTCGGGGACGTCGCCGAGTGTCGTCGCGGGCCTCGCCGCCGCGCGCGCGGCCGGCGCGCTGACCGTCCTGTTCACCGGCCAGAGGGTCGATCGCGGGGTCGTCGCCGACCTCGTCGACATCGCGCTGATCGCCCCGGCGCCCGAGACAGCGCGTGCGCAGGAACTGCACGTGCTGATGCTGCACATGATCTCCGACCTCGTCGACCGCTGGGCCGTCGAGACGCAAACGCCTGCCCAGGAACGGTGAGACCGACCGAGATGAAACGTGGACCCCTGCACATGATCGGCAATGCGCACATCGACGCGGTGTGGTTGTGGCACTGGCAGGAGGGCTACCAGGAGGCCCGGGCCACGTTCTCGTCCGCGCTCGACCGGATGGAGGAGTTCCCCGCGTACACCTTCACCGCCGACTCGGTCGCCTACCTCGCCCAGGTCCTCGAGCACGACCCGGCATTGTTCGCGCGGATCGTCGAGCGCATCCGCGACGGGCGGTTCGAGTTCGTCGGCGGGTGGTGGGTCGAACCCGACTGCAACCTGCCCAGCGGCGAGGCGTTCGCGCGCCATGCCCTGTACTCACAGCGATTCCTGCACGAGCACACCGGGAAGATCGCCACCATCGGCTGCAACGTCGACCCGTTCGGCCACAACGTGATGCTGCCGCAGCTGCTCAGCAAGGCGCGGATGACCGGCTACGCGTTCCTGCGCCCCAGCCCCAACGAGAAGGAGCTACCCGCGCAGACGTTCTGGTGGGAGGCGCCCGACGGCTCCCGGGTGATGGCGTACCGGATCCCGCACGAGTACTGCTCCGACGGTGGTCAGGTCATCGGGCACGTGACGAAGGCGCTGCAGCAGGCGCCGGTGACGAGCGAGCCGCTGATGGTCTTCTACGGCGTGGGAAACCACGGGGGCGGTCCGACGGTCGACAACATCACCTCGATCGAGAAGCTGGCCACCCGGGACCTGTTCCCGGAGATGTTGCCGTCGAGCATGCGGCGTTTCTTCGATGAGGTCGACCAGGCGACGCTGCCCGTGGTGCGCGACGAACTCCAGCCGCACGCGGTCGGCTGCTATGCGGCGAACTCCGGCTTCAAGAAGCTGATGCGCCGGACCGAGTGGCAGCTGCTCACCGCCGAGCGCTGGTCGACGATCGCCTCGATCGTGGCGGGCCGGCCGGTGGGCAACGAGGAGTTTGCCCAGGCCTGGAAGCAGGTTCTGTTCAACCAGTTCCACGACACGATGGCCGGGACCGCGATCGAGCCCGCGTACCAGGACGCGCGCGACCAGATGGGGGAGGCGGCGAGCATCGGCGCCCGCTGGCAGAACGCCGCCGTGCAGGCGATCGCGACGCACATCGACATCCCCGCCGAGCCCGACATGGTGCCGGTCATCGTGTTCAACCCGCACGCGTGGCCGATTCAGACGACCGCGGAGTTCGAGTTCCGGCTCTCCCATCCACTGCCGCGCAGCATCCGGCTGCTCGACGACACCGGTACCTCACTTCCGCTCCAGCACGTGCGCTCGCACGGCCGGGCGACGGGGCGTCGGCGGATCGCCTTCCGTGCGGACGTTCCGCCGATGGGGTATCGCGTCTACCGGATGTTCCCGCTCGAGGCCGTCGACGGCGCGGACACCACGAAGTTCGGCAGCGGGCTGCCGATGGCATCGGATCCCGCGGCCGGCGTGGAGATTCTCGACAACGGCGTCGTCCGTGCCGTCATCGACTCGACCACGGGTCGGCTCCTCGAGCTCTCACGCGACGGCCGTCCGTCCGTGCTCGATCCCGCTGCCCCCGAGCATCTGCAGCTCATCGACGACCCGACCGACACATGGAGCCACGGGGTCCGGTCGTTGTGGACCACCAAGGGTGCGTTCGAGTGCGTCGAAGTGGTTCGGACCTCCGACGGCCCGGTCCGCCAAGCCGTCTGGGTGCGGTGGGAATCGGGCCGCTCGCGGGTGTGGGAGGAGTACACGCTCGACGCCGGCTCGTCCCGCCTGGACGTGCACACCCGGATCGATTGGCAGGAATCCCTGACCGCGTTGAAGATCTGCGTCGGTGTCGACGTGAACGACGCCGTTGCCGCCCACGAAGTTCCTTACGGCCACCTCGAGCGGTCGATGAACGGGCACGAGGTTCCGAGCCACGCGTGGGTGGACATCTCCGGGACACGTGCCGGTTCGTCCCGCTCCGGATCGTCGGGTTCGGCCGGTCCCGCCGCGGGGCTCGCGATGCTCAACGACGGCAAGTACTCCTTCGCGGTTCGTGCCGGTGGTGCCGCTGAGAACGAGCGGCCGGTGCTGGCGATGACCGCCGTGCGCAGTCCCGCCTACGCGTGGCACGACCCCCACCTGCTCTCCGACGAGGAGCTCGAGCACGGCGAGTACGACATCGTCGATGCCGGGCTGCAGAGGTTCACGTATTCACTGGTCCCGCACGACGGGGACTGGCGCGACGCTGGTGTGGTGCGTGCGGCACAGCAGCTGAACGCGGAGCCGGTCGTTCTCGTGGATTCGTTCCACCCGGGGGAGCTCGGCTGGTCGGGGTCGTTCGGAAGCATCACCGGCCAAGGCGTGGTCGTCAGCGTCCTGAAGGCGCACGAGGACGGTGACCCGTCGGCTCCGGGAGACGGTGTGGTGGTGCGCGCGTACGAGACGTTCGGCCGGCGCGCATCGGTGACTCTTCGACTGCCGCTGCTCGACCGCGAGGTGCGGTTGAGGTTCGGGCCGAACGAGATCAAGACCGTCCTGGTCCCTCGTGCCGGTGATGCGCAACAGCTCGATCTGATCGAGTGGGATCCGGCCGCGCCGGTGCCGCCGGCGCCGCCGATGCCGTCGGTGCCCGGCGTGACTGTGCCGGTGACCGACTGATGGCGGTTACTTCGCTGCGCGTAGGGTCGTCCGCATGACGATCTACGACTATGACGTTTCTGCCCTCGACGGCGCTCCGGCCGACCTGCACGACTACGCCGGCAAGACGGTGCTGATCGTGAACGTGGCGTCCAAGTGTGGGAACACCCCGCAGTACAACGGTCTCGAGAGGCTGCAAGAACGCTACGCAGACAAGGGATTCTCGGTGCTCGGCTTTCCGTGCAACCAGTTCGGTGGCCAGGAGCCGGGTACGGCGGAGGAGATCCAGGAGTTCTGCTCGACGACCTACGGCCTGACCTTCCCGATGTTCGACAAGATCGAGGTGAACGGCGACGGCCGGGACCCGCTCTACACCGAGCTGACGGCCGTGCCCGACGCCCACGGCAACGCCGGCGACATTGAGTGGAACTTCGAGAAGTTCCTGATCGCGCCCGACGGCACGGTGGTCTCGCGGTTCCGTCCGAAGACCCAGCCGGAGTCCGACGAAGTCGTCTCGGCGATCGAAGCGAACCTGCCCAGCTAGTCAGTCGGTCAGCCCGTCGACGCCGTGGTGGTCGTTGAGCCAGGCCGCGTCGTCGCGATACATCTGTGCGTGCGCGGCGAGTTCGGCGTTGGCCGAGGCGCGTGCGTCGGAGAACGCGCCGAGGTCGTGCAACCGCGCCACGGCCATGGCGATGACCTCGGCCGGAGCCATTCCGTGGCCGTAGGTCGCACAGAGAAGGTCGAGCCGACGTCGGCGGGTTGATGGGTCGAAGCCCGGGTTGTCGGAGTTCGACGGGCTGGTCAACGGGACGACCCGGTAGGCCAGGTAGGCGAGGTCCCACACGCGAGGTCCCGGCGACGCGGCGTCGCAGTCGATGAGGCCGCTCAGTTCGTGGTGTTCGTCGAAGACCAGGTTGTAGGGCGCGAAGTCGTTGTGACACACGACCTCAGCCGGTTCGTGTGTGGCCACCTGCCAGATGTCGTCGCCCGATTTCGCAAAGTCCTCGGTCCCGTCGTGGAAGTCGGCGAGATGGTCGACCGCGCTCACGAGCACCGCGTCGTCCCACACCCACGACGGCAGCGGATAGGTGGGCACGACGCCGGGTAGGTAACTAAGTACTTCGCGTCCGTCGTCGAAGCCGATTGCACGCGGCACCCAGTCGATCCCGTTGCTGTGAAGGTGATCCAGCAGCCGGTGGATGGTGGGCGTCCACGGGCCCGACCGGCGGTGGACGGTCTCGCCGATGCGCTGGACGGCGTTCATGTTCCCGCCGGTGAGCCACTCTTCGTCGTCAGGCATCACGGTGATCCTCGTGTCCCCGTCGGGCGAGTGCTGCCTCGACCGTGTCGGGCTTGCACGCGATCCAGCCAGCGGCGAGGCAGATGACGAGGACGCAGCCGAGCATGCCGAAGCCGGCCCGGTAGTCGCCGGTGAGGTCGTGCAGGGCGCCGAACGCGATCGGGCCGACGGCGGCGATGCCGTAGCCGACACCTTGTGCGAAGCCGCTCAGCTGGCTGGCGCCGGAGTGGGTGGCCGTCCGGAGGTTGACGAGCGCGAGGCTCATCGGGAATGCCGCGGGGCCGAGGCCGGCGAGCACGACCCAGAGTGCGGTGAGGTGCTGCGACGCGAGGAGGAGCCCGAGGTAGCCGCTGGCGAAGAACGTGAGGAAGAGCAGGACGAGCGGGAACGGGTTGCGGACGCGGGCGGCGATCGGTGGGACGACGAGCGCGCAGGGGATGCCGACAGCTGCGAAGAGGCTGAGCATGGCGCCGGCGGTGGCCGGGCTGGATCCGCTGTCGGTGAGGAGGGTGGGTAGCCAGGCGAACAGGACGTAGGTGTTCAAGGACGTGGCGCCGAAGAACACGGCGATTCCCCACGCCATCGGCGTCCGCCAGACGGGAACGTGCTCGTGGAGTGGTGGGGCGCCGGTGTTCTCGAGGTGCGCTCGGCGGAGCGTGATGATCCATGGGACTGCCGCGATGAGGCCGAGGATCGCCCAGCTGCCGGCCGAGGCCCGCCATCCGAGGGCGTCGGCGACGGGCACGGCGAGCAGGGGCGGAAGCGCGGTGCCGACGGAGAGCATGAGGGTGTAGACGCCGGTGACGGCTCCGATGCGGGTGGGGAAGTAGCGCTTGACGAGCGGTGGGAGCGCGACGTTTCCCAGCGCCATCCCGGTCATGGCGACGGCGCTGAGGGTAAGGAGGGCGACCGCATCGGTGGCGAGGGCGCGGGTGACCTGGCCGATGACGATGAGGGCCATGGCTGCCACGACGGTGCGTTCGAGGCCGATGCGGCGGGCGATGGCGGGGGTGAGGACGCCGATGACGGCGAAGCAGAGTTCGGGCAGTGCGCCGAGGATGCCGGTAGCGGTGGCGCCGACGGCGAAGTCGGCTCGGACGTGCCCGAGTACCGGTGTCAGGGAGGTGACGGCCGGACGGAGGTTGAGTCCGACGAGGAGGATGCCGGCGAGGGCGAGCCAGCCGCCGCGGGGGATCCGGTTTCGACAGGTTCCCGCGGTTGTGTCTTCAGGATGGAGTTCGCCGAGGCCGGGGAGTGCCGTCTCGAAGCACTCGTCGAGGTCGTCGGTGTCGCTCGCGCCGTCCTTCATTGCGCCGTCCGCTGGCAGCGGGGTTGGCGGGCGTTGCTGGGACGTCACCGTCACAGGCTACGAGGATGTTTGCGCGGAGGATGAAGCGTCCAAACACACTTCTTCGTTGCCTCGCGCGTCGTGCCCGGGCGCGGCTGGCGGCGGTCGTGGGGGCGAGGTCTCACCCTCGCTGCGGGAACCGCTCGTGGCGTTGGGGCCGTCGGTTCCCATCGACGTACGCGGGCGGGATTGCCTCTGGATAGCGGTCGAGGCTCATCCGCATCGACCACTGCTGATGTTCCTTGATGAACGTGCGGTTCTTGGGTTCGACCTGGTTGTGATGGAAACGGCAGAGAAGGGCGCCGTTGGCGAGTGATGTCTCGCCGCCGTGCCACCAGGGGACGAGGTGGTGTCCGTCG
Organism: Actinopolymorphaceae bacterium; assembly: GCA_036786375.1. Taxonomy (GTDB): domain Bacteria; phylum Actinomycetota; class Actinomycetes; order Propionibacteriales; family DAIQRJ01; genus DAIQRJ01. The sequence goes on from DAIQRJ010000001.1 coordinate 186,911, forward strand.
CAGTCACGGGGTGCCCGGTCGCAGCCGGGGAACACGCACCCGCGGTCGCGGACAGCGAGTGCGGATCGCAGTACGCCGACGAACATGCGTTGTTGCCGTCCGACGTCGAGCGGTTGGCTGCTGCCGTTGCAGACGACGGGAAGGATGTCGGCGTCGCAGGCGAGGACCCGGGCCTGTTCGGCGCTGATCTGTTCACCGGACTCGAGCAACATGGCCGGTTTGAGTCCTTCGGTGAGCGTCTTCAGGTCCAGCAGCAGGTTGACGCGTGGTCGGTCGCCGCCGTTGGCCGGAGCATCACCGGACGTTGTGTACCTCCGAATGACTTCCATCAACGCGTCGAGCCGGCGCTGATCCGCCGTCCGCATGTCGCCCGGCCCGGTGTTGAGGTCGGCACCCGCACGGTCTGCCTTCGCGAGTGATTCGATCAGCGTGCGAAAGGCTTCGCCGTCGGCGATCGGAGCCTTGCCGCTGAAATACATGCTGCCGTGCCCGTCCGTGCCGAATCGTAAGAATTTGGTCCGTTGAGCCTCGCGTTCTTGCCTTTCGAGACGTTGAGCATCTTTCGCCTCCGCGATCTCCGGGGCGATGGTGTTGATCAATGCGCTGGCGCAGCGGTCGAGCCCTTTCGGGTCGAATTGACGTGCGAATCCGAGCAGCGTCGCTTCGCCGGACTTTACCTGCTCGGTCGAGAAGTCGGGAGGCAATTCGTCGAGTGTCCGGACGATCGCCTGTGCTTGCTCGTGCGAGATCTCCCCGGTGGCCATTGCCGCTGCGGTTGCCGCGAACCGACCGACCAACGCGTGGCCCGTCGTCACCTCTCGTCGGGCCGTTCCGAGGCTCATCATTCTTGTCGATCGCAGCCATACAGTGGTTCTTACGCCGTGCTCGGACATGCACACCTGATCGCGTTCGAGCTCACCGATCATCTGGCAGACAACGGCATCCCACGACGATCGAGCCCGCAACGCTTCCTCGACCACAGCGAGTTTCTCCTTGCCGGTCAGCTGCCAGAGGCGCGCTTGATCGGGTCCGTTCACGGTCGCGGCTGCCGCTCGCACTTCTGCGCACGCGAGAGTCATCGGATGCGTGGTCGGCGGTGCGCTGCTGATCGACATACCCACAACCTAAACCCGACCACCGACAGTCCAGGATTGAAAATCCTCAACCAGAGAACAACTTTAGGTCTGCGTTCGGGTACTCAGCGTGATCCGCGGCCGCACCGACCCCGGCGAGAGAGCAGGTGGTTTCTCAGCACGCCGTCGCCTCATCATTGAAGTCGCGAACGCGCCAGCCCGCGCGGCTTGGCCACGCAGCGTTCACCACCTCGACGTGGGAAATGCGTCGCATCTGCCGGTTGGGGTTCGCAGGCGATTTGCCGGCTGCGTCGAATAGGTCGAGATCGCTGACGTCGCGGCATGCCCGAATCTTGATACCCGGCACGCGCGGTAGCGTCGCGTCTGGCTTGAACGTGAGGTCAATCGCCTCGACGTGAGGATTGAGGATAGCGATCATGCCGGCTTGACGTTGCGTCGCTGCGTGGAGCTGGCCCACGTCGAGGATCGCATACGCCAGCCCGTCGGACGTGGCCGCGACCTGGAGTTGGCGTTTGGCTTCGGGTATCCGTTGAGGCTTGGCTGCGAGCTTGTCCCACACCGCATAGTACGTGCTCACCCCGGATCCACCGTCTGACTTGATGATAGTGGCCTTGGCGGTGTGAGCCCGCGAGGGCGCAGTCGCTGGCGGGTCGGGGCGTGCGGGAGTTGCCGGTTTGCCGGCTTCTCCGAGGTCCTGGTCGTTGGGATGGGGGTGGTGTTCAGCAGCGCAGGGGGATCGCTTGGATCTTCTCCAGTGCCTGCTTGATGGCTGTGGCCCACGGCCAGGACTTGGGCAGTCGAAGCGTGAGCCGTCGGCCGCTGCGCACCAGGCGGCCCGGGACTGTGAAGACCTTGCGCCGCAGGGTGGCTGCGGTGGCGGTGTCCAGGTCGGGTCCGGCCAGGCGCCCGACGGCCTTGCCGAGGTTGTGGGCCATCACGGTCAGCGCGAGCCAGGCGGCGTTGGCCATGAAGTTGCCCGACGGCATGTGCGCGAGGCCGGCGCTCTTGAGCTCAGCGATCCGCTGCTCGACGATGGCGTGCCGGCGGTGGTCGGCTTCGAGGTCGAGGAAGTCACCGGGCCGGTTGGTGACGAACGCGTGGTAGTCCCAGGTCGTGAACAGCGCGAGCTGGCTGTCCGGGGTGGGGCGGACCCTTCGCACGATCAGCCGCACGGTCATGGCGTCCTTGCCGCTGAACGCGGTGGGGGTGGTCTCGGCGACGTCCGCGCCGGAGACCTCCGGGGTGGACAACCAGTACGGGATCGGCGCGCACGCGGCCTCCTCGATCGCCTCGATCGCGGCCCGGATCTTCTTGTCCTGCCGGGCCGTCACCGAAAAATGGACGTCCAGCTTCACCGCGGTGTGCAGCATGGCCTTGCTGAAGAACGCACTGTCCGCCCGGACGGTGAGCTGCCCGCTCGCGCCGGCGTCCCGTGCCCGGCTAACCGTCTCGGTCAGGAAGCTCTAGGCGCCGCGGGCCGACCCGGCGGCGCCACCGCGCAGGCGGCTGAACAGCATCAGCCCGGTCTGGGCGCAGGTCGCGAACTGCGGGTGATACCCGCGGACCTTGGTGTAGCCGAACGCGGCGCCCTGCTTGGTGCGGCCGAAGACTGGCACGATCGAGGAGTCCAGGTCGAACGTCAACGGCGCGCTCAGGTTGGACGGTCCCGCCCCGGCGGCCCACAACCGGGCGAGCAGTTCACGGCTGATCGCGTCGTGCTGGCGGACGTTGGACAACTTGTGCGCCCGCGTCGTCGGTTGGGCAACCGGGTGGTCTGTCGTGCAGGCGGTACCCCCTGTTACGAGGGCGGCAATGGCGATCCCAGCGGCCAGGCGTCTGAGCGGTGCCATCGGGCACGCCGACCGCGATGCGTCGGCACCGCCGGAACGAGGAGTTTCACGATCGCCAGACCTGTCGGCGGCGCATGTGGGGGCATGGCGCTCGACCGCCACAGACCGCGGCTCGGCCGTCCACGTATTCCTGGGCGACGAGAAGCCTGCCTTTCCGCACGCATCGCATCGTTCACAGTTCGATCCAGCGCGGGCCGCAACGACCGACCTGATCACGGTGCTGTCAGGACTGGCCTTGACTCTACGATTCTCAACTGTGAACGTGAGGTGAGGTCAAGAGTCAGTGTTCCCGTTTGCCCGCCTCCGCTCCAGTGAATCGTCCAGTGGGACGTGGCAGCAATGGCAAACACGCCGTGACGTTGCGCTGCACTCGGGCCTGTATAGATGTGACCGCAGTCTGGTGAGGCGTTGCTCCCTCCGCCAGCCGGGCGCGGTGTGCCCTTTGAGCATCGCACTGTCGCTCCGTCACCCATGTCCCAGTCCACGTAGTCGACACGCGCCGTGGCGCTCACTGTCAGTCCGCGGTCTGTCGCTGATCGAGTGATCGGACCCCAGGTAGTCGCCGTCGGCTTGCTTACCCACATCCAAACCGGGAGTTGGACGAGACTCACAGCGTCGGGGTTTGGTTTGGGAGCGAGGCCTATCTCGACGGCCCGCAACGCCATTGTCGCGAGTGCTCGCCGAGCAAGGACTTCAGGATCCGCTGTCGTGGTCCCGAGCGGCGAGGTCGCAGACCAGAACCACATGCCACCGAACTTGGGCGGAATCTCCATACATTCGTAGATTGCGCCACCGGTTTGGCCAAACCAGCGCGGGTCGTCGGCGGGAGGCGGCGGGTCGTCAAGGGTGATCACGTAGCACTGGCGGTCGTTGAGCCAGGATCCAAGCTCTGTGACGCAAGGGATCGTCGTGGCGGGCTTGGTGCCAGTGTTGATGCACGCCGGAGGACGGCTGTCGTCTCCGTGGTGAGTTTCGCTCCTGTCGCGCGAGTCACCGTTCGACCCATCGGAGCTGCCGCCCGGGTCCGAGTCACCGAACGCACAGTCGCCTGTTGAGTCGTCGAGCTGGCACTTCGCATCGGCATAGGCGGCGGGTGCCGAAACCATCAAAGCCACGACGAACACGAGGGCCATGAAGGAACTCAAGCGCATCAGCATTTCTTTCCGGTCGACGTCGTGTCGCCGACTCGCCATCCACTGCGGTTCGGCCAGTTGTAGTTGTAGATCTTCAGCGTATAAGTGCTGCGTGCGAGTCGCGTCGGTGACACTTGTGAGGCACCCATCTTGTTGATCACATCAATCCCAGACACGTCCACGCACAGCGAGATCCCGACGACCGGAACCTTGGGTGGCTTGGCGTTGGGTTGGTCGACCAAGGAAAGGTGGCCGATGTTGAACTCGCTCAGGCGCCTCACGCCAACAGAGTGCCACCCGTTTTGTTTGTACCGGCTGGTGATCGTTCGACTCACTGTGAGCGCAGACAGCACGGATACGGGCTGAAGTGCGGCGTTAAGTCGCGTTCGAGAGTCTGTTGGTCGCTGCTCGAGCGTGGATCTCACGGCGTAGTACTCCTTCACCATCGCGATCGCGTCCGCCGCGGCTTGCTGCCGCTGGCTGAGGGTCGGCGTGGGCGTCGGGCTGGCGGACGCGGATGGTGACGCGCTGGTCGCCGGAGGCGCCGTCGTCGGCTGGGCCACGGGGTCGTCCTTCGTGCACGCGGCACCGCCGGCGACCAGGGCGGCAACGGCCATCCCAGCGGCGAGGCGTTTGAGCGGTGTCATCGGGCACGCCCTCCTTTGAAGTCCGGCACAGCATGCCGTAAGTCGTGTGAACATCGTCCGGCATCCCGTCGGGTGTGGATAACCTCTCCGAACCGCGGGACCAGAGCCGGCGACAAGTCGAATAAAACTCACAAAAGGGTTGCGATTGGCGGAGTCGCCAGCTCCACAGGGGCGCGAATCGTGCGCAACCGGTCCACCCCGTGACCCGGTTCGCCCCACCGGAAACAGGCTCGTAATGTTGTCTCGACCGCCCATCGGGTCCATCCCCTCGTGGCGAGTCGTCCCCGTCGCCCCCTGTCCCGGAGGAATCACCCGTATGCACGACGACCGCGTCCTGATCGAGAACCGTCTCCGCCGGGCGGTCCGCGACCGCATCAAGCCAGCGCTCTACGGAGCGACCGCGCCACTGTCGGTCTCGGTCTGGCACGCGCCGGCTGAGCCCGTCAGCTTCGACGAGGCCACCAGCCAGACCTTCACCGAATCGGGCGTCGGCGAGAAGTGGGGACGTGCCTGGGCCACCTCGTGGTTCCGCTTCTCCGGCGAGGTCCCGGCCGACTTCGACGGCAAGCCTGCCGAAGTCGTCGTCGATCTCGGCTTCCTCCGAGGCCCCGGCTTCACCGCCGAGGGCCTCGCGTACACGATCGAGGGCCAGCCGCTCAAGGCGATCAACCCTTACAACGCCTACCTCTCGCTCACCGGTCTCTACCGCGGCGCGAACGCGGTCGACGCGACGAGCGACGACGCGATCGGCGAGGGCGCTGTCAGCGGCAAGCCGCGCGACAACGCGAAGGGGGGCGCGCAGATCGACTTCTACGTCGAGGCCGCGGCCAACCCGGAGATCATGGAGAACGGCTTCAACCCCACCCAGCGCGGTGACTGGGAGACGGCCGGCGACAAGACCCTGTTCGAACTCGAGCAGGCCGAGATCGCCCTGCTCAACGTCGACGTCTACGAGCTGCTCTTCGACCTCGACGTCCTCGGCGAGCTGATGGAGAACCTGCCGCTCGAACTCCCGCGTCGCTGGGAGATCCTCCGCGGCATCGAGCGCGCCCTGGACGCTCTGGACTACGAGGACATCCCCGGCACCGCCGTGGCTGCCCGTGCCGAGCTCGCACCGATCCTCGCCAAGCCCGCCTACGCATCCGCGCACGAGATCTCCGCGATCGGCCATGCGCACATCGACTCCGCCTGGCTGTGGCCGCTGCGCGAGACGGTCCGCAAGGTCGCCCGCACCATCTCGAACGTCACGGCTCTGGCCGCCGACAACCCGGACTTCGTCTACGCCTTCTCCTCCGCCCAGCAGCACGCCTGGATGAAGGAACATCACCCGCTCGTCTGGGAGAAGCTGAAGAAGGCCGTCGCCGACGGCGTCATCGTCCCGGTCGGCGGCATGTGGGTCGAGTCCGACACCAACATGGTCGGCGCCGAGGCGATGGCCCGGCAGTTCGTCCACGGCAAGCGGTTCTTCCTGGCCGAGTACGGCATCGAGACCGACGAGGCCTGGCTGCCCGACACGTTCGGCTACTCCGGCGCGCTCCCGCAGATCGTCAAGCTCAGCAACACGACAAACTTCCTGACGCAGAAGATCAGCTGGAACCAGACCAACAAGTTCCCGCATCACTCCTTCACCTGGGAAGGCATCGACGGCACCCGGGTCTTCACCCACTTCCCGTCCGCCGACACCTACAACGGCTCGTTCAGCGGCCGGGAACTCGCATACGCGGCATCGAACTACCAGGACAAGGGGTCGGGCAACCGTTCCCTGCTCCCATTCGGTTTCGGCGACGGCGGCGGCGGCCCCACCCGCGAGATGCTCGCGCGCGCCAAGCGCACGGAGAACCTCGAAGGCTCGACCAAGGTCACCATCGAGCGTCCGGACGCGTTCTTCACCAAGGCAAAGGAAGACCTGACGACACCGGCGGTCTGGTCCGGTGAGCTCTACCTCGAGCTCCACCGCGCCACGCTGACCTCGCAGGCCAAGACCAAGCAGGGCAACCGCCGCAGCGAGCACCTGCTGCGTGAGGCCGAACTCTGGTCCGCGGCTGCGCTGGTCGCCGGTGTGCAGGACTACCCCTACGCCGACCTGGACCGGATCTGGAAGACGGTGCTGCTGCACCAGTTCCACGACATCCTGCCGGGCAGCTCGATCCACTGGGTGCACCGCGAAGCCGAGGCGACCTATGCGCGCATCGGCGCCGAGCTTGAGGTCATCATCGCCGCGGCGCAGAAGGCGCTGGCCGGCGAGGGCACGAGGGAGCTCGTGTTCAACGCGGCCCCGCATGTCCGCGACGGCGTTGCGGCGATGGGCGCCGGCCCAGCGGCCGTCGCCGGCGGTGCCACGACGATCACCGAGGCCGACGGCGGCTTCGTGCTCGACAACGGCATCGTCAGCGTGACGATCGACGCACGTGGCCTGATCACGTCGGCGATCGACCTGGAACTCGACCGTGAAGCGGTTGCTCCCGGACTCGCCGCGAACCTGCTTCAGATCCACCCCGACACCCCGAACATGTGGGACGCCTGGGACGTCGACAAGTTCTACCGGCACAAGGTCACCGACCTCGTCGACCTCGACTCGCTGACCCGCGAGGGCGATGCGATCAAGGTCGTCCGCTCGTTCGGTTCGTCAATGGTCACGCAGACATTGACGGTTCCGGCCGGCGGCAAGCGCGTCGAGGTCACCACCGAGGTCGACTGGCACGAGACGGAGAAGTTCCTCAAGGCCGCGTTCCCGCTCGACGTGCACGCCGAGCGCAGCGCCGCCGAGACGCAGTACGGGCACGTGTTCCGTCCGACCCACGTCAACACCTCGTGGGAGACGGCCAAGTTCGAGATCTGCGCCCACCGTTACATCCACGTGGAGGAGCCGGGCTTCGGCGTCGCGCTCGTGAACGACTCGACCTACGGCCACGACGTCGGCCGTGTCGCCGGTGCCGACGGCCGGACCACCACGACCGTGCGACTCTCGCTGCTGCGCGCGCCGCGGTTCCCCGACCCGGTCACCGACCAGGGCGAGCACACGCTGCGCTACGCGATGGTGATCGGCGCCGACGTCATCGACGCCGTCGCCGACGGGTACCGCATCAACCTGCCCGTGCGCACGGTCACGGGCGGCAACGAGGTGGCACCACTGGTGTCGGTCACCAACCCGAACGTGGTCGTGTCCTCGGTGAAGGCGGCCGACGACGGGACCGGCGACATCGTCGTCCGGGTCTACGAGGCGACCGGTGGCCGGGCGAAGGCCGTTGTCACGCCCTCGTTCGCGACGACCGGGGTGACCGAGTCCGATCTGCTCGAGCGCCCGTTCGGCGAGCGTGAACTCGACCAGGACGGCCCGGTGGCATTGTCGCTGCGTCCGTTCGAGATCGTGACGCTGCGCTTCGCCCGCTAGGGACGATCAGCAAGCCTGCAAGAACGAAGAGGTGGTCCGACCCCGACAGGGTCGGGCCACCTCTTCGGCGTTGTGGGGTCGGCGGCTACCAGGGTGAGGTTCGGTAGTCCTTCAGGAAGCTGCCGTAGAGGTCGGTGCCGGCCTCGCCCGTGACGATCGGGTCGTAGACACGTGCGGCACCGTCGACCAGGTCGAGCGGCGAGCGGAATCCCTCGGCAGCCAGGCGGATCTTCGTGTAGTGCGGTCGCTCGTCGGTGATCCAGCCGGTGTCGACGGCAGTCATCAGGATCTGATCCGTCTCGAACATCTCCTGCGCGCTCGTGCGTGTCAGCATGTTGAGAGCGGCCTTCGCCATGTTCGTGTGCGGATGCCCAGCACCCTTGTAGGCACGGGCGAACTGGCCCTCCATCGCGGACACGTTCACCACGTAGGTCCGGCGTGCGGGCGATGCCGCCAACGCTGGTCTCAGCTTGCTGATGAGCAGGAACGGCGCGGTCATGTTGCAGAGCTGGACTTCGAGCATCTCCAGCGGGGTGACGTGGTCGACGACCTGCGTCCAGCTGTTGATGGTCGCGAGGTCCGGGACCAGCCCGCCGGCGTCGATCGCGGTACCGGCGCCGACCCGTTCCAACGAAGCGGAGCCGGCGGTCAGCGCCAACGACGTCAGTGCGTCGGCGGCCAGCACCGGATGCTCGGACACGCTGCCGGCCAGTGCAACCGGGTGTGCGTCGTTGGTGTGCCCGAACGTGATGAGCTCGGGCATCGCGACGTCGTCGGGCAGAGGTGCGGACTCCGCCTCCGCGAGCGGCGCGTAGGCACCGGGGGATCGGCGGACCGTCTGTGCGGCGTTGTTGATCAGGATGTCGAGCGTGCCCTCGGCGGCGACCGAATCGGCCAGCGCGATCACCTGGGCCGGGTCCCGCAGGTCGATGCCGACGATGCGCAGCCGGCCCAGCCATTCCGGGCTGTCGGCCATCGCCGCGAACCGCCGGGCCGCGTCCCGCGGGAACCGGGTGGTGATGGTGAGGTGGGCGCCGTCGCGCAGGAGCCGAAGCGCGATGTACATCCCGATCTTCGCCCGCCCGCCGGTCAGCAACGCCCGGCGTCCGCGCAGATCGGTGTGGGCGTTGCGCTTGGCGTGGTTGAACGCCGCGCAGTCGGGGCAGAGCTGGTGGTAGAACGCATCGACGACCGTGTACGGCTGCTTGCAGATATAGCAGGGGCGCGCTCGGATCAGCTCGCCTGCGGTCGCACCGTCGACGCTCGAGGAGATCGCGATCCCGCGGGTCTCGTCGTCGATCCGGTCCGGTGAGCCGGTGGCGGTGGCCGCGACGACGTCACGATCGGCCCCGGCGATAGCGTCGCGCTTGGTCGTGCGCCGGTCCTTCTTCACCGCCTTGAACATCTTCGCGGTCGCCCGACGCACGGCGACGTAGTCGGGATGGTCCTCGTCGAGCTCGTGCACGCTGCCGAGAACGCGCAGCGCGGCTTCGAGATCACGCGGATCGATTCTGGACACGGTGGTCAACTGTGCCATCCAGAGTGCCCCCGTGCCGAACTGCCCAACGCGGTCAGGTGGCGTCGACCGCGACTGGTGCGTGCGGTCGCAGGTAGGTTTGGTGTCAGCCGGTGCGAGCCGGCGCGTCACGTGGACCCACGTGTGGCGATCCGACGAGAGGGGCCGTCGCGTGTTCGGCGTCGAATGGTGGCCGGTGGCCGGGGCACTGACCCTGGTCGGCCTGGTTCTCACCGTCCTGTTGTGGCGCCGTCGTGGTGCCGGAGCCGGCATGCGGATGCTCGGGGCGTCGTTCCTCCCGGGGGCGATCGTGCTGGTCGGCCTGCAGGGCGTGCTCAAGGAGCTGTGGAAGTCACTCGTACGGTTCGTCACCGGGCTGCTGTTCTCCCCGCAGATCTGGGTCGGTGTCGGCATGGCCGTGATCGCGGTCATCTGCATCCTGATCGGGAACCGCCTCACCGTCCGCAAGCTCAAGCAGGTCGGCACGACCACGACCACGAGCGCCACCGGCTCGAAGCCTGCGGTGACCGGCGGTGCCAAGGCCACGTCGGTGCCGAAGCAGGTCGCGGCGAAGAACCCCCGCGAACCCACCGGCCTTGAGGGCATGGAAGACATCGACGAGATCCTCAAGCGCCGCGGGATCAACTAGGTGGCGCTGCTCGCGGCGGCCGTCTGCCCACACCCGCCGCTGCTCGTCCCGGCTGTCGCCGCGGGCGCTGCGCCGGAGCTGGACGATCTGCGGATCGCCTGCCTGGATGTCGTTCGCCGGTTGATCGACCTCGCGCCGGACGTCGTCGTTGTCGTCGGCGACAGCCCGACGCAGGTCCACGCAGACGAGACCGCGGTCGGATCACTGGCGGGGTTCGGCATCGACGTGTGCGTCGGCGCGACAACGCGTGTCACCTCGGCCGTGCCGACATTGCCCCTCGCTCACGTCGTCGGCGCCTGGCTGCTCGATCAGATGGGGTGGAGCGGCCGACGTCGCTACATCGGCGTCCCGAACACCACGCCGAGTGCGGATGCAGGTGCCGTGGGAGCTGCTCTCGCCGCGGATGACCAGCGGATCGCGGTTCTCGTGATGGGCGACGGATCGGCACGCCGGAGCACGACCGCACCCGGCTATCTGGATCCGCGTGCCGCGCTCTTCGATGCGACGGTGGCGAGCGCACTGGCGACCGCCGACTTCGCGGCGCTGCTGGCTCTCGACGCGGGCTTGGCCGTCGATCTCCTCGCCGCGGGCCGCGCGTCCTGGCAGGTCCTCGGCGGGCTGATCAGCGCCGACACCGCGGCCACGGGGCGGTGGTGGACCGGCGATCTCATCGCCGACGTCGCCCCGTACGGCGTCGGCTACCTGGTGGCGACGGCCTGCCCGGAGCCGGTGGACCGATAGTGGTCGCCGACCCCAGGGTCGGGCATGTCGACGGTTTCAGGCAGCACCGTCAAGCGCGCGTCAGGGCGTGGTGTCGGCCGGCGGCGTCGGCGACGCAGGCGGCGTACCGCGGTCGCTGTCGGACTTGCCGTCGAGCTTGTCCAGGCCGCCCTTGACGACACCGGTGGCCTTGTCGATCTTGTCGCTGTACTTGTGGCCGGTCTTCTCGTCGACGAAGCCGGCAGCCTTGTCGATGCCTTCGCCGATCTTGGGACCGTGCTCGTCGACTGCCTCGACGACCTTGTCCTTGATGTCGTCCACGGACTTCTTGAGTTTGTCGAACATGGGGTGTGGCCCTCCATCGGATAGTCAGGCGCGCGACTCACGCGTTCGCCACACTCTAGGGTGAGTGCCCCCGCGGCCTGTCAGTCGTCGCGGCGCCACTTGCCCACAGCGTCTGCCGCCGGGAGGTCACCATGGGCACGGGCCGGGTGCTCGCGGTCGTCGGTGCGACGGCCGCCGGCAAGTCCGACCTCGCCGTCGCCTTGGCGCGTCGATTCGAGGCCGATGGGACTCCGGCCGAGATCGTGAACGCCGATTCGATGCAGCTCTACCGCGGGATGGACATCGGCACGGCCAAGGCCCCGCTGGACGAGCGTGGGGAAGTCGTCCACCACCTCGTCGACGTGCTCGACCCGCGGCAACCAGCGTCGGTCGCCGTCGTCCGGGACCTCGCCCGGGAGGTGATCGCCGATTGCCATCGGCGCGGGGTGGTCCCGATCGTCGTCGGGGGTTCGGCCCTGTATGTGCACGCGATTCTCGACGAGATGGAGTTCCCGCCGACGGATCCGCAGGTGCGGGCGCGGATCGAGGAGGACGCCGAGCTGCTCGGGGCGCGGGTGATGCACGCCCGCCTCGCGGAGCTGGATCCCGACGCCGCGGCCGCGATCCTGCCGGGCAACCTCCGCCGGATCGTGCGGGCACTCGAGGTGCTCGAGATCACCGGTGGTCCGTACACGGCGACGCTGCCCGAGCCGGTCTACGCCTACGACGCGGTGCTGCAACTGGGAGTCGATGTCGATCGCGATGTGCTGGCGGAGCGCATCGAGCGTCGTGTCGACCGGATGTGGGCGGCCGGGCTGGTCGACGAGGTCCGTCAGCTCGCCGCGGCCGGTCTGGCCGACGCGCCGACAGCCTCTCGAGCGCTCGGCTACGCCCAGGTGCTGGCGTTTCTGGACGGGAGGGTCACCGAGGACGAGGCCCGTGTCGCGACCGTCGTCGGCACCCGCCGGTTCGCCCGCCGCCAGCTGTCCTGGTTCCGGCGTGACGGTCGCATCCGCTGGCTGCCCGGTGACGCGCCCGATCTCGTGGAGCGGGCGTGGGCGCTGGCGTCCTCTGGTGGGCCGGGCGGCGGCGCGTACGGTGATCCGCAGCCGTCGGAGCACAGCACGGGCAGCAACGAGAAGGGGTGAGCCGTGGTCAGTGAGATCGAGTTCGTGAAAGGTCACGGGGCGCAGAACGACTTCGTCCTGATCCCTGATCCCGACGCGACCATGCCCGGGCTCGTCGACGGTCGGGTGGCCGACTCCCTCATCCGCTCACTCTGCGACCGACGTACCGGGATCGGCGCGGACGGCGTGCTTCGGGTCGTGCGCAGCGCGAACCACCCCGACGCGGCGGCCCACCTCGACGGCGCAGCCCTTCCCGAGTGGTTCATGGATTTCTACAACGCCGATGGCACCGCCGGCGAGATGTGCGGCAACGGGTTGCGCGTGTTCGCCCGCTACCTCGCCGCCGCCGAGCTCGCCGAGCCGACGAAGACCGGGATCCCGATCGGAACCCGGGCAGGAGTGAAGACCGCGACGTTCGGCGACGACGCGAGCATCACCGTGGACATGGGTGTCGCGAGCGTGATCCGCGACGACCTGCATGTATCGGTGCCCGGCCACTCATGGGCGGCCACCAGCGTGGACGTCGGGAACCCGCACCTGGTGGCCGTCGTCGACGATGTGGAGGAAGCCGGCGATCTGCTCGCAGCGCCGGTGTGGACGCCGGCGGAGGGCATGCCGCACGGTGCCAACGTGGAGTTCGTGCAGCTGCTGGGGCCCGCGCACGTACGGATACGCGTTCACGAGAGAGGGGTCGGGGAGACGAAGGCCTGCGGCACCGGTGCGTGCGCGGCCGCCCTCGTGGCGTCGTCGACGCTCGAACTCCCGGCTCGCGTGCGCGTGGATGTGCCCGGCGGCACGCTTTTCGTGACGCTGCAGGAGGACGGGCGGGCGTTGCTGACCGGTCCGGCTGAGCTCACGTTCTTCGGTCGGCTCCCGGTCGCCGAGATCCGCTGATATTCGCGTAGTCGAACGACCCTCCGGTCGTCGGCTGAGCGTGGACTCTGACTCGGCGCTGCATCGAGTGCGCAAATATCAGCGGAATGCTCATGTGCCCGCCTGCGGGGTCCAGTGGCCTGGGCGCTGGAGCCGGTACTCGATCCGGCTTCGCTCCCAGAGGTCGAGCCACCGTGGGTCGACCTCGACGAGCAGTTCGACGAACACGCTGAGATCACCCGTGCTGTCAGCCGCGCTGGCGTCGTAGATCACCCAGCCGGGTTGGACGTCCGCTCGAGCTCGGCTCGAAGCTCTGGACCGACCCGAGGGATGGGGTCACCGCCGAGAAGGGCGAGTCCGGGAAGCTTGGCGAGGAAGGAGCCGGTGATCATCGAATCGATCACGGGATCGGTGCCGAACCCAGACCCCAGAAACGCGAATGTTGGCCGTGAGGCGCCGAGCGTGGCGGTGAGGGGTGTTTCGTGTGCGGATCGCTGCGGAGCCTGTGGACAAGCCACCGCGCCGGGCGGGGCACGTTGAGCTGACAGGGACAGCGCCGGTGGCCACCGACGGCAAATCTCGGGTGCCGGAGTCGCACGATCGTGTCACGATGGGGGAGAGCCGGGACGATCCCGGGACAAGCCGACGAACGAGGGCCTATGAGCGATTCCGCATCCGAGCACACCGGCACCGACGCCACGACCCGTCACGTCGTCGTAGCGCCAGGTCTCGACTCGAACGCGGACAGCGGTGACGCCGGCACCATCCACCTCGACCGCGTGCGGCGTGACGACGACCTCGGCCCGGACTTCCTCGCCGATGACTCCGATTCGCCCGACGAGAGCACCGGCTCCTACGACCTCGAAGAGCGCCAGGCACTTCGCCGTGTCGCGGGCATGTCCACGCAGATGCAGGACATCACCGAGGTCGAGTACCGCGACCTGCAGCTCGAGCGAGTCGTCCTCGTCGGCGTCTGGACCCAGGGCACGGCGCAGGACGCCGAACTCAGCCTCGCAGAACTGAAGGCGCTCACCGAAACGGCCGGCGCCGAGGTCCTCGAAGGCCTTGTCCAGCGGCGTACCCGGCCCGACATGGCCACCTACATCGGCTCCGGCAAGGTGCTCGAACTCAAGGAAGCCGTCGTCTCCACGGGAGCCGACACGGTGATCTGCGACGGCGAGCTCAGCCCGGCGCAGCTCCGTAATCTCGAGGAGAAGCTCAACGTCAAGGTGATCGACCGGACCGCACTGATCCTCGACATCTTCGCCCAGCACGCGAAGAGCCGCGAGGGTCGCGCCCAGGTCGAGCTCGCCCAGCTGAGCTATCTGCTGCCGCGTCTGCGTGGTTGGGGTGGCAACCTGTCCCGCCAGGCCGGAGGCCGTGCTGCGGGTGGCGCCGGCATCGGTGGCCGTGGCCCCGGTGAGACGAAGATCGAGATCGACCGGCGTCGGCTGCGGGCGAGAATGTCCAAGCTGCGCAGGGAAATCTCGGGCATGGGCACGGCGCGGGACGTCAAACGGCATTCCCGCAAGACCAACGAGGTGCCGAGTGTCGCGATCGCCGGGTACACGAACGCCGGCAAGTCGTCGCTGCTCAACCGCCTGACCGACGCCGGTGTCCTGGTGGAGAACGCGTTGTTCGCCACCCTCGACCCGACCACGCGTCGATCGACGATGCCCGACGGCCGGCCGATCGTCCTGACCGACACTGTCGGGTTCGTCCGGCACCTGCCGCACCAGCTGATCGAGGCGTTCCGGTCGACGCTCGAAGAGGTCGCCGACGCCGATGTCGTCGTCCATGTCGTCGACGCGTCACACCCGGATCCGGAGTCGCAGATCTTCGCGGTCCGTGAGGTGCTCGCCGAGTCCGGTGCCGCCGACCTGCCCGAGATCATCGTGATCAACAAGGCAGACATCGCCGATCCCGTCGTCGTCGCCGGTCTCCGTTCGAAGCACGGCGGTTCGGTCGTCGTGTCCGCCCACACAGGTGAGGGCATCGACGAGTTGCTCGCGGTCATCGCCGAGCGGTTGCCGCACCCGCAGATCGAGGTGACTGCCGTCCTGCCGTACTCACGGGGCGATCTGCTGGCAGCGGTGCACCAGCGTGGCGAGGTGCTCGAGCTCGATCACCGCGAGACCGGCACCTGGCTGCACGCCAGGGTGGATGCGGGCCTGGCGCACGAGCTCGAGGACTACGCACCCGTCGAGGCCTGATCCGACGAGCCCGACCGGACAAACCCTGATCGGCAGGATCGACCGTCAGCTGAGCCGCTGCACGAACGCGGCCACCTGGCGGTCGATCTCGTCGGAGTCCAGGTCGAGGTGCTCGAGGATCGTGTAGCGGTCGGGCCTCATCGACGGCGCCTTCAGCACCGCGTCGCGGAACTGCTCGTCGGTCAAGCCGATCTCGGCCGGCGTGCGCGGGAGGTCGTGCCGGGACAGGCAGGCGGCGATCTGATCGAACCGGGACGGTGAGTTGGCGGACGCGTCGGTACCGCCGGCGCGGGACGGGTTGTTCTCCCGCAGGAAGTACGCGAACAGCGCGCCGATGCCGGCGAGCTCGCCGTGGTTCGACTTGCCCGGGTACATCGAGTCGACCGCGTGGATGATCTCGTGGCAGGCGCCGCTGCACGGGCGTGACGTCCCGGCCACCGACATCGCCATGCCCGACAGGACGAGTGCCTCCGCGAGCGCGATCAGGAAGTCGTCGTCGTCGATGCCGTCGACGCGATGCAGGATCGCCTCGGCCGCGGTCCGTGCGAAGGTCACCGCGAGCCCGTCGATCGGCTCACCGCGTTCGCGCGAGGCGAGCTGCCAGTCCTCGATCGCGGACAGGTTGCTCACCGCATCGCCGATGCCGGAGCGCACCATCCTGGGCGGAGCGGCCTGCACGTAATCGAGGTCGACGACGACACCGAGCGGCATCGCCACCCCGAACGAGCCCTTGCCGCCGCGGTATTCCAGGGACGCGACCGGCGAGCAGAGGCCGTCGTGGGCGAGATTCGTCGCCACCGCGATCATCGGCACGGCCGCCCGGGTGGCCGCGTACTTGGCCACGTCGAGGGTGCGCCCGCCGCCGATCGCGACGACCGCGTCGTAGTTGCGGCCGGTCAGCACGGCCTGGACCTCACCGGCGGCCTCGAGGCTGCCGCCCCTGATCGTGGTGACGTCGGCGTGGGGGAGCGAGTCCCGCAGTTCGTTCCAGATCTGCTCGCCCTGGCCCGGTCCGACGGCGACCAGGACGTCGCCGGCGGCGGAGATGTAGCGGCTCGACAGCAATGCCGGGAGGTCGGCGACGGCGTGCCGCCGGACGTCGACGAACAGCGGGCTGGCGACCATCCGACCGAGCAGGGGCACGTCGATTCCTCAGTAGTGCAAGGCGATCGAGCGGGCACGCTCGAGGTCGGCGTGGTTGTCGACCTCGACCCATGAGGTGCCGGCCGGGATGGGCGAGGTGGCGATGACGCCGCCCCGGTTGACGAGTTCCTGGTAGCCGTCCTCGTAGTACAGGTCGGGGTCGCGTTCCCAGGTCGCCTGCAGCGCGTCGGCCAGCGCTGCGACCGCCGAGCCTTCGATGAGGCTGGCGCCGATGTACTCCCCGTACGCCGACGCCGGGTCCATCAGCTTCGTAATGCGGATGAGCGCCTTGGCGTCGTCGACCTGCACCTTCATCTCCTCGTCCGCGAGCACCTTCTCGGTGTCGAGGGCGAGCAGCATCTGCGGGCCCCGCGCCGCGAGCAGGCTCTCCTCGACGGTGACCGGGTGCACGGTGTCGCCGTTGAGCATGATCACGCCGTCGGTCATGTGCTCGCGTGCGACCCACATGGAGTAGGCGTTGTTCCAGATCTCGGCTTTGTCGTTGTGCACGAGCGTGATGTTCACACCGTGCCGTTTCTCCAACGCTGCTTGACGTTCCTCGACCGCACCCGCGGCGTAGCCAACGACGATGACGACGTCGCGAAGGTCGACGGCGGCGAGGTTGCGCAGCGCGATGTCGAGGATGGTGGTCTCGCCGTCGACCGGGATCAGGGCCTTCGGGAGCGCGTCGGTGTACGGGCGAAGCCGTCGCCCTGCACCGGCGGCCAGCACCATGCCGATCATCGGAGTCCTCTCGTCGGGGAGTCGGCCGCTTCGCCGACGCGGTCGCTCACACTACCGGTCGCCGGTCGCGACGAACCCTTCCCATCGGGCGAACACCGACATACCGTTGCGAACATGGATGTTCACACGGCCTCGGTGCTGTCGGCGAGCGCACGTCCCGCTCAGGCCGACGGGACCGCCGTCGCGACCCTCGTCCCTGTCCTGGACACGGCCGCCGCGGTGCTGGCCAAGGACCCGGCGGCCTCGCTCGGGCAGGTCGCCGCGGCCGCCGGCATCGGCCGGACGACGCTGCACAAGCAATTCCCGACCCGCCTCGACCTGCTTGTCGCGGTCGCGTCCCGGGGCCTCGACATCATCGAGTCCGTCACCGCCGCCGCCCACGACGATCCCGAGCCGCTCCGCCGTCTCGTCGTCGATCTGCTGCCCTTCGGTGCGCACATGACCCTGCTGATGCAGCAGCCGGAGGTGTTCGCCGACGACGCGGTCACGACCCGGACGGACGCGATCGCGGCACCGATCGCCGCGATCGTCGCGAGCGCCGGGACCGTTCGCCCGGGCGTGCCCGACTGGTGGCTCGTCCGCTCGCTGCACTCCCTGCTGTTCACGGCCTGGGATCTCGTCCGGATGGGCTGGCTCGCCCCACGCGATGCTCCCGACCTGGTCCTGTCCACCTTCACCGGAGGAGTTCTCACGTCATGACCGCCGCAGCAGTACTGGATCCACTCTGGGCGTTGTCCGGCGACGACGACCCCTTTCCGGTCTACGAGCGGCTCCGCTCCGGCGGGCGGCTGGTCGGCGCCGGGCTCGAGTGGGTGACCACGGATCACGCTGTCTGCAACGCGATTCTGCGTGACCGGCGGTTCGGCGTCCGACCGCTCGGCGACCTTGGCCCCACATCCGAGGACACCTCGGGAAACACCCTCGACCTCGGCTTCCTCGAACGTGAACCACCCGACCACACCCGCCTTCGCCGCTCGCCGCGACCGCTTTCCGGCCGAAGATGATGACCGGCTACGCCGACCGGATCGCCGCCTTCACCCGGGACCTCATCACCGGGATCGAACGTCGCGCCGCAGCCGAGCCGGACCGGCCGTTCGACCTGATCGCCGACTTCGCGTCGCCGCTGCCGATCGGCGTGATCACCGCACTGATGGGCATCCCGGACGCCGACGTCGATCGGCTGTCCCGGCACGGCGCCGTCGTCGGAGCGGCCTTGTCGGGTATCGCCGACCCAGCGCAAGCGGCCGCCCTCGCGGCCGCCAACGCGGAGCTCTATGAGCTGTTCAACGAGCTCATCCCGCTCAAGAAGGCGAATCCCGGTGACGACGTGATCAGCTACCTGGTCGCCGCGTCACCCGACGGCATCACCCCCTACGAGCTGCACACCACCGCACGGCTGCTGCTGATCGCCGGTTTCGAGACGACCGTCAACCTGATCGGCAACGGAGTCGCCGCGCTGATCGATCATCCGGCGCAGTGGGAGCTGCTGCGTGCGGAGCCGGAGCGCGCGGTCGACGTGGTCGAGGAGGTCCTGCGTTACGACCCGCCGGTGCAGAACACGAGCTGGATCGCGCACGAATCGGTGACGATCGCCCGCGTCGATCTTCCGGCGGACAGCTGGGTGCTTCTCCTGCTGGCGGCGGGCAACCGCGACCCGGCGGTGTTCCGGGATCCGGCGACGTTCGATGTGACGTGTAGCCGCGAGGCCGAGCACCTCGCCTTCTCCAGCGGTATCCACTACTGCCTGGGCGCGCCGCTGGCCCGGCTCGAGGCCCAGATCGGGTTCACCGAACTGGCCGCCAGGCTGCCGAACGTGCGCCGCCCGGAGCCGACCGGCCGGCCGGGTGACACGCCCAGCCGGCGCGCGTCGCGGGTCATCCGTGGATACGCACGGTTGCCGCTTCTGGCCGGGTAACCTCGCTGGGTGCTGGAGTCCCCGATACCTGCCGTCGAGGACCAGGAGACCAACGAGGGCCCGCCGCTCGCGATCGACCCGGCGCAGGTGTCCCGGCTGCTCGAGCAGTCCGTCGCCGCGCTAGGCGGTGAGTACCGACCCGGTCAGGAGCAGATGGCGCACGAGGTCGCCGAGGCATTCACCACCGGCCGGCACCTGCTGGTGCAGGCGGGTACGGGCACCGGCAAGTCGCTGGCGTACCTGATCCCGGCGATGCTCGCCGCCCAGCAGACGAAGAAGCCGGTGATCGTCGCGACCGCGACGCTGGCGTTGCAATCCCAGCTCGTCGGACGCGACCTGCCGGTCTTCACGAAGGCACTGGCCAAAGCCTTGCCCAGGCCGCCGACGTTCGCCATCTTCAAGGGACGCAGCAACTACGCCTGCCTCGCGCGGGTGCGCGACGGCGTGCCCGACGACCAGGGAGTGCTCGTCGAGGCGGCCCCGTCCGGTCCGCTGGGACGCGAGGTGATCGCGCTGCGCGAGTGGGCCGAGGACCAGGCGAGTGCCGGCGCCGAGGGCGACCGCGACCACGCTCCCAGTCACGGCGACCGTGCCTGGGCCCAGGTGTCGATCCAGGCGAGGGAATGCCCCGGCGCCACGAACTGCGCGTTCGGGGTCGAGTGCTTCGCGGAGCGGTCCCGGGCCGTTGCGGCGAAGGCGGACGTGGTTGTCACCAACCATGCGTTGCTCGCGATCGATGCCCTGGAAGGGATTCCGCTTCTTCCGGAGTACGACCTCGCGGTTGTCGACGAGGGGCACGAGCTGGTCGCGCGGGTCACGTCGGCGGCGTCCATGGAGCTCGCGCCGGCCACCGTCGAACGCGCGGCGCGCCGTGCCCGGCCGTTCGCCACCGGCGAGCGGGAGGCCGTGGACGACCTCGTCGACGCCGGTGAGTCGTTGCGGGAGGCGCTCGAGGCGACCGACGCGGGCCGGCTGACGTCGCTGGGCGAGGCCCTCGCGCTCGCTGTCGAGGGAATCCGCGACAGTGCGCGCGCCGTGTTGTCGTCGATCCCGACGGAGGCGTCGGGTGACGCGTCCCGGGATCCGGGCAAGCGGACGGCGCGCGTGATGGTCGATCAGGTGCGACTGGTGGCCGAACGGATCGCCGAACAGTCCGAGTACAACGTCGTCTGGGTGCACGGGAGCATGGCGAACAACGGCGAGCGGACCGGTGGGAGCACGGGTCGGCACAACGCCGGCCCCGACCGGTACCGGCGCGAACGCGGGAAGGACCTGCGCCTCGCACCGCTGTCGGTCGCGGGGCTGCTGCGCGAGAAGCTGTTCGGCACCCGGACTTGTGTTCTGACATCGGCAACCCTCAAGCTGGGCGGCGATTTCGAGTCGATGGCCCGACAGGTCGGGCTGCGGATGAGCGATCAGGTTCAGCCCGGAACGCCAGCCGAGGATGTGCCGGCACCGGAGGGACCCACCAACGCGCCTGCCACTGCGCCGACGTCGGCTGGCCGATCGGTTATGCACGTCCGGCCGCAGCCGTGGCTGGGCATCGACGTCGGATCGCCGTTCGACTATGCCAGGCAGGCGATTCTCTACACGGCGTCGCGGTTGCCGACGCCCGGCCGGGAGGGTGCGTCGGAGCAGGCGCTCGATGAGCTGACCGAACTCGTGCGCGCTGCCGGGGGCCGCACGCTCGGGTTGTTCTCGTCGCGTCGTGCCGCCGAGGTGGCCGCGGAGTACGTGCGGGACCGTCTCGACAGCGTGGTCCTGTGCCAGGGCGACGCGCAGCTTCCCGAGCTGGGCAAGGCTTTCATGGCCGATCCGACGACGTCGTTGTTCGGCACCCTGTCGCTCTGGCAGGGGCTCGATGTGCCGGGCGCGACGTGCCAGCTGGTGGTGATCGACCGGATCCCGTTCCCCCGTCCGGATGATCCGCTGCTGTCGGCCCGGCAGCGCGCCGTCGAGGAGTCCGGTGGCAACGGCTTCATGGCCGTCGCAGCCACTCATGCGGCGTTGCTGCTCGCGCAGGGGACCGGGCGGTTGATCCGTCGAAGCTCCGACCGTGGCGTCGTCGCGTGTCTGGACCCCCGGCTCGTCCGGGCCCGGTACGGGTCGTTCCTGCGTCAGTCGCTGCCGCCGATGTGGCCGACCACTGACCGGGATGTGGCGCTCGGTGCGTTGCGCAGGCTGGACGCGGCTGCGTCCGCAGTGGAAGCCGCTGTCGCGGCCGAGGCGACCTGACGCCGGACTGGCGTCAGGCCAGCCGTAGGGCGAGTGCGATCGGCGTCTGCTGCCGGCCCTGGCCGAACGGGTTGTCGGTGAACAGCTTCTTGAAGAAGTCGTCGGCGAGGTCGGTGTCCTGTCCGAGCACTTCGCGGCCGAGGTCGTTGGAGTCGATGACGACGACTCCGCCGAAGTGCTTCGCGGCAGCCGCCGGCAGCGCGGCGGCGATCGCCTTGCGCAGAGTCGTGGCGACCTTCTCCGGGTCCTTGGGCGGGAGCTTGGCCGACACGTTGGACGGGTAGGCGGAGTACTCGGTCGGACCGTCGATCGCGCTCACCCGGTGGCCGGCGACGCGGTAGAACCAGCCCTTCTGACCGACGAGCCTCCCGACCGCACCAGCACCGGCGGCCACGACGATCCGGGCAAGCCCCGCCTCCTCGATCGCGAGCTGCATCGTCCAGGGCGTGCCGAGACCCAGGCCGTGCGGTGTGCGGACGACGAATCGGCTCAGAACACGGGCGGCCTTGCTGGGGTTGATCTCCCAGGTGAAATACGAACGGCCCTGGCTGATGGCCACGATCTTCTCGCTGATGACGACGTACCAGCGCTGGTCGAGCCCACGGACGAGCTCGGACGACTCAGCGACTGCGGCGGCGCCGGCGGACACGTGGCCGATCACCCGGGTCTCGAGATCGTCGCCACGCGCGAACAACTCCGTCTGCAGCGGGACGCGCGCCCAGCTCTGACCGTCGACATCGACGGCCAGCTGCTTTCCTGCGTTCGGAGCGAGCGGCTCCTTGAACGGCAGTGGTTCGTGCGTGCCGGTCGCACCGCCTGAACCTGCAGGCGGGTGATCGAGGTGCTGCTCGGACGGGTCGGGCTTCGACATGGCGCTCCACGAGGTGACGACGGCGGGACAGCCCAAGAAGTCTAGTGACCGCCGACCGCCTCGAGACTCAGACGCGACGCAGGACGGCCACGACCTTGCCGAGGATGGTGGCGTCGTCACCATCGATCGGATCGTAGGCGGGGTTGTGCGGCATCAGCCAGACGTGGCCGTCCTTCTTGCGATAGGTCTTCACCGTCGCCTCGCCGTCGAGCATGGCCGCGACGATCTCGCCCTGCTCCGCCACCGGCTGCTGGCGGATGACCACCCAGTCGCCGTTGCAGATCGCCACGTCGATCATCGAGTCGCCCTGTACGTGCAGGAGGAAGAGGTTGCCCTCGCCGACCAGCTGACGGGGGAGCGGCATGACGTCCTCGACGGACTGCTCGGCCAGGATCGGGCCACCGGCGGCGATACGGCCGAGCATCGGCACGTACGCGGGCGGCGGCGAGCCGGTGGCGGCTTCGTAGTCGGCGGCGAACGCCTCGGGCACGGAGTCGGGGGAGATGACCTCCAGCGCCCGCGGGCGGTTCGGGTCGCGACGCAGGTAGCCCTTGTGCTCGAGGGCGCGGAGCTGGTGGGAGACCGAGGACGACGACGTGAGCCCGACCGACTCGCCGATCTCGCGCATCGACGGCGGGTAGCCGCGGTCTTCGACCAACTCGCGGATGACCGTGAGGATGCGGCGTTGGCGCGCGGTCAGGCCCATCGAGTCCGGCGGGCCGTCGGGGAACTCCCGGATCAGCGCTTCCTTGCTCGGCCGGCCGACAGGTCGGGACGCGGCCTTCTTCGCAGGTGCCGCGGACGCGTCAGTGGGCGAGGGCTTCTGGCTAGCCATCGGGTTCCTCCAGTTGGTCGCCGTCGCCGGACCTGCCGGTGCGGGCGGACGGCTGTGTTGCAGACGGGGTGGTGCTGTGCACGCTAGCGATCCGCACCGACAGTTTCAAACACCTGTTCGAGTGTGTCGCAAAGTGGGCGTGTCCCTACGACGCGGTCAAGCCGGGTCGAAGAGGCTGAGTTCGTCGTCGGTAGGTCGTTGGAAGAAGGCCGCCGCACCCTCCAGTTCCTCGCTGCTGATGACGAAAGTGCCCGCGGACAGCTCGGCGTTGCGGGTGCGCAGACGCCGTCGTAACTCCGGAAGCGGCGTATCGAGCAGGCACAGGACGACGCACGCACCCAGCGCCCGGGCTTCGGTCCGGTAGGTGTCGCGTTCCGAGCGTGCCCACAGACCCCAGTCGAGGACGACGTCGCACCCGAGCTCGAGCACGCGTCGTGCGAGGCGCCACTCACCTGCGGGCTCCAGGGGTCGGGCAAGACCACGCTCGCGAGGCGACTCGAGATGCGGCACCGAGCCCTTCGTCTCACTGCGGACGAGTGGTTGCACGACCTCTACCCGGACTTGTCCGACGGCGAGCTGGACGCCCGGCGCGACGGTGTCGAGCGCGCGCAGAGGTAGAGGGTCGCCACCTGACCAGTGCCCGGACTGCAGTGTCCCCAACGCGGCCGTCTCCTGCCGACTCCGGCGCCGGCCAGGACCTCATCGCTGCGTGCGTGCGAAGATCGCTGCCGTGACGCTCCCCGAGTCGGTGCCGGCCGGTGTGGTCGATCTCGTGTGCTGGCGGGTGGAGTGGGCGGCCGCGCTCGCGTCCGCGGTGGAGGCGTCCCTCCCGGAACTCGCGCCGCCGGGGTCAACTGGAACTACGCGATCGTCACCCGCACCGGCGAGGTCGTCGGGGTCGACCGGGCTGATGACGCGCATGGGTCCCGGCGTGCTCGAGATCGGGTACTGGCTGCACACTGGCCACGCGGGTCGCGGGTACGCGACCGCGGCGGCGCGGGCACTCGCGGACCTCGGGCTCGCCCAGCCCGGTATCGGGAGCGTGCTGATCCGCCATGACGCCGCGAACGTGGCGTCCGGGCGGGGGGCGGAGAAAGCCGGCTTCCTCCGGATCGCGGACATCCCGTCCACGATCGATGTGCCCGACGGCCCCGGTATCGAAGTGCGGTGGGAACGACGTGGCTGAGCGCATGACCACCTGGGAGTCCGAGTTCCCGCAGCTGTTCGAGCCGTGGCAGGTGCCGTACGCGCCCGTGTCCGCGCAGTTCGTAACAGCGCGGCCGGCAGACGCGCTGATCGCCCGCATCCACGTGGTCGCGCGCACCGACACCGGCGTGGTCGTCTGCCGCAGCAGCAACGGCTGGCGGTTCCTGCCCGGCGGAACCCGTGAGCGCGGCGAGGCGGTGGAGCAGATCGTCGACCGCGAACTGGCCGAGGAGGCCGGCGGCCGCCGGACCGGCGCTCTCACCTGGATCGGTGCCCACCGCGCCGACCACAGCGGGCCGGAGCCGTACCGTCCGCATCTGCCGCACCCGGTCGCGTTCTGGGCGTATGTCGCCGCCGACGTCGTCCTCGAACACCCGCCGACCAACCCGGCCGACGGCGAGGACGTGGTCGAGGTCGCGGTCCTCCCCGTCGCTGCGGCGGTCGTGTTCCTGACCCCGTCCGACCCGATCCACGCGGACGTCCTGCGTCTGGCCGAGGCGATGGGCCTGGTCTGAGCCGCTCG
Source organism: Actinopolymorphaceae bacterium (assembly GCA_036786375.1). GTDB lineage: Bacteria > Actinomycetota > Actinomycetes > Propionibacteriales > DAIQRJ01 > DAIQRJ01. The sequence continues at coordinate 211,920 of DAIQRJ010000001.1, forward strand.
GGTAGGCGCGTACCCGCTGCCCGGGACGCCTGCCGCGGTGGTGGACGATGGGCGGGCTCACTTCGGTCGCGGACTCGTCCCGGCACTCGTCGATCGCCGGTGGCTTGCCGCCGGATGGAGGAAGTCATGGCTGTCCTGGCGCGCGTGGTCCGGTCCGGTTTCGACGAGTGCGAGCACCACGGAAGCCTCGTCGCCATCGATTCCGACGGGTCCGTCCTCTTCTCTGTCGGGGAGCCGGCGCGACCGATGTTCCCGCGGTCGTCGAACAAACCGATCCAGGCGGTCGGGATGGTGCGTGCCGGCCTCGACCTTCCACTCGATCTGCTGGCCCTGGCGGGTGCCTCGCACTCGGGTGAGGACGTGCATGTCGCGCAGGTGGAGCGGATTCTGGCGGCAGCCGGCCTGTCCGCCTCCGCTCTGCAGTGCCCGCCTTCCTACCCGATGGACGAGGCGAGCCACAACCGCATGATCGAGGAGCACCGCGAGCCCGATCGCGTCCACATGAACTGTTCCGGGAAGCACGCCGCCATGCTCGCCACCTGCGTGGCCGCGGGCTGGCCGATCGAGACCTACCTCGATCCTGCGCATCCTCTCGAGCAGGTGCTCGGCGACACCGTGGCCGACCTCGCCCGCGAGCCGGTGGCGGCGATCGGGATCGACGGGTGCGGGGCGCCGATCTTCGGGATCTCGGTGCTCGGCCTCGCCCGCGCGTTCTCGGCTATCGCCGTCGGCACGTCCGGTACCGCGGAACACCAGGTCGCCGAAGCATTCCGGGCGAACCCGATCCTCACCTCGGGGAGCACGCGGGACGAGCGGTTCCTCGTCGAAGGGCTGCCGGGCACACTCGCCAAGGCGGGCGCCGAGGGTTGTTACGCAGTCGCCCTGCCCGACGGCCGCGCGGTCGCGCTGAAGGTCGGCGACGGTGCCGAGCGGGCTCGCTCGGTCGTCATGGCCGAGGCGCTGCGCCGCCTCGGTGTGGAGGCGCCGGTCGTGACCGCGCAGTTGCGAACTCCCGTTCTCGGCGGCGGCCACGACGTCGGAGAGGTCGTCGCCGCCGGCTGGTGACGCCGCGCCACAACAGCCGCCTCTTGCGAACAGGTGTTCGAACGGGTTATCTTCGAGGAGCACGATTCGAACACCGGTTCGAGCGCCTCTTGTTCTCGTCAGGCTGCCGATCTGGTCGGAGCCATTCTGTCGGTGGCCTCCGATAGACATCGTGCAGGCACCGGAACGGACGTCCGTTCGCGTCGGTGTCGCCCTTCCTCAAAGGGCCTGGATCCGTCCAGACCGACCGCACGCGGAGGCAACCAGACATGAGCGCCACACTTCTCGCCGATCGATCCACTGCGGCTTCGGCTTCGACTTCGACTGCGATGTCGACATCGACTCTGCCTTCGCCTGCGACTGGTTCGGTCGACACCGGCTACCTCGCTCCGGTCGTTCCGATCCGGCGATCGGCTCCGGTCCCGCCGGTTCGGCCCGTGCGCCGGCCGTCCGCCCCGCCGGTCACCAGGCGTGCCGGTTCACGTGGCCCGCGGTACGTCCACAGCTCCACGCCGTCCGGATGGCAACTCTCTCGTCGTGGCGAACTCCTGCTCCGCCGCGTGACCGCGGCCGTGACCGCCGTGGTCCTGATCCTCGTCGTCACCGCGGCGGTGTTCGCCGTCGCACGCGCCGCCGGCACGTCGCCCACGCCGACTCGGACGGTCTCGGTCCAGCCCGGGCAGAGCCTCTGGCAGGTGGCCGCAGCCACGTCCCCCGGCGCCGACGTGAGTGACACGGCCAACGAGATCCGCATGCTCAACCACCTCGGCGGCACCACGCTGACCCCCGGCCAGACCCTGGTCGTCCCCGTCGCACGCTGACGGCAGACGCGCACGATCGGCGCCGCGGAAACGCGCCGCCAAGCTCTTGCGAGTGTCGCTGCAGCGACGTAGTCTGGCACTACATCTGGTGGTCACACCGATGTAGTTCGTCCACAGGTAGTGGTCCACCGTCCACAGCTTGTCCTCAGGTTGTCCAGAGGTTCCGGGCAGTTGTCCCCAGGTTCGTCCCCAAGCTCGGGGTTCGGCCGGGATGTGAGGGCATGCACGCTGGTGGTCGCGACCCGTCGGACGGACATCAACCAGCTGTCAGCAGGCACCGCGGTGTGTCGCGAGGAGGTCGGTCGGCTTGTACTGCCCGCACTGCAAGCACAGCGACTCCCGCGTGATCGACTCTCGGGTCGCAGACGACGGCATGGCGATCCGCCGGCGGCGGGTCTGTCCTCGATGTGACGGCCGGTTCACCACGATCGAGCAGATCCAGCTGACGGTGGTCAAACGCAGCGGCAGCACCGAGGCGTTCAACCGGGACAAGGTCATCGTGGGTGTGCGCAAGGCGTGCAAGGGCCGTCCCGTGAGCGAGAGCGACCTGGCTCTGCTCGCGCAGCGCGTCGAGGAGCAGCTCCGTGCACTCGGCCAGTCCGAGATCCCATCGCCCGAGGTGGGGATGGCGATACTGCGTCCGCTGCGTGAGCTCGACGAGGTGGCGTACATGCGGTTCGCCAGCGTCTACCGCAACTTCGAGAGCCTCGACGACTTCGCGGCCGAGATCTCGGTGCTCAACGCCGAACGCGGCCAGACGGTCGACGAGCCGCCGCCCCGCTCGCCGGCGTCCCCACGCCCGGGCCGCCGCGAGTAGTCGCGGGTCCGCATGCACCACCACCACAGAGACCACGAACAACGCACCACGAACGACGAACTGCGCACCACACGATCTGCCCGACGCTCGCCCAACGAAGGAGTCACCCAGCCATGACCGCAGATGTCAGCGGAGCATCGACCACGACGTCGTCGAACGGCACGAAGTCCGCGAGTGGACCCCGTGGCCGCGGTCTGACGATCACCCGACTCAACACGACCCCGGGCGTGCACCCGTACGACGAGGTGGTATGGGAGCACCGCGACGTCGTCCAGCAGAACTGGAAGACCGGCGCGACCGTGTTCGAGCAGCGTGGAGTCGAGTTCCCCGAGTTCTGGTCGGCCAACGCGTCCACGATCGTGACGACGAAGTACTTCCGCGGTGCGCCCGGCACCGACGCTCGCGAACACAGCCTCAAGCAGCTGCTCGACCGCGTCGTCAAGACCTACACCGCGGCCGGGATCGAACACGGCTACTTCGCGACCGACGCCGACGCCGAGATCTTCGACCACGAGCTGACGTGGGCGCTTCTCCACCAGGTGTTCAGCTTCAACTCGCCGGTCTGGTTCAACGTCGGAACGCCGGCCCCGCAGCAGGTCAGTGCCTGCTTCATCCTCTCGGTCGAGGATTCGATGGACTCGATCCTCACCTGGTACCGCGAAGAGGGCTTCATCTTCAAGGGCGGCTCGGGCGCCGGACTGAACGTCTCGCGCATCCGTTCGAGCAAGGAGTTGCTGTCCTCCGGCGGCACCGCATCCGGACCGGTCAGCTTCATGCGCGGCGCCGACGCCTCGGCGGGCACGATCAAGTCCGGTGGTGCGACCCGTCGCGCCGCGAAGATGGTCGTCCTCGACGTCGATCACCCCGACATCGAGGAGTTCATCGAGACGAAAGCGCGCGAGGAGGACAAGATCCGTGCGCTGCGCGACGCCGGGTTCGACATGGACCTCGGAGGCCGGGACATCACCTCGGTGCAGTACCAGAACGCCAACAACTCGGTCCGGGTCAGTGACGAGTTCATGCACGCGGTCGAGGAGGGTCGCGAGTTCGGGCTCAAGGCTCGCAACGACGGCCGGGTCCTGGAGACGGTCGACGCGCGTGGGCTGTTCGACAAGATCGCCAAGGCGGCCTGGGAATGTGCCGACCCGGGCATGCAGTACGACGACACGATCAACGACTGGCACACGAACCCCGAGACGGGGCGGATCACCGCGTCGAACCCGTGCTCGGAGTACATGAGCCTCGACAACTCGTCGTGCAACCTGGCCAGCCTCAACCTGCTGAAGTTCCTCAGTGACGACGGCACGTTCGACGGCGAGCGCTTCACCAAGACCGTCGAACTCGTGATCACGGCGATGGACATCTCGATCTGCTTCGCCGACTTCCCGACCAAGGCGATCGGCGACACCACCCGCGACTACCGCCAGCTCGGCATCGGCTACGCCAACCTCGGCGCGTTGCTGATGGCCACCGGGCACGGGTACGACTCCGACGGCGGCCGTGCCCTCGCCGCCGCGATCACCTCGCTGATGACCGGCACGTCCTACCGTCGCTCGGCTGAGCTCGCTGCCGTCGTCGGGCCGTACAACGGCTACGCCCGCAACGCGGACGCGCACAAGCGCGTGATCCGCAAGCACCAGGCCGCAAACGACTCCGTCCGGGCGGTGGGCACGCTCGACTCTGACGTGCACCGCCTCGCCACCCGTGAGTGGGACGCCGTCGTCAAGCTGGGCGAGAAGAACGGCTTCCGCAACGCGCAGGCATCCGTCCTCGCGCCGACCGGCACCATCGGCTTCATGATGGATTGCGATACCACCGGCATCGAGCCCGACTTCTCCCTGGTCAAGTTCAAGAAGCTCGTCGGCGGCGGGTCGATGCAGATCGTCAACCAGACCGTGCCGCGCGCGCTCCGCACACTCGGATACGCGCAGGAGACGATCGAGGCGATCGTCGAGCACATCGCCGAGAACGGTCACGTCATCGACGCTCCCGGCCTGAAGATGGAGCACTACGACGTGTTCGACTGCGCGATGGGTGCGCGCTCGATCAAGCCGATGGGCCACATCCGGATGATGGCGGCCGCGCAGCCGTTCCTGTCCGGCGCGATCAGCAAGACGGTCAACCTGCCCGAGACCGCCACGGTCGAGGAGATCGCCGACGTCTACCTGCAGGGGTGGAAGCTCGGCCTCAAGGCACTCGCGGTGTACCGCGACAACTGCAAGGTCGGTCAGCCGTTGTCGGACGCGAAGGCGAAGCCGGCAGCGGCAGCCGCCACGACCGAAGCGTCGGCTCCCGAGGTGCGGATCGAATACCGCCCGGTGCGCAAGCGGCTGCCCAAGCGTCGGCCCTCGCAGACCACGAGCTTCGCGGTCGGCGGCGCCGAGGGCTACCTCACCGCGGGCTCGTACCCGGACGACGGACTGGGGGAGCTGTTCCTCAAGTTCGGCAAGCAGGGTTCGACGTTGGCCGGTGTCATGGACGCGTTCTCGATCGCGGTCAGCATCGGGCTGCAGTACGGCGTGCCGCTCGAGACGTTCGTCGAGAAGTTCACCAACCTGCGGTTCGAGCCGGCCGGGCTGACCGACGATCCCGATGTCCGGATGGCGCAGTCGATCATGGACTACGTGTTCCGCCGGCTCGCGCTCGACCACCTCGACTTCGAGACTCGTTCCTACATGGGCATCCACAGCGCCGAGGAGCGGTCCCGTCAGCTCGAGACGGGCTCGTACCTGCCCGAGGACGACTCGACCGACGAGGGTGTAGAGGACGAGCTGGCGAACTACTCGCAGTCGGTGTCGACGAGCCCCAACACCGAACGCCAGCAGGCCAAGCGCGCCGCCGGCGGAGTGACGTCCGGGGCCGGTGCGGCTGATGCCCGGCCTGTGCCGGTGCAGGTCCACAGCTCGGCCGAGTTGCTCGAAGCGCTGCAGGGCACGGCCGCCGACGCGCCGATGTGCTTCACCTGCGGGACGAAGATGCGTCCGGCCGGGTCGTGCTTCGTCTGCGAAGGCTGCGGGAGCACAAGCGGCTGCAGCTGATGCAAATGGTCGCCAAGAGTGTCCGGCGTGAAGAGCACCGAATGTCAGCGGTGAGCACGGAAACGTCAGCGTGATCATGGTGACAAACCTTGTCAAGGTTGAGGAGAAATCGCGAGCTTGACAAGAGCACATACCGGCCGACGAGGAGCACACGCTCCTCGTCGGCCGGGACATTGCACGACCCGCTGACATCCGGCCCGCGGGTGAGCAGAGGAGAAGGTCCATGAGCGGACCGAACAAGCGCACGGTGTCCAAGCGTGACGATCGCAAGTTCGAAGCCCGGGCCAGCGTCGTGGGAGACACCCAGCGGGAGGTCGTCGACCGCACCCGCCAGATCCTGGCGAACGACGGTGGTGGCGAACTGGCGATCCGCGGCCTGAACGGGCAGATCCGCGCTCAGGACACCATCAAGCCTGGCAACGACCCGCGCCGCAGCAAGGGCTGATCTACCTCGGTCGCGACCACGCAGCAGGGCCGACCCTGCTGGCGGAGCGCGTCGTCGTGGTCGCGAGAGAGCTGAGAGACGACCGAGCCGCTGACCGTGCAGCCTCTGTCGCGGCCTAGTACCAAGGTCCGATTTCCGCTGGTACCCCGACGCGGAGGACAACTGAGGTCACAAGGCAATCGCACAAAGCGATTTCCACAACAGCCGCCTGATCGGCGCTGGACTCTCGGAAGACACGATGACCGCACGACGATTCGCACTGGTACTGGCCGCGACCCTGGCCGCGACAACCGTCTCGATGGGCTCGGCGCCGGCCTTCGCCAAGGGCGGGGACGATGTCCGGTCCAGCCACGCCTGCAGTACCGGTGTCATCAACCTCAAGGCCAAGCACGACGACGGCGTCGTCGTGTGTCGCGGCCAGCGGACGACGGTTGCACCCAGTGGGTTGTTCTCGGTGGAGAAGCGAATCACCGACCGATCCGGCCCGGACACGATCACGGTGCGCGCGACCCGCGGCAGCAGCGTGTGCTCGACGGGGGTTTCGCTCCCCACCAAGGGCAGGACGTGAGAATGGCCGGACCGACCGATCGCCAGGGCAAGCAGCGGGTAGTGGCTTACTTCAACGCGAACGTGTTGCCAGGCGCCGAGGCGTCGCGCGGCGGGCGCGCGTTCCGCTCAAAGAGTCCTCGCTGCAGTCCGAGCCTCGCGCGACCGCTACGGTCCCTCATATGGGGCCGTCGGGTTTTTGGTGACGACCGGTTGAGGAATCCTCTTCGGCGGCCTCAGATGTCGCCACGGCTGCGGGTTCAGATTTGTTCTTGGAGCGGTAATAATCGCGCCAGATCAGCCGGTGGATTGGGATCCATCGGGGGATCGACCTGAGGCCGGGGATGAAGGGGACCCCTAGCAGCCCGAGTGAGAGCACCGCCATGATGTAGAAGATGATCGCATCGGCGTGGGTGGAGAGGTAGTCGTCGGGGTTGTCGGAGTTGAACTGCGGGGTCTGGTACCAGAATGAGTAGAGCCACAACCAGGCCTGGCCGGGGTAGTTCCCGGTCTCGTTCATCATGCCCCAGGTGTTGCCCTGCAAGTGCGCGGCGGTTGCGGCATCGTCGAGGTAGGAGCCGTCGCCGAGGAACAGGATCTGCTTCGTGAAGTCGGTTGGGTAGAAGTTACCTGCCGCGAGAATGCCGTCCAAGGCACCTGAGTTGGCCATCTCCGTCAGCCCTTGGGCGAGCACCGGCACTGGGCCGTAATCACCTTGCGCGACTTTGGTTGCGTCGCCGTCGACGGCGGTGAGCGCGGTGTCGTAGGCCGTGGCCCATGAGCTTTGCTGGTCGGGGCTGCCGGCGTCCCAAGCCTTCATGGCCGACGCGGTGGCGGTTGGCTGCTGTTGGGTCCTCAACGGTGAGATGACAAAGTCGTTTGCCGAGTCCACCGGATGGGTGATGCCAAACCATTTCTGGGGCGCGAGCGGTCCGACGGCCAAGCCATCGCTGGCAGAGTTGTATGGCGGACCATAGCCGGCAGACTCGCTGGTGCCTGCCAGTTCCATGACTGTGGTGGCATAGAAGTTGTCCGGCGCCGTCGTGGCCCAGCCTTTGAACCTGAGCTGTGGCTCATCTGGCGAGCCCAGGAAGCCTGCCAAGAGGACCGTCAGCAGGCTCACGATCACGACCGCTATGACGCCTTCCTTGACGAAGTCATAGCGGCGCGTCGCGCCCGTCCAGTCCCGCGCAGTCGCATCGGCGTCGGGAGAGCTCTTTCCGGTCATGATTCGGGCTCTGTGGTCGTGGCGCTGCTCGTCGGGGGACTCGGGGGTCCGGCATCGATCGGTGGGACGACTCCTCGCCGCCGGACGAGCAGCACGTGCCATATCACGATGCCGCCGACGACCAAAGGCAGCAGAGTCGCGTGCAGCAGCATCATTTGGCCGAGGTTTGTGACGTTGAAATAGGCGCCGATGCCGACGGCGTTGAGCCCATCCTTCGCTTCGAACGAGATCCACTGTGAGTCGAGGTTGGTCTGGGCGAGGTAGCCAGTGAACGCGGTCCCGATGGAGGCCAGGAACGCGACGACCCCAGTCATCCAGGTCGTTGCCCGGCGCCCACGCCAAGCGGCCATCCAGAACTTCCCCCACAGGTGTACGACCATGAAGATGAAGAACAGCTGGCCACTCCAGAAGTGCAGGCTATTGCTGAATCGGCCCAGGGAAGATGTGTGGTACCAGGCCGGGCCACCGACGACAAGTAGCAGCCCGGATACCACGATCACAAAGAACGCGGCGATCGTGAGCACCCCGAAGACATAGATCCACGAACTCACGTAGGCGGGCTGGCGATCCGGCAGCAGTTTCTCGGGCGGAAGCTTCGACAGCCAGGCCCGCCGGAGCCGAGAAATCCACATACCGGAGGAGCCGACGTCGTCCTCGACGGGAATCGTTGGGCGTGTCGTGGTCATGACTTGTCCCGGTCCTTGATAAAGGGAAGTAAGACGGCCAACAAGAAAAGGACGATCATCACCAAGATCACAATCAGATTCGGTACCGAGATAGAGAGCCAACCCCAACCTAAGTACCTGGCGGAGCCTGTCACAGGTGCCTCCTCCGGTGCAGGGGCGGTGGGAGATTTGGCCCGAGAGTACCACTATGCGCCGGGCGTCAAGTACCCCGGATCGCTGCTGGCCCACGAGGGGCGATCGCGCTCACTGGCAACGGGTTGCAGCGTGCAATCGTCGCGAGTTCGACGTTGGCAGGTCGTGCGTCCTCACCGACCTTGGCCGCGCCGATGACGGGTCCGCGGTCTCACCGGCCCAAGCCGAGGGACCGCGATCGATGTCCGGGCACCCCGAGTGACTCACACGGTGACCTTCGCTGCTGATCCCGCCCGCACGCCTATTCTGCTGCGCCGCGGGCGACTGCTCGAAGTCGCCACCCTGGCGGGGAACCTCGTTGGCAAGACTCGGACATGTCAGCAGCTCGCCAGCCCGGTCCTGATCACCGAAGGCCGGGTAACAGTCATCGACGGCCTACTCGCGGTCGCCATCCTACTCGGCCTTTCCCTCAATGCCATTCTCGGCTGATGGTGGGCGGATCCACTTGCCGCGCTGGTCATCGTCTATTACGCCGTGAAGGAAGCGCGCAGCATCTTCACGCACCCTCATTAGCCTCGATCTTTCGTCCGGCAGTGGTTGATCATGTTTCCGGCGGTGCTGGCGTCGTCGAGTGCTGATTGTGGCATCGGGGTGTGACAGTGGCCCGAGGGTCGTCTCGGGTGGGGCGCCGGTTCCACTGCCGGTGGCGGTTCGGGTCGTCGGGGCGGGCGTGTTGGGCCGTCCTGGTCGGCGCCGTACCCCCGCTCGGCGCTCCATCCACCGTCGACGGTGTCGAAGGTCCGTCGTCCCATCACGACGGCGCCCGAGGCCGCGGTGTGCCGCGCCAGGACGCCCCGGTCGACAGGGTGGTCGCTGTCGAGGGCCCAGGCGTGCAGGCCGTCCGCTCCATGGCCGAGGCCGTGCTCGCGGTCGGCGCCGGGGCCGGTCACGAAGCCGTCGAGTGAGACGGTGATGTCGCCAATGACAAGGCTCATAGCGTGAAGACTTGGCGGGTACGGCGAACTCATCGCGCTCGCGCCGCGACGCAGCCTCGGCCGAAGCTCCAACTGCGCCCTGCGTGACTCATCGAGATCCGGTACTCAGGTACTGGGTTTGGGTGCCGCAATCCCGAGGAGTAAGGCGATCAATGTGAGGACTGCCGCGGGCAACAGCAGGAGGCCCACCGACACGAGGCCTGCCAGGACTCCGAGGCCGAAAGCCGCCGTCGCCACGAGCAGCAGCGCGTTTCGACCGCGGGGCCATCGAGGACTAAGTGCTGCTGCGACGTCGCCCAGCCCGATCATTCCCACGAACCACCAGGTCGGTCCTTGGTTCTGTGGCTGGCGAGCGATGGTGATGTAGAGGACTAGGAAGCAGGTCGCCCACACGCATGCGATCGGAACCAGGACCTTGCTCACACCGTGATGCTGGATGCGCCGAACGGCGATGGCTGGCCTCGTCGTCGCAGCAGCGAACCGGAAGGCCCGGGAGGGGAGCCGGAACGAAGTTGCGCAACCAGAACATCGAGCGCGTAAAATCCACAGTGACCGTCGACCGGTTCCTGGTCCAGGTGCCGGTGCTGGCTGATACGCACGTGCCGGTCGGACGACCACACATTCCGCTCGACTGAGCGACCTTCCTACAACCCCACACCGGGATGGTCGGTATGACACTTGACAGCTTCCGCGATTCGGTCCGCCGGTCGCCAGGCAACCACGGTCAGGTATGGATCAACCCGGATGACGCCACGGAGATACTCGCCGAGGCAGGGCTGCTGCCCACGTCGAGCATGATCGACGGGCTGATCATCCACCGCGATCCGACCAAGGCGAGAGGCGAACTCGAGTTTCGCCTGTGAACTTGGCCATCGGCACGATGTGGCCGATCGACACCCGACCGTCGCGTCGGCCTGACGGTCACAGCCACCCAAGTTCGGCTGCGGTGTGGCGCTAGCAGTCGACGCGTTGAGAAGCGTGGTGCAGCTCGTCGCGGATCAGGGAGTCGAGTTGTTGCCAGGCGGGCGATGAGGCGTTGACCGCGCTCTGGATCAGCTGCGGGATTTCCGATCCGGTGGTTTGTCCGGGCAGATCACCGGTTCCGTATCGCTGTGCCGTAGCGACGACGATGCGCCGGGCGAGGTCGGTAAGGAAAGGGTCGCTCGGGTCCCTACCTGTCAGGCTGGCGTGAGACACCCCGGAGCCCCGGGTCCACCCGTG